>NZ_FRBU01000052.1 GCF_900142695.1 Flavobacterium xanthum | reverse complement strand
TCTTGTTCTTGACATAATTCTGCTAATTTAAGGTTTTTAATCCTATCTTAAATTCACACAAAAAGTTGTACGTTTTTTGGGGAGCAGCATAGTTAATAAGTACTAATCTAAAGTTAAACAGTAAATTAGGTTTGGGTAAACTGCATGGTTTGCTTACTTTTAGGTATGGAAAATATATTAGTAGCAGGTGCAAATGGCACCACAGGAAAAAAAATAGTGGCTATTTTAAATGAATCCAACAATTTTCGTCCCATAGCCATGGTTAGAAAAGAAAAGCAACAAGCTTATTTTAAAGCTCAAAACATTGAAACTGTTTTGGGTGACTTAGAAGGTGATCTTTCTTCTGTTTTCAATCGACCGATTGATAAAGTAGTTTTCGCTGCTGGCTCTGCCGGGAAAAATGTTCTTGGAGTAGATCAAGAAGGAGCAAAAAAACTAATTGATGCCTCCAAAAAAGCAAACATTAGGAAGTTTGTAATGTTGAGTTCTATGGGAGCTGACAAACCGGAGGAAGCGACTCAATTGCAAGAATATTTAAAAGCAAAGCACAACGCCGATGAATATTTAAAAACAAGTGGTTTAGATTTTAGTATTGTCAGACCTGGTTCTCTAACTAATGAAGCTGCTTTAACTACCATTGAGCTGGAAGGAAAGTTAAATAAACATGGCGAAATTAGTCGGGAAGATGTGGCGCAAACTTTGGTACTAACATTAGATGATACCATAGCTAGTAAGGCTACTTTTGAAATTATTAAAGGAGAAACTTTGATAGGCAAAGCACTTGAGAAAGTGAGTTAGATTATCGAGTCTTGATTAAATACTTATACCTTTATAGTGAAAAGTGGTCATTCAATTAGGATAAGTATTTAGTGTATAACAGTTGCTTTGTCAGCTTATTTTTTATTCCTAGCTTTTTCTTCTTTTTTAGTAGAAGTCTTGGATTTAGAGAAATGCTGAATCAAGAATAAGTAGTGTATCAAATGGTTATGACAAATTTATTTAAAAGAGAAGGAGACTGAATTTAAGGAATCAAATCAGAAAAAGCGCTACTTTATCTTATAGTCGTTGATGATTATTTTAATTCCTTCTGCGTATGTTGTTACTTTAAAATCGGGAAATGTAGTTTTAAATTTTGAAGACTCAAAGATGTTATCAATCGCATAACGAGGAAGTAATTCCTGTGTTTCTTTAAGGTTTTTGTCAAAAAATGAACCAATTTTTAAGACGAGCCAAGGCAACACCTTGTATTTTACTTGTCGTCCTAATTGATGTTCTATTTCGGCGATAAATTGCTTGTAGGTTAACCTATTGTCGTCGCAGGGCAAGTGCCAGGTTTCCCCAAAAGCAGCAGCCGTATTACCAATTAGGGCCATGGCTTTACTGGCATCTGGAGTAAAGATAAGAGTACGTAAGACATTATCTTTTAAGAATACTTTGGGCTCTTTGCCTTTTTTTAGATTTTCGAAAATTAAACTGTTGGTCAGTCCTTTGGTTATACCGGAACCATAAAACTCTGGAGCTCTACAAATTACGGCTTCAATTTCCTTGTTTGCAATAGCTTTTAAAAGCAGTTCAGCTGCTAGTTTCTTTCCCTTTCCTTTTTCTCCATTTGAGGTTAAAGGAGTATTTTCCGTTTGGATTTTGCTGTCTTGCGGATAGGCATAGGTGTTGTCAAAATAGACAAGTTTGCAATGATTCTTTCTACAGGCGTTGATTACATTTTGCATTACAATAACCCAATCTCGAAGCCAAATTTGGGAATCGTACGGCAACCCCACGGTTAGGTAAGCTATATCAGTATTTTCTAGCGCTTTTACAACACTTTCTGAATCCATTAGGTCTGCTCTAAAAAGTTCATCATTTGGATCTACTTTTTGGGGATTGCGGCCCACTAGTTTAATGTGAGGCGTATAATTTTTCCGCAGCTCACGGGCCAATCCTTCTCCTATTATCCCGTTTGCTCCTAGTATTGTTTGCATTATATATTTATTTCTTGTGTCTTGTTTGCATGCTAAGATAAGAATAATAGTTAGGGAATATTTCAAAAAAAGCAGCAGCAATAACTACATATAATGAAGTGATAAGTTTAAATAATGGGAATTCAATTCAAAAGAGGAATAAAAGTGACTATTTTTGTTTCTTAGAATCATTTAAATACAGGATTATGAAAACTATTTATAAAGCAGCTGTACTTATTATTACAGTCCTTTTTAGCAGTACTGCCGTATTTGCTCAGACAAAGGATGAAAAGGCAAATTTAATTGTGCAAGAAATGCTTACGGCCATGGGCGGTATCAAAAACTACAATGCGACCCATTTCATTCAATGGGATTTTGTGAACAGAAAAATATTTTGGGACAAATGGACTGGAGATGTTCGCATTGAGAACCCAGCAGCAAAGCAAGTGGTTTTAGTAAACATAAACACTTTAAAAGGCAAGGCCTATGAGAATGGAGTACTTGTGAATGATGATGCCAAGACCCAAGAGCTACTAGTAAAAGCTAAAAACTGGTGGATCAATGATTCGTATTGGTTGGTGATGCCTTGGAAATTACAAGATCCAGGAGTACAACTAAAATATATAAAAACTGATCAATTACCAGATGGTAAAACGGTAGATATTTTGCAACTTACCTTTAATGCAGTTGGTGTAACCCCTGAAAATAAATACTGGTTGTATGTAGATAAAAAAGAGCATTTAATTACGCAATGGGCCTACTATAAAAACTTTAATGATACGGAGCCAAAGTTCTTAAAACCTTGGAATAATTATCAAAAAACGGGTACTATTTTACTGTCTTTTGACAGACCTAATGAAGATGTAGGACCAAAAAATGTGATTGTTAAATCAAATTTTGATGCCTCTATTTTTACGGAACTATAAAAAAGAACTTTTGTAATTAATTTTTGCAAGTACAAAAAAACCAGTCTATATCAGGCTGGTTTTTTTGTATTATTGATTATTGTTTTTCCTATCCAACTACTACGTACCTTAATTCTAGAATATTTTTAGTGTTTCAATAAAGATATATAAGTTTAGCCCAAAATAAAATAAAGCAGGAGATGACGCCCACAAACCGTCTTTAATTTTTAGTCTTACAATTACTCCCAAAAACATCAATAAAGCTAAACCTCCGGCGGAGAGCAGTAAAATAGAGTCGTATAGTAAGCCAATTAGTAAACCTAAAGCTCCCACAATCTCTAAAACTGCAGTAAGCGTTCCAAATTTACTCAATCCAAAGCGGACAAATTCACTTTTCATTTTTGGGTTTGTAAAATAAGCGATTCCATAGACTAAGAAAGAGAGACTCGAAAAAAGAATTAAAACTACTAGTAAACGCATTAGGCAATTAAATTAAGGGTTACGGCAGCAATATACAGACTTAGTAGCATCAGAAACAAAGATGGTATGCGCTTTTGCCAAGGATTATTTACTTTAAAGTGAAAATATTGCGCGCTCAACATCAAGAAAGCCATTAAAAGTGCTGGAATTAACACGAGCGAAGGATACCAGATACCTGTAATAAGCAAAGTTGCCAATGCTATTTTCGTTGCTCCAACAAGGGTTCGTGTCAAATCACTCAGCCCATATTGCTTAAATTCTTTTACAATATTATCAAAGCGGAATACCCATACAATAATAACAGAAATAGCGACAATGAGTTGTGCAATCACGGATAAATTTATCATTTTAGTTTTTTTTAAATTTTCTTACTCTTTTGGCTTTTCAGGTGTTGCCCCGTTATTTTATAGTGAGTTCTGGTCTTCACTTATATACTGCTTGTTTAATTCGGTTTCAAAATTAATTTATAATTTTATGTTGGCTTTAAACTATTGTAACGGCTACAAAATTAGGATAAATTAGTACTGGAATTCGATCATTTTGAGATGGTCTATTCTAGGTAATCGCTAGATTAAGTTAAACGAAAAATACGATTCGGAAAGGTAATGTTTTTGAGACACAACTTAAACCAAAACGACGGTTGCCCATTCATCTTTGCTATTTAATTAGTTTTAATTTTTTTAATGCTTCTTTGGTCGAATTTAAGCGAATAATTGGAAATTCTTCCATGTTTGTTTCTTGCTTTTCCACATTTGTTGCGAAAAAATAAACAGAATTATTCGTTTCTAAATACCCAACTAACCAGCCATTATTCATTCCATTTCTCATTCCCCAGCCGGTTTTTCCGCTTAAAATATAATTTTCCGTTTTCTCAAGCTGCATTATGTCTCTCATTATTTTTTCGGTTCTTTTTGAAATCGGTAATTGTGAGAAATATAATCTTTCTAAAAAGTCAATTTGTTGCATCTGAGAAAATATTGATTTTCCTTCTAGCCAAAAATTATCAATTGTTAAAGTATCGAAAATCATTCCATCATAACTTAATTTTTTCAAGTACGATTTCATTCTTTTTACACCTATCTTTCTTGCGATTTCTTGATAACAAGGAACGCAAGAAACTTGAAATGCTTTTTTGAAAGTCAAATCTTCTTCCCATTTTTTAAATCTACGCTTATCTCCGTTCCATTTAAAAATTGTAGAATCGTTTTTAATTATTCCAGATTCTAAAGCAATAATTGAATTTGGAATTTTGAACGTTGATGCTGGAATTACTCCTGTTTTTGACCATTCAAAGTCGTTAGAATAATACGTTTTATTTTTTACATCATAAATTAAAATGGAACCTTTTACTTTTAAACTATCTAAAATATTTCCAAATTCGGACTTTACGATTTCTTTTGGTTTTAAATTTTTAGTTTGGCAATTTCCATAAAAATTCACAAATAATATTAGATTAAAAAGGACGAATAGCTTTCTCATTTTAATTTATTTTCCCTTAGGCTGTCTGTTATTCTAAGATAACAGACAACTTATTTACAGCTCTAAAGTATCAGACTTATCTGCCTTATTATGTTTGTAAAAGTCGGCTTAATTTCAGACTAAATTCTTTAACGAATATATAAATAATTCTTTACAAATCATTAAATGAATTTTAATTTAATGAAGAGTTTTGGTATACTTTGTAGTTTGAATTTGTAGTTTTAAATCTGTTCTTTTTTTAATATTCTATTTAGCTAGGAGGTAGCGTTCTCACTTAAATGTAAGGCGTAATTGAAATGGGCAACAGAGCGTTAATCTGGTTTGGTTTTAAAATACGGATGCAATTGTTCCTTATTGAATGTGAATGCTCTAGGTTGGAGGATGGGTAATTGTTCTAATGAAAATTTGATGGTATTGATAGACCTGATAGTAACGGCATCCTTTATGTCTTTTCTTTAAGGACATAAAGATAGAGTGAATAGCAGGAGTGGTATTGTTCTGTAAAAATAGCCTTCTGCTCCAAAAACACAGAGCAATATTATTTATAATTAATTGGCTGTCAATATTTAATTTATAGTGTGTAGTTTGATTTTTTGTTTGGGTACGTGGGTTCACTCATTTAATTTTTATAAAGAATTGAAAATATTGTCAATTGAAAATAGCGATAAAGTTATCAGCTACTCAGAAAAATAGAATTTAGATTGAAACAGGTTTGTTTAATGGGTTTATTGTAACGTTATGTGGATAATTGCGTGTGTATTGCTATGTTTTTCACTTATAAGATATGTATTATGAAAAAAAACAAAATAATATGAATTGAAATCTTTATAAGTTCAAAAAAAAACAGATACTTTTGCGCCATAATTTACGAATTTTATTACATGAGGAATCTTTATCTTCTAGCACATATCTTTTTTTTATTAGTGGCTGTTTCGGTTTTTGCAAATAGTAAAACAGGTGATACAAGCCATGACAAAAAAATACACTCTACAAATTATAAAATTGAATTAGTAGCGCCTGTTGTTACTTTTGTTTATAATAATGATGGTAGTTGTTCTGGTACTCCAATAATATTTACTTCAAGTATAAGTGGCGATGCTCCTTATACTTACCAATGGGATTTTGGAGATGGAGGTGTATCTACTGTTGCTAATCCCACTCATATTTTTACAGCTGTTGGTTGTGGAACTCAAAATTTCAATGTAAAACTAACTGTTACTGATCGCAACGGCGTGAGTACGTCCCTTACAAAAGTTGTTTTGGTAAAGCAAAAGCCAGATTTGAAATTTGTAAATTTAAATCCATCCTCAGGCACAGGTGCTCCTTTCGAAAAATGTGGGGATAATAATTCGGATCCTAGATATACAATTAATGTAGGGAATTCTTCCAGTTCAATTTCATGTATTGCCTCCTATAATATAGAATGGGGAGATGGGACTGTTGAAACAAATGTTACCTTTCCCAGAATGCATACCTATATGCGTTTAGGATCATTTAATATGGTTATAACAGCTGTAGGTACTAACGGCTGTACTAATTCAATCACGTATGTAGTTAAAAACTCAAATAATCCAATAGGAGCACTCATCGCTCCGGGAAATACTACTAATTTTTGTATTCCAGTTGCTCCAATGGATTTTGCTATAGGTTCGTGGGCACTCAATCCTTCAGATACGAATTATACCGTTAATTATGGAGATGGCACCATTCGAAATTATACTCAAGCCCAACTAGAAGCCTCTGTTTATTATAATAGGATCAATCCGTCTGCCTCCCAAAACTTTCCTATTCCGCATACTTTCACACGCTTCAACTGTCCCTCTGGCAACACTGTTGGACTAACCATAACCACATCCTGTGGTAGTACTTTCCTAACTGCTGGTCCAATCATTATTTTAGATGTGCCTATTGTAGATTTTAGCGTTACTAATATTGCTTGTGCCAATACGTCAGTTTTTTTTAATAATAATACGATTGCAGGATATACTAATGACTGTAGCACTTTTAATGTGTACACTTGGAATTTTGGTGATGGAACTCCAGTTTCAAGACAGGTCAATCCTAGTCATGTATACACAACACCGGGGACGTATACGATTTCATTGTTTGCAGAAACACCTTGTGGTATAGGAAGAACGGTTACCAGAACAATTTGTGTAGAACCTATTTTACAACCGACTTTTACTTTTGCAAGAGCGTGTGCAGGAACAGATGTACAGATCACCAATACCACGGATACGCGACAAAGTTGTGGTACGGAAAGTTATTATTGGGAAATCACTAATTATTTTGAAGGCTTTTGTGGTAAAAGACCTGAGCAATGGTTTTTTACAAATGGTACCGGTTCCTTTTCAAAAAATCCAGTGATCAATTTTGTTACGCCTGGGACGTATTATCTTAGATTAAGAAGCCGAAATTCCTGTGGAATCGACCAATATAAAACGGAAATAATTGAGGTTAAGAAAAAGCCAGTTACTACTTTAAATCCCATATCAGATTTTTGTAATTCGGCAACAATTAATCCTGTAGGCACAGTGGTAGAAAGTTGTGCTCCAAGTTCTGAACTGACTTATCTATGGAGTTTTCCAGGTGGAACGCCATCGTCCTCGACCTTACTCAATCCAGGATCCATTAATTATGCTGTAAGTGGAAATTATCAAGCTATTTTTAGTGTTTCTAATAGCTGTGGAACGACAACTCAAACGAGAAATTTCTCGGTAAATACGGTATTGTCTCCTATCATATCACCAAAATCAGCCGAAATTTGTAGCGGTGGATCATTTCTAATTCGGCCTACTACTAATGGCACTGATAATGTTCCATCCAATACTACTTACACTTGGTCAAACCCTGTTGTGAATCCTTCAGGTTCGGTAAGTGGTGTATCTTCACAAGCATCACCTACAACGAGCATTGGTCAAACATTAATCAACACTACGAATAATCCAGCAACAGTAACGTATACCGTTTCACCTATCGCAGGGAGCTGTTCTGGGCCTAATTTTACGGTTACAGTAACGGTCAATCCATTGATAAATGTGGCTGAAACCATTAAAAACGCAACTTGTTTTGGGTCTGATGATGGTGCCATCAGTATTGCTGTAGCCGGCGGTATCCTTTTTGTAACAGGGCCATCCTATCTTTTTTCATGGACTGGACCTAATGGCTTTACTAGTACGAATCAAGCTATTTCTGGTCTGAAACCAGGTATTTATAATCTAAGAGTTATTGATAATGGTACTTGTCCTTTTACAAGAAGTTACACGGTTAGAGAACCAGATAAATTTAGTTTTTCTGGATTTAAAAATGATATATCTTGTTTTGGATTAAATGATGGAAAGGTTTCATTAACAACTACGGGTGGAACTCTGCCTTATGCCTTTGTATGGACTAGAAATGGAAACCCTCTTGCCACAACTGAGGATCTTAGTAATTTGTCTCCAGGAACGTACAAAGTAACCATTACGGAAGCGAACAATTGTGACACCTTGTCCGAAATTTTTACAATTATTGAGCCACCTTTGTTAGAGGTAGAACTTGTAAGTCAAGTGAATATTTTGTGTTATGGTGATTTTACTGGTGAAATTAATATAGTTACAACAGGCGGTAGAGCTACAGAAGTTGCACCTGGTGCTTTTGATTATAGATACAATTGGTCGGGACCAAATGGATACAGCAATACAAATCAGAATTTACGCAATGTAGCAGCCGGAACTTATAATTTAACAGTTACAGATAATTCTGGCTGTACAGATAACTTGCAAGTAATTTTACTTCAAAATAATGAAATACGGTTAGAGTTTTCAAAAACAGAGATAGCTTGTTACAATGATGCAAATGCTTCGATTACGATTACCAATATTACAGGAGGAATTCCTTTTGCAACAGGCAATCCGTACCAAATAAAATGGAGTAATTTAGGTACGGGACGTGTTCAAAATAATTTATCAGCGGGTACATATACCATCACAATTACAGACGCATTAAACTGTGAAAAAGCTTTTATTATAACCATTGGCAATGCGCCGGTTTTTACGATAAATCCAACTGTAAAGCAGATTTCATGTTTTGGAGCAAAAGACGCTTACATTCGATTGAATCTTATTGGAGGGAAAGCGCCTGTTACTTTAGTTTGGGAAGATGATCCAACCGCTGGTATAGATCGAAATAACATAGGACCCGGAAAATATACTGTAACCATTACAGATGGTAAATTTTGTAAAATTAAAGAAACTTTCCTCATTGTTGAACCTTTAATAATAGAATTACGAGCTGATGTTTCAAATCCTTTAAGTTGTTTGGACGCGAATACTGGAGCAATCAATTTGGTTGTAACTGGCGGCGCGCCTCCATTTACATATTCTTGGTCTAATGGTGCTACAACCGAGGATTTACAGAATCTTCCACCTGAAAATTACACCGTAACGGTAACGGATGCCAAGGGTTGTAAAAAATTGCAATCTTGGAAGATTATTCGATTCGAACAATTGACACCTACCATTGAAGTGCGTACTGATTTTGATTGTGCTACGAAATATGTGAAAGAAACATTTATAGGAAATGTCAAAGGAGGTGTTCCTCCATACCAATTAAGCTGGTCTGATGGTGTAGTTACCGGAGTGAACAATGAAATAATGAACACAAATAATAATGGCTTGATTATTTTTACTGTCACGGATAGCTTTGGTTGCACTGCAAATAGTACCTATAATGTAGCTACACCAGTTCTAGGTATAGCTAATTTCGAAACTAGTTCGTACGGAAATGATGTTTATGGTTTGTATTCAATTTTTGATCCGATACTATTCACCAACCTAGCCACGGGAGATTTTACAAAAATTTCATGGGATTTTGGTGATGGTAATTTTTCCGACGAGGAAAATCCAAAACATATTTATACTAGAGTCGGAACTTACACTATTAAGCAAACGGTTACGTATCCTTTTGGCTGTCAATATGTACATACGGCTACAGTGAATGTTGAAAAGGGGTACAGCCTAATAATGCCAAATGCATTTACGCCTAATAATGACGGTACAAACGATTCATTTGCTCCTGTATTTTTGGGGTTTATAGAAATGACTTTAGCGGTTTATGACTCTTGGGGAAGTGTCATCTACAGCGAAACTGGGCAAACTATAAAAGGATGGAACGGGAAGGTTAATGATTTAGATGCTGAAAATGGGAATTACTTTTTTAAACTTAGCGCCAAAACATTTTACAACCACACCATAATCGAAGATGGTGCTTTCACATTAATTAAATAAAAGTAACGAATCCACTAATGAAGATTAAACTATTTATCATACTTATTTTGTGTTTCTTTTACTCCACATTAAGAGCGCAAGATCCCGTTTTTACGCAATATTTTCTAATTCCTGAAACCTTAAATCCAGGTTTTTCAGGCTTCATGGAAACCACCTACACCGGTATAATCCATCGAGAACAGTGGCCGGATTTAGATTTAAAAATTACTACAGACTATGCTTTTATCAATACTTGGAACGAAAGTATGAATAGTGGTTTTGGTATCAGTGTTTTAAATCAAAGAGAAAATGTTACTAATTATAATTTTTCGCAAGTCAATGCGAATTATGCATACCGAGTAAGAATAAGTGATGATTGGGAATTTAGACCTGCTGTAGAAGTTGGGTTTGGGCTTAAATCATTTGCATTTCAAAATTTACTATTGGAAGATCAGATTAATATTAGATCAGGGATTATAAATACCAGCTCTATAGATCCACTTTTGTTAAACGATAAAGTTAGCTTTTTTGATGCTACAGCAGGGATGGTTTTTAATACTGAAAATATGTGGATTGGCCTGTCTATGAAGCACTTAAATAAACCAAATATTTCCTTCACTCAAGATGGTAATATACCGTTGAACACCTTTTTCTCTTTAAGCACTGGGTATGAATTTTTATTGGCTAATTATATCGATGTTCAATTCTTTCCATATGCGACTAAAATGTTTGTAACTGCTAATTATATGCAACAAGCTCGTTATAATCGCTTGGATATAGGAACATCGATCTTATTCGAGAAAATGTTTTTTGGTGCTACTGCTGTAACGAACCCTGCTAAAAATGGAATCAATAGCCATTTGTTAACATCGGTTAACCTTTTTACCGGCTTGCAATACGATCATCTGCGATTAGGAATCTCTTATGATTTAAATACTTCTAAAATTGGAAAAACGGGTGGTATTTATGAATTATCGTTAACCTATCAGTTTAACCTAGATAAAAAATGTTTTGGCTGTCCTAACTATACAGGCAGGTAAAGTAAAAGCGAATTAAAGTATTTCTAAAAAAAAAACACCAGCTGTTAGACTGGTGTTTAGATACTGTTCACAAAGTACTGCGCTTCGTAGAACGTGTTTTTTTGTGCGACTTACTTTTTACTAAAAATCTTTTTGAACACGTTTACGATTCCCAAAACAAGAAATCCAATTACGAGCCCGATTATAAATTCGGTTATAATAGAAGGTATTTGAGGTAAAATATGATGTAAAAAATCGATGTTATGTACAAATATACCTCCTGCTACTAATAATAGGGCAATAGTACCTATAACCGATAAACTTTTGATCACTTTAGGTAACGCTTGTACCATTAAATTTCCTATCGTTTTAGTAAAACTATTCTCCTTGGAGCTCACTTGCATTAGTTTTAAACCAACTTCATCCATTCGTACAATAAGCGCTACAATGCCATAAACTCCTACAGTTGCTATTATCGCAATGATGGAAACTACCACTATTTGAGATGAAATGGGTTTGCCAATGACAGTTCCTAACGCAATAATTACTATTTCTACGGACAAAATAAAATCAGTTACGATGGCTGACTTTATTTTTTCTTTTTCGAATGCTAAAATTTGCTCTTCTGTTAACGGCTCTAATGAAATTTCAGGTTTCAAATGGGCATGTGGAAAGAAGAATTCGTATATTTTTTCGGCGCCTTCATAAGCTAAATAAAGTCCGCCAAGGACTAAGATTATAATTACGGCAAGAGGCAAAAATGCACTTAGAAGAAAGGCAATGGGCAAAATGATTACTTTATTAAGGAATGAGCCTTTTGCTATTGCCCAAAGAACGGGTAGTTCTCTAGAGGACATAAATCCTGAAGCTTTCTCTGCATTTACAGCTAAATCATCGCCTAGAATTCCAGCTGTTTTTTTTGCTGCAATCTTACTCATAACTGCAACATCATCCATCATTGCAGCGATATCATCTAATAATGCGAAAAAACCTGATGCCATTTTTATTGTTTTAGTAACTGCGGTGAACTATTTTTTTATGGAAAAAATTTTGTTCTAGCGCTTTGCTTGTTTATTCCTGCGAATCTAAAACTTTTTTTAATTACTCTATTTATAAAATGGAGAAATTTTAGTTTCGGTTCACTCAAAACCTTTCTTTTTTAATCGTTCCGTTTTTAGTTACTTTTGAAATAAAAATAATTATGTGGTTCAAACACATTTTTAAAGCCAAATTAAACTGGATTTTTCTAAAAATCAGGAGTCGACCTATTCTAAAAGTCATTCCATATCAATTGCTAGCAAGGCTTTTCTGCTTGTCTCGGCTGCCAAAGCTTTCAAAGGCGATCCTAATTTGTACAATGCTGAAGATCTTTTATTAAGTAGTGTAGTTTCCTGTCACATGATGTCTCACTTATATGTTTGCGGCCAAAACGATATTGATGTCGTTTTCTATACAGACGAAGCGGAGGTAACTCAGGAGGTTTTGGACGACGGTAGCGTACGTTTTATTGCCATTAAACTGAATCCGAAAGTTTGTATCAGCAGCAAAGAAAAAATTGAACTAGCACTTAGCTTGCATAAAAAAGCAAACTAACTCTGTTTTATAGCTAATTCGTGTAATTTTCCAATTCTGCATTTTCCAACTTGTGAATTTGTAAATTAATTGTAATGCGTTTTTACGTAGTTTTTTTGGGCTAATTAAAAAACAGCAATTGAATTAGTCAGTTTTTTCCAGAAGAAGTTGGTCATAAAAAAAACCAGCCTTTCGACTGGTTTTCATAAGCTTAAATATTTCTAGATTTTTAAGAAAGTAATTCCGTTTGATTTCTAAATACTAATTTCCCATCAAAGGCATCAATCAAAACGATGCTTTCCGTGGTTATTTTACCAGATAGAATTTCCTTTGATAATTCATTGAGCACCTCTCTTTGAATGACTCTTTTCACTGGTCTAGCACCAAATTGCGGATCATATCCTTTCTCTGACAAATAAGCGATGGCTTCTGGAGTGGCGTCCATAGTAATGCCTTGAAGTGCTAGCATTTTGGTGACACTTTTGAGTTGGAGTCCCACAATTTTTGCAATATTTAGCGTGGTAAGTGGCGTGAACATGACAATTTCATCGATTCGATTGATAAATTCAGGTCGTACGGTTTGTTTCAATAATGCCAACACTTCGATTTTTGCGGCTTCTGTTGCGGCTTCCACACCTCCCTTTAAATTATCAAATTTATCTTGAATAATCTGACTTCCCATGTTAGAAGTCATAATGATAATCGTATTTTTAAAATCGGCGAGTCGGCCTTTATTGTCTGTCAAACGGCCTTCGTCTAATACTTGTAACAAGATATTGAACGTATCAGGATGCGCTTTTTCAATCTCATCAAGCAAAATCACTGAATAGGGTTTTCTACGTACGGCTTCAGTCAATTGTCCGCCTTCATCATAACCCACATATCCTGGAGGCGCACCAACTAAACGGCTCACACTGTGGCGTTCTTGGTATTCACTCATATCAATACGTGTCATGGCATTTTCATCATCAAATAAATATTCGGCTAAGGCTTTTGCCAATTCCGTTTTTCCAACCCCAGTTGTGCCTAAGAAAAGGAATGTTCCTACTGGTTTTTTCATGTCCTGTAATCCGGCTCGGCTTCTTCGAACGGCATCACTCACGGCTTCAATAGCTTCTTCTTGACCTACGACTCTGAAATGCAATTCATCCTCCAGTTTCAATAGCTTTTCACGTTCTCCTTGAAGCATTTTCATCACGGGAATTCCGGTCCATTTAGCCACCACTTCGGCGATATCTTCGCGGGTAACTTCTTCTTTAATCAAGGATGTTCCTGACTGGTTTTCTTGCAATTGTTTTACAAGAACGTCTAATCTTTCTTGTGCTTCTTTTATTTTTCCGTATCGAATTTCGGCTACCTTACCATAATCGCCTTCGCGTTCTGCACGTTCTGCTTCGTATTTAAAATCTTCAATTTCAGTTTTAACTCCTTGGATGTTATCGACGACATCTTTCTCAGATTTCCATTTGGCGTAAATTTCGTTCCGATCTTCTTTGAGATTTGCCAAATCCATTCCTAAAATTTTGAGTTTACTTTCGTCTTTTTCTCGTTTAATAGCTTCGATCTCAATTTCTAATTGCATGATTTTCCGATCCAAAACATCCAGTTCTTCGGGTTTAGAATTGATTTCCATGCGCAGTTTTGAGGCTGCTTCATCCATCAAATCAATTGCTTTATCAGGAAGAAAACGATTCGTAATGTACCGTTGCGATAATTCGACAGCCGCAATAATAGCATCATCTTTTATTTGGACTTTATGATGGGTTTCGTATTTTTCTTTGATACCTCGTAAGATCGAGATAGCACTTTCGGTATCTGGTTCTTCGACAACTATTTTTTGGAATCGTCTTTCGAGTGCTTTGTCTTTTTCAAAATATTTTTGGTATTCGTCCAATGTTGTGGCACCAATAGCACGTAATTCGCCACGAGCCAAGGCGGGTTTCAAAATATTAGCGGCATCCATAGCGCCTTCGCCACCGCCAGCGCCTACTAGCGTGTGGATTTCGTCGATGAATAAAACAATATCTCCTTCGGCAGAGGTCACTTCTTTTACCACCGCTTTTAAACGTTCTTCAAATTCTCCTTTGTATTTTGCACCAGCAATTAGTGCACCCATATCAAGGGAATACACAATTTTATCTTTTAAATTATCAGGAACATCTCCGTCAACAATTCTGTGTGCTAATCCCTCTGCAATGGCAGTTTTCCCCACTCCAGGTTCGCCCACAAGCATAGGGTTATTTTTGGTTCTACGGGTTAGAATTTGTAGGACTCGTCTAATTTCTTCATCCCGACCAATAACGGGATCTAATTTCCCTGAGCGTGCGAGTTCGTTGAGGTTTTTGGCGTATTTATTTAATGAATTGTAGGTTTCTTCGGCAGAGGCAGAAGTTACCCGTTCTCCTTTTCGCAATTCTTCGATAGCAGCTTTCAACCCTTTTCCGGTCACGCCTTGGTCTTTTAGGATTTGGGCAGCCTTAGTTTTAGAATCAAAAATGGCTAAAATTAAATGCTCTATCGAAACGAATTCATCGTTCATTTTTTTAGCAATAATTTCCGCCTCATTTAGCGTGGTGTTTGCTGTTCTAGAAAGCATTATTTCGCCACCAGAAACTTTGGGGAAACTCTGTATCGTACTATCCAATATTTGGAGAAATAAGGGAACATTGACGTTGAGCTTTTTCAAAATAAAAGGTGCGACATTTTCATCGACTTCAAAAATTGCCTTGAAAATATGTTCGTTTTCTATTTGTTGTTGTCCTTGACTTTGTGCCAATTGTTGCGAAAGCTGAATGGCCTCCTGAGATTTGATCGTGAATTTATTTATGTTCATCACTTTATATTGTTTATGTTATTTGTCTAACTTTGCAATCCAACATTCAATTTATAGTCCAATACAATAATACAGACAAATTGACGGAAATTTCATGATTTTTATCATGTTTTAAAGTCAAAATGTCTTAAAACAAGACAATTATGAGTTTCTTTAAAAATATTTTTAATAGTTCAGATGACAACGATTCAAATGAAAAAAAAATCGACTGGAAAGAACTAACTGATTTAGGGCAACTGAATGAAATTAGTGCCATTTCGAATGAAAAAGCGGTAGCTATTTTTAAACACAGTACGCGTTGTAGTGTGAGCAGAATGGCGTTGAAGCAATTTGAAAAGGAATTTGATTTATCAGATAAAGTTACGCCTTATTTTCTAGATTTAATTGCCTATCGTGATATTTCCAATGAAATATCGAGTCGTTTTGGGGTGACACATCAATCTCCACAATTGCTTTTGATTAAGGATGGAAAAGCTATTTATACCGTTTCGCACAGCGATATTAATGCGGAAGCTTTAAAAGATAAAGTATAGTTCTTAAAAACTATAGCTAGCAAGCCACGAATTCCTTAATTATTAATTTAATTAGTGAATTCGTGGCTTTTTAGATTAAAATTATAATAAACTTCAGTTATTATTTTGCTGTTTAAATCCTTTTTTAAAAAGGTTTTTTTGCGTTTAAACATGTTCTTTTACCTCTATAAATTGTATTGCTATTTCTCAGTAGCTTTAAAAGTATAATCAAATTTTTACAGGCACTAAATTAATCAAATACATGTTCTTCATTATTTTAAAATCTTCGCTTACCAAAATTCCTAAAAACAAAATTTATACACCTTTTCAGAGTTAATTAGTCAGGAAATTAAATCGTAATTATATAAATAATACTTTTAAAAATGTAATTTTAAAGGAGACTTATTGTGTTAACTTACATCTAATTAAGTTAATATGTAATATGGGATCTTATGATTGATTGTTTTTTAAGAATAAGACAAATTTCAGAACAGCTTTGCAAACCTTTATTTATCGAGGATTATTCGCTTCAAGCGAGTGAATTTGTATCTCCGCCAAAGTGGCATTTAGCGCATACTACTTGGTTTTGGGAAGAATTTGTGTTGACAAAATACGTCGAAAACTATGTTCTTTACAATGAGGATTTTCATTTTTTATTCAACAGCTATTATAATAATGTCGGTAAACGTGTTTTGCGTCCTGCGCGGGGTTTAATGTCTAGGCCTTCGGTTGCAGCAGTTTATAACTATAGAAAGTATGTCACTGATGCTGTGGCCGCTTTTTTAAATACAAATCCAAAGAAAGAGATTTTAGCTATTATCGAACTTGGTATCAATCATGAGGAACAACATCAAGAACTTTTGGTTTACGACATTAAATATATTCTAGGAAACCAACCTACTTTTCCCGTATATCAAGATAGTTTTAAAACTAAAGTTGAAACTCAAGCAGCTGATTTTATAAAGATTAACGCTGGTTTATATGAAATAGGGCATCAAGAACAGGGTTTTTGTTTTGATAATGAGTTAGAGAGTCATAAAGTATATGTAAATGATTTTGAAATTAGTAATACGCTAGTTACCAATCAAGAATATTTAGATTTTATTTTGGCTGGAGGCTATAAAAATTTCAATTTTTGGCATGATGACGGCTGGAGTTGGATAAATAGCAATAAAATTGAAGCGCCGTTATACTGGTACAAAATCCATGGTGAATGGTGGAATTATACTTTGAATGGTTTAGAGAAAGTAGTTCTTGATTTGCCGGTGATGCATATTAGTTTCTATGAAGCTTTTGCCTATAGCGAATGGAAAGGCTGCCGTTTACCAACCGAATTTGAGTGGGAAATTGCAAGTGATAAATTCCATTGGGGGCAACTTTGGGAATGGACAAATAGTGCCTACTTAGCTTATCCAGGATTCAGTAAATCACCCGGCGCGCTAGGAGAATACAACGGTAAGTTTATGGTCAATCAAATGATTCTTCGAGGTGGATCGGTAGCAACTCCTGAGGGACATAGTCGAAAAACATATCGCAACTTTTTTCCTCCAGATATGCGTTGGCAATTTGGCGGTTTACGATTAGCAAAATAATTAAAAACCAATAGTATGAAATGAGCATGACATAGATTTGGTTGCAAATACCGATGATGATATGCGAATTCCATATTCCAATAAAAAACAAATATTATCTACATATGAAAGCAATATTTAATAAAACAGTGATCGCGCAAAGTGACAAAATAGTAGTTGTAGAAGGAAATAATTATTTCCCTTTGGAAAGCATCAATATGGATTATTTTACTGAAACGACTCATCGTTCAACTTGCCCATGGAAAGGAGAAGCTTCTTATTACACTGTAAAAGTTAATGATGAAATTAGTGAAAACGCGGCTTGGTTTTATAAAAATCCTAAAGATGCGGCTAAGGAAATAAAGAATCATGTAGCATTCTGGAAAAACGTTTCGGTTGAAAAATAGATTTTTAATTTATAATGCAGATGAAAAAGTTTGATTTTGTAATTATCGGCAGCGGGCAAGCGGGAGTACCTTTGGCATTTAGCCTATCAAAAAAAGGAACGGTAGCACTTATTGAAAAAAGTTTTTTAGGTGGAACTTGTGTCAACAATGGCTGCGTTCCTACAAAAGCGTATGTGGCCAGCGCACGCAGAATGTGGGATAGCTTGCATGGTGAAGAGATGGGAATCGATATTCCAGCTGGTGCAAAAGCTAATCTGGAGAAAATAAAAGCTCGAAAAGATATTTTAGTAAAAGGTTCCCGAGAAGGAATTGAGAAAAGTATTTCCAGCAATGATAAGATTACTCTTTTTAGAGGTGAAGCTCATTTTATTTCTAATTATAAAATTGCGATTAACGATGATAAAATTACTGCAAAACAAATCTTTATAAATGTGGGAGCAAGAGCAATTATTCCCAAAGAGTTTTCGAAGGTAGATTATTTAACCAATGTCGATATTTTAGAGCTAGCAAAATTACCTGAGCATTTAATAATTATTGGCGGCAGCTATATTGGATTGGAATTTGGTCAAATGTTCAAGCGTTTTGGCAGCAAAGTTACAATTATTGAAAGCGGGGATCGACTTATTAGTAAGGAAGATGAAAATGTAAGCGACGCAATTGCCACAATTTTACAAGAGGACGATATAGCAATAGAGTTCAATGCGGAAGAAATAAATGTGACGCAGGGTGGTACTGAAATTCTAGTAGAAATAAATGGAGGCGATAAAGAAATTACGGGTACTCATTTACTGCTAGCTGTAGGTCGGGCACCAAATACCGATACATTACAGTTAGAAAACACCTCGATTATGTATGATGAGGAAGGATATATTACCGTAGATGATTATTGCAAAACGAACACAGCAGGTATTTTTGCGATAGGCGACTGTAACGGAAAAGGTGCGTTTACGCATACCTCTTACAATGATTTCCAAATTGTAGAGGAGTACATCCTTGGAGCTAAAAAAAGAAAAATTAGTGACAGAATTACTACGTACGGATTGTTTATTGATCCACCATTAGCAAGAGTAGGGATGACAAAAGCCGAAGCTACGGAGAAAGGTTTCTCTATTTTAATTGGGCGAAGGCCAATGGATAAAATAGGTCGCGCCAAAGAAAAAGGAGAGACAAAAGGGTTTATGGAGGCGATTATTGATGCTAAAACAAATCAGTTTTTAGGAGCTTGCGTTTTAGGTGTTGGTGGTGACGAAATCATCAGTGGAATTACAAATTTGATGTATGCAAAACAACCTTATACGATTTTTAGAGATGCAATTCACATTCATCCTACCGTTAGCGAATTAATACCTACTATGCTAGAAGACCTACAACCAACCACTAAAGAATAATATTTTGATTACAAAATTGTATGGTTATATTCGACCCAGTAGCTTATTATTTTATGGGTCAATTTTTAGTTTTTTTTTCTTTCTGACTGGTTTATTTGCACCAGCATTTTTAACGCAAGTGTTGAATAAGGTAAACCAAAATTTATTAACTGTCTTTGGCACGTATTATTTATGGGTTGGCTTGATCACCGTTATTGCAGCTGTGGTTATTTTGTTTCTGCCTTTGCGCAAGCAGCGTTTAGGAGATGAAAAACCCGCTTTTTCTTATTTCAGTTGGGTTGCTCTTTTATATAGTACTGGCATGGGTTCGGGATTGTTGTTACGAGCAGTTCAGGAGCCAGCATACTATCTCAACAATCCTCCTGTTGCCACCGCTAATAATAAGGTCACGGCTTTACAATACACTTTTTTTCATTGGGGTTTTACACCGTGGGCCATGTACAGTTTATTTGGATTGATTGTGGCTTACAATCTTTATGTAAAAAAAGTCCCAAATTTATTAGATGCCATTGTGCCTTACACTAAAAGTAAAATGATAAAATTCATAGCTACACTATTTATTGTTTTAATTACAATAACGGGTGTTATAGCTTCATTAGGATTAGGAACTGCACAAGTTGTGAATGGCATTGAATATGCTTTTAAAGTCACTTATGGAACTAATTTTTTATTGTTAATGGTTGTTTTTATCGGAATCGTGGCAACCTATTCGGCATTGACAGGAATAAACAAGGTGATCAAATTTTTAGCTGATTTCGATTTTACATTTTCAATTATACTTATGCTGTTTATTGGTTTTTTTCTGAATTTTAACACTTTTTTGTATCAAACTGCTTTAGCTTTTTATAATTATGTAATTCATTTTTTCGAAATGAGCTTGTCATTTGGAAGCTATAAAACTGCCCCGAGCTTTACACAAGAATGGACCGTTTTTTATTGGGCTTTTTGGTTAGCTTGGGTTCCATTCACTGGAATTTTTATCGCTAGAATATCTAAAGGTAGAACAATAAAAGAGTTTTTAATCACCACTATTTTTATTCCAACACTAGCTACCGTAATATGGTTTTCCGTATTTGCAAATGCGGCTTTCGATATAATTACCACAGATGACAATACACAATTTAATGATGTTTTCAGTTCATTATTTGTTTTTTTAGAGCATTTTCCATTTCATTATATTACCTTTTTTATCGCTGGATTATTGGTGCTTATTTCCATAATAAATTCTGTTGATTCGGCCATATTCGTATTAGGAATGTTCAGCGATAATGGAAACGAAAATCCTTCTAAAAAGCATAAACTGGGATGGGGATTTATAATTACAGCCACCGCACTTGGACTTACCGCTATTGGAACCAGTGAATTACTTAATGGGATTAGCAATTTATTGGTCATTATGGCTCTGCCTTTTAGCTTTTTATATGGCTATATCATTTTTATGTTTTTTAAAAATACTATTGTAAAGAAAAAAGCGCTCAGTGATAGATACAAGTCTTGAGTTTATACTTTAAGCATTTCTCATTTTTAAAAATTGATATCAAAACCAGATGAAAGAGACAAACACTATGAACAAAATAGAAAATACTAGTACTATGATTGACCAACTTAAAAAAGAAGTTGATCACGGATTAAGCACTGTAGAAAAATTCTTGCCTTCAAAATATTTTTATGATAAATCAGGAGATGCTCTATTTGTAAAAATCATGAATTTACCAGAGTACTATGTAACACGAGCGGAGCATGAAATTTTTAAAACGCAAACCTACGCAATTATAAAAGCTTTGCAACTCGACCCTGATATCTATTTTGACCTAATAGAACTTGGCGCGGGAGATGGTTTAAAAACTAAAGAACTTTTGAGAGAACTAGACCGATTAAACTATAGGTTCGATTACATGCCAGTAGATATTTCGCAAAGCGCTCTAGACAACTTAAAAGTGGATCTAAACAAGGAATTACCTAGCCTATCAATACAGAAAAAACACGGTGATTATTTTGAGGTTTTAGAATTATTAAAAGAAAATAAGCATCCAAAAGTGATTCTGTTTTTAGGATCGAATATTGGAAATATGTCTGATGACGTTGCTACTGATTTTTTGTCGAAATTAAGTGATAATTTACAAAAAAAGGATAAGTTATTTTTAGGAGTGGATTTAATTAAACCGGCCTCCATAGTGCTTCCTGCTTACAATGATAGCCAAGGAATTACAGCGGCTTTTAACCTAAATTTGCTAGATAGAATAAACAGGGAGTTAGAAGCCAATTTTGATTTACAATTTTTTAACCATCAACCTGAGTATCATGAAAGCGACGGAATTGCTAAAAGTTATTTGGTTAGTACCAAAGCGCAACAGGTTTACATTGCTAAAATCAATAAAAGTTTTGATTTTTTCGAAGGCGAAAAGATATTGATGGAAATATCCAGAAAGTATAATGATAGCATTCTATATGCTGCTCCCCAAAAAACGTACAACTTTTTGTGTGAATTTAAGATAGGATTAAAAACCTTAAATTAGCAGAATTATGTCAAGAACAAGAAGAG
>NZ_FRBU01000049.1 GCF_900142695.1 Flavobacterium xanthum | reverse complement strand
GTTATTTCCGATTTTAGCCTAGAAAATAGAAATGAAAACTTAAAAAACTATCTTAAGTTTCTAAAAAAGTTGCATCGCGAATAGGTCGCAGCATACAACTTGGTTCATGAAGAATTGGAAAACTACAGGAGTTAGCAATAAAACAAAGTTCGTTTGCTTTTTTATGTAAACGTAGTGCTTCGGCTATTTTTTCTTTTTGTTTTATGATCACTTTTGGATACAAGCGCACTTCAATGAAGCGTCCGCTACCGTTATCTAAAACTTCAAGCGTTGCCTCAGCCGCATCAGTATAAGACAGCACTTCGATTCCGTTTTGAGAACAAACATATAAATAGGACATCATGTGGCAGGAAACGATACTGCTCAATAATAAATCTTCAGGATTATACAAAGTTGAATCTCCTTTGAATGCTTTAGCAGCCGAAACATTTAAAATAGGCTTCCCTGCTATAGTAATGCTATGGCTTTTACTAGACTTTTTAGAAGTTGGACCCTGCTCACTTTTAACTAAAAACCAGTCCAATTTTGCTTTGAATATATGTTTAAAACTCATTTTTTTATTTTTATTCCAAAAGTAATCAAATCAACGATTTCTTTCGCATGAGATTGAAATAGTACTTTAGATTAAAAAACACTGTAAATATTAGCAGTGAACTGTTGGCAAACAAAACGGCAAATAACCTGCTATTGGACAAATTAACTATTCTTTATGTTCCCCACGCTGGCGCGAGCATCACGAGCGGGACGCTTGCGCTAGAGCGGAGAATTAATTGTGCGATTGTAATCCCATTCACTTCACAAAAAACCTCTTAATCAATTTATTGTGAGGTTTTAGTTTATCTGTTGCGCTTATAACTTGAACTTACATTTTATGGTAAACCGTAGAAAAAAAATAATTATTTAAAATCTCTTCATCCTATTATCCAAAACCTTGAGATACTTCTCTTTCATAGTGTCAGACAGAAAAGACACTTCTACAAGTTCAATCCATTTAGGAAGGCTATTATTCATATCAGATAAAATAGTGGTAACCGTTTTATCATTAAGTCCTAAGTGTTCTTTTGCGTAATACTCAATTATTTCCGCTGATTTGAAATTGCTTTTTTTACCTTTTAGAGATAGTGCTAATTCTTCCTGCGGATTTTTAATGGAAATAGAAGAATTTAAAAAGTCATAAACTGGGGTCAAAGTTGTTTTTCCCGCTCTTGAAATTACTGAAAAGTTCTTTAAATGCATATCTTCATTACCCGTTATAAAACAGAATAAAACTCGTTTGAAGAAATCTGCTTTCTCAATAGCGGGAAAAGTACAATATTTGTCAATTACTTTGACTAACTTTTCCATAGTATAATCATACTTCGTATCTCTTGAGCTTCCTGTTAATTGTGCAAAATCTTCGGTTGCATATTTTTTTCCTTTGCTGTATCTGTCAAATCGTTTGATAAAATAAGAAAGGCTACCATCTTTTGAATAAACCAATCCATGAAGAGGCACATCAAGCCCGTATACTTTTGCCATTTTCATGGTTACATCCTCATTTTCGGGTAGTTCAGGAAAAATGTCATTTTGAGGTTTTATAATATAATTACCAAACTGATCTACAATTTCAAATTGTTGATTCACAACTGAAATAATAGCACTTAATTTGGGTTGCACTCCTTGAATAGACAATTTCTTGGCACGGTTAGCTGCTTCTTGTCTTTGTTCAGCTGCAGTAAATGGTAAATCATGTAATGTAGTAAGTTTTGGAGCAATCATCCGAAGTCCCTTTTCACTATATTTTTCAGTGCCACATAGTTCGTAAGTTATTGGACATCTATTCATCTTTCCATTCCTTTACTGTTACCGCTCCTACCAAGTCATTTCCCGTTGCAATTAATTGTGTGAAATAATCATTTTTGTCAATTTTACCGATTTTTAAAAGCCCTTCCAGCATAATTCCTTCTGGCAATAATCCTTCAAAAAATGAGGGAAATTTGGCAAATGAATATGTTTTAGTTTTTAATGGCATTGTCAATGATACAGGTTCTCCCTCATAGGTGTCATTATAGATAAATTCATACCCACCTGTACTATCCTCACTCAATATTCCTGCTCTTTTATTGTGAACAAATATGATTGCTTTTTTCATAATTATTTATTGATTGGACTTTTAAATTGTACGTCAATATTTAATACATGTAGAACTGATAAAAGATTGATCCAACTAACCGTTTCTTTATTTTTTTCAATATCAAAAACGGTAGTCTTCCCTACTCCTGCCAGATTAGCCAATTCTAATTGCGTCAAACCTGCTTGTTTACGATGCTCTTTTATGAAGAGACCTAAATTAAAATTATTCATTTTTACCGCTTTAACAGTAAAAATAAACAAATATCCTATAAACTACAAGTAATTAAAATAAAACTACTAATTTTTACTGCTATAGCGGTAATTATTATACGAATAACAGTTAATAGGCTTAAAAAAGGAGCGAAATAAAGCTATTTTACTGCTATATCGGTAATTTAAGGGATCTATTATCTATTGCTTTTTCCTTTAAGTTCTATGAAATAAAATGCTTGGAATAATCTATCATAATTTCTATATCCATATCGAGCAAAACCTTCTATAGCTTAATAAATATCCCTATTAAATTCAGATTCATAAGTGCATAAAATAACAGTTTTAGAGTTTTTACATTCACATCTTTTGTACAAAATTTTTTGCCCCCTATAAAACAAGAGTACTATTCTAAATTTCGATTTATAATTAATTTATTCATTATCAAATAATTAAAAGAAAACATACTGATTACTATGGGAGTTTGATTGAAAACATTGGACATTTTAAATTACTATCGAACACCAATGTGACAAATTCCCTTTTTTGTTTACTTTTTTATTACTGCTATATGGAGTAGATTCCTGTTTGTCCTTAATTTTTCAGTAAAGTGCTTTTCTAAATTTAAGGGTAACTTGGAGTATACTGCGACCCATTCACGAAGCAACTTTTTCAAAAACTTAAGATAGTTTTTTAGTTTAATTTTCCAGTTACTTGGCTCAAATCGGAGATAACTTTTTGGCCCATTTAAAAGGTCAAAAAAAGTTATTCTGATTTTATGCCACTTGTTTTTTATGATACATTTCGCTCGGCGTTTTATAATCTAATGATTGATGAAAACGCTCGTTATTATAAAATATAAAATATTTTTTTAATCCATTATATAATTCTAAAGTGCTAACGTAGGCCTGCAAATATACATTTTCATATTTTACTGTGCGCCACAGTCTTTCGATAAAAATATTATCAATAGCACGTCCTTTTCCATCCATTGATATTTTTATATCATTGTTTATCAATAATGTAGTATGCACTAAACTAGTGTACTGACTCCCTTGATCGGTGTTAAATATTTCTGGTTTACCATGTTTATCTATTGCCTCTTGAAGTACTCCTGTGCACCATTCGGCTGTCATAGTGTTACTTATATCCCAGCTTAAAACGTAGCGCAAGTGCAAATCAATTATTGCACATAAATATATAAAACCTTTATCCATAAGGATATATGTAATGTCGGTAGCCCAAACTTGATTCCTTTGTGTTATCTCTAAACCTTTGAGTAAATACGGGTACTTTTTATATTCTTTCACAGCAATTGTCGTGCGTGGTTCTCTGTAAATCGTCTGCCAGTTTACCAATTTCATTAAGCGTCGAACTCGCTTTTCATTAACCTCAAAGCCATGGCGTTCAAACCAAACAGTCATCTTGCGATAGCCATAAAAAGAAGTTACATGATATTATTTTTTTAACAATTACATCAATGATAGGTTTTCAGAACCTTCACCTTTTGGTGAAAAATAAAAAGAATTCCGATTGATATTCAACAATATACACTGTTTAGATAGACTTAAATTTTCTTCCAAATCTACCATGTTCTTTCTCTCAATCAACGGCATTATCTCAATTTTTTTTTTAGAAAGTCATTCTCTAAAGTCAGTTGTCCAATTCTTGCAAAAAGCTTCTCAGTTGCAATTTCTTCTTTTTTTGCTACTGCTTTTTCTGGATTGAAAACTGCCTATATATTCTTAATCGCCTCGGCTTTCCAGATTGAAATTTGGGTGGGTAAAAGCTCATATTTCTTAGCTAAAACCTCCAATGTTTCTGTCTCTCTTAATACTTCTAAAACAACTTTTGCTTTAAAATCCTTCCCAAATACTCTTCTTGTTCTTGACATAATTCTGCTAATTTAAGGTTTTTAATCCTATCTTAATTTAAAGCAAAAAATTGTACGTTTTTCGGGGAGCAGCATAGAGTGATAAGGAAAACCACGAAATTCTTTTTGGCAGTATTAAGTTATTATCTTTTAGTATTGCTATAAGTTGTTGTTTACCAATTTTTACGATTACTCAAACGCCACAAAATTATCATCCCTTTTCTGAATATGAACGGTTCGAGGATGTTTTTGCGCAAAAGAAAAGATGAGTTGCATGATGTACTGGTTCGTTTTATAAGGCGTCATGTATTCTTTGACTTGAGATGGATCAGTAATTACTAGGTCTGAATCCAGATAACCCATACCAAAAAAATGTCCGTTTTCGACCCAAATGCAACTGCGTTCATCCGTTGTTCTTCCTTTGTCAATAATCGCAAAACTGGGTCTGCTATTCAAATAAAAATCAATTGCTGCTTGAATTGTATCGTTATGTACCTCTATTTCAGGTAAGGCTGCCGTATCATTTTGAGTTGTAAAAACCCCATCGGACATGCTACCGTATTTGCAAAACCTTTGATCAATTTCAAATTGTTTGGCTAATTCTTGAAGTAAATTTATTCCTGCGTAAATGGTATCAAAAGTTTCCAGACAATTTTGATTTTTAGCCAGTTTTCCTATTGCCAAGTAGCGGTATCCATTTCTTGCTTCGTACTCAAACAATCCAAATTTTGGTTCAAAACGTTTCAATGCTTTATTGTGATCGGGCCATAATTGTTTTATTTCACTGCATTCGAGTAATAATGCCATCAATTCGGTACCGCAAACTTCGTGCGTAATAGAATAGATATCCCGCAAGAAAAGTTGTCGTTGCGGTGTAATGTTATGTCCTCCAAAATGCGATGCTACTCGCTTTTTTAAGTTAACCGCTTTGCCTATGTAAACCACTTTTTTATGTTCATCATAAAAATAATACACGCCTGGTTTATCTGGTAATTGATCAAAATCTTCTCGAGGTAAATTGGGCGGTAATTGCTGCTCTTGGGATGTTTTTTTAATCATGACATCCATTACTTTTTCAGAATCCCACTCTAATAATCGACTGAACAAAATGGCAGTTGCATCAGCATCACCTCCAGCACGGTGACGGTTCTCTAAATCGATGTCTAAGGAGCTACAAAGTCTTCCCAAACTGTACGATGGTAATCCTGGCTTAATTTTTCGCGCTGCTCGTACGGTACATAATTTTTTTGCAGTCCACTTTAATCCGGCTCTTTCTAGTTCATGACGAACAAAGGAATAGTCAAAATTCACGTTGTGAGCCACAAATACTCGATCGGACAAAAGCTCAAAAACTTGATCTGAAATTAAATCAAAAACAGGAGCTTCACGTACCATTTCATTGGTAATACCTGTCAATGCAAAAATAGCGTCGGGGATGTGTTTTTGAGGATTAACTAAAGTCTCCCATCGGTCGATTACTTTTTCGCCATCGTGAATGACAATCGCTATTTCAGTAATGCGGCTGTGTGTGGCATTGCCGCCTGTGGTTTCAATATCTACTATTGCGTATTCTTGTTTTTTCATTTTTTATAATAAGGAAGGCTTCTCGACTGCGCTCGAAGTGACAGTATTTTAATTGAAATTGAATTATAACTTTTATCTTGAGTAATGCTTCTCGACTGCGCTTGAAGTGACAGTATTTTGATTGAGATTGAAATATAACTTTTATCTTGAGTAATGCTTCTCGACTGCGCTCGAAGTGACACTATCAATCTCAAATATTTAGTTGTTAATTCGTTAAACCAATGCTGTTTTTTACCTCAGCTAGATCTTTCTTTAATTCAACAAACATGTTTTTGATCGTATCACTTTCCAGCGCTTCTGTCCGTTTGTCGCTTCTGGCAATGCTGCACTGGTATTCCCAAATTTCAAGAATATGGGACGCTTTGACTTCGTATGGTGGATAGAAATAATTATCTGATGCTAGTACCAAGGCATTTTTGTTGTTTTTATTGAGTCGTTTGTATACCATTCCTTCACTTCTGGTAATGAAAATATACGTTTTCCCATCTAAAACTTCACCCAAACCTTCTACGTAACGTCCCACAATAATATCGCCATCTTGATGCGGTGGCATCGAATCCCCTTCGACAGGGAAGCCACGGTATTTGCCCACGCCTAAAAACGGTAAGGATATTTGTTGCAATTGTTCGATATATTCGGGATCGGCATAGCCATTTAAGTATCCTGCTTTCACTTTTTGGGTTACTACTTCAATGCGGTTTTCGCCCATTTGATCTACTTGAATGGGTAAAATGAGTCGGTTATTTTCGAGTTTTAACAAATCAGTGACCTCAATTTTCCGAACATCAACAGACAGTAATAAATCAATACTGATTTGGTAATATTGCCCTATTTTCTTGAGAATTTCATAAGGTGCTTCCGAAGTTCCATCTTCGTACTTTACATAGCGACCCCTAGTAATCATAAGGCTTTCGGCTACTTTTTCCTGTGAGATTTTGTGTTTTACACGCAAGGCTCTGATATTGTCTGAAAATAAGGACATACTGAATTTGTTATAATTTGGAACAACAAATATACTAAAAAATGTTAGTATCTGTGCTAATTTTGTCCTCTAAAAAGAAATGAAATGGCACGTGCAATTGTACATATGGATTTGGATACTTTTTTTGTTTCCTGCGAACGCTTGAACAACTCGAAACTGGAAGGGATTCCGTTGATTATTGGCGGTGGTGATCGGGGTGTTGTGGCTTCCTGTTCGTATGAAGCGCGGCGTTTTGGAGTCCGTTCGGCAATGCCCACTTCGATGGCGCTTAAACTTTGTCCGCAAGCCAAAGTAATCAAAGGCGATATGGAACGCTACTCGCAATTGTCGCACACCGTCACCGAAGTGATTCAGGAAAAAGCACCTATCATGGAAAAGGCGAGTATCGATGAATTTTACCTGGATATCACCGGCATGGATCGTTTTTATGGTTGTTACCAATGGACGAATGAATTGGCCGATCGGGTAGTAAAAGAAACCGGATTACCCATCAGTTTTGCTTTGTCGATTAACAAAACCGTTTCTAAAATTGGCACGGGCGAAGGCAAACCCAAAGGACATTTGGACATCCCCGAAGATCAAGTGCGTACTTTTTTGAATCCGTTATCGATTCAGAAAATCCCCATGGTGGGCGATGTGACGTTTCAAACTTTATCCCGAATCGGTATTCGAACCATACAAACTCTCTCCGAAATGCCTGCCGAAGTCTTGCAGCGCATGATTGGTAAAAATGGTGTCGAGATTTGGAAAAAAGCCAATGGTATCGATAATAACCCAGTAGAACCGTACACGGAACGCAAGTCGATTGCCACCGAACACACTTTTGTACAAGACACTATTGATATTGCGCACCTCAAATCAATTTTGTGCGGTATGGTTGAAAAACTAGCGTTTCAATTGCGTTCCGAAGAGTGGTTGACCTCAACAGTCGTCGTGAAAATCAGGTATGCTAATTTTGATACGGAAACCAAGCAATGCAAGATTGCCTACACCTCAGCGGATCATTTGCTTACGCAAAAAGTACTCAGCCTCTTTGATGTGCTGTACCAACGCCGAATGCGGTTGCGTTTGGTGGGTGTTCGTTTTAGCGGTTTGGTTCGGGGTACTTATCAGATAGATCTTTTTGAAGATACGCAAGAAATGCTCTCGCTTTATGCCGCTATGGATAAAATGAAAAGCCGCTATGGTTTTGATGCGGTAATGCGTTGTGCTGGTGCCGCTATGAAGCCTAATAGGAAGGATGTTATTTTGAAACGGGTGAAGTGAGGATTGATTCGTAAGAAGTGAGAAGTTCTCGACTCCGCTCGAACTGACCTATTTGTTTAATATTCAAATCGTTGGGTGTGATTAAAAAAATTCGTCAGTTCGAGTGTTTTTTGTGAAGTAAAACGGAACAAAAAATGTATCGAGAACCATTTTAATAAATTTTTCTTGTTATCGATACACTTTTATTTCCGATGATTCGGGAGAAAAGTAGTCAACTTGGCGAAAAATTATCAATAAAAATTAATTATTAAAATTTAGCACTACTATGTATTTAAATTGCCATTCCTATCATTCGTTGCGTTACGGCACGATTCCACTGGACGACCTGATTGATAAAGCAGTTCGCTCTGGGGTTACGGCTATGGCACTCACGGATATTAATACGGTGACGGGGATTTACGATTTTATAACGGCGTGCAAAAATGTAGCCATTAAACCTTTGGTAGGCATCGATTTTCGTTCGGGAAATGACTTTCGGTATATCGGTCTAGCCAAAAATACTAGCGGACTCGCGGCCATGAATCGGTTTTTGACCCATCATAATTTTAAGGAAATTCCTTTGCCAAAAGTAGCGCCCGAATTTGAATCGGTTGTGATTATTTACGCTTTCGCCAATGCGCCAACGGAATTAAAATCCAACGAATACATTGGTATTCGCCCCGAAGAAGTAGGGAAACTTTTTGGATATAAAGGCAGTCTTGATAAAATGGTGATGCTGCAACCGGTTACTTTTCGAACCAAAAAAGAATACCAACTTCATAAAATTTTACGCGCGATTGATAACAATATTTTGTTGTCTAAACTCGGCGATTCGGATATCGCTACGCCTTATGAAGTGATGGTTTCAGAAGAGCGTTTGCTTGCTGCCTACAAAGAGTATCCGCAAATTATAGCCAATACGCAAGCCGTTATAGACAGTTGCGATTTTCAATTTGATTTTGAATCGCCCAAAAACAAAAAATACTACACTACTTCTCAGGAAAGTGATATTGCGTTGTTGACCACTTTAGCCCATCAAGGGATGCACTGGCGGTACGGAAAAGATCATGCAGCCGCTTTGGCTAGAGTCCAAAAAGAATTGAAAGTGATAGATGAGTTGCAGTTTAGCGGCTATTTTTTAATCACTTGGGACATTATCAGGTACAGCAATAGCCGTGGTTTTTTACATATTGGTAGAGGAAGTGGAGCCAACTCAATCATCGCGTATTGTTTGGGAATTACGGATATCTGCCCGATAGAACTCGATTTGTATTTTGAGCGTTTTCTGAATGAAAATCGCAAAAGTCCGCCCGACTTTGATATTGACTGGAGTTGGCAAGAACGCGATGTCATTTTAGAATATATTTTCAACCGATATGGGTATGAAAATGTAGCTTTTTGTGGTACCAATGTCGAATTCAAGTACCGATCCATCTTCAGGGAAGTAGGCAAAGTTTTTGGTTTACCCAAAGAAGAACTGGATCATTTAGCCAAAAACCCGATGCGGTTACAACAAAGCAATAGCGTGGTTATAGAAGTGCAGGAATACGGTATGTTATTAGAAAAATACCCTAACCAACGCAGCATGCATTCTTGTGGAATCATCATTTCCGAAGAACCCATCACGAATTACACGCCTTTAGAAATGCCCCCAAAAGGTTTTCCCATCGTGCTTTTCGACATGCACGTAGCCGAGTCTATTGGTTTCGAGAAGTTTGATATTCTGAGTCAACGTGGTATTGGTCATATCGATGATACGGTAAAACTGGTCGCTAAAAACAGAGGCATTCGGATTAATATTCGGGATACGAGTATTTCTAAAAATGAAGCCAAAGCCAATACGTATTTAGCTAAAGGCAATACAATAGGCTGTTTTTATATCGAAAGTCCAGCTATGCGCGGTTTGTTGCGTCGTTTGAAATGTGATAACTATAAAACTTTGGTAGCCGCTTCCTCTATCATTCGGCCAGGTGTTGCGAAATCTGGAATGATGAAAGAATATATTTTCAGGCACAACCATCCCAATCAATTTGAGTATTTCCATAAAGTTTTCGAAGAACAATTAGGCGAAACCTACGGCATTATGGTTTATCAGGAAGATGTGATTAAAATTGCATTGCATTTTGGAGGACTACCCGCTGCTGATGGTGATATTTTGCGCAGAGCGATGAGTGGCAAAGGGCGTTCCTTGGCTGCATTACAGAAAGTGAAAGATGATTTTTTTGCGAGTTGCGCTAAACAAGGACATACCGAAACACTCAGTCAAGAAATTTACCGACAGATCGAATCCTTTGCAGGCTATTCGTTTTGTAAAGCACATTCGGCCTCGTACGCGGTAGAAAGTTACCAGAGTTTGTATCTAAAAGTGTATTATCCCATTGAGTTTATGGTGGCGGTCATCAACAACCAAGGTGGTTTTTATAGGACCGAAGTCTATGTGCATGAAGCGAGAATGGCGGGTGCAAGCATACACAATCCGTGTGTGAATAAAAGTGAATTTACGACTACTTTATATGGTGAAGCTGTTTATTTAGGATTTATGCATTTGCAAGGATTGCCCGTAAAACTAGCGGAAGCAATCGTGAAAGAACGAGAACGTAATGGCGACTATTTTTCTTTAGAGGATTTTTGCAATCGGGTTACAATTGGTTTAGAAAGTCTTAAACTATTAATTTTTATAGGCGCTTTTAGGGAAACGGGCAAAACCAAAAATCAACTGTTGATCTTGGCGAGTTTACTGTTTCATTCGGCTCCATCCGATCATCAAATGTTGTTGTTGCAGGAATCGGTAAAGGAATATCAATTGCCTCAATTAGAACGTTCCCGATTTGAAGATGCTTTTGATGAAATCGAATTGTTGGGCTTTCCGATTTCGTTTACGCCTTTCGATTTGTTGCAAAGCACGTTTAGAGGTGATGTTATGGCGCAACATTTACTGCAACATCACAAAAAGCAAGTTCGAATGTTGGCCTATCTGATTTCGAGAAAACAAGTTCCCACGATTAGAGGCACGATGTATTTTGGTACTTGGGTCGATTTTGAAGGCACTTATTTTGATACGACCCACTTTCCGGATAATTTACTGCAGTATCCCTTTCAAGGTGGCGGATGTTACTTGCTCTTGGGCACGGTCGAAGTCGATTACCACTTCCCTACTCTAACCATTCTCAAAATGGCCAAGATGCCCTTTGTACCTGACCCGAGATATTCGGATGCTAAAGATCATCAGTTCTTAACCCAACAACGTATGAAAGAAGATGTGAGTAGCACCAGTAGAGCGCCTTATCCTAGCGCGCATGAAATTAATTTACCGAGGTATAAAATGGGCAATGATGTAAAGGAAGTATAATCTCTAAAACAACTCCATAATAAAGCAACTTCGGTAGTTATTTTAGATTTTATTTTATTTGGTAAAGCTATTCTTTAGTGCTTTTAGTTCTCATCTTAGCAGGAAGAAAACCTCATCAACAGCAAGAAATTAGGCACTTAAAGAATTTTGATTTGGAAAATTTAAATTGGAAATTGCAACTTAATAAAAACCAGAAATTAAGGAAAAAACAGTACTATTAAAACACAAAACAAGTATTACAAATCCTTAATTGGTATTAAACACTTTCGTTTAAAATAGTATAAACTAGTTCTTTAGTAGGTTTTTTATTTTTCAATTTTTCTCTAACCACATCAAAAGTCACTTTGAAATCACAGCCCGATTTATAGTGGCTACATCCATAAGCCGTTTTTCCTTTAATAACCGTTCCACTTTGGCATTTTGGACAGGTTAATTCGTCTGGTATGGCTTTCGCCAAAGCTTTCTTAGGTTCTAATTTGAGTTGGAAATTTTCGTCAAAACGTAGCAAACCCTCTACAACGCCGGCATTCGTTTTAAAGTCTTTCAAATTTACAGTAGATCCTTTTTGTAGTAATCGCAAATATTGATTCTCGGATATTTTTTTCTCTGCAAAACTATACGGCAATAAAAACGTACAACCCGCTTTGTAATCGCCACATCCATAGGCCGATTTTCCTTTGATGAGCGTTGCAATTTTACATTTTGGACAAGTTGCTGCTAAAATTCCCGCTAATTTCTTTTGCTCTATTTTAACGACTTCTTTTTGGACACTACTGGCATGCGAAATATTGGCACGCGTGGTTTCACTTCGTACTTCATAGACTAAAGCTTCTACCATACGTTTCATGTTGTTGATAAATCCAGCAGCGCTATACGTACCTTTCTCAATATCTTTCAATTGCTTTTCCCAAGAACCCGTCAACTCAGCTGATTTTACTAAATCATTTTGAATGGTATCAATCAGTCTAATCCCTGTTGGCGTTGGCAATACCTGTTTTTTATTTCTAACAATATATTGGCGTTTAAAAAGCGTCTCAATAATATTAGCGCGTGTTGATGGTCGTCCTATTCCATTTTCTTTCATCAATTCGCGTAAATCTTCATCATCTACTTGTTTTCCTGCCGTTTCCATGGCACGTAGCAAGGTTGCTTCTGTAAACTGATTGGGTGGTTTGGTTTCCTTTTCTAAAAACGACGGCTGGTGCGGTCCCTTTTCGCCTTCAACAAAACTTGGCAAAAGATCGGCTTCTTTTTCTTTTGCATTCGGATCTTCAAAAACAACACGCCATCCTTTTTTTAAGATTTCTTTTCCTGTAGTTTTAAAAGCTACATCGGCTGCTTTTCCTATTACGGTGGTATTGGCTACCAAACAATCATCATAAAAAACGGCAATGAACCGTTTAGTAATAATATCATAAACCTGTTGCTGATTGTATTGTAAATTAGTTTGAATCCCCGTTGGAATAATCGCATGGTGATCCGTTACTTTTTTATCGTTAAAAACTTTAGTAGATTTTATAATCTTTTTTCCTAATAGCGGTTCCGTTAACGCAGAATAATTGGTTAGCTTTTGAAGAATACCAGCTACTTTTGGGTACACATCATTGGGTAAAAAAGTAGTATCGACTCTGGGGTACGTGACAACTTTTTGCTCGTACAAAGTTTGAGCAATTTTCAACGTTTCATCTGCAGTAAACCCAAACTTAGTATTGCAATACACTTGTAAACCCGTTAAATCAAAAAGTTTTGGAGCAAATTCATTTCCTTTCTTTTTTTCGATAGAGACAATTTCAAAATCGCTTTCCTTGACTTTATTGGCTAAAATCTCTCCGTCTTCCTTTTTTAAAAAACGTCCTTCTTCATAACTAAAAAGCGTCTCTCTATATAAAGTCTGCAGCTCCCAATACGGTTGCGGTTTAAAATTTTCAATTTCCTTAAAACGATCCACTACCATAGCTAATGTAGGGGTTTGTACCCTTCCAATAGACAATACCTGCTTGTACCCGCCATGTTTTACGGTGTACAAACGGGTCGCATTCATACCCAATAACCAGTCGCCAATGGCTCTAGAAAATCCCGCATAGTACAAATTATCATAGTTGGATGATGGCTTTAAGTTTTCAAAACCCTCCCTGATTGCTTCGGTAGTTAATGAAGAAATCCATAAGCGTTTCACTTCGCCTTTATAATTGGCTTCATTCATCACCCATCGCTGTATCAATTCTCCTTCTTGACCTGCATCCCCACAGTTGATGACCAACTCTGCTTTGTCAAATAAACTTTTTATAATTTTAAATTGCTTTTGAATACCGGAATTCTCCACTACTTTAGTTTCAAATTTTTCGGGAAGCATAGGTAAATTATTCAAATCCCAACTTTTCCAATGCGGTTTATAATCATTTGGTTCTTTTAAGGTGCATAAATGACCAAAAGTATACGTCACAACATAGCCGTTGCCTTCGTAATACCCGTCATGTTTGGTATTAGCTCCTAATACGGATGCGATTTCGCGTGCTACACTTGGTTTTTCGGCAATACAGACCTTCATTATATACTACTAATTTGAAGCCGCAAATTAGGAATTTATATGTTGGGAATAAAAAGGAATCGTCAGGAGTTATGAACGAGCTTCAAAAATAGAGTGCGACATTGCGTTAAATAATAAAAGAATGACAAAATCATAATTAATTGATAGCAGGACGACAGTTCTGAAACTGATTTGTATAAAAAAAGGCTTACCTAGATTAAAATCATCGGTAAGCCAAGCCAATAAAAACTGATTACAGTTTTATTTTTTATTTTCTAAGCGGTAAGAAGTTCCTCCACTATGTATTTTTCCAAATTGATCTATTGCTTTTATTTCAACTTGATGTTCTCCAATTTCTAGATTAGTTTGGATTTTCCCTCTCCAAAGATGTTTACTTTCGATAGGGTTTGACGAGCGCCTTCCTGGAATTAATTCTTCGATAAGATCCCATTCATAAACGTCAATTGCATAAGCAGGATCAATTTCTTCAACATACTCCAAGGCGATCCATTGGCCTTGGTCGATACGATAGTGTAAGCTGTCATTTTTACTTCCCATAAAGAAATTCACATAAATACCAGATTTAGTAGAACGTCCTTTTTCAATAACTTTTGGAGCAAAAACTTCCATTTGATAGGTTTTGGGTTTGCCCGCTACTTTATAATCGATGTTGTATTGATTTCCTTTAAAATTAATAAAAGCATATCCTTTAGGTGTTCCATCACGCATGGTTGAAACCGGAACGCCTTGCTGATTGAGTTTCCCTGAATACCAATCTCCAGAGGTCGTTCCTACATTATAATGATGATGTGGTTTTTCCTGTAGCCAGCCTTCCTTTTTGCCAAAGTAATCCTGACGTTGAATATGGGTATGGGCCGACAAAGAAAGTGTATTTGGAAAATCTTTTAAAAGTCTAAATAACTGATCCCGGTCAGCATCTCTGAACGAATCACCTTCGGTTTCGCTTAAAGGAATGTGAAAAGCTAAGACTATTAAATGATCTTTTGGAACAAGTTTCAAATCGTTTTCAATAAATTGTAGTTGGTTTGCTGTGAAACCGCCCCAATATCCTTTTTGATTTCTTGGGTCAGGATAAAGCACATTATCTAATATGATAAAATGTACTTTTCCGTAATTGAAGGTATAGTTGGCTGGGCCAAAATGTGCTTCATAAGTCTCATCGGCCATTTCATTTGATGTGGCATCAAAATTAAGATCATGATTCCCCAGTAAATTATACCACGGAATTCCTGCTGCTTTTACCGCTTTTATATATGGATTAAATAGAGCAAGGTCATTTCCAACTAAGTCACCTAAACTTAAGCCGAACGGAACATTTTTTATACCTGCAACTTCGGTTACAATACCTTTCGCAAAAAAATCGACTTCCGCTTGAGTATATGGTTGTGGATCACCAAAAATTAAGGCTGTAAATGCATCATTTTCTTGTTGCGGAATTAATCCGAAATTAACTGATTTTGGCAGTTTTCCTGTTGGATCGACCCCTTTATATTTTAATTTTGGAGAACCATTAGGCTTGTGATTGTAAAAAAACTGTGGAAGATTATTTTCATCAACACCCACTTTATAATTCGCTGGTTTTATTACAGCTATAATGGCATCATCGTTAATAGGTAGATTGTATTTGCCATCTTTATTCGTGAGGACAACGTCAAGGCCATTAGTTACGGCCACATTAGAAATTCCTTTTTCATTGCGATCCATTTTATTATTCTTATTGTGGTCCTCAAAAACAAAGCCCTCAACATTAGTTTGTGCCATAAAAGGAATGGAGAAAAGAAGGGCACAAAAGGGTAAAAATACTTTTTTCATGATTTTTTATTTTAATTAAGATTTATTTATCCCACCAAACTTTAGTGTTAACATCATCTGTACCTAAGATTTCGACAGCTTTAAGATAATTTTGTTGGTTGTTAATTTGAATGCTGGTTGGATAGAAAAAACGGGATGGCATTATTGCATTATTTTCCATCGCAGTAGTTTTTGGAAGTATCGGAAACCCGGTTCTTCGGTATTCAAACCATTGTTGGTAATCAATAAAATATAGTGCGTAATATTTTTGAAGCATTATTCTTTCCAAAGTACCATCATAAGTTGCCAGTTGACTATCAAAATAAGTTGTTGTAATGGTAACTCCTAATTGTTCCATTGCAGCTTGAACTCCTTTTTTATAATGTAATTCAGCCTCCGTTGTGAATCCTCTTTGAGCAGTTTCGGCTTTTATAAATTCTACCTCTGCATAAGTCAACAAGAAAATATTCATTGGATTGGTGATTTGAGCTGAATTAAACGTCGAAGCATTGTAAGCAAATTGAGATTCGGCGCCAACATAAGCGCTGGGAATTCCTTTATATCCTATCGAAACAGTATTCATATCTGTTGCAACACCAGCAATAATTGGCCTTCTAGGATCTGACATAGTATTTAAGTTGTCAATAAAAAAAGAGGCTATTTTGACATTTAAGCTAAAATCCTGAGGTCTTCCCCAAGGTGAAACATTAGGGGTAACTCCTGTAACTTTCAAAATTGCAGATTCAGCGGTATTTTCAAAAACAGGATACAGTATTGGATTTTGAATCATGGTTGCTAATTTTTGAAAAGCATTGGTTTCTGAACGATTGGATATTCGCAACAACAAGCGCATCTGAAGCGAATTAGTGAATTTTCTCCATTTTTTAACATCATTTTGAAAGAGAATATCACTGGCATAAACCATTGGAGAACTAGTTTTATAAAGCGTATTGGCTCTCTCTAAATCTGCTAAAATAGTTTTGTATATCTGCTCCTGAGAATCAAATGCAGGATAGAGATTGCCTTCTTCCCCGCTTACCGCCTCGGTCATGGGTACTGGTCCAAAAATATCTGTTAAATTGGCATAAACCCAAGCATTTAAAGTCAAGGCAATCGCTTCATAATTAGGATCTTCTGCTCGAATGGCGGCTATTTTCATTTCTTTAATGTTATTGAGCCATTTGTAATAATTATTCCAAGACGAAGCACCAATTTCTTGACTTAAATCATAGCGATGTAAGCCACCAGAAACACTTGGAAACGGCAGTGAAACTTGCATTAAATTAAAAGTCACACTTGCACTTCGGTTGGCATTGTGTGTGGCCAAACCATAAATTATAGGATTAATTAAAGTTCCTGGACTTATTTCAGCAATCCGATTTGGATCCTCATTGAGTTCACTAAAATCGCCTGTACAGCCCATATTTAGCAGTATCATTGCTAAAATTGCAGTAAAAATTTTTATCTTTTTCATCATTAAATAGGAGTTTAGAAATTCACTTTTAAATTAAAACCATAACTGGCTGGAGAAGGCATTTGCCCTATTTCGATACCTGGTAAAAGAGTATCTCCATTTAAGGCTGCGGTTTCAGGATCAAAAACAGGGAAATCAGAAACAACAGCCAAGTCTCTTCCAAAAATGGCAAAATCTAAACTTGTAATACCACTGTTTTTCAACCAGTATGAAGAGAATTTGTATTGTAGACTTACTTCTCTCAATTTCACGAAAGAGGCATCAAAAGAATTAGATTCGACGTTCGCTCTGCGATAATAACGACTATACCAGTCTGGTGTTAGCGCTTCTTTCGTATTAGGAGAATATGTATTGTCTGGATTTAAAACAACACCTTCGCCTATAATTACACCTTCATCACGGCCTTTCATTGTTGACATTATTTTTCCCATTTCGGTTAGTTTATGATGGGTTTGCGAATAAACTATTCCTCCGAGTTGACCGTCAAGCATAACATTTAAGCTTAAATTTCCAAATTTAAAGCTGTTGTATAATCCTGCTTTCCAATTGGCATTTGCATCACCTATATATTGAATTTCATCTGGATAAGCTGGCAAACCTGCATTATCATATACGATTTGTCCATCTGGAGATCTTACAAAACCATACCCGTAAAGTGCTGTAGTTGTTCCACCCACTTTAGCAATTAAAGAAGCTGATCCTGCTGATCCTATGGTTTGTTGACCCTGAATTCCCTCGGCAAGTTCCATGACGCGATTCCAGTTTTTAGACCAAGTTAAAGTTGAAGACCATTTAAATTTAGTAAGATCTATAATTTTACCCGTAAGAGTTAATTCCATCCCACGGTTTCGCACTTCGCCGGAATTCATAATCCCTGAACTGTATCCAGTGGTTATGTCTAAGGGCACCGCGATAATCTGATTTTTAGTTGTAGACTGATAAACAGTTGCGTCAAAATTAATACGGTTTTTGAATAATCGACCTTCAAAGCCCGTTTCAAAACTAGTCGTTATTTCCGGTTTAAAGGTGGCATTAAATAAGGTAGATGGAGCTACTGCTGAACTCGCAAAGGCAGATTGATCGTAATATTTACTGGTTCTGTAAGGATCCGTGTCATTGCCAACCTGAGCTAGGGATAATCGGTATTTTAAATACTCAAAAGATTTTGGAAAATGGAAAATATCAGAAATAATGAAACTAGTATTCAGCGAAGGGTAAAAGAAAGAATTGTTTTGTACTGGTAAAGTACTGGACCAATCATTTCTTCCTGTGAGATCCAAAAAAACCTGATCTTTAAAAGATAAGGAAAGAATTCCATACAGACTGTTTACTTTTTTATAACTGTCATTTACACTTACAATTGGATTACTGACACCATTTGACAATTTATAAACATTGGGAACCACTAATCCTTCAACTTCAGCATCCATCCTCTGGTATTTATAACTCATTGCATTTCCCCCAGCTGAAACCGAAAGAGAAAAATGATCCGACAGCTTGTTTTTATAGTTCAATAAAAAATCAGAATTTACTTCCTGCATGAACACATCTTGGGCTCTAAAAAACCCTTTTACATAGCGATTGATACTGTACGGTCTTTTTTGTTCCCGATCCTGATGATAGGTATTTAAAGCGGTTCTAAGTAAAAGATCTAAATTAGGAGTCAACTGGATAGTAGCATTCAAATTTCCTACTATTTGATTGCTCGCTAATGAATTAGTAGCTTCATTAGCAATAAGATAAGGATTATCAATATAACTACTAAAAGGCTGAAGTTGCTGAATCTGGGTTTTTCCTTTTTCCCAAATAGGTTTGTACCAATTAAGATCAGCATTTGGGTTTTGAAAAATTGTAAAGTAAGCAATAGATCCGTTGTTATATCCAGTACTTGGTAAATTATCACTCGATCTGTTGTTGTAATTAATTACCGAAGCAATTTTGATTCTATCAGAAATTTTATAGTCTGCATTTACTGAAGCTGTAATTCTTTCAAATCCAGTATTAGGCATAATCCATTCATTTTTAGAATGACCAACTGACATTCGCATGGATCCATTTTTATCACCACCCTGAAGCGTAATATTATTGTTTATAGTAATTCCAGTACGCCAGAAATCTTTAATATTATTTTTATAGGGTTGCCAAAGTGTCCTTTCAGTCCCTTGCATTTCTGTTTTTGGATCATATTGAAAATAATATTGACCTTCAAATTTGGGACCCCAAGCGCTACTAGTAGAACCCGTATTACTTCCATCTACTGAACTACCGTAGGAATAATAAGGTTTTTTATTTTTATCAAATGATTTGCCAGTGCCTTGTCCATATTCATATTGATAATCCGGCCAACGTTGAATAACATCAAAAGTGACTCCTGAGTTGTAGGTAATACCAAGCCCTTTACTTGTTTTACCAGATTTTGTAGTAATGATTAATGCTCCATTTGCGGCACGACTTCCGTAAAGTGCTGTTGCTCCGGGGCCTTTTAACACCGTTACACTTTCGATATCATCCATATTCAGGTCTGAAATACCGTTACCAAAATCTACGGGAGAATCATTACCCATGTAAGCACTACTAGAACCTGAACTGGTTATTTTACTATTCATAGGGACACCATCCACTACAATTAAAGCATTATTACCATTTGGATTTAGGGAATTACTTCCTCTCAATGTTATTTGTTGGGAGTTTAAAGGGCCAGAACCGGATGAAACAAAATTTAAACCGGCTACTTTTCCTTTTAATCCCGAAGACCAATTGTTAGGAGCGGTCTGAGCTAGGTTATCACCGCTAATTGTTTGCTGTGAAAAACCCAATTGTTTTTCCTGTCTTTTAATTCCTAAAGCCGTAACGACTACTTCACTAAGAATATTTAAATTTTCAATTAATGTAATTTGTTGAAAATTACCATTTTTTAGTGAAATTTCCTTGGTGTCATAACCAATGTATGAAACTGATAAAACAGCTAGAGGATTAGAGATGATAAGATTAAAATTCCCATCAAAATCTGTAGTTGTACTATTCGTTGTTCCTTTTTCAAGAACTGTCGCTCCAGGTAATGACAAACCATTAACATCACTCACTTTCCCATTAATTACTTGCTGAGTGAGAGCAGGCTTAGTTACTGAAATTATATTATTAATTTTATGAAATTTAAAACCTGTTTTACGGGTTATCTTGTTTAAAATTACGTCCAAAGTTTCTTTGTTTACCACTAAAGTTAAACGCTGTGTTGAAGATGAAATTTTTTCGTCAAAAAGGAAAGTACACTTCGTTTTCTTTTCTATCATGTCAAAAACTTCTGTGATTTTAACTTCTCTTACATCAAGAGATAAATTTTCTACCTCTTCACCAGAAATAAATGAGGCTGCATTAACGCCTGAAAATAAAAAGAGGCAACTTAACAGATAAATGTATTTTGTTAATTTCAAGGGAATCAGAAATTGGTTTTTAAAATTCATTGCAATATTTTTTTAATATTTTTCGTATATTCAAAGAGTAACCCTCTTATTTGGTATTATTTTTAGTTTTGAATGTCGTTCTTGTTTTTTTCTCTTATATAAATTTGGTTTTGGGTTATAAATTCTATTTCAAGTTGTTTTACTACTGCGATACTTTGCAAAATATTATTTAAATTTTCTTTTTTGAATTTTCCAGTGATTCGAAGTTCTCGCAAATCATGAGAATCAAAAATTATAGAAACATTAAATTTATTTTCTAAAGTTTCTGCGGCTTCACCTAAGGTTGAATTTGTGAAGATTAAAGTATTTTTGGTCCAAGCCAAAAAATCTTCATTTGTAGCAAATGACTGCACGGGAAGCATTGATTTTGAGAATTTAAGTTGCTGATTTTTGGTAAGAATAAATTTCCAATGGGTATTTTCTGTCGAATTCACTTCTACTATTCCGGTGAGAACCTTTATTTGGTTAGACTGATTTTTATAGGCTTTAATCGTAAAAGACGTTCCTACTACTTTAGTTTCAAACTGTTCTGATTTGACAATAAAAGGACGATTAGGATTTTTTACTACTTTAAAATAAGCTTCCCCACTAAGGATTATATTTCTATTGGTTTTAAAGTCCGAGGAATAACTTAGGCTACTATTTGCATTTAATAGTATTTGGCTACCGTCAGGCAAAAGGAGTGTTTTTTGTTCCCCTTTAGCAGTACTTTGAATTATTGTTCGATGATTTTGCCCTGGATTGAATAAGAATACCATTCCAATTAGGGCAATTCCAATTGCTGCGATTGTAGCTGTTTTAAAATATAAAGCGCGAAGTACTCCTTTTGGTTTACTTATTTTAGCATTAATACGATCGAGTATTACCTTCCTTTTTTCTTCTGTAAAGAGGATAGTAGTATTTTCTTCCTCTTCTATCCGTTTTTGAAAAAAGATTTCTACTGCTTCTTTTTCGGATAAAGAACATTTATTTTGAGCGTATTTTTGAGCTAATGATATGAAGTCTTCTTTTTGCAAAATGGATCTTTTACTATAAGTCCCATTTAAAGCTCATTTTACGTAGTAGAAAATCGAGTCTTAAAGATTTGTTAACTTGGGTTTATTTGGGTTAACATTGCAGCAACATTCCTGTAATAAATACCGAGAATTGGTATGGATCGATAGATTTTTTAAGCAACCTTAAGCCATCGCTAATATGTTTTTCTACAGTGCGTACGGATATATTTAGCCTCAAGGCAATTTCAATATTGGTGTAATTCTCTAATCGACTTAAAATTATTACTTCCTGACTTCTGGGAGGAAGTTTTTTTATTTCTCGAAATACATTAGCTTCAAATTCTTTATAAACTAAATGTTTATCTGATCTAGAAGGATTTGGAATGTTTTCGAGTATTTCAAGATGCCTGTTATCAAACTTCAAATCCCGTATGTGGTTCGCAACTTTGTTTTTTACAGCTCTAAGCAAATAGCCTTCTAAATTCGTAATAGATGTACTTTTCGATTTTTCCCAAAGACTAATAAAAATCTCTTGAACAATATCTTCGCAAATAGCCTCTTCTTTATAAATTTTAAAAGCGTAGGAATACAATCTTTTCCAATACCGATCGAACAGTATTTCAAAAGCCACTTGGTCTTGGATTTCTAACCGTTTTTGCAGCTCCAGATCCGATAATTTTAAAAGTGTTGTTTTCATTATTTTGTAGTTGCAACAAATGAAACCTATTTTAAGTTGCTTGAGGTCAAAAAGAGTTTAAGCTAAGGTTAACGAATGTCAATAATTTTTTGTTAGAGCAGTAACACAATCTTGGAATGAATTAGATTTTCATGTACGTAAAAAATGGAACCCTTCTCTAAAAATCCATGTCCTATCCCTTTATACTTAATAAGAGAAGTAAAATAAACCTACTAGAAAAGTTGCTTTACACCTCATTATCACACTAATCAATAAATAGTTACAGAAAATCAATCAGTAAAGTAATATAATTTCTAATACTTGTTAACCAAATGGTTAAACCATTTAATTAAATAAGATGACCAAATAAAAATTAGAAAATACGGAAATAGAAATATTAAATGCCGCCAAAGAAATATTTCAACAAAAAGAATGGATGGAGCTAGAATGCAAGAAATTGCAGATTATGCTGCTCCCCAAAAAACGTACAACTTTTTGTGTGAATTTAAGATAGGATTAAAAACCTTAAATTAGCAGAATTATGTCAAGAACAAGAAGAG
>NZ_FRBU01000048.1 GCF_900142695.1 Flavobacterium xanthum | reverse complement strand
CAGGGAAAAGAATTAATTTTCTTTTCTTTGTTCTGAAAAAATATTTCATCTTTCTTTGAGATTCCTAACTTTCGCATTTATTAATTGAATTCAAGATTAGAAAAGTTATTCCGTAGGTTTTAGTTTTAGGATAATGATTTCCTAAAATTTCTAATTGTGATTCAAGCTGACCAATGTTTTTATGTTGATCAAACTCATTTAACAAATCGAAAAGTAAAATAAACGCATAATTAGTATTGCCTTCTAAATCTAGAAATTGACCATTCAAAAATTGAGTTTTATAATATTGATAAAACTTTTTTTGATTAGATGTGGCATAATTAATTTCTGAATAAGAATAAACATAACTATGAGACCAATAAGGAACTTTTGATTCTAATCCATAATCGGAATCAATCCTATAAGATTGCGATCCTACATCTATAATTGAGTCGTCAGTTTTTGAACTAAACCTAGTTACAGAGACATTGATAGTATTTGCTCTATTAATAGAGGAAGCCTGCTTTGGTCGCTGATTCTTCGCTACATCATAATAATTAACTTTTTTAGGCTCCGGTTTCTTTTTTCCTACCGAAACAAGAACAATTATTATAAAGATTATAATTATTATTGTCATCTATAATTAAATTAGGTCATCTATAATATCTGAAAAATCAAATTCATGAATCATTGTAATTGTATGACCATCTTTTCTTAAGCTTAAAGCTTTTTCTACTTTTCGCCCATAACAGGAAAATGCCCAAGCTGGATTTCCATTATCTCCTACAATAAGATAATCTGTTTTCTTATTAACGCTATCAGTAGGTATTCCACCTAGTTTTTTAATATCATTTTGTAAGGTTTCTCTATTTCCTCTTTTCAATACTCCTGTAATACAAAATGTTTTTTCAAGAAAATCTACATTTGGCTCGCTTGTACAAAGACCTGAAATATTAATATCGGATGTTTCTATCTCAATTTGTTTTTGTAATTCTGAATCTTGCAGTTTTACAAATTGCTTAAAATAGGCTTTAAGAACTATTCTTTCTTCTTCTTCAATTTGGTTATCTGATAATATAGATAATATTAGGCTCCTTATCTCATCATAGGGATAATAAGTGTTTAAATGCTCATTTTCCGAAAGCCAAGTATTTAATTCAAATATTTCCTGATCACCAATATTTCCATCGGATAATATTCCATGACAAATGCCATGTAAAGTTTGAAGATCAGTAGTTACTGCATTATAGTAATAATTATCACTTTCGTATTTTTGGCACAGCCAAAATAAATCTTCAATTGTTTCTTTAGGAGGTATTTTGTTTGAAATAGTTTCTTCAATAATCGTCATAAACTCATTAAAAGGATTGCGATTAATCAACTGTTTATGTTCGATTACCCATTTTCTAAGTTCATTAATTTCTTTTTCATTTACTTCATCATCTGATTTAATACCAAGCAATAATCCTTTTAGAGAACTAATTGCCTTGTCTGCTTGAGATTTTGAAGTGTAAATTTTCAATAATTCTTGATCTATAGTACTCATATTTTATTATTTTATTTTGATGATTTTCTACCAAAGCTATTCAATTGCAATTTCTTTTAAGTTGATACGTTTTTCCGAGAGATTATAATTTTTAAATTTATACCTCATGAAAGCTGACATCATGTCTTCGTGAGTGGACATAATTATTTGATTATCGTAGAATTCATTTCTTAGCAAATCAATAAACCCATAAAGATTTAATTCGTCCATAGTTTGCACTGGATCGTCTATTAAAATTAATTTGTTTTGCGAATACTTCTTGTGAAGTGCTAGAGTGAAAGAAATAATTAACGCAGACAATTGCCCAGAACTCATCGTGAATACGGCATCATAGGTTTTGTGTGATCCAGTTTGGAAACGTATTCCCTCTTTTTCGGAAAAGATAAATAGTCCTATCCCACCTTGAAAAGATTGCATAATCCTGCCTGAATATATATGAAATACAGTTTCTATGTCTTTAATTATTTTTTTTTGATAAGATTTTAAAGATAAGTTATACGTTTTTTTTAAATTATCTAGTTTTTTAGATATCTCTTTTGAACTCTCTCTCTTTTTTGTTATCCCAAGTAATTGTACAGATTTAGTTTGTAAAGTTTGATTCTGACTTAATGATAATTTGTGAGATAAGTGTTTTTTCTTTGCTTCAATTTGTTCAATAGTCACAGAATCTACTTGATCAAATTCATTATTGAAATATTCTCGGAAATACTCTGAAAAATACGATTCTACTAATTCCGTATTAATCGTATCTTTTATAGCGGAGATTTCGGTCTTCAATAGCTCTAACTTGTTAGCTATATCTAATATTTGTTGATCATTTAGATATTGTGAATAATCAATTCCAAGGAAATTAAGAGCTTTTATAAGATCATTAAAATGATTATCCTCTAATTCAAGTAACTGCGAAACAAATTCTTTATTATAATTAAGAGAAGTAAGAAACTTATTTATCAGCTCTATTATTTGTTTAATTGTTTCAGATTTAAATTCTGCAAATGCTTCCTGAAGACGATTGCTTTTATCAGAATTAATCTTTTTGATTTTCTCAGATTTAGTTTCTATTTGAAGAAGTAGCGTTTCAATGTTTTTCCAGTCATAGCCACATAAAATACATTCTCCGCTAGAAACTCCAGCTTCTCTTAGGTCGGTAAGTTCATCTCTTAAATCATTTCTGGATTCAGAAATGTCTGAATAAATTCTATCTAATCCAGAAAGTTCATTATGACTGGATGTAAGTATTTGCTTGGTTGAAGAAAAAGTAGCTTTTAAATCACTTGGAATGAAATCATATGGGTTCAAATCTATTGATTCTTCCACTGTATTGTGGCTCAGTGCTTCTAGTTGCTTAATCGTATTTTGCAGAGCTGTCACTTTAGTTCTTAATTCCCTTACCTCATCTTTTTTAGATAAAAAATTATGGAATTTGAAAAAGTCATTGACCAGATTTTCATTTTCTAAAAGATAGTCAACGATTCTATTTTTTCTGTGCTGACTAAATAGACTTTTTCGTTCAATAAATACTTTTAAACGGTCAAGAATTCCATCTGTGCTTATAATCTCTAAATAGTTGTAAGTTGACAGATTAATTTCCTCCTGATCCCAAAATAAATCCTTTTTTTCTAATAATTTTACGAAAGAAGTTGGAGTTTCATCTGCAATGATATTTGCCTTTAGTTGATTTATTTCTTGATCAAGAATTTTAAAATTTTCGTTTTCATCAGTATTGATCGTATCAAATCTCCTTTTTAGATCATCAATTCTCTTGATTTTTTGTTCAAATTCTTTTAGATCAAATAAGTGACCGATATGGTTTTTTCTCATTTTATCAGAGTGTTTAAGCAGGAATAAACATTCTTCTTGTTCTACGTAGTTAAGAAATTGAAAATTAGAATTGTAATTTTTTCCTAATAAGTCTGTTAAAAATAGGTTTTCATCGTCTACAGATGTTCGATTTTCAGACAAAAAATCATCTTTCGTAAACAACTCATACACAGAAAAATCTATATAAGGCTTTATTTGTGTTGCATCTGCAAATCGCTCTAATATATAGATTTGGCCATTTTTGAAAAGCTCAATTGTAACAGAGATATCTTTACCTATTCCATTGGAATGTTGAAATGGATTTTCTGAAAAAATTTGTCTTCCATCAATTAGTTTAGCCTTTAGGTCTTCATATCTTCTTATTCTTCCGGTAAAAACTAATTCGATCGCATCATAAATAGTTGTCTTTCCAAAACCGTTAGGTCCATCAAATACGATAATATCGGAAGAATTAAAGTTTAAGGTAACATCTTCAAATACCTTAAAATTCTGGATTCTAATTTTGTTTATCTTCATTTGGTATTATTGCTTTTAATTTTTCAAGAATAGTTTCATTTGTCATTTTGCTAAAATCCTCATCACTGAGTGTGAAAAAATCCTGTTCCAATATCTCATCAAGTGGGTTATTACCAACAGACTTTTTATTTATTTCTTCAAGAGATTTCAAATTATTGGTTTGATTGATTCTTATTTTAAGAAAAGGTATTTTAATAGCCATTCGATAAACTAATGATTCGAATGAGTTAGCATCGAAACTTGTTTTGTGCTGTTCAAATATTTCCTCTTTTAAAATAAGTGATTCAATGGAAGTAAGCACATTTGATTCATCAATAGCAGATGTTAAATTTTTCAACTCTTCTTCCGTATAATACATCACACTTTTCTTAAAGTGATATGGATTTTCCTCAATTTGTAGCAAATCATCTAATTTAACATCATCTAATTTTGAAACCTTATTCAGTACCAATAGATTTACATTCTTATCAAAAGTTGGATCTTGAACGATTTCCTTTGTTTTTACAAATAGTTCTATTTGTTCATTCAATACATTATTTATTTCATCACCAGCATAATGAGCAATAACCCAGAAATTTTTTTGCTCTTTTAAAATATATATTTTAAAATCTGCATAAGGTTTTTCTTCGAGACCTGCTTCTACGAATATTTTATTTATTATATCAATCATTTAATTTTCTTTTTGCTGTTTCTAAATCAATTAAGCTAACTTTTTTCCATTGGGTAATTTTTGTTTCTTTTTCAGCCTCACCTGTATCCACACTAGTAATGCGGCTGATATTGTTTGCATAAGTTTCTATATTATCTACATTACATTCTGAAGTGATTAAGTAATCAGAATTAAAAGGAACATCTACCATTTTGCTTAGAGCAGTTTTAATTATGCGCTCACTTACTTTTTTCCTACTAGGTTCAGAATTAGAATAGTCTATAGAAGTTGGATAATATAGCTTGTTTTCAGAGCAAACCCAACCAATTCCATTGCTTATATTAGGTTCTTTAATAGCTAATAGTATCTGATAGAAAGAATCTTTCATTTCATCTTCATTGAGGCTTAAGTCAGTATATTTTTCTAAGTTTTCATAAGAAACTTTTTTGTGTGGCCTAATACTTTGTAAAAATTCTTTGAAAGTGATAGTGTTGTAAGAATTGAAAAGTACAGAGTATTTATTCATTTTAGTCTTTATTGCGGTACTTAATTGGTCTTCATCAAAATCTAAGCAGAACTCCTGGTAATACCTATTAAGATTATTTCTAATCTTTCCCTCAAAATACTCCTCGTCTTGAATGAGTGAAGATATGTCAGTTTTTAATGCATTTAAAAAAATTGATAATGGAATAGTATTATTAAATGCCGCCTCTCTTATAGGCATTCCTCCATGATTTAAGGAGTGAATATATATCACTTTGTCAGATACAATTTTTTCTACTATTTCACTTAATAATTGGACGGTATTTGGATTATTATGCCCGTCAATATTATACTTCTGAAGTATTGAGATAATTTGTTCTTTAATTTTTACATCAATATCATTTAACGAACATGATTCCGCACTATTTTCATATTCATAAATTTTCATCTTTGGATGCAAAACCTCAATCTGTGCTTTCGTTTTTTCATTTTGAGTTGCAAGATGAAAAAAGGCTTCAACAGTTTGTATACCGATAGCTGTCCATTTATTTTCTAATTGTGTAAAATCATCCCTATAAGTTGTATACGTATCGCTTTTAACGGCCTTAACTTGATGCATCGAAATAGGTATATTCCCCCCAACAGCATTTTTTAGTATTGTAAAATCTTCAATTGAATCTATCTGAAATACCAATTCATTTATTTCATCTTCAGTATTAGAATTAAGCTGTTTCAATATATAATAGAGCCCTATTCTGCCTTGATAAATAAAACCACTCCAAGATGGTACTGCAGTATGTGGTAAATGTTGTATAGCCATTTTTTGTTATTTTAAATTTTGTTTGCAGATAATATGTAACATTAAATTCCAATTACTTCCACCTTACTTTTCCCACTCTGTTGCTTGCTCACTTTAATCTGTACAGGAATTCTTTCGGTCATTTCCTGAACGTGGGAGATCACACCAACCTTACGACCTTGATTATGTAATCTCTCCAAAGCATCCATCGCAATATTCAGTGTCGTAGGGTCCAAAGAACCAAAACCTTCATCAATAAATAAAGACTCCACTTTCATACGGCTTGATGATAATGAAGCCAGTCCCAAGGCTAAGGCAAGTGACACCAAGAAAGATTCACCGCCAGAAAGCGAGTAGACGGTTCGTACTTCATCGCCCATGTCCTGATCTACAACCTGTAAGCCAAGCGTAGCAGGAATGCGTTCAATTTTATATCTACTGGTTAGTACCTGAAGATGAATATTAGCATAAGCTAGTAGAACATCGAGCGTATATTCCTGCGCAATCTGGCGGAATTTCTTACCATCTGCAGAACCGATAATTTCATTCAATTTACTCCAGTTTTCTGTAATCTTAGCTTGGGTTGAGATGCTTGTCAGCAAGTCATCGATTTTATTTTTATTGGTTTCGTCTTGTTGTAATTGAAAACCAATTTCCCCTCTTTTATGTTTCTGTAGTTCAACGTCTGATTTTGCAGTCGTAATTATTACGTTGAGCTCATCAAATGGGCGTTCGGATAAGAACTTTTGTTGATGGTCCTCCAACAATTGCTTTCTTTCAACTAGTATGGAGGTTGTTTTGGTTACTTCATCATCAATAATTTTTAATGCAGTACGCTCGTTTTCAATCCAATAATTGTCTAATGTTAGAAGTTCATGCAGTTCTGCTATGGTTAAGAATTGGTTGTTTCTTTTGTTGTAATCGCCAAGCCAGATCTCCGTTTTTTGCGAAGTGTTTTGGACTTCCTTATCTAATGAGATTAATGCTGCAACCAATTCTTCTTTTTGGGTGCTGGCTTTTGTATTATTAGTACTCAATTGTTGCTGTATTTCTTTAAGCAGATCCAGTTGTTTTTGGGCTTCGGTTACTGCTTTTTTTATCTGACCCTCAACTTCTTCTGCAGATTTTCCATCAAAAATGGTTTCTCTCTGTTGCTTAAGATCAAGATAATTTTGGTGCTGAGTTGTATACGCTGCTGTCTTAATTGTAAACTCTGCTAAAAGGCTTTTGGTTTGGTTTTCCAGTTCTTTTAATGTTGCTTCAAATGCTCCTTTTTGAAGGGTATATTGCGTAAACTTTTCAGCATTTTCTTCCCATATTTTAGCAAAGCTGTCAATACCTTCTACAAATGTAGATGGAGCTGTTTTCCAGTTTTCCATCCAGTCTGAAGTCGTGAAATAAGGTGAAAGTGTTTTTTCTACTTCACTAAGATCCGATATAGCTTTGTTTCTTTCATTAATTTTACCACTGTGCTGTTCCGTGTATAAGGCGATAGAATTTTTCATGTCCTTAACTTGGTTAGCAAGGTTGTCAATGGTTTCTTTTAGTTGGTCAATTTTGATTTTACTTGCTTCAAGTTTTTGTTTTTGGCCGGCATGACCTTGTATTTGCAAAAGCAAGTCTGCTTGTTTGGCTTTTAGGGTCTGTAACTTTTCCTCGATCCACTCAGCTCTTTTTTCATTGGTAATGGAAGGATTTTCTTTTGCAATATCAAATTTCTCCCATGCTTGCTTTTTGTTTTCAAGGGCAGCTTCATATATTTTAAGAGCCTCGCTCTGACTTTGAATGGTTTCCTCTAGTGTTTTAAACACTTGTTCCAAAGCAACATGCTCACGATAACTAACGAGGTGAAGATGTTCTTTTTCATCGTAAATTTCTTCCAGCTTAACCAATACGTTCTCCAATTGCGGATTGTGCACTGCATAGGGATGGCTTGTGCTACCACATACCGGACATGGCTGATTATCGATTAAAGTCTCTCTAACCGTTTCTACATTTTCGGCAGATGCCAGTCGGGCATGTTTCAAAAGTTGTGCAGCTGTATCTTTTTGAGCAAGTTCTACAACTAATTTCTGGGCAAGTTCTCCTAAAGTTTTCTCTTTTATTTTGTAATCCGACTGATCTTTTTGTTGTTTCTGATTTAAAGTTTCAAGGTCTGTAATTGCATTATAGAACAGCTGCCAATTGCCCTGAGCTTTTATTGTATTTTCAACATAGCGATCTGCTTCTACCTTATCCAGATTTAGGGTTTCAATAGGTATTAATAATAGCTCTTTGGATTGTAAATCATAGGTTTTTTTTAAACTTTCCCATTCTTTCGTGTATTGGTCCAAGTTTGCATCAGTTGTTGTTTTATCAGTTTCACTGGTATTAATTTTATGCTTCAATACATCCAGCTCCTCAGTAGAAGTCTGTAATATCGCTAAAAGCTTTTGAGCATCCTGTAATTTGGAAAGGATAATATTTCTATTGTCAGCAATGGGGCTACGATCTGCATTTTCTGTCTTCCAATCTGTTATAATCTTTATTTTATCAGAAAGGTTGGTCAATTCAATTTGCTTCTCCGTCAGAACTTTTTGTTGTTGGTTGACATTTACTGAAGCACTTTCCACTTCTTTTTGGGCACTATCTGCTTGTTCCTTTCTTTCAGCAAGCAGAGTGTCCAGTTTTCTTGCCTGCTCCAGCAGAGGCAAAGTATCACTAAGAGCTATGTTTTTTGCTTTAAGATCAGTTTCTGATGCTAAAAGATGTATTTCAAGTTTTTCTTTTTGCTCCAGAAGCGAAGTAATTGTTTCTTGTAAGGTATTCAGTATTGTTGTTTTCTCAATATGTTGTTGTTGGGCATGTCTTTGTGCATCTACCCAACTTCTGGTTTGTTGTGCCTGTTCGGTCACTAGTAGCTTTTGCCTGCGTCCGTGAGCATTTACTTTAACTTCAGTTGATAGTTGTAACGCCGCATTAGCTTCTAAATGATTGCTTTGCAGCTTGGCTAGTTGTTCGTGCCAATTTATTTCCGTTGTTAAATTTTCTATTTCCTTTTCTAAGCCTTTGATTTGGCTTTCTAAAACACCCTGTTCTTCGAGTAAAGTTTTTAGTTCTTCTTCGTTTAGTGTAACAATTCCTTCTTTTCTGAAATTAAGGTCGCGAAGTTGCTGTTCTTCAAATTTGTACTTTTCATATATCTTTTTCGAAATTCCGGAGTAAATATGTGTTCCTGTTAGTTTTTCGAGCAATGAGGATTTTTCGTCTTTGCTGGCTTTCATGAAAGCGGTAAAATCACCTTGTGCTAACAATACCGATCTTGTAAACTGGTCAAAATTTAAACCAACGAGTCGTACAATTTCATTTAAAGTTTCTTGCTTTTTGCCAGGAATATCTACATTGGAAGTAATATTTTTTAGCGTAATCAAATCAGCCTGCATACTTCCTTCTGCTTTATTTCTTGCACGTCTTACGCTCCAAGTTGCACGATAATGCTGTCCATCAATGCCCACAAAATCTACTTCGGCAAATCCTTCTGCGGTTCCGTCTCGTAAGATACTTCGAACGTCTCCCTGACTAAGTGTGCTTCCCTGCACGTCAAAAATATCTATTCCTGTTTCTTTTGCTTGTAGATATCTGGGAGTTTTACCATACAGTGCAAGGCATAGTGCGTCTAAAATTGTAGACTTTCCCGCTCCTGTAGCTCCGGTAATGGCAAAAATTCCTGCCGAACAAAGTGGCTCAGCAGTAAAGTCAATCTCAGTATTTCCTTCTAATGAGGCCAAGTTTTTTATGCGTATAGCTAATATCTTCATTTTATTCGGCTGTTTGGTTTACTTCTTCTGCTACTTGTTTAAAAAGTTGCAGAATATCGTTAGGAACATCAATATTGTACCTAGATTGATATACTTTACCAAATACATCAATAGGCTGTAATTCACTAAGTTCATCTGGTGTAATAAATTCTGGTGCTTGCAGGGTTGATGCCGGATATTTTACATCAATTTTAGCAAGCCTAACTCTCTTTCCTGCTAATGCCATCTCTACTTTATGTCGCAAAGCTGGTTCAGGTCCGTCAAGTAGTATTCTTACTTCCAGAAAAGGAACTGTTTGTAGATTATTATCCATAATTGGCAGATTATCCAATAATCCAATTACTTCATGCAATGGCAGAGGAGTTTGTGGAATCCTTTGAAGTGGAACAGATAATGGAATTTCTATCGATTTTAGCTCGCTGATTTCTTCGTCTAGTTCAAAAACGATAACCTGATGCTTATAATTTAGTTCAGAAAAAGACATTGGTAATGGACTTCCCGAATACCGAATGTGTTCTTTTCCGCCTATTCTCTGTGCTTTATGAATATGCCCCAGTGCTACATATTTGATATCTTGATGAAATGCAGTAGCCGGAATACATTCTACACCTCCCATAATAAGCCTTTCTGTTTTATCCAAATCGCTTACTTCGGCGTGATGGGTATGCAAATGCCCCATAGCAATGATGGTTTGTCCATCTTGCTTTTTCAAACTAGCATATTCAAATGCGTCTTTATATAATGCAGTTACTCCTTCAGTATAAGGATTTGCACAATTTAATATAGTTGGATAGTCGCCCATGCGCAAAAAGGGAATCGCAAGACACCATATTTTTACATTTTTCGAATCATCATGAATAGGAACAAGTAGCTTTTGGTAGTCTATATTGCCTTCTGCATCTTTTTCAACCAATCCTATAATATGTACATTAGAAGATTCCAATAATGGTTTTGGAGCTTCTAAACGCGATGCAGAATCATGATTGCCAGCTGTGATGATGATCTGTAGATCAGGATTTGCTCTAGTCGCTTTGTTTAGAAAGGAATAAAACATTTTTATGGATGATGCAGATGGGTTGGAAATATCAAAAACATCTCCACTAATGAGCAAAACATCTATTTGTTCTGTTTGCAAAGTGTCAACTAGCCAATTTAGAAACTGTTGGTGTTCATAAGTACGGTCATATTCGTGAAACAATTGGCCAATATGCCAGTCTGCTGTATGGAGAATCTTCATGTTTTACTTTGCTTTTAATCGATATACTTTTGAATTATATTATGTAAGATAATTCAAATATCATTCTTTAATATGAATCTTTTTTACGGAAAACCACATTGCCCTTACAAATATATTGATTGATAAAAATCAACTACCACGTATTTATACGTGTTTTTTTATAATTAATATCACTAATATCTAGCTGTTAATTTATCTAAAACCTTGTTGTTTTCGTAAATATATAATAAGCAAATCAGATACGTAAACTATAGGATTAATAATGAATCTATTTGAAATAGCATTCTCAAGAAATAAATAACTAAAATAATGTACTAACGTTTCAAAGCAAAATGCCCTTTGATAATTCTACCATCTTCTAATTGTATTGAATACCAATAATCCGTTGCTGGCATTTGTTGCCCATTAAATGTTCCATTCCAGCCTTCGCCTACCGGACTGATTTGTTTAATTAATTTCCCATAGCGGTCAAAAATTTGGATGATCGTTTTTACATTGAGTGTTTCATTTGCGCCTTTAAGATTCCAAGTATCATTCAAACCGTCGCCGTTTGGCGTGAAATAATTTGGTATTCCCAATACGGCTACTTCTTTTGGAACTACACCACAACCGTTCAAATCCTTAACAAAAACCGTATGGATTCCTGCAGGAACATTGCCGAAAGTGTTTTCCGTTTGGTAGGTGCTAAATTCCTCATCCAGCGCATATACATAATCTCCGGCACCGGATACCGAAATAGTGATACTATTAGAATCTGCTAAATCTACAATGTTAATTCCTGTTATTTTGGCTATATCTGAGGCCATAACCGTAATGGTTCTTGTTCTGGAACAACCTTGTGCATTGGAAACTTCCACGGTATATATACCTGCTTTATTGACGGTTAGGGTGTAATTATTCTCGCCTGCAATGGGATTTCCATTAAAGAACCAAGCATAGCTATAATTAGCAATCGGGCTACCATCCTGAATTCCTGCATCAATTACTTTTGTAAATGTAGATAGGTTGCTGCACACCAATTCGTCTCCCAGTAAATTAATGTTGGGAACAGGATTTACAACAAATGGAAGTATTACTGCTGCAGCACAAGAATTGTTTAATGGATTTATTACCTCTACTCTTATATTTTGTGTTTCCGTAACAAATGGATTAGGTAACGGACTCGAAAGCAGATTATTATTTCCGTCAAAATAATGAACCGTCATTCCGGTTTGCCCTCCTAAAATTATATTTTCAAATGTTGTTGTATCAAAAGCATATTTCCCGTCTTGTACACTAGGGTCAGGTTCATCGTCACAAATAGTGGTTAACGATGTTGGAACTGGAAATGCTTCCGGCAAATCGGAAACAATAAATTGTATTGTTGAATCAAAAGAACAGGCTTTTGGGGTGCTATTCGTTACGACCACTTTTAACGTTTGCGAAGCCGTTGTAAACGGATTTGGTAAAGGGCTGGGTAATGAATTATTGTTTTGGTCAAAATAAGCAACGGTAACATTGGTTAATCCGTTTAACACGTTAGTTTGTAGTCCTGAAGTATCAAAAGCATATACCCCATCCTGATTGTCGTCACAATGACTTTCAATAACAGGTTTTACCACTGGAATTGCTTCTACGTTGAGCGTGATATGACTTCCTAAGCCCAAACAATCATTATTCAATCTGCTATCTACACGAATGTATATCTTTTGGGTATTTGGATAACCGATGTTTCTATAATTTGAAATATCGGAGATGGCATCTTTTTCGGCGAGAGCATCGACTAAATTTCTATAATAAGTAATGTCTAATTGCTGTCCAATGGGGAAAATATTCTGAATTTGATTGGTCAAATTACTAAAATCAAATGAACTGATTCCATCGGTATTCGTGCCCGAAATTGCATCATCGCATTGCGTAAAAGTTCGTGTGAAATTTAAAGGAATTTGCGTGGTCGAAACAATCAGATTCAGTTGTGCAATTCTATAACAGCCATTGCTGTTGGTAACTCTCACATACACTTTGTCTACACTTACAATTTGATTGGTGTAACTTGTAACATTTGCTATTGGATTGGTATTGTTTTGAGCGTCAGTTTGCGTTGTATAAAAAGAAATGGTTTCTGATGACGCATTATTTGTTATTTTAGAAATCCCTTCTTCTAAGTTAAAAACACTAAAACCATCAGTATTATCATCACATTGTTTTAAATCGACACCATTGGTAATTATCGGTAAAGCCAACACCTGAATTGTAAATGATGTTGTTGCCGAACAACTCGCATTGTCTTTATTAACCATTTTCACGTATATCGTTTCTAAAGGATTTGTATTTTGGTAGGTTGTAGGAATGACTATAGGTTGGGTTAGTGCTGCATCTTTAAAGTAAGAAAGTGAAAATTGGGTAGCCAATTGTCCGTTTAAAACTGTGGATGCTCTTTGTGTTAAATCAAAAATTACACGTCCATCGGTATCTGTACCAACACTTGTATTGTCACAAACAGTGAGATTCAGAATGTTTATGGGTAAACTCGGCAATGGCGAATCAAAAACATCAATACTAAAGCTTGTGGTGCTTTTGCAAGTTGTATTCACCTTGTTAGAAACTTCAGCAATAATGGTTTGTTGCTGATAGGGAATTGTGTTTATGTACTTACTGGGAGCCACAATAGCTACATTATTGGTGTAATCCGTAGCATTGGCAAAATAGTTTATACTATATGAATTTGGATCCTGACCGTTTAGAATTGCCGGGTTTTGTGTGGTTAAATCAAAATTAGATGAACCGTCATTATTATCGTCGCAAATTAGCATATTTTGAGGAGCAGTTGCTGTGGGAACTTGTGAAATAACAATATCTTTAGTTTTTGTCGTAGAACCTGTTACACCTGTCACTGTTACCGAAACTGTATAAGTTCCCGCCGTGGCATATTGATGAGCTGGACTTAAAGCCGTGCTAGAAATTCCATCGCAAAATCCCATGTGGCAGAAGTAATGGTTTCCGATGAATTTAATGTAAATTCAGTTGCAGTTCCCAGACACAATTTTTTTGCATCAAAAAATGCATCGAAAAAAGAGGTAATAAATGGAGGTAAACCCAAAATACGTTTTGTATTTTGGGCAAGTTTCTGTCCTTCTTTATCAAAATCACAACCTAATCCCAAAACATCTGGATTATTTACAACTGCCAAAGATTCAAAACTGTATGTGCAAAAATAAATTTTTTTATTTGGTGCTAATTGCAAAGCTCCAACGCCATAACTACCTCCAAAAATTTCTGTTTTTGAATTAGGAATATCCATACTCAATAAATCAAATTGCGCCAACTGATAAGAATTACCTACCGAGGCATTAAAGCTCGCATAGAGAACATTAGAATTATTAGAAAACTCCACTCCATAGGCTTTAACATCAGAAAGAATTAATTTAGAGTTTAAAACAATACCAGTCGATGTATCAAAATCAAATGTATACAACGAGCCTTTATAATTATTATATGGACTAGTCGCCGTATCAATTTGATCAAAAGCTGCTGCTAATTTTTTGCCATTTGGAGATGCTTTTAGATACCCTATCGCATTTCTACGATATCCAAAGGTAGGAATACTGGGTAAAACGACTGACTTTACTGGAGTAGTACTTACTCCGCTTGATGTTACTCTAAATGCGTAAAAATTATCTGTAAACTGTGTAATAACCCAATAACCATTTCCTGAAGCATCTTTTACAGCGGTCAATTTTTCTGAACACTTATATTTTATTTCTTCTCCTAAGAGATTGGTATCATAAGTAATCAGATGATTGTTTCTACTTACAATGTCTCCTTTACTACCATTACTACCTGTTTTGCTTAAATCAACAATCGAATAATTCAACCCATTATTCAATCCATCATCATTATCGGGTGTTTTACCACTATCCGTTTCCATGTAATTTCCGGAAAATGCATTAGGATATACAGCAGCATTCTCCTGGTGAGGCTCATCCAATGTGAAAATATAATATAGGTTTGGGCTCCCTGGTTTGGGAACTATTATAGCGGACTGAGTACTAGAAATATCTCCAAACAAGCCAGTCCCATTTAGATAATCTCCGTTTGGCATCACTACATGATTCTTGTCCCAAACGGTGCGACCATCACTATAAAATAATAAATCTCCATTGCTGTTAGCAATAGAAGCACAACCTTCACTTGTATTTAGTTTACCATCTCCTAATGAATTAACACTACCATCCGGATTGAATTTAAGTCCTGCATTTTCTCCAAAATACCAAACACTCGCTTCCTGTTGCGAGAAAGCGAGTGAGGTGTAAAGTGTCATTAAAAGAAAAAGTTTGAATTTCATGGGTTTATTCTATCCTACTAAATATTAATCTTATGGCCATTGCACCGATACTATAAACTCTAGATTTATTTCCGGAAATGAGTAGGTTATCGTGCCGGGTTTGGTAGCAAGATAGGAAGAAAAACTAATGGTCTTGTAATCCGGTGGACCATTTAGCAAATCTTGTCCCAATTGACCATCTATATCGGCCAATCCAAATCGCAAAGAAGCATTTGGGTTGATGAATAAATTTAAGGATGACAAATCCCAGGTTAAATCGCCCTGATTTTCTTTGACGGTGGAACGGCACCAAGAGCTATTACTAAAATAGTCACTAGAAAAAGGGTTACTTTGTTGTTGTTTTACCAAACCAAAAGACACATCTGCCAAGCGGTTACTATCCGTTGCAGGATATTCCGGATCCCAAGCAGTATTCATCTTGTAAAACGATTTCACCTGTAAGCCAGTAATCTTAATGGCATTGCCTCTGGTTACCGTAACCAAAACTGTTTTTGTCGTTTCTTCCTCTTTTTCATTTTTGACTTTTATCTTGATTGTTTTGGTACCCAAAGTGTCAAAATTGAAATACAGCTCCTTTGAAGTTCCAAAATTTGAACCACTAAAATCAACCGGGTCGGAGCCATCTTTTGTTACCGCCATCCACTTCATTGTTTCGTTGCTTGTAACCGTAACGGTAAAAGGTTCGTCGATAGTAACCGTTGTTTTTGATGGTGCTATTGCTATGCTGAAAGTGCTTTGGTTTGTAGTATCGTCTGATGACGTGCACATGCAGAAAAGCAAAGGAAGTAGATAGAGTATTCGTTTCATTTTATTTATTTGATTCTTTTCTTGTTACTATTATAAAATTAATTAATCTAAGTCTATTGAGAACCAAAAAAACAATTTGGATTTTCATTTGTATAATTTTAGATCGTTTTATGCTTCAATACACTTAAATCTTTTTATTTGTGGACACGGAATGCAATTCCGCGCAATCTTTCAAGAGAGAAATTCTTGTATTTCCCAGCCATCGTGGTTTTTCTATATCTGATCGATCAGAGTAGCTATTCATAATCTGGATAAAATCCATCATAGCAACCTGTTCTAATTCTATGTACAATACTTTCGGGATCCATAACAATTCCTATTTCTGCCTTCCTATTTTCTCCTTCAAGTTTTCCTACTTTTTCAGAAACGACATCATTTATATGCCATACATACCAATTATTTGAAACTTTAATAGGCTCTTCTCCTTCTATTGTGCCATAGTCATTAGTACCGCGAAACAAAATATGCTCAAAAGTTCCTACATTGGTTATATTACCTACTTTTTCCCAATAACTTAGTTTAACTCCAAACTTAACTACACAATGTGCATAAAAAAATACTTCATCTTTTATTATTTCGGCTAAATTTGGGTTTTCTTCTATTGAGTATATCTTTTTAAAACATCTAATCACATCACTATTAAGTTGTTTTAAATCATTTGTTATGTATTGAAAATAGCGTTTGGTAGTATCATTAATTTTAACAAAAAAGATATCCCCTTTTTTTACAATTACTCGTTTCATTTTTTAATTTTTTATGCCATACTGAACCCAATATTTTGGTGCAATAGAGTTTCTGATATTTAATAAGTTACTTTTTCCTGCTTGATTTATCAATGATTGTTCTAATATTCGTGCATTTATTCTACTCAAATTTTCCATTCCATCAATTACCTCGTATCTCAATAATTCTTTACCAGTACCAATGGAATTAAAGTGCTCGCCAAATCTTACATCAGGAACTCTCTCTGTTATTCCATAATATTTTACTTGTCCAGTAGCTTTATCTATACCTTGATATACTGAATTTGTACCAGCACCATCATCTATGATCCCAAGACCATCAATTTTATAACCATTACCGTCAATATTTTTTGTAAAAGTAACTTTACCAGTCGTGTTGGCTTGTGTTGTTGGAGCTGTGTTAGTCTGAGTCGTACTAGGCAATTTTGCATCTGTTTTTATTTCAGGGGCTTGTCCTTGTTTGATACCAACACTTGGCAAAGATATTGGCGATACTTGAGGATTCGGTAGTGTGCCTTTCCAAAATGTTCTGCCGTTTCTCAAAGCTGCAATACCATTGGTAGCACCTCCTAGTACAGCTCCAAAAGCAATACCTGTGATAAATTCTTTACCCGACATTAGTGGGTCTCCAAAAGCAATATGATTTCCTACGCTCAAAACAACTTGTGAGTATGCAGCACCTGCCGCACCACCAGCAGCACCGGCTAAAGCACCTCCGATTCCTCCTGCAGCTCCTCCCGCAGCAGCAAATGCAGCCCCTCCTGTAAGTGCTCCTATTGTACCAGCAGCTGCCCCAATTCCAAAGGCTTTAAGTCCTTCCATATTAAACTGGCAACCGTGAGTAGCCCAATTGACAACACCTCCTACAATAGCGGCAACTACAATCCAAATCCACTCCCCGCTAGGGTCTGTGTATTTAAACGGATTATTCCAACAATACCCGTATCTATTATAATTTTGGGTATTAAATGGGTCTTGCACATAGTTATCGGGTTGCAGGAAACGATGCAACTTAGGATCATATAAGCGCCCATTCATGTGTATGAGTCCTACACTTTGCAAATGCTCATGCCCCGTGTAGCCTCTGTCAAGAATAGTAAGTCCATTCAGATTATTCCCTGTTCCGTCCTGTACTTTTGCAATATTACCCCAAGCGTCAAAGAGGCGTTTTTCTAACACTTGTCCAGTGTCGTTGGTTATAGCCAGAATACTGCCTTGGTAATCGCGGTGTAAATATAAATAATTTTGGGTTGTACCGTTACTTTTTAATACAATTGGTGCAGTATAACCATCGCCGCCTATATAGGTTACAAATTCTACTTCGCCAGTGGCACTATTCTGTTTTATCTCCATAGTACCGTCAGCAGAAAAGTGCTTGCGGTATTGTCTAAGCAGTTTGTCGTCCTGCAATCCACCGTAAAACATAGTGCTACGGTCATTACCATCGTTGTAAGTAAAACTGATTTTGTCAATGCCTGCTTCCTCAATTTGCACGGGGCTCTTAAAGCTGTTATAGCTGATGTTTTGGGTAGGCTTGGGAGTATAATAGGTTTTGGCCTCCGGTGTAATGGTTACCGAGGTATTTTGATACGGTTTGGCTGTAGTAGTATAGTTATACGTTCCTACTGCGTTTTGCGTTATCCTACCTCGGTCGTCATAGGTTTGGGTTTCTTGCAATCCTTGTGCATTCGTATAAGAAGTTAACCTATCTAAACTGTCGTATTGAAAACTTTCGTTCCAGTTAAACAAGCTATTGGTGCGGCTAGTCAAGTTTCCTTTTTGCGGGTCAAAAACCGTGTTCAAAGTCATCACATTACCCGGGCTTATACCTATTCGATCATGTTTTATTTGAGTTACAAATCCATAGTTGTCGTAGGTGTTAGTAATTGCAATATTACCATTGCCCATGGAGGCAGTTGTCAATTGACCTCTTGCATTTGTCGTATTGGTTTGCCAAAGCGGTTGGCTCGTTGCATCATCGAGTATTTGCCAAAGAGAACCATTTTGGTAGGTGTTTTTTATGGTTTTTGCACTTGTTTTTCCGTTTGCCAATACTACCGCTGTACTGGTTTTTTTATCTATTCTGCCAAAAGCATCAAAGGTGAATTGTTTGGTAAAAGTGGCATAAGGCGTTGTTTCGGTCGTTTTAAACAATCTTTTATAAGAATCGTATTCATACGAGTTATTCGTAATTGTATTTCCTTCTAAAATATTCTTAAATACACTTGACGTAAGCAACTTGGTGGCTGTGTCATAAACATAAGTCGATTCGCTATTGGTATTCGTTCCTACTATAGTTTTCTTGGTCAATTTGCCTACAGCATCAAGAGTATAGGTCGTAACTCCGTTTGGAGTGGTTTCACTGGTGGTTTCTCCCAATAAATTATAGGTATACGTATACGTTCCTGCTGAGGGATCTATCAGTTTGGTCTTTCTTCCCCAGCCATCCTGTTCTATGTTAGTTATTACTCCGCCATAATTTGTAGTTTTCAAATTGCCATTGGCAAAATAAGTGTAGTTGATCGTCCCCCCTGGTGTATCGGTCATAGCCACCACATTGCCTATGGCATTTTTTGTTGAAGATTTGGTTTTTGTTCCGTCATTCACCGTTGTGGTCAATCCGGAATATCCCATGGTAACTGTCTTTCCCGTAAAGGAAATGCTTTGGCTTATTCTGCTATAAACGTCATATTGAGTTTCATTCCATTGGGTTGGACTGGTACCAAAATATGGTTCGCTTACTTTATAATTTCGATCATAAATATCATATAAATAAGAAACAGTAGAAAAATTCCCATTGAGGTCTTTGACTGCCGATGTAATTTTTCTTCCCAAATCGTCAAATACTTCTTGACTGCCACTGCCATCATGTCCAGTGGTGGTTACAATGGATTTTTCGGAACTTCGAGTATAGCTATAGGTATTGCTTTTGCCCAGATAATCGGTTGTTTTTATTTTCTTAAACCAAGCATCATAACTGTAAGATGTATTTAAGCCAGATGGATTGGTCTCGGAGTTTAATAATCCGTTGCTGGTGTTATATGCAAATGTTGTTGCCAATCCCTCAATATCAATACTTTTTGTTAAAAAACGCCCCGAGGTGTCGTATTCATAATTTGTAACTCTTGGTGTGAGCCCTATTGCTGTTATTGTTTTTTTTGTGATGTTGCCAAAAGTATCATAAATATTGTCCTCGGTAATATAATCCATATTATGTCCCTTTTTCCTTACTTGAGATAGCAGATGATTCGTGAATGTATATAATTCTTCACTGGTCATGGTATCTCCCGAAGCCGTCACGCTTTGTGTTTTGCTGGTGGGTCTGCCAATATAATAGGTCGATGCTGCCGGTTGGTTGTCATACCCTACATTACTCACGCTGGTTTGTTCTATGGTTGTTCCATTTTTGAGCGTTGTGGTCGATTGCGTGGGATTATTATAGGTGTCATATACGGTTGTGGTCTCGCTATTGGTATTGTCCAGCCCATTATACTGTTGTGAAATGGTATTCTTGATTTTATATACTTTGCTTGGTAAAAGTTCGCTTTCATATGTCAGTAAAGATTTTGAAATAAAATCAGTAGCCGTATAATTACCTGAAAGATACCCCAAATACAGCACAGAATAATTCTCGGTATTGGCACCTCTTAAATTTACATCGAATTTTGAAATACTTGATATAATGGTTGTGTTATCATCATGCCAATTGGTCCGCATCGTAGAACGGAACCCCAGAAAACCAAGGCCTTCTAAATTAGAAACCGCACCATAATAAGAAAATAATTGTTTCTTATAAACAGCTGTACTTTGTTTTTCCAATTTTGTTACCACCTGAAATGTTGGAGCTACAACAATATCCGTATTTGGATAGTTTTCTGTATAACCGCTATCCGTATAAATAGAATTATAACCTTCTGTTGAATGGGGATCTAATGGTTGATAAGTAATGGATTCGGTAACGCCATTGCCTGTGGTGATGGTACTAAGTAAGCGGTCAACACTAAAGTCCATTTGAGATTGGAAATGATGAATGTTATTATTTGAAGCAAAGGAAATTTCAAGTTTTTTATTAAGCTTGTCTGCAGAAAGAAAGATAGGCAAAGGATAGGCTAATATATTACTTTGTAGTCCTGTCTCCTTATACATATCTGAAACAAAATTAGAATCCATATTTCTGAATAAACGCATACTTACAAAGCCTTTTTGGTATGAATTAATTCCTGCTATTGTAGCTGTTTGACTGGTGTTATTTCTATATGTTCTAACTAAAATCAAATCAGTTTTCCCATCATTATTTAGATCACTTGGAATAATTTGAAAGGTATCGGCTGAATTATTTTGCTGATAAGGAATGCTATAAATTACATCGGTTTTTATAAATGATACACCAGTTGATGTATATTTCGCATAATTATTTCCATATGCTTTTGGAATAATAAAGTCGGTTTTTCCATCTCCATTGTAATCCCCCATCAAGATTGGTTTATCAAGAACTATGCTAGTATCAGCTGTTGTGTTTTGATAGAGCAATACAAAATAGTTAGCATCACTTAATGTATAAACTTTTAGAAAACCTGCATCAAAAACAAATATATCCGATTTTCCATCCCCGTTAAAATCAGCAACCATAAATTTGCTGTTCGCGTTGGATGTTATGTAGCCCGCATGATTTACAAAATCAGCAGTCAATCTTCTGTCTAGGTTTACAAAATATGAGTTTCCTCCAGAACGTGTTGTGGTATATCCGTAGCATCCATACTGATAAGAATAGGTAATTGGCTTTTCGATAGCAACTACATCCGTCAGACCATCACCATTAAAATCTCCATTTACATAACTTTTTGGTATATCTAGTTCAATCGGCAGAGGTGGTTCCTCTTCAATTGGAACAATAATCCTACTAGTGTTATTGACTCGTTGCAGCATTGGCTCATTGCCGCCACAATTATAATCATTATAGTAAATGAATTTCGGGAATTGATATGCTTTTTCGTATTGAAAATAAATTGGACTTGTAATACCCGCAGAATAAGTACTAAAAGTAGTGGTATCTGTGGAGGAGTTTAATTTGATAACGGCCCATCCCTGCATCGGCATCAATTTGTTACTCCAACTTAACCATGAGACCGGGAAAATATCATCAAATTTACCCACAGGGTGTTCCCAACCTATATTTGTGCTAGTTCCTGAACTGATGTCGGAAAAAAGCCAATATTTTGCTTTACTATCGGTACCTGTTGTGGGATACAGTAAGAAATCCATTTTACCATCTCCATCAAAATCTCCAGAAACGGTTGAAGTATTTTGTGATGATATATTTCCAACGGTCAAACTGGCTGTAATTGGTGAATATGTGATTAATTCATTAGTATTTTCATAGCTAAACATAGTAGGATTGTAGCTTTTGGTATTATCACCACTTTTTTCGGTTACACTTGTCAAGCGTTCATAACCTAACGAGGTCAAATCATGCGCTAAATCATAATTCCTAAAACCAACACCGTTACCAGTAACCTGAATTTTTTTTAGAATTTTGTTATTTACCAAACTTTGCCCACCAGCATAAATCTGTTCTGGTCTTTTTCTTACTTCATAAAGAAAATTAATCTTGTTGATTCCTGCTTCTTCAATTATTGCTCCATAATAGATGGATTTAATAACCAATGGAATAGTAGCGTCTATGTATTCATAGACAATTTGTACTCCTTGCGGATTTTCCCAAGACGCAATTCCCCATTCCATTATTGATCGTTGGTTTTGATTCCTTCCATAATAAGCTTTGGAGCCATCTGGGTATTCTACCAGAAAATAAGCAGGACCGTAATTTGCACCGCTTGGATGTACTCCATAAGAGGTTATTTTTACATTGGAAAAACTCTCGGTTTCGTAAACCGTACCATTGCCACCATAAACACCGCCGTTCTTAACGATCAAGCGTTGCCCATCAAAAGCAAAACGATCCAGATTATCAAAATCTACGGCATCAATTGTACCATCATGAAACTTGGTTGATGGAATTCTGGTAATGGCAGAAACTCCCGAGATATTCCAACCATAACCTGCCACTCCGTTACCACCTTGACTGTTGTAAGTTAAACTTACTTGTGGAACAACCCCATTGATTCCTGGTGACATCGCAATAGGAATGCTATAGCTGGCTCCTCCGGTGAGTGAAACTGACAGTTGTCCTTCGGTTATTCCTACTTCAGTAGATGTTCCTGTCGGAGTTATAGCCGAAGCAGGCAGTATTTTAGCAGTTTGATTAACTCGACTCGTAGTATTTGATATTTTTTCTAGCGCATTCGGCGTCCTTTTTATAGGTTTCAAACCTTGCACAGGTGTTCCTTCTAAATCTTGTGCAGAAACAAAAAAAGAGAATCCCACAAATAGTAGGGTAAAGTAAAAATTCTTCATATGCTATTGTTTAATGATTTTAATATTTTTTTGTTCCCCATTGGTGTAAGACAAAACAATTAGATATGTTCCTGATGGGTATGTTTGTATCCGCCCGACGAACCACATATTTTTTAGATTAACCTAAGGTAGTAGTTTTGTTCTAAACAATTTAGACATGGACAAAAATGAATTTATGTTA
>NZ_FRBU01000074.1 GCF_900142695.1 Flavobacterium xanthum | reverse complement strand
ACCTCGGAAAAGGCATCAATTTGATTCTCCAAATGAAGTATATTTACAATTATTAAACAATAATCAGGAATTCGCATTAATTAATTGAATCCACCTCCAATAATGATCCAAAAAAAACTAATCGTTACTTAGACATAGCAAACCACCAATTAGAAAAGTTAGCAAATATGGTTGAGAAACTTTTGGAAACTGCCTCGTTAGAATCTGACAAGCTTACCATAAACAAAGAACCGCTGAATATAGTTCAATTATTGGAAACTAATATTGAGAAACACCTATTGAATACCTCTACCAAAACCATCTCTTTTCGTTCGAATTATAAGGAACTAATAATGAATGTGGATGCATTTCATTTTGAAAATGCAATTTCAAATCTAATTGATAACGCTCTAAAATATGGCGGAAATCAAATTGAAGTTAGATTAAAATTAGACCAAAAAAAGATAGAAATAACAGTACAAGACAATGGAATTGAGATTGATAGAAATCAACGTGAAAAGATTTTCGAAAAGTTTTATAGAATTCCAAAAGGGAATATCCATGATGTGAAAGGCTTTGGCATAGGCTTATATTATTCGCAAAAAATTATAGAAAAACATCAAGGAACACTTGAGCTAATCGTGAATTCAAAAAACATTTTTAAAATCACACTAGCGAATGTCTAAAAAAATAAGAATAATACTAGCCGAAGACGAACCAGCCTTAGCACAAATCATTAAGGAAAGTTTAGAAACTAGAAATTTTGAGGTTATTCTCTGTAAAGACGGCGAAGAAGCTTTTGATGCTTTTAAAAATGAAAAAATAGAGCTAGTAGTTTTGGATGTCATGATGCCAAAGAAAGATGGATTTTCAGTAGCGAAAGATATTCGAAAATTAGATAATAAGATTCCCATAGTTTTTCTCACTGCTAAATCACAAACTCAAGATGTAGTTGATGGATTTAATTTTGGCGGCAACGACTACCTAAAAAAACCTTTTAGCATGGAAGAACTAATTGTTAGAATCCACTCTCTTCTTGGAAGAAAAATTAATCTTAAAAACGACGAAAACATTCTAATTGGCAACTATGTTTTTAATCTTACTAAACAAACCTTACATTGTTCTGAAGCAATAATCTCATTAACCCATCGCGAAGCTGTCCTATTAGACTTACTATCTGAAAATAAAAACAAAATAGTTAACCGTTCTTTAATTTTAAATAAAATTTGGGGAAATGATGATTTTTTTACTGGTAGAAGTATGGATGTTTTTATTACAAAGTTGAGAAAAAAATTAAGCCTTGATCCCAACATTCAAATTATTAATGTTCGTGGTCAAGGCTGTAAATTAATTTGTTAAAATAAGGTTACCCTCCAAAACGAATTTGCATACCGCCATCTCCACCACGTCCTTGGTTCATTTCCCTAAACTCTTCCATTTTTTTTACTACAGCTTCGTCATATTCTTTTTGAGAAATTACTTTACCTTTAGTTGAAGGTTTTATTTCTCCTTTTTCTTTGGGATTTAAAACGACTTTAGAACACAAAATAATTGTTTTACCATCATTCACTTCCAAAATCAATCCCGGCAATCCCCAATATCCTTCTGGACCTTGATTTACGGGGATTTCTGGTGTATACCATGCCGTAATCGTAATTTCTTTTGGCAATTCTACAGCATCTAGGAAATTAGTTTTCTTCTCAGCAGCAGGCTTGTCTGATTCTTTTTTGTCTTCCTCTTTCTTGGCCTCTTCTCTTTTAGGTCTAAAGTTTCTAAAGTCAGTTGCACTTGGCGCTTTTACAGCCGTTGCTTTGTAACACGTGTAACCACCAATCACTCTGGTCTCCCCTTCCATCTTCCATTGTAAATTGGGTAATGAATCCTTTATAAGAAACTCTTTTCCCATAAACTCTTTATCAATAGTATAGGATTTCTCTTTTACGTTTTTGTAATAGGTTCCTCCGCCACCAGTCATGGAGCTCATCATTCGCATTCCGCCACCGGCTTGTGCAGAAGCATCCAGTTTTTCTTCCTCTTTGTAAATTGATGCCGATTTATTAAAATTAAGAATAAACGTTTTTTCGAACATTTTCTTCATTCTTTCCTCAATCATCTTTTGCATATCTGGAGCCATGTTTTTGTTGCCCTCCATTCGAGTTTTAAAATCGGAAGTACTCGTTTTCGATTCATAAACCGCCATTCCTTGAAATTCCTGAGCATGAAGACCCATGAATGATGCGAGTGCTAATACTAATGTGAAAATTACTTTATACATATTATTTGGATTTTGATAAATAAGACTGAAAAATACTATTTTTGTTACAGGTATTCTCTTAAAATAATAATAAGACTCTCCTAATTATATTTGGTTTAATCGTAATTTCGCTTTCATGAAGAAATTAGTAATTTTTCTCTTTATCGCTTCGTTTTCAGTGGTTTTTAGTCAAACACAAAATCCAACGGTTGTAAAAATGGACTCTATTCGTTTTAATGGAGATGCCTTTTTAGGATACGATTCTTTTGGTTTTTATTACACCATTAATAACAATGTTTTTTCTAAGATAAATAAAAGAGAAACTTTAGAATATAAAAATGTTTCATTAGGCAAAATTACTAAAGTTGACCTACAAAATCCGCTTAAAATTGTCTTGTTTTATGAAAATTTCAACACCGTTATTTCATTAGACAATCAATTGAATGAAACCCAAAAAATAAACTTTTCAGAAAATCCAATTCCAATCGTAGGAACGGCTATTGGAATAGCCTCTCAAAATCAACTTTGGATTTATAACAGTATGAATCAGCAGCTGGGACTTTATGATTATTTAAGTGCTACTTATAAAACGATTTCTGTGCCTTTTACAGAAAGCATCAAGAATTATGTTTCTGACTTTAATGTTTTTCATTGGATTGATATTAAAAACAGCTGGTATATGTGTGACATTTTTGGAAAAATAACCAGCAAGGGAAAAGTCCCTGATTTCGAAACAATAACAATCATTAATGAAAATCAATTTATGTATTCTAAGAACTCCATTTTGATTTTACATGATTTAGAAAAAGAGACCAAAACTCAAATTGAAATTTCAGAAAAAACATTTAAAAAATTCTATTACAAGGACCAAATTTTATCTATTTTTACAGCAACAGGAATTACAAATTATAAAATCACAATACCATAATGCACATAGCAATAGCAGGAAATATAGGTTCTGGAAAAACAACTTTGACACGTTTATTAGCGAAACATTTTAAGTGGGAACCGCATTATGAAGATGTAGTTGACAATCCATACTTGGATGATTTTTACCATCAAATGGAGCGCTGGTCCTTTAATTTACAAATTTACTTCTTGAATAGTCGTTTCCGTCAGGTCATGCAAATTCGGGAAAGCGGTAAAAAAATTATACAAGACCGAACAATCTATGAAGATGCCCATATTTTTGCGCCTAATCTTTACGCGATGGGTTTGATGACCAATCGTGATTTTCAGAATTATTCTTCCCTTTTTGAATTAATGGAATCTACAGTTAAAGCACCTGATCTATTGATTTATTTAAGAAGTTCTATTCCTAATCTAGTCGGACAGATTCATAAAAGAGGACGCGAATACGAGAACTCCATTTCTATTGATTATTTGAGCCGTTTGAACGAAAGATACGAAGGTTGGATTCAAACGTATGACAAAGGAAAATTAATGATTATAGATGTAGATAACATTAATTTTGTAGACAATCCAGAAGATTTAGGAACTATTTTTAATCGAATTGATGCGGAATTGAACGGATTGTTTTAGATAGAAAATCCCTACAATGAATAATTGAACCCTATAGTAAATTGTCTTGGCCTCAATGAAAATTGATACACATTCACGAAATTAAAATAACTGTTTGTCGTTGTAAAAAATTGCGTATCAAAAATATTAATCAAAGAGGCATTTATATTTACTTTTTTAGAAGGTTTGTAATAAAAAGACATATTAAAAAGTGTATTTTTAGCAACAGTACTACTATTTGAAGTTTCTGTTCTAGACGAATCTAAACCGAAATTGATTCGTGTAGCATTAGTTGTATATATATCCAAATTCAAATTTTGAAAAAGAATTGAGTTATTAATTTGACTACCTGTAGTTTGTGACGTTCCAAAGTTCAATTTAGCTTTATATTCCAGCGTAAACCAACTTCCTTTATCCCAACTTAAGCCAAAATCTATACTTTGCCTGCTATTAATTGCATCGAGAAATTGATTATTAAAAAACAATTGGTTTTTACTGGTATTGTATGCATATGTCAATTCTGTTTTAAAAGAACCTAAAAACCCTTTTGTTAAATATAAAGTACAACCATAGTTTCTTAAAGAATTAGGTTGTTTAATAACTTCTGTAACCATAAAGCCCTCGCTGTTTAATTCATTTGAAAATGTAGCGTCGGATTTGTTTTGATTCAAATTGCCTTTTAAACTTAAAAAAAAACTTTTTAGAATATTATTATAATTTATATAAGGCGCAAGTGAATTTGTTCTGATTATGTTAACAAAATTTGGATTTTGAACCATTGCATTAAAACTAGTTAAAATTACAGGTGTATAAAGCTGTGAAAAATCGGATATGTTATTATTTAAATCATAACTAACACCCAAATTCCATTTTGTATTAAAACTATATTTAACAGATATATGAGGTTGGATAAATAAAAAAGAATCACTTATTCCTAAAGTAGTGTTATTGTTCTCAATAGAATTTAAATTAATAAAGTCCGCTGATAAACCCCATGAAAACATTGCTTTGCCTATATTTATTGTTGAATGGAGTTTAGTCTTTGTTGGTATCCACCCGAGCAACTACATATTGTTTAGTTCAATAAGATTAATGATAGGAGCGTAATTTTACAATGGTTTAGATTCCGCTAGCTGCTTGTAATTGTGAGGATACAGGTCTGTAATATTCTTGTGGTTTATAGATTGGATATTCTCAAGGGTATATTTTAGCCACTCAAAAGGATTTACGTTATGCTTTTTGCAGTTAGTAAAAAAGGTATAGGCCATAGCCGCTCTTTGAGCAGCATCGTGCGATCCGGCAAAAAGATAATTCTTTCTACCAATGGCCACTGGTCTGATTGCATTTTCCACCAGATTATTATCTATTTGCAAGTTACCATCTAATAGGTATGCCGATAAATTATCCCATCTTGTTTGAG
>NZ_FRBU01000047.1 GCF_900142695.1 Flavobacterium xanthum | reverse complement strand
TATTTAAATATGGATTAGACTTCTTGTCAAAATTTCTTTTGACTGGATTTAACAATCTAAATTACAGCTTATTTAGTTTTTTGTCATGTACTTAACCTTCTTTCTTAAAACAACGATGGGCATCAAGCCACCAAGAAAAGCAATCACAAACATTCCGGCCCACAAATAAAAAATCGACACCCTTACTCTCGCTTCTGCCACCGCACTAGGAAGTATTTGCATTTGTTTTTGCAGGTGCTTTTTAAAAGAGCGGATTTGATGTTAATTAAATTAAAGCACCCACAAAAACAAAAAAAGCCAGCAAGAGTATGATTTTTCATTGTCCATACAGTTTCAAATCGGTAAAATAAAAATCCATACCCTTGCTCTCGCTACTGCCAGCGCACTCGGTAAGCATAGTATTTGATTTTTGATAATATTCCCCATTACACTTTCAATTAATTTCAAAACCTCACTTCCGATTGAAATAAGTCAAAAATCAAATAAAATCCAAATAAGAAACATCCTGCTAACGAGGAAAAAAAATAAATAAAAGAAAGTAAAGGTAAGCTCCAGTTTCAAGAAAGTAAAGTTCAAGCCCTACGGGTTTTTGATAAAATCTCCACCCATTCGGGTAGTATTTTTTCAAAAAAACTTGATTTTCTTGAAACCTCCACTTATGAGACGACTTTCTTTTTTTTCTTTTTTTCTTTTAAAAATTACATGGTGCGGAGCGTAGCGAGAGCATCATTTTAAATCCGAAGCCATGATGAATTTTATTGTAAAAACCCACCAAAAACGCACTCTTTACAAAGGAAGTCAAATTTTCATCCTTAACAAAGGTATGAATAGTGGTAAGCCGCAAAAAGAGCCGTTCACCAATAGTTTTGTTATCATTTTTTCAAACGAAGAGGATTCAAAAACTGTGTACTGGCTTGCGTATAGCCTTTGGAAATCCAAATTCTGGTACCAGTCCCTTTGCGGTTCTGTCATTCCATTTTTGCGAATTCAAGATTTTAAAAAAGATTTTGCTTTAAAAGTCAATGAAATGCTACAAGATTTTGAAGCGCATCAGAAAGATGTAAAAGCGTTGAGGTTGTTGGAACTCAAGGAAGAACAATTTCATCAAAATATCAACCTTATTAACGATATGAGAAGGGTTATTTTACACCGCTACTGCAAGAAAAATTGATTTATTAATTTAAAAACTATACCTATGAAATTATTTATTTTATACCAAACCGATGTTTGGAAATCCAAAGCATCAAGAGTTTGCTTTGGAATATTCGATAGCAGAAACAAGGCAATTGACAGCGCAAAATATAACGGTCTGTATTGTTCTTGTGCGGAAGTAGTAGTCGAAGAAGTTACTTTGAATCTATTTGAAGAAAATTAAATCTAAAAAAGCCCAAACCTTGCGGAATGGGCTTTCAAAAATACAATTCACGGTCACCACAACTTGAATTGCATTATTTTTTGTGCTTTCGAATCAAGAATTTGAGTATAATCGAAATTGCAAAACTGACAATTGCACCCAAAGTGGCTAAAATAATAGTTTTTACAACATCTTCCGAATTCAAATTCGGAATTATACTCAAAAAAGTACCGCCAGCGGTACCAACTAAAGCTGGATTACTGTATTGCATCTTTAGTTGAAGTCAATTGACTAACAGCGGAAATAACGCCACCAGCAACAGCAATATATCCACCAATTGAAACTATTGCAACTGGCAACGCCACAGGCGCAGCCAAAATAGTTCCGCCAACAGCTGCCAAAACCAACCCAATATTTCGAAGCACTTTAAAAAATTTCGGCGTTGGAGCTTTCGCTCTTTTTATTACATTCATAATTATGAATTTAAGATTGAACAATTAAACTAACATCTTCTTCACGGTCTAAAGCTTTATAAACCAACGCTGCCAATTTATAAAATGCTTTTCGTGACATCAGACCCAAACCAGGTCCAGAAAATTGAGTTACTGGTGCAATACAGCCATTCAATTCTAAAAGTGCATTATTAGCGGGATGAATCATAATAAATTTTCTGTTTTCAACATTCATAACTTCCAAATGCCACTTAAATTTATTGCTGTAACGCTTTCTGATAAAATATTTCCCTTCCGGAATGCAAGAAACCTTCGTTTCGTTTTTCTTCCATGGTAATTCAATGGTGTTACAAATAAATTTACCCTCGCATTCGAGTTTGCTATTTGTTCCATCAGGGAAATAAGTTCTTGACAGTAGTAAAACCATCTTACAATCCGCTTACAGATACCAATGCTAATGGATTATATGCACCATTTTTCAATGCGTACATTTGTCCATTAACTTGTTGGTAGAACTCAACTCCCAAGGCCAAAAACAAAGGTTTTGTACTATTTGGAGTTACTCCATTAGTTTGACTAATCGCTGCTGTTGGCGTCATATCCCAAGGCAAAATTGCAGTTTCTGAATGCGCTTCAACAAATGTTTCAGCTTCAAAATCAATTTCAGCACCGGCCGAAATAATTTTAAAATGTGTAGTTCCACTTGGTGCAGCAATCATATTGGCGGGAATAAAAGAAGCCAAATTAACTGTGATATCACCCGTTACTCTGTCAATTGTCCCAACATAGGGAGCAAACAAACTGGTGCCCAGTTTACCTCTGATATTGAACTCAAAGCCTGCGAGTAATTCCGCTTCACCGTCAATAACATTTCGCAACCCTCTTATACTAATGGTATCCGCTTGAATAACTTTAACCATTTGTTGCGTTAATCGGCTTACCATTCTGCCGTCCGCAGAATTTAAAAGCAACGCTCTCAAAGCCGTTCTCAAAATTTTCCCAGCTTTCCCGGCTCTTCCAAATTCGGAACCATTCTCACGTGTTCTTTGAAACGCAGGATCATTTTTGATTCTGCTGGCATCAATGCCTCCTTTTTCACGTGCCAAATGTCCATCTTGGGTTTTGTAAAAGGTAATATCTCCGATAGTCCCTTTTAATTTAATTATGCCTTTCTGTCTTGCCATAATTTCTAAAATTTAGATTAATATTTGTTTTAAATTTTCCTTGAGTCCACTTTCCGTTGCAACAATTCCGATGGATTTTAAAACAAATTTTAGCTAATTAAATCGCATAAAAAAGACTCTTATATTCCATATGTCAGTATCAGACATAAATGGCATAAATCGACTTAAATGACACTTTTAAAACCTCAAAATTGTAACAAATCGCTGCTTCTGAATGAAAGAGATTTTTAACTAATTTTATTGAATCCAATAAATTGGACAACAGGAGTTTCAAGTAAGTCAAAGCCTAATCAAAGCTATAGATAGAGTATGAGAACAGATAATAAGAGATTGTGTATCTACCCGAAGGACATACAACGCATAACCGGGAAGAGTTATTGACAAAGCATTAGAATGCTGCAAAACATTAGAAAGGAGCTCAACAAGCTCCAAAATGAATTAGTATCAATAGAAGAGTTTTGCCAATATACAAGCCTAAAAATGGAACAGGTTGAACCATTAATTATTGGATAGAAACTGTGATTAACCTATACATTTTTTGAACTTTACATGTTCAAAAAATAATAGCTAACCAATTCAAGTTTTGACAATTAAAGGCCTTTTTTATTGGTTTTTTTCGTATTTTTACACCTATCATCACAGTTGATAAACTACGAAATATTTAAAGGGGCACATATAGGGGCACTTGAATAAATAAGATATATAATCATCAATATATCAACCACATAGCAAAGAGTATTAAATCCCTCTTTCTCCGCGAAAAGCACCCCAAAAGGGTGCTTTTTTCATTTCAATATCTTCCTGTTTTTACAAAATCCTATATTTATCTGCACCTAACCGTTGAACTTGATTAAATTGTAATTGAAGCATAATTTCATTTCACACTTTAAATCTAATTCGGCAGGTACCCTGTTTGAGGATCATTCCTAAAAGTTTCGGAAATCCAGTGGATCAAGTCAAAAACCTATGGATTAGCTTACATCATATTACTCGCAATACTACACTTACATTCTAGAAATAACTTGCTGATACTACCTTGTCCTTTTTGATTCCAAAACTATATTCTAATCCTAAAAATTTAGATTTTTCTAAAGACAAGATGTACAATCAAAATTAAAACAGACAAAATAATTCCAAGTGCCGATACCCCAAGCCATTTATAATTTTCCCAAGCCAAAGCTCCAGCAACAGTTCCAAAAGCACCACCAATAAAAAAACCAACCATATAAATAGTATTCACCCTGTTCCTAGCCTCTGGACTCTTAGAAAAGATAATTTTCTGATTTGTAATATGTAAAGCTTGTAACCCTAAATCAACGAGTAGAATACCAATCATCAAACCTACAAGAGAATTTCCAGAAAATAATAAAACAATCCAGGAAACTATTAGCAGCAAAATGGCTACCAAAATGACCAAATTATTACTTACCGTACTGCTAATTTTCCCAACAAAAGTAGCTGCCAAAGCCCCAACAATACCAAGTATTCCAAACGCACCCGTGATCGTACTTCCATATCCAAAAGAATCTTGCATCAAAAATACCAAAGTGGTCCAAAAAGCACTTAGTCCGGCAAAGGCTAATCCTCCTCTTAAGGTAGCCAAACGCAATGAAGCATCGGTTTTAAAATAATGGTGAAGCGATTTCATCAAACTTGCATAACTACCCTTAAATACTGGTTCAATAGTGGGCAACTTAAACTTTAAGATTACAAATAAGATAATCATCATTACTGCAGCTGCATAAAACATCACACGCCATCCAAATTGTTCTCCTACAAAACCACTAATCACACGACTCCCCAAAATCCCAATCAAAAGTCCGCTCATCACAATGCCTATAGCTCTTCCCCTATTTTCATCATCCGAAAGTTGTGCAGCCATAGGAACAAACAATTGCGGTAATGCTGAGGTAAAACCAACAATAAAGCTACTTAAAATTAATACAAGTAGCGAATTAGCCAATCCGGCTATTATCAAAGCGATGACCATAATTAAAAAATCCAATCGTAGTATTTTTTTATTAGAAACCATATCTCCTAAGGGAATAATAAATAATAAACCTAAAGCATATCCTAATTGGGTAAATAAAGCAACATTACTCACCTCCGCCTCTGATACATTAAAACTAACCGAGATTTGATGAAGTAAGGGCTGATTGTAATACAAATTAGCAACTACTAGCCCTGCTGATATACTTAATAAATACAATACTTGATTGCTAAGAGTAACTTGTTTCATTTTGTTTTTTAAAAATGGAATTAAAAAAGACTATAAAAACCTTAATTATTATACTTTAAATCCTTCAAATAGATTGTTAAAAAGGATTTACCTAAATAATATTTTGTTTTTTTCAAAATTAAAAATAATAACAGTAGTAAACCTTGACCTATGACAACGTTTTACGACTAAAAAATTTTAATTTTTAAGCTGTTAAAGCTGAATGAAGTACTGCAGTGACAAAAGACATTAATCCGAATACGTTTGCTACTTAAAAAGGAAACCACTATTTTAGTAATCCTATTCCTTTTTTGAAATCTAAATAACCGATACATAATTAACAACTTAAAACCAAACAAGCTCCTTTTTAATTTTTGATATTTTTTTCACAAGTCCACTGCAGTAGGGCGCTTGCAGCGATACTAATGCAAACCTACTTCTTAGCGAACTTGAGAAACATATAAAATTCTCTTCTAACTTCTCCTTTTACTGGTAAAATGATGGTATTTATAAAAAAAAGAGTTCCACTTTTCAATTTAAGCAACAGTAAATTATACTATTTAATTAGAGAATTTAATATTTGTCATTGACAAAATTCTTTGTTATTCTGGTTAATAATGTATGCTTCAATTTTTTTTAGATTATTAAAATCCTAACTATATAGGGCTTGAGCACTTTTTTGCTCTTTCTGAATTAATATTAATTGCCGATATAATTCTTTTTGCTACTATTGATTTTGCAAACTTGCTCCAAAATATATTTACCTTCAAATACAAATTTAGCAACATAAACGCTCTACTTAATTTTCGATTATTCGTTTGCCTTTCTTTCACAAATATCAATATGGTATTTAAGCAAATGAAACCCATTTAAGAGTGTATCTGCCTGAATGAGGATAAATAATTTGGGATTTAAAGTCCATTTTTTGCTATTGCATACTATAATTCGGTACGGTTTGAACATGAATTTTTAATCCAGATTTACAAAATTTAAAATTTAATGGGTTGCAAACTTGGTTCAAGACGCCAACAAATGAGGTAATTTACAGCAAGAAAAAAAATTAGAAGATAAATGAATAAGAAATAAAGCGCATAATTTTAGCTCTATTTAAAACAAATAAAATAATAGTACGTAAGAGATACATAGCTACTTACCTGGTAATTTAAAAAAAAAGATTTGGTTTATTATTGTATTTCGAATTGCAAAATTGAAAGAAGTTCTGCAGCATTATAACATTAAAAATGGTAAAAAGTCCAAAAATTAAGAAAGAAAGCTACCTCAGGAAATATTTCCTGCGGTAACTCCTTTAAATATCTAATTACATTTGGAATGGTATTTCAAATTATTGTTTGTAAACCACTCCATCTTTCATTACAAATACTACGTTAGTAACCGTATTGATATCCTCGGTGGGATCAGCATTTGTGGCAACTATATCGGCGAAATAGCCAGGTTCTATTGCTCCTATTTGTTGATCCATCTCCAATATCTTGGCGTTTACTATTGTGGCTGCTTGGATAGCTTTCATAATGGGCATACCTGCTTGATTCATATAGATAAATTCTTTGGCATTATCGCCATGAGGAAAAACTGCTGCATCAGTACCAAATCCAATAGGCACTCCTTTTTTGTATGCTTTCGAGAAAGTAGCTTTAATTTTTGGCCCTATAGCCAATGCTTTTGGTACCACTATAGCAGGATAATAATTAGGGATAAGAGCCTTCTCTGCCACATAACTTCCTGCTGAAAGTGTTGGAATATAATAAGCATTGTATTTGATCATTAAATCCATAGTGGCTTCGCTCATCTCTGTTCCGTGTTCGATGGTTTTTACACCACCTCTAATGGCGCGCTGCATACCTTCATCTCCATGAGCATGAGCGGCAACTTGCATTCCATAATCTTTGGCTGTCCCTACGATAGCCTCTATTTCTTCTTGAGTAAATTGTGGATTACTCCCGCTTTTGGCAACAGACAATACACCTCCTGTTGCGGTTATTTTGATCCAGTCGGCTCCGTTTTTATAACGTTGTCGCACAGCTTGTCTTGCATCTTCAAGGCTGTTAACCACTCCTTCTTTTGGACCTGGACTTCCCATTAAGTCTTTACGATACCCATTTGTTGGATCTGCATGTCCTCCTGTTGAAGCTAGTGCTTTCTCAGCAGTTAGTACTCTTGGGCCTACCACCTTTCCTTGATTAATAGCATTCCTTAGCGAAACATTAATCCCTGAGCCACCAAGGTCACGCACCGTAGTAAAGCCCGCCATAAGGGTTGATTTTGCAAAACCTAAGGAGTTAAAGGCGACATCTGCATCATTTTGCGTAAATTCTTCCACGTAGCGAGTTGGAGAGGTTTCTTCTTCAAGGTGTACGTGCATATCTATCCAACCAGGCATAGCCGTTTTGGTTTGCAAGTTGATGACTTTGTCTGCAGGATTTGTAGGATATACAAAACCGTCTTGAATGGCTTTAATACTTTTATTAGAAACTATTATGGTTTTATTAGTTAGGACTTTTCCGGTTTTGGTATCTATAATTTTACCACATTGAATATACGTATCTTGCGCCAACAAAATTGTGCTACTAAAGAGCAGCAAAAGCATTAATTTATTTTTCATACTGGTTTGATTTATTTTTAAAGATATGAAAAATAGTATATTAACCAACACTTCTACTTTTCTTTCTCATTATCCCAAGCTAATTCTTATCTAAAAAAAAATTATAAAGTCTATAATCTTGATAACGGAAAAAAAATTAGTGTCGAGCAAAATTTATAATTTAATTGTTAAAAAAATCAAGGGGAATCATAAAAAACGGACGAATTTATTTGCAATTTTAGACCCTAGCACTTTATAACTTTTGTGCATTGCAAAAATGACTAACTTCGTGGCAATAATCCAATTACCATTGTATCAATGTAAACTACCAACTAAAAATAGTAAAAATTAAAAGCTTAAATGTTATGAAAAAAGTACTATTTATGATGATTTTATTATCTTCAATAAACTCCAAGATCATTTTTGATTTTGATAAAAATTCAAATATTAAAGATTGGATTATTATTGATGACGTTGTGATGGGTGGAGAATCTTTCAGCACATTTAAATTAAATGAAGATGGTTTTGGTGTTTTCGCAGGCAGCGTATCATTGGATAATAATGGAGGCTTTTCATCTGTTCGCTATAGGTTTCAAAAAACAGAATTAAAGCAATTTACTACTATAGTCGTTAAACTTCGGGGGGATGGCAAAGAATATCAATTAAGAATAAAATCCAATTATAGTGATTATTACTCCTATATAATGCCCTTTTCAACTTCAGGTGAATGGCAAGAAATAAAAATACCCTTAAAAGACATGTATCCTTCCTGGCGCGGAAGAAGGCTCAACCAGCCTAATTTTTCGGAAGATTTTATAAACGAAATCACTTTTTTAATAGGAAACAAGAAAAATGAAAATTTCAAACTACAGATCGATAAGATAGAGCTAAAATAAAACGTCGAAGCTGAAATTTTAAAGACTTTGCAAAACAAGAAAGGACGTTTTTATAACTGGTCATTATTCAAAATATATTTTAAAATACGAGTTAATACGAGGAGAAAGACCTTCGTAAACTATTTTAATTATTTAGAATTTTAAATTTTAGATGTATCCGGATTGCTTTTATACATTTTGAAAACAAACGAAAAGCGCAATTAGTACTGTCAAAACAATCCCTTACATGGATAGATATGGGAATTTAATTAGGTGCTGTAGCAGTATTCTAAACCCATAAAGGTAGGACTTTCCACTTTGTAGGATTATTTTAAGTTTTTTTATTTCTATCGTGACTGATTTTAAAATATTGATAAAATTATATACAAAAACTATTTTTTGTGTATTTAAGGTTCACAATAAAGGCTTAAACCAGTACATATTAAAAAAATAAAAGGGAGCTTTCGCTCCCTCCTTACTTTATTATTTTTCAATACAATCCACTTCGGAAAATTTATATTTTACTCGCTCAAAATCGATAGGCTCTCCTTTTACAAAGTGAGAAGCTCCCAACGTGATTTGGATTTGTCCATTTCCTAAAATGAGCTCATTCCCTCTTTTTAAAAATGCCATAGGATTTTTAAATGTTTTTTCTTTATCAGTACCTTGGATAAAAGTGTAGCTAGCAAATAAGGTGTCACCTTTAAATTCCCCTACAATTTCACCTACCTTTTTCGGCATATTAGCAATTGCCATGACCATATCACCTGTTATTTCTCCATCTTTGAACGTGTTAATTTTCAAATCAAGCGTGTCTTTTTCATAAACCGCTTTATAGCACTGTTCGCTTACTAACTCTTTGGCTTCCTTAGCTTCAATGATTTTTTCACTTTGATTATTTTTACAGCTTCCGAGTCCAATACAAGTCAATAGCAAACAAAAAAGGCCTAGATTTTTCATAATAATTTTTTATTAGTTAATAATTTTAGTACTAGCTAATGCTAATTTACAGATAAATAACGTGTATTGCTATAGATTTGATATAAAAATTTAGGGTAATTCCTTAAAAAAAGGATTCCGCACGATTGAAGAAGAACTATTATAGCCCATACTATTTTTCTTTTGTCTTGTTTAAAACGTACACTGTCAGTAAATAAGTTTTTAGACGTCTAATAAATTAGATACCTTTATAAAAAAAACATGCGCTTCTATATTTATTTTATCCCTTTCCTTTTTTCAGTTGCTTTGTCTGCACAAAACAGCATTCCACAAGTATTGAAAAAACTCAATCAAGAGACGGTTCCTTATATAAAAGTGAAAGACCTTAAAGATAAAAAAAATCTAGTCTTTTTGGACGCCAGAGAACCCAAAGAATTCAATGTTAGTCATATCAGAAATGCCATTCCTGTGGGCTTTGATCATTTTAAGTCCAACACTATTACGGCCACTGTTAAAGATAAAAGTGCAACTATTATTGTTTATTGCTCTATAGGTGTTCGCAGTGAAAAAATTGGTGAAAAACTTCTCAAAATGGGCTATAAAAATGTCTACAATTTGTACGGTGGCATATTTGAATATAAAAATTATGGCGGAAAGGCGGTAAATAATCACAATAAAGTGACTGATAGCGTACACGCTTATAACAAATCATGGAGTATTTATTTAACAAAAGGAATTAAGGTTTATGAAAACTGATGCACTTATAATTTTTACTCGTAACCCTGAATTAGGCAAAGTAAAAACCAGACTTGCCAAAACTATAGGAGACGAAAAAGCATTGATTGTTTACAACGATTTGCTCTTGCATACCAAGAATGAAACACATGCTATTAAATGTGATAAATTTGTGTTTTATGATTCTGTTATTGTAAAAGAGGATATTTGGTCACAGGATTTTTATCAAAAAAAACGGCAATCCACTGGTGATTTAGGACAACGAATGCAAGATGCCTTTGCATCTCTTTTTGAAATGGGCTATCAAAACTGTATTATTATAGGTAGTGATTTATTTGACTTAAAAGCAACGCTTATTGAAACTGCCTTTAAAGAACTTAAAGATCATGATGTTGTAATAGGGCGCGCTGAAGATGGCGGTTATTATTTATTAGGATTAAAGAAAAACAATACTCTTATTTTCCAAAATAAAGACTGGGGAACTAGCACGGTTTTTGAAGCAACTGTAAGGGATTTAGCAACGTTAAAAGTTTGTCTTTTGGATACTTTAAATGATATTGATACCTTTGATGATTTAAAACGAAGTAGTTATGATTGGGCCAAGTTAAACCCTGTCCTGGTAAGTAAGTAGGATGAAAAAAAGTGAATTAAACGGTGTCACAAATAGCACCAACAAAACAATTGCATACCACAAATGGAAAAATACATTGACATATTCCTAAATTCCTATAGCGGTTATTTAAATTATCTAAAAAACGAAATTTTATACTGGAAGTGGGATAACTATTTTTATGGACTAATTGCCATTTCTTTGGTCGTATGGTTCCTTGAAATCGTTTTTCCTTGGAGAAAACAACAAGCCATTTTCCGAAAAGATTTCTGGCTAGATCTCTTTTATCTTTTTTTTAATTTTTTCTTACTCAATTTAATTCTACTCATTGCTCTATCTAATGTAATGGAGCAGTTTATAAATGACATACTGCATGTATTTGGACTAGAACTTATGTCTATTCAGCTTTTTTCTATATCTGAGTTACCTAAACCATTAGCATTATTGGTGTTTTTCATCATTAGCGATTTTATTCAATGGAATGTTCACCGTTTACTCCATAGTGTTCCTTTCCTATGGAAAATACATAAAACGCATCACAGTGTGAAGGAAATGGGTTTTGCAGCGCATTTTAGATACAATTGGATGGAACCTTTGGTCTACAAATCAATACTTTACATTCCGATTATTCTTATTGGTGGCGTAAATCTTCAAGATGTCTTTATCGTCCACTTCATTTCGATTGCCATAGGCCATTTGAACCACGCTAATGTAGGCTGGGACTACGGATTTTTAAAATATATCTTAAATAATCCCAAAATGCATATTTGGCATCACAGTAAAAAAATGCCGAATAAATATGGCGCCAACTTTGGAATTTCACTGAGTATATGGGACTATATATTCAAAACCAACTACATCCCCTCAGACGGAAGAGACATCGAACTTGGTTTTGACGATGAAAATGAGTTTCCAAAAGATTTTATCACGCAAGAAATCTATCCTTTGAAAAAATAATTACTATTTTGTGTCAGGAACGAGGTTGATGACGGTCTATATTGTATAATTTAAAATTAGTACTGATGAAAAAATATTTTTTAACCCTACTCCTATTACCACTGCTTTCCTGTGGAAAAAATAAAAATAATCCTGAAATACCAACTTCCGCATACCAAACTGTAGTTGCAGCAGCCGCTCCGACAATGAATCATGCTAAATGGAATGTATTATTGCAAAAAAATGTTGCTAAAAATGGAATCGTAAATTACAAAGGATTTCAAAAAGACAGTAAAGAGCTAAAGTTGTACCTCAACGAATTATCTGCCAATGTTCCGGCAAAATCCTGGTCTAAAAACGCTATTCTTGCCTATTGGATTAATGCGTACAATGCGTTTACGGTGCAATTAATTTTAGATAACTATCCAACCAAAAGCATCAAGGATATTAGTGATCCTTGGGGTAAAAAATTCTTTTCCTTGGGAAACAAAAAATACAGTTTAGAGGAAATCGAACATGAAATCCTGCGCAAAATGGACGAACCTAGAATTCATTTTGCAATTAATTGCGCTTCATTTTCTTGTCCCAATTTGCGAAATGAAGCCTATACCGAGGCAAAATTAGAGCAACAATTAACAGCTGCAGCAAAAAGTTTTATTAATGACAAAACTAAAAATAGTATCACAACAAATAAAATTGAAATCTCAAAAATATTTGATTGGTTCTCTGGTGATTTTAAGAAAAAAGGTTCTGTTATTGATTATTTAAATCAATACAGCACAGTCAAAATAAGTAGTAAAGCCAAAGTAAATTACAAAGACTATAATTGGAGTTTGAATGAATAAAATTTCGATCATCATCCCTATTTTTAATGAAGTCAATAGCATTAGCAAATTACTGCTACATCTTGAAAGTAAAATATTCCAAAAAGAGGCAATCGAAATAATCGTTGTTGATGGTGGCAGTACCGATGGCTCGCAAAATAAATTACGTGCAAATTTCAATGTACGTTTAATTGAAGTTGGGAAAGGAAGAGCGAAACAAATGAATGCAGGAGCTAAAGTAGCAACTGGTAATATTCTCTATTTTTTGCATTGTGATAGTTTTCCTCCACAACATTTTGACCAGATCATCACTACTACGATACAAAAAGGGAATCTGGCAGGCTGTTTCAGACTTAAATTTGATTACAATCATCCCCTTTTAATGGCTTCACAGTGGTTCACTCGCTTCAATCATATTTCATGTCGCGGTGGAGACCAATCCTTATTTATAACTAAAAATTTATTTGAGGAAATAAAAGGTTTTGATGAAAAATATATTATTTATGAAGACAACGAAATCATTTCGAGGCTTTACGCCAAAAAACAATTTGTGGTACTTCCGGATTATATTATTACTTCAGCCAGAAGATACCGCGAAAATGGGGTTTGGCGTTTGCAATTCCATTTTGGGATTATTCATCTTAAACGCAGATTAGGTCATCCTGCTGAAAGTATGCTTCGGTATTATAAAAAACACATCCTATAAACTCTTCTTGTGAAATCAAATTGAAGAGCATAAAAAAGACAAATACATTAATTAAACAATAGATAATGAAAAAGATTGCCCTTACTTTAACAGCCGTCATATTAACGCTTGTAGGCTGTAAACCAAATGAAGAAAACTTGAAATTTACGGACAAAGTGGAGAAAGCACACCATAAACAAGAATTCTTAGCTAAAGAAGCAGTGCAGTTTGATCTAAAATTAGCTTTTGGCGGTACAGAAAGAATGGATGCCAAATTCACGATTCTTACTAATTCCACAAAAGGAATCATTGAGTATAAAAATGGAGCGAAAATCATTTTCGATCAAGATAAAGTATTCTACGCTGCAACAATTCCAAATGAAGAATCTGTTCGATTTGATGCCTTCACTTGGGAATATTTTTTCCTTTTTCCCTATAAATTAATGGATCCAGGGACAATCTGGAATTCGTATGACAATATAGAAAAAGACCAACAAAATTACCTCACTGAAAAGCTAACTTTTAAATCAGGAACTGGCGACGCACCTGATGACTGGTATGTGGTTTATGCCGATAAAAAGACAAATTTACTTGAAAAATCGGCTTATATTGTTACATTAAAGGCGGGTAAAAAAGATGCCGAGAAAAATCCGCATGCGATTCAATATTTAGACTATAAAGAAGTGGATGGAATTCCTATAGCTACCAAATGGGTTTTCTGGGGATGGAAAGAGGGAAAAGGACTTACTGAGGAATTAGGACAAGCAACGCTGACAAATATCAAATTCATCAAAGCAGATGCAGCCGATTTTGAACCTGCTACTGATTTTAAAAAAAAATAAACTAAGTCTACTTTCATTTTAAAGTACTAATTTTAAAGTCAATAGTCGCCTGTTTTTATTAAACAATCAACGAACAAATTCATTTTATATGGAACACATAGTCATTATTGGTAACGGTATTGCTGGAGTTACACTCGCACAGCACATTCGGAAAAAATCAGATTCGAAAATTACTATTGTCTCCTCCGAAACTGAGTTTTTCTTCTCTCGTACTGCTTTGATGTATGTATTTATGGGACACATGAAGTGGGAACACACACAACCTTATGAAAATGATTTTTGGAAAAAAAACAAAATTGAACTTCTTCAAGGATTAATAACTGCTGTAGTTCCTAATTTAAAAGAAATTATCTTAGAGAACAATACCAAACTAACTTACGATAAATTAGTACTAGCTACAGGATCTAAACCCAACAAATACGGATGGCCGGGACAAGATTTACAAGGCGTTACTGGTCTTTATCACAAACGGGATTTAGAAGCTTTAGAAAACTGGGCACCTACCACCAAACGGGCGGTGATCGTAGGCGGAGGTTTAATAGGAATCGAATTAGCTGAAATGCTTCGGTCTCGCAATATCGCTGTAACTTTCTTGGTTCGGGAAAAAAGTTTTTGGGATGGTGTTTTGCCTTTCGGCGAAAGCCAAATGATCAACCGGCACATACTGGAACATCACATCGATTTAAGATTAGATACCAATATGGTCGAAATTCTTTCCGATGAAAAAGGACATGCTAGAGCCATCGTTACCGATAAAGGAGAAACTATCGAATGTGAAATTGTTGGGCTGACCGCTGGTGTTTCCCCTAATATTGATTTTTTAAAAGATTCTGGAATTGAACTAGGAAAAGGAGTGAAAGTAAACCGTTTCTTAGAAACAAATATAAAAGATATTTATGCTATTGGCGATTGTGCGGAACAACATGAAGCCATTGATTTACGCCGACCCATCGAAGCCGTTTGGTATACGGGCCGCATGATGGGAGAGGCACTAGCACAGACATTAACAGGAACGCGCACCGCTTATAAACCAGGACATTGGTTCAATTCGGCCAAATTTTTAGACATCGAATACCAAACCTACGGATGGGTTTGGGCTGCCGCCAAAGAAAATGAAGAGCACTTTTACTGGGAACATCAATCGGGTAAAAAAGCAATCCGAATTTCATTTGACAAAAAAGACCGTACTTTTTTAGGAATTAATACTTTTGGAATCCGCCTGCGCCATGAATTCTTTGATAAAGTCTTGACCAACAAAGAAACGGTGGATTATGTTATGAAAAATTTAGCGAAAGCTAATTTTGATCCCGAATTTTTCAAATCACACGAAAAAGAAATCCAAAAGCAATTTAGCAGCCACTTCGTTGGTGTAAATACAATATAACATGAGCAAATCAATTAAAAATATATCTATCGCCTCTCATGAGAACCAGGATATGGACGGAATCCAGAAATTAGGAGTTACGCTAGGATTGCTTGGACTTTTCATAATGACATTGGCTTTATTTAATGTTTCATTCCCTAATAAAGGTTTATGGCTTGCTGGATCAATCTTTGCTATTTTTACGGGAATAATAGTGTATGCGAATAGAACCTATCTTAACCAACCTGAAGGAATAAAAAACAACGGAATTTGGCATAAAGACTTAACAAATAGAGGTAGTTGGGCTTGGATGACGGGTATTATACTGACCTCTTTTTATATTGTTTTGTACTGGTATCCGCAATACTTAGGGCTCAATCAAGACGGTGGGAAAAGCACTGGAATCGTTGGTTTTTTTGACCCTTTAAGTTATATTTTAAATGGAAAGCCAGCCAGCCAATGGTTTGTATATGGCACATTATATACCATTGCTATTTTGGGTTTGGGCTATAAATTTATCTTGAAATACCGGCACAACAAGTACCAATTAATACGTACAATATCAGTGATGTTTTTTCAGTTAGGATTTGCTTTTTTGATTCCTGAAATATTAGAAAAACTGAATCCAGAGAAAGCCTATTTCACCAAGGATTTGAAAAACATGTGGCCATTGAATTACTATTTCTTTAATGATTGGAATTTAAAAGGGATGCTCGAAGGAGGTAATCTGGGTTTGTTTATGTTATTTTTTGGAATAGCGATGATTTTTATTATCTCTCCTATTCTAACCTATTTCTATGGAAAACGCTGGTATTGCTCTTGGGTTTGTGGTTGCGGTGGTCTGGCGGAGACTGCTGGAGATAGCTTTAGACATTTATCCAATAAGACTGATACGGTATGGAAAATAGAACGCTGGATGATCCATTCGGTATTGGTTTTTTCATTTGTAATGACCATTGCCGTTATCTTTACTTTTTTATCTAATAATCCCGAGATGAGCTTTATTACAAAAGACCATTTTATTTGGGGAATTGTTGCTTTCTTACTTGTTTTTACTGGAGCATTATACCTTTTTAAACGAAAAGATTTAGATAAAGATGCTGTTTTTACCATGCTCTCCTTAGTGGCTATTATTATCATTTCATTGTTGATTAATTATTTTTCAGGGAATCAAAACATTCTTTTTATTGACAGTAATTCGTTAAGGGAATGGTATGGTTTTGCTATTGGTGCTGCTTTTAGTGGCATTGTAGGTGTGGGTTTTTATCCAATTCTAGGCAATCGCGTTTGGTGTCGATTTGGTTGTCCTATGGCAGCAATCTTAGGATTACAGCAACGATTATTTTCAAAATTCAGAATAACTACTAATGGTGGTCAATGTATATCTTGCGGGAACTGTTCTACTTATTGTGAAATGGGGATTGACGTGCGCAGTTATGCTCAAAAAGGAGAAAACATTGTTCGTTCTTCTTGCGTAGGTTGTGGCATTTGTGCAGCCGTATGTCCTAGAGGTGTATTAAAATTAGAAAACGATACGCCTGCTGGCAGAATCAATTCGAATGAAATTTTGTTAGGAAATGATGTTGATTTAATGGATTTAATAAACCAAAAATAACGAATTCCTTTTTACATTAATCCTTATTTTCGCAGAGGAAATCAGTCTTTTTTAAAGAGACTTAAAAAAAATATGAAAAATATTAAAGTAATTATTCCTGCTTACAATGAGGAAAAAGCCATAGGGTATGTCATTCAAGATATTCCATCTAGTGTTTCGGAAGTTATTGTTATCAGTAATAATTCGACAGATAATACGATTAAAGTCGCCAAAAATGCAGGTGCTACAGTACTCTCTGAAAACAGAAAAGGATATGGTTATGCCTGCCTTAAAGGAATGGAATACATTGCGCAACTAGAAACGAAGCCAGATATTATTGTTTTTTTGGATGGAGACTATTCCGACTATCCTCAAGAATTGACTCAAATTATTGCTCCTATAATAATGGACGATATTGATTTTGTTATTGGTGCAAGAGTAGCCCGTTTCAGAGACAAACATTCGATGACACCACAGCAGGTTTTTGGAAATTGGCTGGCAACAACTTTAATGAAAAGATTTTTTAATGCTACATTTACAGACTTAGGTCCCTTTAGAGCAATTAAATATGAAAAATTAGTCGCTTTAAACATGGAAGACAAAACCTATGGATGGACCGTAGAAATGCAACTTAAGGTTCTCAAACAAAAAATGTCCTACATAGAAATTCCGGTTCGCTATAAAAATAGAATTGGTATTTCAAAAGTATCAGGAACAGTGAAGGGAACCATTATGGCGGGAATAAAAATAATAGGATGGATTTTCAAATACACCTTTAAACAATAGCATGTTACTACTTTCATATATCATTGTAATTCTATACAGCATATCAATTTTGCTTTTATTTTTTTATAGTTTGGCTCACTTTAACTTACTGCTAAATTATTTAAGAAGCAAAAAGCGTAGAGATCAGTCGGTACAATTTGACCTTTCAAACCCAAATGAAATTCCCTTTGTTACGATACAACTTCCGGTATATAATGAAAAATATGTTATGGAACGGCTGTTAACGACAATAGCAAAAATGGATTATCCAAAAGACAGATTAGAAATTCAAGTTCTGGATGATAGCACAGATGATAGTGTACTAGAAACAGAACTCTTGATTCACAAAATCGCACAGTCAGGACTGGACATAAAGCACATGAGACGCAGCAATAGAACGGGCTTTAAAGCAGGCGCTTTAAAGGAAGGTTTGCTTAGCGCCAAAGGAGAATTTATTGCTATTTTTGACGCTGATTTTGTTCCTCAAAAAGACTGGCTCTACAAAACAATTCCCTATTTTAAAGATCCTAAAATTGGTGTAGTCCAAACCCGGTGGGGACACCTGAACCGCGATTATTCGATATTGACAAAAATTCAGGCTTTTGCACTAGATGCCCACTTTACGCTAGAACAAGTAGGACGCAATTCAAAATTGCATTTTATTAATTTTAATGGAACTGCCGGAGTGTGGAGAAAGCAATGCATCCTTGAGGCAGGGGACTGGGAAAGTGACACACTTACCGAGGACTTGGATTTAAGTTATCGTGCACAGTTAAAAGACTGGAAATTCAAATATCTGGAAAATGTGGTTACTCCTGCTGAACTGCCAGCCATCATTAGTGCTGCACGTTCTCAGCAATTCAGATGGAATAAAGGTGGAGCTGAAAATTTTAGCAAAAATGCAATTCGCGTACTACAATCAAAATCCATCGGATTCAAAACAAAAGCGCATGGAATATTGCATTTATTGAATAGTTCTATGTTTTTAGCTATTTTTACAATGGCAATCTTAAGTGTTCCAATGCTCTATATAAAGAATGAATTCGCCGTATTTGAAAAAGTATTTGACGTACTACTCTTTTTTATCATTACTTCTATCCTCTTTTTTATTAGTTATTGGGCCACTTACAAAAGTATTCATGGCGGAGGCTTCAAAAACTTTCTCAAATACATCGCTCTGTTTATTACCTTTTATACCATTGCAATGGGATTTTCTTTTCACAACACCATCGCAGTGTTAGAAGGTTTGTGGGGTAAGAAAAGTGAATTTGTACGCACTCCAAAGCTAAATATTGAAGGACTTAAAGAAAAATGGAAACAGAATAGTTATCTATCGCAGACTATTTCAAAAAATATAATTATCGAAGGGATCTTAGTTCTGTACTTCGTTTTTGCGATGTATAGCGCTTTTCTATTGAATGATTACAGTTTAATTGCCTTACATCTAATGCTTTTTATAGGCTTTAGTTTTGTATTCGTCAAATCGATACAAATGAATAAATGAGTTCGAGCGCTTTACATAACGTTAAGTCCTATTGCTTTCTTTCACTAAGTATATTGGTGTATTTATATATAGCTTACGTTTTGAACCGCGCCGATTTTCTATATTTACTGCTTTCTTACAGCTTATTATTTGTTTCGTTTTATCAACTAATCAAACTTCAAAAAGATAACTTTTCATTTCTAATTGGAGCAGCACTATTATTTCGCTTGCTATTTCTGGTTGCCACACCTAATTTATCTCAAGATTTTTATCGTTTTATTTGGGATGGAAACCTCATCCTTGAAAATATAAATCCTTACTTACAGTTACCAAAAGACCTAATCAACCAAAGCTACTTTACGATCCCCAATGGCAACGATTTGTATAGCGGAATGGGAAATTTAAGTGCTGGACATTATTCGAATTATCCCCCTGTCAACCAATTTTTATTTGCTGTAGCGGCCTTTTTCAGTAATCAATCGATACTAGGAGCAGCAATAGGAATGCGATTACTAATCATCGCAGCCGATTTTGGAACTTTATATTTCGGCAGTAAATTACTAGTCCGTTTAGGAATGGAGAAACACCGCATTTTCTGGTATATTCTTAATCCCCTAGTGCTGATTGAACTAACTGGGAATTTACATTTTGAAGGAGTCATGTTGTTCTTTTTTGTTTGGGCAATTTATCTCTTGGAACAAAACAAATGGCAATTAGCCACCGTAATTTTGGCCTTGTCTATATCAGTCAAATTACTGCCATTGTTGTTATTACCGCTGTTTTTTAGAAAATTAGGATGGAAAAAAGCGATTTCGTTTTACGCTATTGTTATTGGTACAAATATTTTGCTATTCCTACCCTTTCTTTCCAAAGAATTAATTCAGAATTATAGCGAAACCATTGGACTGTGGTTTACTAATTTTGAATTCAACGCCAGTATTTATTACATCATTCGTCAGATTGGTTTCTGGATCACAGGATACAATATTATTCACATTACTGGGAAAATAATCCCTTTTTTTATTGTCGCTTTTATTGCTTTACAAAGTTTGCATAAAAAAAACAAAAACAGTCTCCATTTATTCAACAGTATGCTATTAGCATTGACGGTTTATTTTTTCACCGCTACAACAGTGCATCCTTGGTATGTCATAAATCTAATTTTGATTGCTGTTTTTACCTCCTATAAATATCCTCTTTTGTGGAGTTACACTATTATTTTAAGCTATAGTGCCTATTCAAAAATAATGTTTTCAGAAAATTATTGGCTTATTGCTATCGAATACAGCACGGTGATCCTATACCTTTTTTATGAAAAGAGTAAGATTCCAAGGTTAGAAAAATGAGTATATTTGGATTTTTTAAATAATAAAGGTAAAATTAATGGACCAAATTAAAGAAAATCCAAAATCAATTCTAGAACAATGGGTCAATCAATTTAGTGATGAACTCTATTCTTGGGCCTTTTTCAAAACATCTTCCAAGGAAGTTGCTGAGGATTTAGTACAAGATACTTTCATGGCTGCATTCTATAAAATAGATAGTTTTCAAGGCAAAAGCCACCCTAAGACTTGGTTGTTCTCCATACTCAATAATAAAGTAATTGATTATTATCGATTAAGTGCTCGAACCACTAAGAAAAACTTCAGTTTGACTGAAAATAGTGGTTATGAACTTTCGGATGGAATTTTTAATACGTACGGATGCTGGAAATCAAATGATATCAATGCCGCTTGGGATCAAGACCAAGAATTACTAGACAATCCTGAATTCAATTCAATCATGGAAAATTGCATGGATGACCTGCCACAGAAATGGAAATTAGCCGTAACATCCAAATATTTAAGTGATAAAAAAACAGAAACTATTTGTCAGGAATTAGAAATTACTGCGTCTAATTATTGGCAGATTGTGCATCGATCCAAGCTATTGCTAAAAAAATGTCTGGAATTGAAATGGGTTTAACCAAACTTTAATATTCGAAGAATATGAATACAGTAATGAGAACATTGTTGAGACCCTGTAAAAAGACAACAGAGTTAATCGACAAACAAATGTTTACTCCTTTAACGTTGAAAGAAAAGTTGCAATTACAAGCGCACAAAGCCCTGTGCAGGACTTGTAATGAATACGAAAAACAATCCAAATTACTCGATGCACTCATAGGTAAATGGTTTGCAATTGATTCCAATAAAAATATGTCTCAATTAGACGAAGACAAGAAAAATAAAATCATTGAAGCTATTAAAGAAATCTAATATGCTCTAATTGGTTAGCAATTCTTACTTACACGTTCTAACAATTAAAAAAATAAAACAAGATCTTTAAAATGATAGTAGAACGAAAACGATACGAGCTCTTTGGTAAAAAAATATTTGAAAAGCTACTCATTCAATCGCCTTTTAAGATTCCAAACCCAATGCCTGATGAAGCCTGCTTTCTCTATATGTTGCAAGGACAAATCAATTATGACACTCCAAATCAAAAAGTGATTATCCCGCAAAATGATGCTGTTTTATTAAAATGTGGTTCTTATTTCAGTCAGATAAAAAGTACGGTTAAAGCACAAAAACATGAAATTGTTGTGATTCATTTTCATCCAGAAATATTAAGAAAAATATACGATACTGACTTACCTAAAGTTTTTCAACAGCCTATTATTGTTGATTCAAATATCGACTTAAGCACCATTAACAATGATTTTCTAATTGAAAAATACATTGAGAGTTTGTTGTTCTATTTTGACAATCCAAGCCTTATCAGTGAGGATTTATTGATTATTAAATTAAAAGAAATCATTCTGCTATTATGCCAAACGAAAAATGCACCTCTTATTCAACAAATATTATCGCAGCTTTTTTCTCCTAGTAGTTATAGTTTCAAGCAAATTATTGAAAGTAACCTCTACTACCATTTCACCACCGAAGAATTGGCCGAAATGACTAATTTGAGTTTATCTTCCTTTAAAAGAGAATTCAAAAAAAATTATAATGATACTCCTGCCAATTACATTAGGAATAAAAGACTAGAAAAAGCGGCGGAACTTTTACGTATCTCTGGGGAACGGATAACTGACATTGCTTTCGATTGTGGCTTTAATGATCTGGCTAACTTTTCTAAACTTTTTCATGACAAATTCAATAATTCTCCTTCAAATTACCGTTTGGACCAAATAAGCAAATAGTTGAACTTCCTACCAAAGTTTTATTTTAGAATTCCTCGCACCTTTGTGTAGTTAATAAAAACTATTCTATTAATTAAAAAACAAATACAATGGCACATTTAAAATTAGAAAACAATTCCATTTCTCCTATAACACAAGAGATTTTCGACAAAACACAAAAAGCCTTTGGTTTTGTTCCCAACATGTATAAAACCATGGGAGCTAATCCCGCTTTGTTAGATGCTTACATCTACTCTTACAATAGCTTTAGAGCCAATGCGGGATTCAATGCAACAGAGCAAGAAGTGGTATTCCTAACGGCAGCTTATGAAAATAATTGTGAATATTGTGTTGCTGCTCATAGCACCCTTGCAGATATGGCTAAGGTTCCAACAGAAATTACCGATGCTATACGCAGTGGCAAACAAATCACGGATCCCAAATTAGCGCAATTATCAAAACTAACCCGTTCTCTTTCTTTAAATAGAGGTATTGTACCGCAAGAAGAAGTGGATGCTTTCTTAGCTGTTGGATACACAGAGCAACATGTTCTGGGAATTTTAGCGGGTATTGCTGTGAAATTAATCAGTAATTATTCAAACCATATTACCAATCCTGAATTAGAAGCTCCTTTTACTTCAAGAGCTTGGAAAAAATAAGTTGAAAATTATCTAGATTTGAAAACCAATAAGCCTCAAAAACACTTATTGGTTTTTTTTATCTACTGTCGTCAGGAATTAGCAATGTGCATGTCTATACTTGTATTTGAACCAAGCCTACATAAATATGAAATTGATTGCTGCTTTACATTCTAAAAAAAAACCAATTCTTTTAGGGTTTTCAATTAGTTTATTAGGCGCTTTACCACTAGGATATACCAACGTAATTAGTTTGCAAATTTTATTGGAACAAGGGAATTGGGCATCACTCTCCTTTATTTTAGGAATTATTTTTGTTCAATATTTTGTTTTGAAAATGGTTTATAAAATAGTATGCTGCGACCTATTCGCGATGCAACTTTTTTAGAAACTTAAGATAGTTTTTTAAGTTTTCATTTCTATTTTCTAGGCTAAAATCGGAAATAAC
>NZ_FRBU01000031.1 GCF_900142695.1 Flavobacterium xanthum | reverse complement strand
CTCTTCTTGTTCTTGACATAATTCTGCTAATTTAAGGTTTTTAATCCTATCTTAAATTCACACAAAAAGTTGTACGTTTTTTGGGGAGCAGCATAAAGGCATGACTAATGCCCTGATGAAATAATCATAGCTCATTAATAATATTAATTCTATCCTGATGAAAAATATTTATCTTAAAATTAGTTTGGTCTTGTTGCTAGTTACAGTTTTCTCCTGTAGCGAAGAAAATTTTGCTGGAGAAGAATTTGGTACTGTTGAGGGTAAAGTCGTGAGTGCAATAGATTTTAAGCCTTTAGCAAATGTCAAAGTTTTTTCTAACCCAAATTCAAGTATAGTCTTTACAGATGAAGAGGGAAAGTTTGTTGTAAATAATGTAAAAGTAGGAGATTATTCTTTTGAAGCTCAAAAAGATGGATATATTACTAAATTTGAGGCTGCTACTGTAAATACTGGTAAAGCGACCAATTTAGTTTTTGAATTAAAATTATCAACGACGAATAACAAACCTCCAACTACTCCAGTTTTAGTTTCTCCTCCCGATAATGCTATTGATCAAGCTTTAGAATTAAATTTGACGTGGACAGCTACAGATACTGAAAAAGACAGTTTAAAATATACAATTACTGTGAGAAAGGACAATAGTAATGATATTGTGACTTATTCAGATATTTCTAAAACCAATTACACATTAAAAGGGTTGTCTTACAGCACCAAGTATTATTGGCAGGTTTCAGTTTCGGACGGAATAAATCCGCCGGTTTTAAGTGCTGTTCGAACTTTTACGACTATTGCTTTTCCAAACGCAAGATTTTTGTTTGTTAAGAATGAAACTAATAATTATGTTATTTATTCAGGAGATGAGAAGGGAGGTCAATTGCAATTAAGTAGTTCGAGTGTAAATAGTTGGCGGCCAAGAAAAAATAATCAAGTTAAAAAAATTGCATTTATAAGAGCAAGTGGTGCACAAAATCATATTTACACAATGAATCCGGATGGCTCTGGAATTTTTAAAGTAACGAACTCAGTTCCTATTTCTGGATTCAATTCAGATTTTATAAATTTTTCTTGGAATGCCTCTGGAAGTCAGATTATCTATCCTTATTTTGACAAATTATATCGAATTAATAACGATGGTAGTGGTTTGACTAAAATTTATCAAACTCCAAATGGTAAATTTATATCAGAATGTGATTGGAGCAATGATGGAGCAAAAATTGCATTAAAAGTAAATGATGCTAACGGTTATAATGCTGAAATATATTTGATCAATGCAGCAGGAACCGTCACTAATCAAATTATCTCTGGAACTTCTGGTGCCATTGGAGGTTTGAATTTTACCGTAAACAGTCAGAAATTAATTTTCACAAGAGATGTTTCTGGTTATGAGGATGCTAATTACAGGCAATTAGATACAAGAGTGTTTCAGTATGTTTTTAGTACTAATTTAATTAGTGAGGCAGGTTTAGAAAAACCAGCAGGAACGTTAGATTTAGATGTAAGGTATTCACCTAATGAAGCAGAGTTAATTGTCACGAATACTTCCAATGATGGTATATCTGCTAAAAACATTGTGAAATATACTCCATCTATCAATAATACAGGAGTTTCAAGAGTAATTTTATTTACCAATGCTAGTATGCCAGATTGGGAATGATAGCAATGAATCAAAAAAAAACACCCATTTCTAGCGAATTGGGTATTTTTTTATGCAACAGTTACCGCTAAATTTGAACTAAACTCTTCAACAAGGACAATAGACAAAACCGAAAAAAAATAATTATCTTTGCGGCACAACCAGCTGCTTAAAAGCAGACTTCACAACTATACTACATGAGTTCAGATACTTCAAAAAGATATGCTCTTCGCGGTGTTTCGGCATCCAAAGAGGACGTACACAACGCAATAAAAAACATTGATAAAGGGTTATTTCCGCAAGCTTTTTGTAAAATCGTTCCAGATTATCTAACTCAAGATGATGATTATTGTCTTGTAATGCATGCGGATGGAGCGGGAACAAAATCCTCTTTGGCATACTTATATTGGAAAGAGACTGGCGATATTTCAGTTTGGAAAGGCATTGCTCAAGATGCCTTAATCATGAATATTGATGACCTACTATGTGTAGGTGCTACAGATAATATTTTGCTTTCATCCACTATTGGACGAAACAAAAATCTAATTACTGCCGAAGTAATTTCAGCAATTATAAACGGAACCGAAGAATTAATCAAGGAATTAGACTCTTTTGGGGTATCCATACATTCCACAGGGGGTGAAACCGCAGATGTAGGTGATATTGTTCGAACTATAATTGTTGATTCAACAGTTACAGCTCGCATGAAACGAAGCAAAGTAATTGACAATGCTAACATTAAAGCAGGAGACGTAATAGTAGGATTGGCTTCTTTTGGTCAAGCTACGTATGAGAAAAGCTATAATGGCGGAATGGGAAGCAACGGCTTGACATCGGCACGTCATGATGTCTTTGGGAAGTACCTGGCAACTAAATATCCAGAAAGTTTTGATCCAGCAGTGCCTGAGGAATTAATCTATTCTGGACAAGTAAAATTGACTGATGCCGTTGAAAATTCACCAATAGATGCAGGACAATTAGTGCTTTCGCCAACCAGAACCTACGCGCCAATTATCAAGAAAATTTTAGATATTTATACTTCTACTGAAATTCACGGAATGGTGCATTGTAGTGGGGGAGCGCAAACCAAAATTTTGCATTTTATAGAAAACTTACACATTATAAAAGATAATTTATTTCCAGTGCCACCATTGTTTCAATTGATACAAGAACAATCCAAAACGGACTGGAAAGAAATGTATCAAGTTTTTAATTGTGGACACAGAATGGAAATTTATGTTCCAGAAGATATTGCTGATACTATTATTGCAATTTCAAAATCATTTAATGTTGATGCGCAAATTGTAGGTAGAGTAACGGAATCTGACGTTAAAAAACTGACGATTACCAGCGAATATGGAACTTTCGAATATTAATTAACCCATTGAATTAGTGCTGATTTTTTAATCTTTTCCTATTCAATATTCACTATTTTAAAATGTACGAATTACTTTTTTGGAAATATCTTGAGGGAATTTATTTAAACCATCATGAAGTGTATGAAGCTATTATCGAAGAACAGGCTCACATTGAGGGATTAGAAGAACTTCCTGTTCAAGTCATCTTGAATAGAATTGCATCGGTTTTCTCAAAATGGGAAAAAGTCGACGATAAAAGTTGGAAAAATAACACTGGGGTAGGTGCATTTCACATTAGAACCACGCCGCAAAGTATAAAAATTGATTGTTATGGTACCGAAGGCAAGACCATGGATGCCTTGGTAAACATAATGGAGGAATTCAAGTGCGCCCTGTATGATCCTCAAGTCCCACAGCGCTATGATGAAATGGCCGAGTAGTTTTTTTAGAAGCTAATCCAGCACTACGCTTCAAGTCCTCCCTTAAATAAACATTTTTCTATGTCCTGAAAGGAGCTCCCGTTGGTCGCTCTTTCAGGACAAGAAAAAATTGTTTTTTTGTAGTCTGGGCTTTTCACTTCGATCTGGGCTAATTACGATCTGTAATTCGAACCAACTATAATATCAGCAAACGGAGCATTATTTTGTTTCCGTTTTATTCAAAAGAATAGGCTCTCCAAAACCAATTTGAGATAACTTTTTTAACTGTGTCTCCGCATCTCCTACTACTAAATAGATCATTTTATCAGGATTCAAATAGTTTTCTGAAAGCTTTTTTATACTATCCACTGTGCTATTTTTCACTATGTTTTCCTGTTGTTTTGCATAGTCATCAGCGTAATTATAGTTGCTAATATCATAAAGCATTTCTAGTTTAGACGATAAGGTTTCAAATGCTCTTGCATTGCTCTTTATTAAATATCCTTTGGTTACTTCAAGGTCATTCTCGCTGAAATTTTTTCCGTACTGCTGCAAGATTTCCTTGATCAAATTCACAGATTCAAAGGTAACATTTGATCTAACACCACTAGAAATAAGGAATGGCCCTTTATTAGTAGAGCCAGTAAAGGAGGAGCTTATGCCATAAGTATATCCTTTTCCCTCTCGTAATTGCTGTGTAAGCTGGGACGCAAAACTACCACCACCTAAGCGATAATTCATTATTTGGGCTGGATAAAAATTTGCATCAGTGGCTGCAAGTGCAGGATAACCAATTCGGATTACGGATTGTTTTGCCCCTGGAACATCATAAAAATAAATTTTTGAGGAGGCGATTGTATTCCCAATTGTAATTTTTGGAAAAGTAATATTTTTAGATTTCCACTCTCTATTTAAAGAAGTTAAAGAATTAATAACATTCACTTTTGAAATAGCACCTACAATCTGAAAATTAGCGACAGAAGGAGCAGTGTTTTTAGCGTAATAATTTTTCAAATCCTCTAGCGTAATTTTCTTGACCGTGCTTTCAGTTCCAATACGATTATACGCTAAAATAGATTCATTTCCATAAATTAATTTTTTGAATTCATTTCTGGCGATGCTATTAGGATCTGCTTTCTGTTGTAAAATCTGGCTTAAAGTACTTTGCTTGATTAATTCAAATTCTTTTGCATCCCAGCGCGGTTGTACTATTATTTCTTGAACTAACGCCATAGTAGCGTTGTAATTCTTTGCCAATGTAGTCACCGAGATAAAAATTGCTTCGTCTGTTGCGTAGGCGTTAATTGTGGCTCCAAGACTTTCGATAGCATTTTCCAATTGTTCTGGTGTTTTGTTTTTGGTCCCTTTAGTCATCAGTTGAGCCAGCATATTCGAAACTCCTATTTTATCACTTTCTTCTAGGAGCATTCCTCCCTTTATTTGCAACTGAAATTGTACGAGAGGTACTTCTTGGTTTTCAATTCCCAAAACGTTTAGTCCAGATGATAACTTACTTTTCCAAACTAAAGGTAACTTTACATCAGGGCTTTCACCATAAGAGGGTTCCTTAGTTCTATCAAATTTAGAAGGTGTTTTTTCATACGTTGCCGCAATGCTAGCATCGAAGGAATCTTCCTTTCCTTCAACTATTTTTTCCTCTACTACCGCGGCTAATGTAGAACCATTTAAGATTAAAGTTGATTCTCCTTTTGGAACAAAACTAGTGGCTACATACTGTTTTCCTTTGATGTACTTTTGATATACCCGCATCACATCTTCAGTAGACACTGCCAGAATTTTTTTTACATCTTGGTTAATATACTCTGGTGTTCCCGCGAAAATTTCATATTGTGCCAGTTGAAATCCTTTTCCCAATACACTGGACAAATTAGTATAGAAAGCGGTTTCTTGTCCCGCTTTAATGCGGTCTAAATCTTGTTGTGAAATTCCTTCCGCTTCAAAGTTTTTAAAAGCTACGTTAACACCTTCCATAACTTCATTCAGGTTTACTTTTTCAAATGCGGTTACACTTAACATGTATTGACCAGCTATTTCTGAATTATATTGAAATACATCAGCGGCATCGGTTAATTTTTTGTCTTCAACAAGAATTTTGTACAAAGGCGCTTTTTTACCTTTTGAAAGATAACTGGCCAGCACTTCTAAGGCATAACTATCAGGATGGTACTCGTAAACAGACGGCCAAGTCAATGTGAGTTGCGGTAGCTTTGCAAAATTATCCTCATAATAGAGTTTCTTAGTTTCGGTCAGTGTCACAGGCTGTTTTTCCATTTTTGGAATTGCTTCGCCACGTTTTATTTCTCCAAAATATTTTTCAACCCACGCTTTAGTTTGTTCCACATTAAAATCTCCGGCAATAGTCAACGTAACATTATTAGGAACATACCAGCGATTGTAAAAACTTTTTACATCTTCAAGAGTAGCATTTTGTAGGTCTTCTAATGAACCAATAACATCCCAGTTATAGGGATGCGTTGACGGGTATAAATTTTTAGATATTACGGAAAAGGTATGTCCGTAAGGTCTATTATCATAACTCTGTCTTTTTTCATTTTTAACGACCTGTTTTTCTTTTGATAGAACCGGTTCTGTAACCGTGTTGATAAAATAGCCTAATTTATCTGCTTCAGCCCAAATCATTTTTTCTAATGCATCTTTAGGAACGGTTTGAAAATAATTAGTACGGTCTCTACTAGTTGAACCATTTGCTCCAGCACCACCAATACGCGCACTCATTTTATCAAGACCTCCTTTGCCTAAATTCTCTGATTCCAAGAAAAGTAAGTGTTCAAATAAATGAGCAAATCCGGTTCGGCCCGCTTTTTCTCTCGCAGAACCTACGTGGCTTGTCAAAGCAACAGCCACAACTGGATCTGATCTATCGAGGTGTAAGATGACTTGTAATCCGTTATCTAAGGTAAATTTTTCAAATTCTACTTTAAATTCTTTCGGTTTTTGGTTTTGAGAATAAGAAGAGCAGGTACAACAAAGCAAGAAATAGAGCAGGAGTGATTGGATTGATTTCATGTTTAGAATTTAGGTTTGGCGTTATTTTTTCGAACAAACGAATTTATTATTTCAAAGAACTAAAGTAAGAAATAATAGTAATAAACTCATTAAGGAGAAGCATTTGATTTATCATTTTAAATTTGAAGTATATTTTCGATTTTTGTTAAAGGAGTAGTTTCTAAAATTGAAATAGGTCCGCTAAATAATTCTTAGAAAGCGAACTTTATAGTTTATATTTGATGCAGTTGGTTGCTTTATAATTAATTGGATAGTATATGAATTTTAATTTTTCAGAAGAGGTAATTCTTGAGGATGAAGTCGTTTTGTTACGGCCATTACAAAAATCAGATGTGGATAATTTATTAGAAATTTCCATGAATGAGCCAGAAACTTGGCAGTACTCGTTAATTCGTGCTAATGGAAAAGAAAATCTGGAAAATTATATTCAAATTGCCTTAAAAGCGAGAGAAAATGGCTTAGAACTTCCTTTTATAGTTTTCGACAAAAAATCAGGAAAGTATGTTGGGAGCACTCGTTTTTATGATATTGATCTGTCATTCAAAACCCTTCAGTTAGGCTATACTTGGTACGGAAAAGCATTCCGAGGAACGGGTTTAAACAAACATTGTAAATTCTTGTTGTTACAGTTTGCATTCGAGAACTTAGGTGTAGAACGAGTAGAATTCCGCGCGGATAATAACAATCAACGAAGTATTGCAGCCATGAAAAGTATAGGTTGTAAGGTAGAAGGAGTTTTGAGAAATCACATGCCAACCTTAGGAAGCGAATTGCGACGGGACACTATTGTTTTGAGTATCTTAAAAGAAGAATGGTTTTTAGATGTTAAAGCAAAACTGAAAAGTACCTTATCATGCGACAGTTAGTAATAGGCAGAGTCATTGTGAGACTTAAATCATAGTGTCACTTCCGCCTTTGCGGTATCCAATTAATTGTCGGTATTTTGATTCTGTTTCTTTTAACTCTTGCTCCATCTGTTTGTATTTGCTAATGTCTTTTATAGTGACAACAGCAGCAACTACAGTGTTATTTTGATCTACCAATGGTCTACCACTGATCAGCACTCGTTTCTTTTCCTGTGCAATGGGATTCCAAAGTATGATTTCGATATCCGTTGTCACCTCTCCATTTAGTGCCCGTTCCATGGGTAAATTTTGAGAAGGAAAAATCGTTTTCTCATCTGGAAAATACAATTCAAAGTGATTACTCAAATTAGGTGATATTTTGTCGTCCTCTTCAATTCCAAAAATTTCATTGGCCATGTTGTTGGCCATGATGATTTTTTTATCGGCATTTGCTACAATAATTCCCTCACTAATATTTTCGACAATTAGTCTCAGTTTTTCTTCATTTTCATAAAGATCATTAATGGCGACTTGTTGCTCGTTTTCTAATTGGACAAGTTTTGTAACGTTTCGTCCAACCGAATAAAACACTCCATTCTCAACATCCATGTTGCTGTTCCAATCTAGCCATTTATAGGTCCCATCTTTACATAAAAAACGGGTCCTGAAATTCACAATAGATTCTCCTTTGTAATGTTTTTCAAGTACTTCGGTGGCCATTTGTCTGTCGTCAGGATGAATTAAATCTATGAATTTTATTTTATCCATTTCCTCTTGACTGTATCCAAGGGTTTTAGTGAAGGCCTCATTGATTTTGATGAAATGCCCGTCTTTGGCAACCGTTAGTATATCGAATGCCATATTGAAAAACATATTCGATATTTTTAGAGATTCTTCATTTTTAATTAATTTTGTAATATCTCTCGCAACCGCATATAGGACTCCTGTTTGGATATCAATTGTCATGGTCCAATCTAGTAATTTATAAGTGCCATCTTTAATGCGTTCTCGAACTCTATAACTAATAACAGAATCGCTAATTTGTAAATTTTTAATTGCATTTGTAACCATTTTTGAATCATCAGGATGTAAAAATTCTAAAATGGATCGGTTAATAATTTCATTTTGGTCATAGCCAAGAATCCGTGTAAAGGCTGGATTAACTTTTATAAATTTGAGGTCTTTGATCACTACAAACATATCAAATGACATGTAAAAAAACATATTAGAAACACTTAACGCATTTTCAATTTCTTTTTTATTTGTAATGTCACTAGCAACAGCGTATAACAATTCGTTTTTAACATCCGGAAAAACGGACCAAGCCAACCACTTTATGCTGCCGTCTTTGCAAATGTATCTGTTTTCAAACTTGATAGAAGAAGCTCCTGTTTTAAGTTTAGCAACTTCTTTGTGCGTAATTTCAAGATCATCAGGATGGGTAAATTCCAAAAAGTTTTTGCTTAAAAGCTCTTCTTCCGAATATCCTAAAATTCTACTAACCGACGGATTAACTTTTATGAATTTTTGCAGCGTTGAAATAATCATCATTTCTACGGACATCATGAAGAATTTGTCCGCAGCTTTAGATGATTCTTCTAGCTTTTTTCTTTCGGAAATATCGGTAAAAATGCCTCCTATGGCATATATTCTTTTGGTGGCATCATAAATAGGAAATTTGACTGCGATATAAGTGTGCTCGCCATCTGCTTGCTGAATTGATTCCTCTGTTTTTAATTCTTTCAAAGCTTTGACGACTTCAAAATCCGAATTTCGATAGGCGTTCGCAGTAAGCGGTGCCAGAAAATCTTCATCTGTTTTGCCTGCTATTTCTTCATTTGAAATTTTAAATAAGGACTCAAACTCTTTGTTGATTAACAAATATTCTCCATTTATTTTTTTTATGAATATAGGACTCGAAGTATTATCAATTATGGATTGAAGTAATTGCTTATTTTCTGAAAGTAATTTTTGGGAAATATCTTTAGCTCGAAGTTGAGCGCGTATAATAAAATAGACGACGGTTAACAAAATGATAGAAAGAATAATTAGTGAGATTTCAATCCAATTCATTGAATTGTCTAATGATTGATCTCGTTTTTTGTCAATTCTCAAGATAAAAACCCAAGCTATTGCAAAAACAACAAATAAATTAAGGATGAAACCAATTATTATTTTTTTTTCTAAAGAAATTTTCATGGTATAACAGTATTTAATTCAAAGAAAATCAATCTAAATTTTACTATTCCAAAATAAATATAAGTATATGAAAGTTAGTGATTTAAATTTAATTTTCATCATTTATTTTTGCATTCAATAGGTAGTATTCTAGAGACTTTTGTTTTCTTGTCACTTGCAGTAACGAAGTTATATCGGTTTTCGATTAAGTTAAATTAAACGCAAGAAAAGACACAATTACAGCTAAACTCAGATGGCTATCTGGGCTTTGGATACTTTGCCTCGAAGATCAGAAGTGTTGACGACGTGCAAAGGATTTCAATCCTTAGGATGGAGTATTCCACTCCGAATTCATTGTTCGTTCGTCGGGATGAACCCAACCAATCCTTGGCTGCTAGCTATTTCATCGGCTGTTGCTGTTTTATTGCAGATTGTTCCTCGTTTAATATTGATTTGGTGGAAGATGATCTCGTTTTGTGCTAACTTTTAGTTGCAAAAAGTAGTCGACTTTGTGAAAATGTTTCCGAACTTTGCAAGCTGAGAAAACAATAGCTACTTGGTGCGATTCCAAATTTGGCGAAAGCATAAAGCGGCGCGTGCTTAGGACCATTAACGAATAAATAATAATCAGCTACAAATGAAAATAATCCCAAAAAACGGAATTGAGAAACTCATTTTCGGAATGAAACAAAATGATGTGACGGCACTATACGGCAAGCCAGATCGCAATTACAAAGACGAAGATAACAATGTGATTTTTGCTTATAACAAGCTAAAAATGCGTTTGACTTTCTATGTTGAAGAAGATTTTAAATTGGGTTATATCGTAGCCTCGAGTCCAGAGCTGGAATTGTTTGGATTTAAAATGATCAACAGAAAAATTAGTGAAGTCAAAAAAGATTTAGCTACTAAGGGCATTACTAAGTTCACTGAGGAAGAGTTTGATACATTTGAGAACTACTTCAATGAAGAAAATTGGATTATTTTTCAAACGGAATTTGATGAGGTTGTGAAATTTGAAATTGGTGCTATTATCAATCAAAAGGACGAATTTGATTGGAAATTTGGAAAGAAATAAAGTACGTTTTAATCTTTATTTTAAAGATATTTCCATCGAATGGTAAAAAAAACCCGACAGCTTTTGAAGTCTGTCGGGTTTTTTTAGGATTTATGTTTGTGCTCTATTGTTTTGGAGCGGGTTGTTTTTCCAGCATTTCCAATTCGAAAATAAGCATGGTATTTGGTGGGATAACACCTCCAGCGCCTCTTTCTCCATACGCTAAATTGGAGGGGATGAAAACGACCGCTTTATCACCAAAAGCCATATTGTCTAATCCTTCAATAAATCCGGGAATCATACCGTCTTTTTTTCCTGCTTCAAATGGGAAGGCTTGGTATCCGTTTTGAGCGGCACGATTTGCATCAAATTTCCCGTAAGTTTTATTGACTTCTTCATAACTGCTATCAAATAAAGTTCCGTCCTCAAAGTAACCAGCATAATTGAAATAGAATGTTGTTCCGTTAACGGGTTTTATTCCGGTTCCTTTCTCAGTTATTTTGTATGCTAATCCAGATGGAGTAGTAGTTGCTGTTGCTTTTATAGTGGCTAAATAGGCTTTTTTGGCGGCGACTATAGAACCGTAATTTCCCATGTACACTTTTTTGGCTTCCGCTTCTTCAACTTCACGTTTTGCTTTGTTTTCGACTTCAATAGCTGCTTGTTTCGCTTTATTTTCAGCGTTGATTAAATCCTGTTTCTTTTGATCTTCGGATTTATTATTGAAATAATCTGCGAATACTTTTGGAGCATCAAATTTTTTGGCCAATGCCCCTTTTCTCACAATGGTGATCTTTGTAATTACATCGCTTTGCGCAATAGCATTAACCACACTCATTCCTTCAGTAACATGTCCAAAAATGGTGTGTTTTCCATCCAGCCAAGGTGTTGCTTTGTGTGTGATAAAGAATTGGCTTCCATTCGTTGTTGGTCCAGAATTAGCCATAGACAGTATTCCGGCTTTGCTGTGCTTTAAATCAGTGAATTCGTCCTTGAAGGCATAACCTGGACCACCGGAACCACTTCCAGAAGGATCTCCTCCCTGAATCATGAAATCTTTGATTACACGGTGAAACTTCAACCCATCAAAAAATGGTTTTCCTTTAAGATTTTCTGGCGTTACAAAGGTGTTTTTACCTTCTGCCAAAGCAATAAAATTAGCAACGGTTACAGGTGCTTTTTTGTATTCTAGTTCCACAACAATAGCTCCTTTATTCGTAGCAATTGTGGCAAAGATTCCCTCGATAACAACCGGAGCTTTAACCGGAGCTTTTACAACTGCTTTGGTTGTGGTAGTTGATTTTTTTGCAGGAACAGATTTCTTGACAGTTTGAGAATGTACATTGACCATTCCCAGAAATAATAAAAACAGAATTTTAAATTTCATTTTGTACTAATTTAAAGGCTTATTGTTTAAAACTATTGGGGCATTTTTTCTAATAACTCAATTTCAAAAATGATGTTAGCATTGGGTGGGATTACGCCTCCAGCTCCAGCTGCTCCATATCCTAAACGCGACGGGATAAAAATAACCGCTTTATCTCCAAGAGACAATTGCTCCAATCCTTCTATAAAACCAGGAATCATGCCATCTTTTTTGCCTGCTTGAAAAGGAATGGGTTGATATCCGTTTTGAGCGGCTCTGTTTTCATCGTATTTTCCGAAAGTTTGAGCAACATTTTCTACGCTGGCATCAAATAATTCTCCATCTTCTAGAAAACCAGAATAGTGAATGAATATATTGCTTCCCTTAGCGGGTTTTTTTCCACCACTTTTTTGGGTAATCACGTATTCTAATCCTGTAGGTGTTTTTGTTGCTTTGGTTTTTAAATCAGTAAAATAAGCTACTTTTTCCTCGCGAACTACTTTGTATTTTTCGTTGTACACTCTTTTGTTTTCAGCATCAATAGCTGCTTTTTTCTTTTGGTTTTCAGATTCAACGGCAAAGTAATCATTGAATATTTTTGCAGCGTTGAATTTCTTTGCATTTTCGCCATTTCGAATAATGGTTACTTTATTGATGTAATCGTTTTGTTCAATTTTGTTGACTACGTCGATTCCTTTTTCAACTACATGACCAAAAATAGTATGCTTGCCATCCAACCAAGGTGTTGCAAGATGCGTGATGAAAAATTGACTGCTGTTGGTCATCGGTCCGTTATTGGCCATAGCCAAAACACCAGCGTTATCAAACTTTAAATCTGAGAATTCATCTTTAAATTTATATCCTGTATCTCCAGATCCTGTTCCTAATGGATCTCCGGTTTGTATCATGAAATCTTTGATCACTCTGTGGAATTTCAAACCGTCAAAAAAAGGTTTGTTTTTAAGGTTTTCATTGGTTACAAATTCATTTTTTCCTTCGGCTAAGGCCACAAAATTAGCGACCGTAATTGGCGCTTTTTCGAAGTCTAATTGAACGATGATGTCTCCTTTATTAGTTTCAATTTTAGCATACAAGCCATCTGGCAGATTGCTGTGTTCTTCTTTGCAAGAATAAAAGGAGGCGATTACTAGGAATACGAATAGGATCTTTTTTTTCATTTCTAAATTTAATTTTGTGGAGTTAAAGTGTCTTGAGGTTTACTCAAAGCGGGTGCTTCTTTCTTTATTGGTGGTGCAACTGTGGGCGTTGATACCTTTAATTGACTTTCTTTTTTATACACTACTTCCGATTTAAAATCACGAAGTGTAACGGTACAAATTATAGGTTGGTTGGTGCCAATTTTTTTATCATCACCATGGTATCCATACGCCATATTGGACGGAAAAAGGAAGGTTACTTTTTCGTTTTTACGCATCAACTTAATACCGTCACGCAAGCCCATCATGATATTTTGTTTGTCCACATAGTACGTTTGAGGTCTTAATTCTAACTCCGAATAAAAAATGGTTCCTTTTAAATCTTTGATTTCGTAATCAAAGAAGGCCACATCTCCTTTTTTTGGTGTAAGCGTATCAGTAGTATTTCGTGTTACATAGGAGTACCAGTATCCTTTTTTGGAGGCCAAGTACACTACATTAGGATTGCTCTTGATTAGATTCTGAATTTGGCTTTCCTCAGTAGAAACCAGTTTTTTGTTGCGGGCAATAGATTTTTTCATGAAACTCCCAGAAGCCTGAGAGATTGGTCTTCTGGCTTCTTGATGCTGTTTGCAACTGGAAATTAGAAGAAACAAAAAAAATACAACGGCTATTCGCGTGCTATTTTTCATAGGATTAGATGCTTAATTTTGTTATCAAATCTTCAAATTTCTTTTTGGTTTCTTCCATCGTATCGGATGATTTCCCTCCCGCAGCATTGCGATGTCCTCCTCCGTTAAAATAATCTCTTGCAAATTGATTGACATCAAAATCACCTTGGGAACGAAATGAAATTTTGATTATTTTCTCTTCTTTATTTTCTATAAATATAGCTGTAAAAAGGATTCCTTTGATGCTTAAGCCATAATTCACAATTCCTTCCGTATCGCCTTTAACATAATCAAAGGAATTCAATTCCTCCTGCGTCAAAGTGGTGTAGGCGGTTTTATGTTCCGGCAGGATAATCATGTTTTGAAGTGCTCGACCTAATATTTGTAAACGCCCATAGGAACTATTGTCAAATAATAAACTTGGAATTTCAGTATTTTCGACGCCTAAATCAATTAATTCAGCTACAATTCTATGCGTTGTTCCGGTTGTTTTTGGGAAACGAAAAGAACCAGAATCCGTAAGGATTCCAGTGTAAATACAGGTTCCAATAGTTTTATCTATATCTTGTTTTTTGCCAAGAAATAAAATAAAGTTATACAGCATTTCGCAAGTAGAACCAAAAGAGGTGTCTGAGTAGGTCACAATGGCATAATCATCTGGCTTTTGATGATGGTCTATCATCACAAAAGGGGCTTTTAGTTTGGCTAACACGTGTTCCATCTCACCGGTACGATGCAAAGCATTAAAGTCTAATGTAAAAATAAGTTCTGCATCTTCAAGAATTTTTGTGCAGTTTTGTTTGTCTTTTTCGAATATTTTAACAGTTTCAGATCCCGGCATCCAAGCCAGAAAATCTGGAAATTCATTAGGAGAAACCACCACTGGATGGTGTTTGTTTTTTAATAAAAAATGGTATAAACCCAGCGTAGAACCCATGGCGTCTCCGTCAGGACCTCGGTGTGGGATTATGGCAATTTTTTTTGGAGTTGCTAATAACAACTGTATCGCTTCAATGTCTTGTATATTCATAGTCTGCGAAATTACATTTTTTTAATGTAAAGTTGAAATCATTTATACAATTAACAAACTTTTAGAAGGTTATAAAAAGTCTGTTTTTTTTCTTTTCAATTTTTGGTATACGTAGTATTTTGCTCCCCTAACTATTTGGGCTTTATAAATCCCCATGGAACCCGAACTAAAATAAGCAATTCCGCAAGCAAGTCCAATGAAAAGACCACTTTCAATCCCAAAAAGTTCCAATCCCATTACGGTACAGGCAATAGGCGTGTGAGTTGCTCCCGAAAAAACAGCTACAAATCCCATTCCTGCTAAAAGTGCTATTGGTAAGGGAACTAGCAGTGATAAGGCGCTTCCCAAAGTGGCGCCAACAAAGAACAATGGAGTGACTTCACCACCTTTAAAGCCAGCGCCTAATGTAAAACCGGTAAATAATATTTTAAGCAGGAAGTCGGATGGAGCATTAGGAATTGTAAAAGCATCAACGATAACGGGAATTCCTAAACCTGCAAATTTTGTTGTTCCAATAAAAAATAATGCTACAGCTAGAATAATTCCTCCTACACAGGGACGAAGAGGAGGAAAGGATATTGTTTTTGAGAACAAGTGACTCCATAAGTGTGTGCTTCTGGAAAAAAGCATGGCGGCTAAGCCAAATAGAATACTCACAAGCACTACCCAAAATAAATTGATAACGGTTATTGCTGGCACAAAAGGAATAGCATAATGGGTGTGTTGCACCTGCCACAATGCTACCGTAAAATAGGCTATGTAAGCAACTAGAAAAGACAATAAGACGCTTTTTAGATTGATTTTACTGAAATAAACAACTTCTAAAGCGAATAGTGCTCCTGCCAAAGGTGTCCCAAAAATGGAGGCGAATCCCGCACTGATTCCTAGAATGAGTATTGTTTTTCTTTCGGAAGAATCGAGTTGAAATAGCTTTGTAAACTGATCTGCAATGGCGCCGCCCATTTGTACTGCAGTTCCTTCTCGACCCGCCGACCCGCCAAAAAGATGCGTTAGTAATGTGCCTATAAGGATCAAAGGAGCCATTTTTAATGGAATAATTTGTTTTGGGTTTTCGTATTCTTCCAATAATAAATTATTCCCCTTAACGACTGATTCTCCCCAGTAATGATATCCTAATCCTATTAATAAGCCGCCTATTGGCAAAAGCCAAATAATCCAACTGTTGTTTTCTCTGATTTGCGTAACCCATTCTAAAGCGACAAGAAAAAATGCAGATGCCGATCCAGATAAAACGCCTACTATGCTACAGATAAAAATCCATTGGAATAGAAGCGAAGAAGTTTTTTTGGTTTTTTCTAGAATCATTAGTAAAAGGCGGCAAAGTATTTTGACAAAAGTATTATAATCCTTTTTGAATTAATGATTTTTCGGTGGCTATTGCGGTAAATTCAATTTCTACTAAATATTCAGGAGCTACTAGTTTACTGATTTCATAGAAACCGGTAGCGGGTTTTATATCTTTAAAAAAATGAGCATGCGCTTTGGCTACATCTTCAAATGTGGTTATATCTGTCGTAAATATACGGGTTCTTATAACGTCTTCCATGCTAACTTTCAAGTCTTCTAGAACTACTTTTACGCGTTCCATTATGTTCATTGTTTGTGCATACGCATCAGTAGCTTTTACTTTTTCGCCATCTACTAGAGCCACGGTTCCGGAAACTTCAATAATGTTTCCAATGCGTACCGCTCTGCAATATCCCATTTTATCTTCCCAAGGTGAGCCTGTCAATATGTTTTCTCTTTTCATTTTTTTGGTTTTTTAAATATTTGTGACAATCGAAATGCTATTTACGGTATGGCATACTATTTGCAAGTTAGAAAAAAAAGTGAAATAAGAATACCAATTTTGGATTAAAAAGTTCGAATTTAAAGTGGTGAACTTTAACTGTTTTGTTTTCTAAAATGTAATAAAAGGCAGATTTGGGAGTTATGAATGAAAGTTAAATTGTTGCCTAATTTTTGAATAAATACAATTGGTTTTTTATTTTTAAAATTTTATAAGCACTGATAAACTAATTTAGAAAGTTATGAAAAGGATTTTATTTTTAATGATAATGATCAGCATGTCTTTGAGTGGCTATGCTCAAAGTGAATTTAGTTCCAAATTTAAAGCGATTCCACTTAAAACTAATGCGCCAAAAATAAAAAAGACAATTCCACCTAAGGCAGATATTCCGCCGATTAAGACGCCAAATGTATTTAAGAATCCGGAAATATTCAACCCAAACCCCAGCCCTTTGCGCACGATTACACCTGCAAATAATTTTTCGATGACTCCAAAGAATGAATTTATTAATCCGGGAGATGTATATAAAGACAAGTGGAATAAAAAAGAAGATAATTCACAAGGTATTGTATATCGAAAAAATCAGAATTTAGGTAATTATCAAACAGGATCTGTTACGGCAAAGGTTATGTATCGTGATGCAGCTTATGTCGATGGAGATCAAATTAGAGTGTACTTGAATGATAAAGTGATTCAGAATCAAGTAAACTTGGATAGTGCTTTCAAAGGTTTTGAAATTGTATTAGAGAAAGGATTCAATAAGATCGATTTTGAAGCGCTAAATCAAGGAAGCTCTGGTCCAAATACTGCTGAATTTAAGGTTTATGATGATAAGGGAGCTTTAATTTCTGGAAGTCAATGGAATCTTGGTACGGGATTCAAGGCTACAATTATTTTAGTTAAAGAGTAGTTTGTACTTTTAGTTGCAAGGGTTATATAAAAAAAACAGACTCCTAAAATTATTTAGGAGTCTGTTTTTTTATATACGACCTCATAGCATAATTAAATTTTCACAAAATAGGCTAAGGGTACTTCTCTCCTAAAAAGGATCGGCAGTAACTTGAAATTTCATCGCTGCTTTTATAGCGATATCTTGGGTAATAGTTTCTTTTGTCACCGCTGAAATTCTTAATCTGAAACTAGGCGCTTTAATGTATTTGTCTAATTTTTCGGAAGTACACGTTAGATCTATTGTATTTGAAGTGGAGTTTATGTCTGTTAAAAAAGCCAATTCAATTTCATCACTGTCATTCGTAGAAATATACATACGTATGGATTTCAAAAATGAAAACGATTTATTAGCAGGATTAGTTACAGTCAATTTCAGTTCTTTTAGTTTTACATCCTTAACCAATTCCGCTTTTGTATTGTTGTTCTCAAATTCGGAACTTGAATTGGAGGTAATATCTGGAGTAATTAATTCAAATGCAGTATTGACAGGAAAACCGCTTGGAATTGTAACAGTAGTTTGATTGTCTATTGAAAAAGTCAATAAATCATCAATTACACTACAGGATAGGGCTACAAACCCAAAAATTGCGATAGCAATAAATTTTTTAAGTTTCATTTTTTTATCTTTATTATAGGTAAAGGCCGCAAATATAAATCATTGTAGCTTTAAAGCCTACCTTGTATGGAAGTAACTTTTGAAGGATGCTGGCGCTTCGGTTTTTACGAGAGGCAGGAGATTATAACAGCATTAAAAATAAAATAAATATTTTTCAAAATTCAATTTTTCAATTCAAAATATAAAAAGTATTTTTGCGCATGCAACACAACGTCCTTATTTTAGATTTCGGATCGCAATACACACAACTTATTGCGCGTAGAGTTCGCGAATTAAATATATTCTGCGAAATTTTCCCATACAATCATTTTCCGAGTGATTTGTCTTCTTATAAAGCAGTAATTCTTGGAGGTAGCCCTTTTTCTGTACGAGCAGAAGATGCGCCACATCCTGATTTATCTCAAATTAGAGGTAAATTACCAATGCTTGCCGTATGTTACGGAGCACAATACTTAGCTCATTTTAGTGGTGGTGAAGTAGCCGCTTCAAATACAAGAGAATATGGTAGAGCGAATTTATCTTACATAAAAGAGGATGAAGTTTTCTTTGAAGGAGTTTCAGAGAATAGTCAAGTCTGGATGAGTCACAGCGATAGTGTAAAAGTACTACCTTCAAATGGAGTAAAACTGGCAAGTACACATGATGTGGAATTTGCAGCGTATCGAATAGAAGGGGAGACAACTTATGCTATTCAGTACCATCCAGAAGTTTTTCACTCTACGGATGGATCAAAAATGTTAGAAAACTTTTTAGTTAAAATAGCAGAAGTGCCTCAAAATTTTACACCAAAAGCTTTTGTTAGCGAAATGGTAGCAGAATTGAAAGAGAAATTGCAAGATGATAAAGTAGTTCTTGGACTTTCAGGAGGAGTAGATTCCACTGTAGCAGCAGTTCTCTTGCATCAAGCAATTGGCAAAAATCTATATTGTATTTTTGTTAATAATGGTTTGCTTCGTAAGAACGAATTCCAAAATGTGTTAGACCAATACAAAGGAATGGGTTTAAACGTAAAAGGAGTAGATTCAGGCGATCGTTTTTTAAGCGAATTAGCTGGAGTGAGTGATCCTGAGACAAAACGTAAAATAATAGGACGGGTATTCATCGAAGTTTTTGATGATGAGTCACACCTTATCGAAGATGTTAAATGGTTGGCGCAAGGAACAATATATCCTGATGTTATTGAATCGGTCTCTGTAAAAGGACCATCAGCTACTATAAAATCGCACCATAATGTAGGTGGTTTACCAGATTACATGAAACTGAAAATCGTGGAGCCACTTCGCATGCTTTTTAAAGATGAAGTGCGTAGAGTAGGAGCTTCATTAGGGATAGATCCAGAATTATTAGGAAGACATCCTTTTCCTGGACCAGGATTATCCATTAGAATTTTAGGAGATATTACCCCAGAGAAAGTTCAAATTTTACAAGATGTTGATGCCGTGTTTATTGATGGATTAAAATCTTGGGGCTTGTACGATAAAGTATGGCAGGCAGGAGCAATCTTGCTTCCCGTAAACAGTGTAGGAGTTATGGGTGATGAGCGAACGTATGAAAAAGTGGTGGCACTTCGCGCAGTAGAATCTACAGACGGGATGACAGCGGACTGGGTGCATTTACCGTATGATTTCTTGATGAAAGTGTCAAATGACATTATCAATAAAGTAAGAGGTGTTAATAGAGTAGTATACGATATCAGTTCAAAACCACCGGCAACTATTGAATGGGAATAATAATTTAGTTTTTTATATCCCTAGAATAGCTAGTTCGAATGTTCATTATAAAACGGTATCAGATTTTTGGAATAAAATTTGGTACCGTTACTTTATTAAATAATTTATAAATAAAAGCGATGAAATATTTTTTTGCGATTTGTATGACAGCTTTGTGTTTTAATTTTAGTGTTTTTGCACAAAGTAAAACAACTACACACAAGGTCGAAAAAGGGGAAACAATCAGTCAGATTGCTCAAAAATATAATGTAACTCCGTATGATATTTATCAATTGAATCCGGATGCACAAACTGGACTAAAACCAAATAGTGTTTTACTAATTCCTAAAAGTTCTGGCAAACAACTAGCCATTCTTCCAACTAAAAAAGGGAATGTGGCTGTAACGCACGAGGTTCTGCCTAAAGAAACGCTATATGGTATTGAAAAGAAATATGGAGTTTCTGACGAAGCCTTAAAACAAGCCAATCCATTTCTGGAAAAAGAAGGACTTCAAATAGGGCAATCACTTATTATTCCTTCTAATAAAATCCAAAAGAGTACAGCCGCAATCTCAGAAAAAGTAGTGTTTCACTACGTACTTCCAAAAGAAACAAAGTATTCAATTGCAAAGCAATACGGCATTACTATTGAAGAGTTAGAGCGCAAGAATCCTGAAGTGGTATCTAATTTGCCAGAAGGATTCAAATTATTAATTAAAGGAAAAGCGCCTAAAGCAGAAAAAATCCCTACAGCCATAGAGCCTAAAAAAGAGGCTGTTGTCACAAATCCTGTAAAAACTATACCTGCAACCAATTACCTGAATTATGTCGTAAAACCGAAAGAGACGCTGTACAGCTTGTCAAAGATGACGGGTGTAACTCAAGAGGAATTGATAGCAATTAATCCAGAATTAGCACAAGGTGTAATTGAAGGTATGGTTTTGAGAATTCCTGCAACATTAGTGCTTACTCCAGAAAGTAAAAAGGAGTATGCGGAATTGTCAAAAAGTAGTTCAAACAATAACAGAAAGAAATTAACGCTGCTCTTGCCTTTTAATGTTTCAAAAATTGAAGGCGATACCGTTAATTCGATGGTTACACGTTTGAAAAAAGATAAATTTCTAAATATGACATTGGATTTTTATGCAGGTGCTTTGATGGCTATTGATTCCGCCAAAACATTAGGACTTAACTTTGAAATAAATATATTGGATTCAGAGGAAACGAAAAATAGTTCTGCTGTTGCTTCGCTGATTCAAAAAAATAATTTAGAAGTTGCAGACGCTATTATTGGTCCTTTCTATCAAAGTAATGTCGAAAAAACTGCCGAAATTTTATTGCCAAATCAAGTGCCTGTTATATCGCCATTGTCAAAAGACTTGGGCGTATCCTATGCTAATATTTTTCAATCAATCCCAGATCCAGACGCAGTCAAAAACGCCATGTTCGATTATATGCGTTCAAAAGGCGGTAATATAGTGGCAGTAGTTGATAGAAAGAAAGGATCCGTTATTCAATTTATTAAAGAAAATCACAAAGACGTGCGTTTTGCAGCACTTAACGCAAACGGAGGAGTATCGCCTGAAAATCTGAAAAGCTTGTTTGTGAAAGATAAAATGAATTATGTAGTGATGGAAACCGCAAATACGGGAATGATAAAATCAACAATAGCCACTATGTTAGGTGCTATGGCATCATACAAAGTACAACTTGTTATTCTGGAGCCAAATGAAACATTAGATACCGATGAAATTAGTTATGTAAATCTGACTAAACTGAAATTAATGTATCCTTCAGTTACTCGAGAAAACGAATCTCCCGAGGCTTTGATTTTTCAAAAAGAGTTTAGAGAGAAAAACAAGATTGATCCTAGTGACTTTGCTACGAGAGGATTTGATGTTACTTTTGATACTATGCTGCGCTTGTCACAAGATGTAAAATATCAAGAAACAATTGATAGTACCGCAACGGAACAAATCGACAATAAATTTGAATTTTATAAAAAAGGAGATGGAGGTTATATCAATAAAGGAATCTATATTTTATACTACGACACAGATTTGACCATAAAAGAAGCCAACTAAAAGTACGCCTGCCGGAAATGTAAGCAGCTTAATGAAACTTTAATGCAACGCCCTCCTTGCAGTGTTGGGACGAATAAAAATAAATAATAGCAAACATGACATCAATAGTAACTTATTTGGGCGATTTGAGAACATCTTCGATTCATTTGCAGTCAGGGACGGAAATTCTTTCAGATGCACCAGTAGATAACAATGGGAAAGGGGAGGCTTTTTCTCCAACAGATACAGTTGCTAATGCTTTGGCAACGTGTATGATAACGATAATGGGAATAAAGGCACGAGAAATGGAAGTTGATTTGACAGGTTCCACCGCCGAAGTAATTAAAATTATGAATGCTGAACCGAGACGTATTGGTGCGATAGAAATTGCTTTTGAGATGTACGGAACGATTGAGGAAAAAAACAGAATCATACTGGAAAGAGTGGCGATGACTTGTCCAGTTTTCTTAAGCTTGCATCCTGAAATCGAGAAACGAATAATTTTTAACTGGAAATAAAGAGATTTTAGGAGCAAGAGATACGATACAGGAAGCATTAATGGTTCTAGTTTCTTATCTCTTGTTCCTTTTTTTATAAAAAATGGATCAAAACCAAAAACAACTCATCAAACTCGCTCACACTAAAATGCCTTTTGGTAAATATGAAGGGTGGTTTCTTATTGATATTCCGGAATATTATATTGTGTGGTACAGTAATAAAGGGTTTCCAAAAGGAGAATTGGGAGAACAATTGAAATTAATTTATGAATTAAAACTCAATGGTCTAGAAGAGTTAATTCGAAATATAAAAAAACGGTACCCAAAACCGATTTAATTTTCAATTTGACAATTTATAATTGTACTTTTGCCACGTTTTTTTACACAACTACAACACAAACAACAATAGAATGAATCAAACGAAATATATTTTTGTTACTGGCGGTGTGACTTCTTCTTTAGGGAAAGGAATCATCGCGGCATCTTTGGCAAAATTGTTACAAGCAAGAGGATACCGTACAACCATCCAAAAGTTTGACCCGTACATCAATGTAGATCCCGGAACATTAAATCCTTATGAACATGGGGAATGTTATGTTACTGATGATGGCGCTGAAACGGATTTAGATTTAGGACATTATGAGCGTTTCTTGAATGTTCCTACGTCTCAAGCCAATAATGTAACTACAGGACGAATATATCTTTCCGTTATTGAAAAGGAACGAAGAGGAGAATTTCTTGGTAAAACGGTACAAGTCGTTCCGCATATTACCAATGAAATCAAAGAAAGAATGCAGTTGCTAGGAAATTCCGGTGACTATGATATTGTTATTACAGAAATTGGTGGAACGGTAGGTGATATTGAATCGTTGCCATATATTGAATCTGTTCGTCAATTGGTGTGGGAATTAGGGGAGCACAACGGAATTGTAATTCACCTTACTTTGGTGCCTTATTTGGCTGCAGCCGGAGAATTAAAAACAAAACCGACACAGCATTCCGTGAAAACCTTGATGGAAAGCGGAATAAAAGCGGATATTTTAGTGTGCAGAACTGAGCATGAAATTTCGGAAGAATTACGAAATAAATTAGCTTTATTTTGTAATGTAAAAAGAGAAGCCGTTATTCAATCCATAGATGCTTCTACTATTTATGAAGTGCCTAATTTAATGTTGGAAGAAGGACTTGACGTCGTGGCTTTAAAAAAATTAGATCTGCCTAAAAAAGCAGCACCAGACTTAAAAAACTGGAATACTTTTTTACGCCGATTGAAAAATCCGAAGCATACAGTAAATATCGGTTTGGTTGGGAAATATGTAGAAATGCAAGATTGCTACAAATCTATTTTGGAAGCGTTCATTCATGCTGGTGCTGCTAATGAAACGAAGGTAAATGTAGTGTCAATTCATTCAGAACATATTGATGCCAACAACATAAACGAGAAATTTTCGGGCTTAGATGGAATACTTGTGGCGCCAGGTTTTGGAGAAAGAGGAATTGAAGGGAAAATTGCAGCAGTGCAATACGCTCGTGAAAATAAAGTGCCATTCTTTGGGATTTGTTTAGGAATGCAAATGGCTATCATAGAATATTCAAGAAATATTCTGGGTTACACTGATGCCAATTCAACCGAAATGAATGAACATACAGCGCATCCAGTGGTAAACCTTATGGAAGAGCAAAAAACAATTACGGATAAAGGAGGGACAATGCGTCTTGGTGCATGGAAATGTGAGATCAAAAAAGATTCATTGGCTTATAAAATATACGGAAAAGAAACAATTTCAGAACGTCACCGTCATCGCTATGAGTACAATAGCAATTATGTAGCACAATTACAAAATGCAGGATTGATTGCGTCTGGAGTAAATCCTGACACCGGGTTAGTTGAGATTATAGAAATAGAAGACCATCCTTTTTTTATCGGGGTTCAATACCATCCGGAATATAAAAGTACGGTTGCGAATCCACATCCCATTTTTGTGAATTTTGTGGCAGCAGCCGTTAAAGCAAAGAAAAAATAGTTTTAGTTTTTTGAAACAATTCATCAAACGGTATACTAATTAGATTAAACTTTTTTAAATATTATAATGGAACAAAAAAAATTTGACCTCAATTCGATTATAGGTTTTGCATTAATTTTTGGTATTTTGGTTTTTATCATGTATCAAAATCAACCAGACCCGAAAGTGGTTGCAGCTGAAAAAGCTCAAAAAGAGTTGGTAATTAAAGAAGCGAAAGCGAAAGAGTTAGAAGCTAAAACGGTAGCCAAAGCAACTGTTGCAGTAGCAACGGGAGATTCTACACAAATTGCCCAATTACAAAAAAACTTAGGAAATTTTGCTTATTCTGCAACTCTTCCTTCTGCTAAAGCAGGTCTTACAACTATCGAAAACGAATTGGTAAAGTTGACCATTGCTAATAAAGGGGGGTATATTGTTGAAGCTACTTTGAAACAATATGAAAAATTTAAGAAAGGTTCAGGGCAGTTAGTCCAATTAATTAAAGACAATAATGCTAATTTAAACGTACAATTACTAACTAGTGATAACCGTACATTAAACTCAAAAGACTTGTATTTTGAACCGACTTTAACGAAAGTAGGAACGGATCAGGTTTTATCAATGAAATTGAAAGCCGGAGCCAACGAATTCTTAGAATACAAATACATTTTGAAACCAAACGATTATATGATTGGTTTTGATATTCGTTCCCAAGGTTTGAATAAAGTATTGAATACGGCAAAACCATTAGATTTAGAATGGAATTTGAAAACGTACAGAAATGAGAAAAGTGTTTCTTATGAAAATCGCTACACTGAAATTTATTTTGAGCATGAAGACGGTAAAATTGATTATTCAGGTGTAGGTCAAACAGAAGAATCAGACGTGCAAAAGGGAACTTTCGTGGCATTCAAGCAACATTTTTTCTCTACAATTCTATTGACAAAAACGCCATTTGAAACGGCTAAATTAAAATCAGAGAATTTAGTTCATGATGACAAAATAGATACACTTTTTACAAAACAGTTCAAAGCAAATATTCCGCTAGCTTTTACTAATGGAGAATTGGATCATAAGATGAGTTGGTATTTTGGTCCAACTGATTATAAGACCTTGAAGCATTATGATAAAAACCTTGAAAAAATTATCTCGTTAGGTTGGGGGATTTTTGGATGGATCAATAAATTTATTTTTATTCCATTATTTGGATTTTTAAGTTCTTACATTGCTTACGGAATTGCAATTATCGTGTTTACTATCATCATTAAAATTGCGATGTCGCCTATTACTTTCAAATCGTTCTTGTCACAAGCGAAGATGAAAGTATTGCGTCCTGAAATTACAGAATTGGGTGAAAAATTCAAAAAAGACCCAATGAAGAAACAACAGGAAACAATGAAGTTATACAACAAAGCAGGAGTAAATCCTATGGCGGGTTGTATTCCGGCATTGATACAGCTTCCATTTATGTATGCTTCGTTTCAGTTTTTCCCATCGGCTTTTGAGTTGAGACAAAAAAGCTTCCTTTGGGCAGATGATCTATCGTCTTTTGATGAGGTAATTAGATTGCCTTTTTATATTCCTTTTTATGGAAATCACATCAGTTTGTTTCCAGTATTGGCTTCGATAGCCATTTTCTTTTACATGAAGATGACATCTGGCGACCAGCAAATGGCTGCTCCACAACAAGAGGGAATGCCAGACATGGCTAAGATGATGAAAATCATGATCTATGTTTCGCCAATCATGATGTTGTTTTTCTTCAATAGTTATGGTGCAGGACTGAGTTTGTATAACTTTATTTCGAATCTAATTACTATTGGAATTATGATTGTCATCAAAAGATACTTTATCGACAGTGATAAAATTCATACTCAAATTCAAGAAAACAAATTGAAAGAGCCGAAGAAACAAGGTAAATTCCAGAAAAAATTACAAGAAGTGATGGAACAAGCTGAAGCTCAAAAAGCATTAGACAAAAAGAAGAAATAATTCATAAAAAAAGCTCTCAAAATTTTGAGAGCTTTTTTTTGCTTTAAAAATAATTACAGAAGAGGGAGTAACACTTTGTCCACAGCGTGAATAACACCGTTTGAACACTGAACATCAGTAATGATGATATTTGAAAATCTGTTTCTAGCATCTTTAATTTTGGCTCCTCCAGATAATTGTATTGTAAAGGTTTGAGCTGGTACTAGAATAGGAGTAACTACTTGACCTTCGGTTAAGCTAGCTGCCAATACATTAGCAGGACTTACCACATGATATTGTAAAACTTTTGTCAAATTTGCTGCAGAAACTCCTGCAATCCCGTCAGGGGCTAATTCCGTATTCAAGGCTGTAAAAGCAGTATTTGTTGGAGCAAAAACGGTAAACGGACCAGTTCCAGATAAGGCAGTTATGAAATTAGGTTCTCCAGAACGATTTAAAACACTTACCAAAGTACTAAAATTAGCATTTGCTGCAGCATGAGTTACAATAGTTGGCAAGTCAATGACTTTGTCTACAATATGAATCACTCCATTTGAAGCCATGATATCTGGAGTAGTAACGGTCGCAACTCCATTAAGTTTCACACCAGCAGTTATATTTACATACATGCTTAAATTATTAGTAGTTGATGCGGAACCTTTGGCTAAAGTTTTAATGTATCCTGTGGTTAAATCTGTAGATTTTACAGAACCAGTGACAACATGATTCAATAATATTTGTGTTAAAGCTTCTTTTGGAACATCATTTATTGTAGCATAAGGAGTGGTGGCAAGAAAAGCGGTAAATGCTTCATTCGTGGGTGCAAAAACGGTAAAGGGACCAGCTCCTTTCAAAGTAGTAGCTAATTCCGCTCTGACAAGTGCCTGAACCAAAATACTTAAATTTGGACTGGCTACCGCTTTCCCTGTAATGGTGTTGTCCACAACCATATTGTCGTTATTATTGTCATCGTCGCACGATACGGAAAGTGCGGTAAATAATGCAATTAGCATTAGATTTTTCAATTTAATTACATTTTTCATAGTGTTTAATGTTTATTTGTTTCCACTAAATTAATAAATAGCTTTTGAATTTTGTTTAATAAGTATTATAAATTGCTAAACAACATGAAACTTTATTGTTTCTTTTAAAGTTGTTTAACTTCAATGGTAGATAATTTTAATTAATCATAAGGCATTGATAATAAGATACATATGGTGAATCGGGTATTTTTTATAGTATTTATTTTAAAAAATACTTGTTAGTTTAATTAAACACTTTATAATTAACGGTTACTCACCACTTTAAAAACGACTAGTAGATAATTTTCAACGCCGTAATTCCATCTAGAATTTTATATTTTATCTTTAAAGTTTACAAGTTTAAACTGTTTCTCTTATCCATAATTAAGTGGAGGGGAGAACAACTATAATAAATTTGTAAATTTGCTTAAAATAAAAGAGTACAATTGTAGTTTTGTACTATTGACTTAATATAATGTAGTGATGAAAAAATATCAAATTAGTTTTTTTACCCTTTTAGTTCTTATGCTTTTGAGCCAAAATTGCATGTCTCAGTCCAATTTTAATAAATTAGATGACAGAGGAAAAAAACAGGGAGTTTGGAAAGGGTTTTATCAGGATTCCCGAAGACCTCGTTACGAAGGTAATTTTGAACATGGTAAAGAAATAGGTATTTTTTATTTTTATGATGATACCAAAGCTAAGTCGGTAATTGCTACACGAGAGTTTAATCCAATTGATAATTCAGCATTCACTATTTTTTATGATCAAAAAAGCAATAAAGTTAGTGAGGGTAAAGTGGTAAATAAAGTATTTGAAGGGCAATGGAAATATTATCATTTGGCCTCAAAAAACATAATGACTATTGAAAATTATAGTAAAGGAAAACTAGAGGGGCTTCGTACCGTTTTTTATCCTAGTGGTAAAGTCGCAGAAGAGATTAATTATAAAAATAATTTGAAAAATGGTTTTTATAAAAAATACACAGAGAAGGGAGTCTTACTGGAAGAATCTAATTTCAAGAATGACGTGTATAACGGTGCAGCCATTTTCAAAGAATCTAATGGAAATGTGGCTTCCAAAGGGCAGTTTTTAAATGGAAAAAAAGCTGGAATATGGCAGTTTTTTGAAAAAGGAAAATTGATCAAAGAAACGAATATGAATTTTCAAGAACAGGCAGTAAAAGACAAAAACAATTAACGAAACACTTAACGAATACTGTTATAAATCTTTTGTAACTTTGCAGTCTTATAAAATTATAATTTTTTGAAGATGAAGCGTGTTGTTGTTGGACTTTCAGGGGGAGTAGATTCAAGTGTTGCGGCATATTTGCTGCAACAGCAAGGATATGAAGTAATTGGTCTTTTTATGAAGAATTGGCATGACGATTCCGTTACTATTTCTAATGAATGTCCGTGGCTGGAAGATAGTAATGATGCTTTGCTAGTAGCAGAAAAGTTAGGAATTCCTTTTCAAACAGTCGATTTAAGTGAAGAATATAAAGAGAAAATCGTGGACTACATGTTCAACGAATACGAAAAAGGGCGTACTCCAAACCCAGATGTACTTTGTAATCGGGAAATAAAATTTGATGTTTTCATGAAAATTGCGTTGAGTCTTGGGGCTGATTTTGTTGCAACAGGGCACTACTGTCAAAAAAGCGAAATAGAAGTGAACGGCGAAACGGTCTATCAACTAAAAGCAGGTGCGGACACCAATAAGGATCAATCCTATTTTCTTTGTCAATTGTCACAAGAACAATTAGCAAAGTCGCTGTTTCCAATTGGAGAATTGACAAAACCAGAGGTTCGAGAAATTGCTGGGCAATTGGATTTGATCACTGCTGAAAAGAAAGATTCACAAGGGTTATGCTTCATTGGAAAAGTAAGGTTACCAGATTTTTTACAACAAAAATTACAACCTAAAGCGGGCGATATTATCCAAATTGATAAAGATGACCCTATTTATAATTTAGAAAAAGAAGTAGGTCTAAGTTTTGAAGAAGATGTAAAATTGGAGGCTGAAAAAATTTCTTATACCCCAAAAATGGGAAAAGTAGTAGGAAAACATCAAGGAGCTCATTATTTTACTATTGGGCAACGAAAAGGATTAAATGTTGGTGGAACAACGGATCCATTATTTATTATAGCTACTAATGTGGAGACCAATACGATCTATACTGGATTAACAAGTCAGCATCCTGGATTATTCAAGAAAGCGTTACATATTGAAAAAGAGGAAGTACACTGGATTCGTAAAGATTTGGCTTTAGCCAAAGGAGAAACCATGCATGTAATGGCTAGAATTCGATACAGACAGCCCTTACAAAGCGCCACTTTGCATCAATTTGAAAATGGAATGTACGTCGCTTTTGATGAACCTCAATCTGCAATAACCGAAGGACAGTTTGCAGCTTGGTATGTAGGAGATGAATTAATAGGATCAGGAGTAATTTCTTAGTCGTTTTATTGTATTATCGAAATGTACTAGTAAGGTCACCTAAAATTCTAATAATAAACCAAATATAGCTTTGACCATCATTCAATTTCAGCTACTGTTGAAGTCTCGATGGCACAACAAATGATGATACCTATGAGAAAATTTTATATATTTCTTTTATTATTGCTTACAACAAACGGTTTTGCACAGCAGGATGCTTGGGTATATTTAAATGCAAAGCCTAGTTCTCAATCCTTTGCTGATGCACCATTGAAAATGCTTTCTCAGAGAGCATTAGATAGAAGAACCAATCAAAGTATTGTTTTAGATTTTAAAGATGTTCCTGTTGAGGCTTCTTATATTAATCAAGTAAAAGCTATTGCGGGTATTACTGTGATGGCAAAATCAAAATGGCTAAATGCTCTTCATGTGCGAGGAACTCAGGCTAAAATAAATGACTTACTACTGCTTTCATTTGTCAGTAAAGTTGATTTTGCAGATAAATCATTAAATCAAATTGGTAAAAGCGCAAAATCAATTAAGGTAAAGCAAGGGAATAAGACCAAGAAGACAAAAGTGGATTATGCTTATGGAAGCTCTTCAAATCAGATCCAAATGCTCAACGGCCAAGTAATGCACCAACAAAATTACACGGGCTCCGGAAAAGTAATTGCTATTATGGACGCGGGATTTCCGGGTGTTAATACGACACAACCTTTCCAAAAATTAAGAACCAATGACCAAATTTTGGGTGGTTATAATTTTGTATTGAGAAATTCAGATTTTTATACTGGTGTCTCGCATGGCACTTCGGTACTTTCCGCAATGGGAGGTTACAAAGAGAATTCATTAGTGGGAACTGCCCCAGATGCTTCGTATTATTTATTTATAACAGAAGATGATACTTCTGAAAATCCTGTAGAAGAATCCCTTTGGGTTGAAGCAGCAGAAAAGGCAGACAGTTTAGGTGTGGATATTATCAATACCTCTTTAGGATATTTTGATTTTGATAACGAAGCATACAACCATACCTATAGTGAAATGAATGGTACAACAGCGTTCATGTCTCGAGGTGCGGAAATTGCATTTAGTAGAGGAATGATTCTGGTGACTTCGGCCGGTAATTCGGGTGGTACATCTAATCCACATGTTGCCGTACCAGCAGATGCTGTCTCTGTGATTGCAGTAGGTGCAGTGAACTCCGTAGAAATAGTAACCTCCTTTAGTTCAGTAGGACCTTCATCTGACGGTAGAATAAAACCCGATATCATGGCGCAAGGTCAAGCTGCAGTTGTTTCTGATGCAGCAGGGAATATTGTAACGGCAAATGGGACTTCTTTTTCTGGGCCAATAATGGCCGGGATGGTGGCTTGTTTATGGCAAGCATTTCCACAAAAAACAAATCAGCAAATTAAAGAATTAGTACTTCAATCATCCGATAAATTTTTAACTCCCAACAATCAGTATGGATATGGAATTCCAGATTTTGGACTGATTGTCCGCAACCAATTGTCGACGGAGTCATTTTCAAAAGATGACTTTATAATTTATCCCAATCCAACCACTGATTCTATTTCCGTTTCTTTGCCCACAAAATTTGAAAGTGGAACCGTTTTTATTTATACTATTTTAGGACAGAAAATTTTAGAACAAAAAGTAACACCTCAATCAGCTGTAATTTCTTTAAAAGCGTTGAATCAAGGAATGTACCTCTATAAATTGGAATCCGATAGTTTCTCTAAAAGTGGAAAAATAATAAAAAAATAACAGCATTAATACCACATGAATAAAATCACTGAACTTTTCAAAATTAAATATCCTATCATTCAAGGCGGAATGATATGGAATAGTGGGTATAAATTAGCCAGTGCCGTCAGTAACGCTGGTGGTTTAGGATTGATTGGTGCTGGTTCTATGTATCCCGAAGTCTTGCGAGAACACATTCAAAAATGTAAAAGAGCTACTTCAAAACCATTTGGAGTAAATGTTCCAATGTTATATCCCAACATTGAGGAAATAATGAAAATTATCGTAGAGGAAGGGGTTAGGATAGTTTTTACATCAGCGGGTAATCCAAAAACATGGACGTCATTCTTGAAACAAAATGGGGTAACGGTAGTGCATGTCGTAAGTAGCTCCGTTTTTGCATTGAAAGCACAAGATGCTGGTGTAGACGCAATTGTTGCCGAAGGATTTGAAGCTGGAGGCCATAACGGTAGAGAGGAAACCACAACACTGACACTTATTCCTATGGTGAAAGAAAAAATTTCAATTCCGTTGATTGCTGCCGGAGGTATTGCTACTGGTCGCGGCATGCTAGCAGCCATGGTTCTTGGTGCCGATGGAGTTCAAGTTGGGAGTAGATTTGCTGCGTCACTAGAATCGTCAGCTCATGATAATTTCAAGGAATCGATTGTAAAGGTTAAGGAAGGAGATACGCAATTGACATTGAAGGAACTTGCTCCAGTTCGGTTAATTAAAAATAAGTTTTATCAAGAGGTACAGGATTTATATGAAACTTGTCCAACAAAAGATGAATTAGTTACGTTATTAGGAAGAGCTAGAGCAAAAAGAGGCATGTTTGAGGGCGATTTAATCGAAGGAGAGTTAGAAATCGGTCAAATTGCCGGTCTTATTCACGAGATAAAACCGGCTGCTGAAATCATACAAGAAATGATTATCGATTTTGAATACGCAAGAGCAGAGGCAATCAATTTTCAATTTTAAGCAATGATAAAAAGATATATTATTCTACTTTTTTTGATTCTAGGAGTACAACATTCTTATGGACAAAATTATAAGTTTAAAACTTCAGGCTTTAGTGTTTTAGAGAAAAATGAAAAAGGGAAATGGGGAAAATGGTCTGATTTAAATTTAGTTAATATTTTAATTTCATTAGATACTAATAAAAGTAGAATTGTAGTTTATTCTCAAATTATCCAACTTTTTGAAATTGTAGAATACCAACCTATTGAGGAAAATGAAACAGATACTGTTTACACATTTACCTGTAAAGATAACGAAGGCGTCGATTGTACAGTTTCGATCATTACCAGAAAAAAGCAAGAAAACCGAAAGCAACTGTACATTAATTATGGTAATAGGATAATACTTTATAATATATTCAATATGTGATTGAATATGAAGTTGGATAATACAGTGCTATGTTTGATTTCTTACTCATTTTTAAAATTGTTCAATATCTTTAATATATCCATCATACTCTGAATAAAATAGCTCCAAGGCATTCATTTTATCATTGTAAAATTCAAAAATTTCCGGCCAGTATTTTCTATTACTAACTCCAACGCCTAGTTTTTCAACCCAAATAAGGCTAATCGTTTTACCACTTTCCAAGGTGTGCTCTTTTTCAAAAACCAGATCTTTAATGAATTCCTCTTCTAGAATATTTTTTAAAAATTTCAGTTTCTCAAAATAAGCAATTCTTTTTTCATCGCTTCGCTGTTCTATGGCTATTAAAACTTGAGCCTTTTTATTATCTACATAAAATTTAAAAGAAAAATCTTTGATCTTAGTATCGTACAACAACCATTTTCGGGGAAATTTTTCCGAAAATTCAACCCAGAATTCGCGTTTTAACTTTTGTGTTTCTTCTTTGCTGTACATTGTGTATGACTTTTGGTATCAGAAAATTTGTGTAACGGTATTTTCTAGACTATATTTATATTAAATTTCAATGTGCAAAAATAGACTTTGATTATGGATTTTCAAGAATTTTTACAGTTTGTTCCTAAAGTACTTGATGTAAGGCTCCCTGCCTTTGATGCACATATTAAAATGGCACCATTAGAGCGGTCACAAAGCTTAAAACAGATTGATTTTAGCGATAAAAATCCAAGAGTAGCTGCAGTAATGATGCTTTTTTATCCTAAAAATGAAATTACACACCTGGTATTGATTGTTCGGAATTCATACAAAGGGGTGCATTCTGCTCAAATTGCCTTTCCAGGAGGTAAATACGAAATCGATGATAAGGATTTTGCTTACACAGCATTGCGTGAAACTCACGAGGAAGTTGGCATTCATCCAGATAAAATACAAGTACTTAAACCTTTTACACAATTATATATTCCACCCAGTAATTTTATGGTGTATCCTTTTTTAGGTATTAGTAAAGAGGAACTAGTATTTGTGCCACAGCTTTCTGAGGTAGCAGATATAATTGAATTGCCTCTGTCTATTTTTTTAAGTGATTCAATTGTTGTCGAGACTAAGGTCTTAACGTCCTATTCAGATGAAAGCAGTGTTCCTGCTTTTAAAATTGAAAACCACATCGTTTGGGGAGCAACAGCAATGATGCTTAGCGAATTGAAAGAGGTTTTAAAAGAAGTCTTATATTCTTAAATTAGATAGGAAGCAACGGTTTTAGAATGCTAAAAACAATCAAAAATTAATTTCGTAGGTTTGCTAAATACAAAAAACACATAATTTTATGGGATTATTTAAGAGAAATCCTTTTGGTCACATCCTGTTTTTAAAAAAATGGTTAATCAGGATTTTCGGCGCCATCACGCATCGACGATATAGAGGTTTCAATGAATTGCAAATTGAAGGTTCAGAAATCATAAGGAATTTACCTGACACTAATGTTCTTTTCATTTCGAATCATCAAACGTACTTTGCTGATGTCGTAGCAATGTTCCATGTTTTTAATGCAAGTCTCAGCGGTCGTGATGATTCTATTAAAAACGTATGTTATCTCTGGCAGCCTAAAATGAACATCTATTATGTAGCTGCAAAAGAAACAATGCAGGCAGGGTTGTTGCCACGAATTATGGCTTATGCAGGCGCAATTGCGGTCGAAAGAACTTGGAGAGCTAAGGGAGTCGATGTTCTGGAGAAAAAAGACATTAATCCAGATGATACTGAAAATATTAAAATTGCTTTAAAAGACGGATGGGTTATAACCTTTCCGCAAGGGACAACTAAATCCTTTAAGCCAGTTCGTAAAGGAACGGCTCATATTATAAAACAGCACAGACCTATTGTTGTTCCTATTGTGATCGATGGCTTCCGTCGTTCATTTGATAAAAAAGGATTACGTATGAAAAAGAAGGGCATTCTTCAATCCTTCATTATTAAAGAGCCTTTGGATATTGATTACGATAAGGATACTGTTGAGGAAATTGTTGAAAAAATCGAATATGCTATAGAGCAACATTGTTCATTCCTCAAAGTAATACCGGCTGAAATTATCAAAGAACAAGAAGAATTGAATAAAACACGCCGGTGGGAATATTAAGCAGCGGTTTAATAAATGCGTGAACCTAGTAATAATAATAACTTGGGCGTTTCCCATTATAAAAAAGAGGCTATTATCTAATTGGGTAGTAGCCTCTTTTTTATAATGGGTCGGGCTATTCGCTACAAGTCCTCGTCAAGTTGCGTTACACTTCACTTGGCTGCGGGCTTTACGCTGCTATCCCTAACGCGGGGAGTTGTGTAATTGATTTAGAATTCGGTGTACCTTATATATAGGTAGGTATAAAATGTCTTACTATAATATGTACCCTAAGAAATAGACAAGTAACAACTGCCCAAGAGTTAAAAAAACCTAACCTATCTTAGATGATACTGCAGTCAAGGACCTAATTTCAGGATAGTCCTGTCTTTGATCCTAACAAAGCGACTTAGAGAACCAATAAATGTCTAAAAGGGATTGCATTTCCAATCGCTCCTAGAGGGATATAATGATAAAAAAACTAGATTTTGGTTATTTTTGCATGCTTTGCTTTGGATAGGGTGAGGTAAGCAGAAAAAACTTTTTTTTCAAGAAGCGTATTTTCAGCGAGTTAAAGAGAGTGTTAAGAAAGCGATAAAAAAAAGCGAATAAAAAGCTTGAATAACGGTATAAAGGTGTTAGTTTTGCACCCGCAACAACGGCAAACGTTCCTTTAAATACTGGCAAGATATAGAAATCGGAGGAGGAATTTATTTTCTAAAAAAGATTTCAAAAAGCTTGTGAGATTAGAAAACGGATGTTACATTTGCACCCCTGCAAAACGGGCAAAGTTCCTTGAGAGATTGATAAGAAAGAGTGGTTAAACGGAGATAAAAATTTCCTAAAAAAACTTCACATTTTTCTTGCCAGTTGAAAAAAGAGTTTGTACTTTTGCACCCGCTTCGAGAGACACACAAAGTGTGGTAATTGAGGTGAAAAGAAGATAAGAACACGTTCCTAGACATATTGAATTGACAGCCGTTCCGATGCAAATCGGAACAAAAGAATAAGAGTAATAGAATCGAGAGATTTGATAAAGACCATTAGAATTGGAGTCGCATAAACAAAGAGAACAGATTTATCTGGACTCACAAAATATACGATGAAGAGTTTGATCCTGGCTCAGGATGAACGCTAGCGGCAGGCTTAACACATGCAAGTCGAGGGGTATAGGTTTTCGGACCTAGAGACCGGCGCACGGGTGCGTAACGCGTATGCAATCTACCTTTCACAGAGGGATAGCCCAGAGAAATTTGGATTAATACCTCATAGTATAGCAGCTTCGCATGAAGTCACTATTAAAGATTTATCGGTGAAAGATGAGCATGCGTCCCATTAGTTAGTTGGTAAGGTAACGGCTTACCAAGACAACGATGGGTAGGGGTCCTGAG
>NZ_FRBU01000096.1 GCF_900142695.1 Flavobacterium xanthum | reverse complement strand
AAAATTCTGTGAATCTGTGGCTAATTTTTACACCAAGACTACACCAAGTGATAAAATAAAAAATTTGCGAATTTGCGGCGTTCACTTTTACGCCACTAATGCACCAATTATTGAATCAAATGAGAAATCTGTGAATCTGTGGCTAATTTTCACACCACGACTACAGCAAGTGATCAAATAAAAAATTTGCGAATTTGCGGCGTTCACTTTTACGCCACTAATGCACCAATTATTGAATCAAATAAAAAATCTGTGAATCTGTGGCTAATTTTCACACCAAGACTACACCAAGTACTCAAATAAAAAATTTGCGAATTTGCGGTGTTCACTTTTACGCCACTAATGCACCAATTATTGAATCAAATAAAAAATCTGTGAATCTGTGGCTAATTTTCACACCAAGACTACACCAAGTACTCAAATAAAAAATTTGCGAATTTGCGGTGTTCACTTTTACGCCACTAATGCACCAATTATTGAATCAAATAAAAAATCTGTGAATCTGTGGCTAATTTTCACACCAAGACTACACCAAGTACTCAAATAAAAAATTTGCGAATTTGCGGCGTTCACTTTTACGCCACTAATACACCAATTATTGAATCAAATAAAAAATCTGTGAATCTGTGGCTAATTTTTACACCAAGACTACACCAAGTACTCAAATAAAAAATTTGCGAATTTGCGACGTTCACTTTTACGCCACTAATGCACCAATTATTGAATCAAATAAGAAATCTGTGAATCTGTGGCTAATTTTTACACCAAGACTACACCAAGTACTCAAATAAAAAATTTACGAATTTGCGGTGTTCACTTTTACGCCACTAATGCACCAATTATTGAATCAAATAAAAATTCTGTGAATCTGTGGCTAATTTTTACACCAAGACTACACCAAGTGATAAAATAAAAAATTTGCGAATTTGCGGCGTTCACTTTTACGCCACTAATGCACCAATTATTGAATCAAATGAGAAATCTGTGAATCTGTGGCTAATTTTCACACCACGACTACAGCAAGTGATCAAATAAAAAATTTGCGAATTTGCGGCGTTCACTTTTACGCCACTAATGCACCAATTATTGAATCAAATAAAAAATCTGTGAATCTGTGGCTAATTTTCACACCAAGACTACACCAAGTACTCAAATAAAAAATTTGCGAATTTGCGGTGTTCACTTTTACGCCACTAATGCACCAATTATTGAATCAAATAAAAAATCTGTGAATCTGTGGCTAATTTTCACACCAAGACTACACCAAGTACTCAAATAAAAAATTTGCGAATTTGCGGCGTTCACTTTTACGCCACTAATGCACCAATTATTGAATCAAATAAAAAATCTGTGAATCTGTGGCTAATTTTTACACCAAGACTACACCAAGTACTCAAATAAAAAATTTGCGAATTT
>NZ_FRBU01000069.1 GCF_900142695.1 Flavobacterium xanthum | reverse complement strand
CTCTTCTTGTTCTTGACATAATTCTGCTAATTTAAGGTTTTTAATCCTATCTTAAATTCACACAAAAAGTTGTACGTTTTTTGGGGAGCAGCATAAAAAGTATAAAATATATGAATTTAAAGAAAATTGAAACTAGAGATCTATATTTTTTGACTAAAATAATCAAAGTATCAATTCAATAATTTAACTTATTATAAATTATTGAAAAATATTAGATTCTTAACCAATCACTTAAAATAAATATTATATTTGATTTAATATATTTTAACTCATTCTCTTACATTAATATATCAAATTAGTAAAATAAAGATCAAATAGATGAATACATTCAATGACATTAAGGAATTAATTTCTGCTTTGAAAAGAGAGGAAAAACTAATTTCTGAAATGTTTAGCAAAAGAAAATCTATTAATTACAAGTACAGTGATGCGTTAGCGTTGGTCGATTATGACGAAAATCGGATTGATTATTTAATACAAAGGTCAGTTGTAAGAGAAAATGGAGGACTTTTAGAACTTGACGACCAATTTTTAGAATTTTTTGAACAGATTCTGGATGTTAATGAGGAAATTAACTTGTCTTATATTGATGAAAATATCAAAAATATCAGAGAAAATATTGATTACTTTTTAAACGAAAACAACGAGAACAAAAAATATAGTTATCTACGATTTATAAAAAAGACCTTCAGAAAAATGGGAATTATTACCCTTAGGAGTGTCGTAGATTTGAGACGAAACATAGAGAATACTTTTAAAAATGAAGCTAATTATAAAAACAAACAATTAAAATTAGAAAATCTTGATACGAAAAGAAAAATCATCGAAAATCTTATTAATCATACCTTAAAGCTGATTAACGAAGATGAAATTACATTTTTCAACAGAGCATTAGATGAAGAGCTTAACAGAATTATTATTGAGTTAAAACATCAATTAGGAGAATCTTCACATAACCTGATTGAAATAGAAAAGCAAATCATTGATTACCTAAATCAAATAAAACACCAAGGAAAATTTTTAGAGAAATTGCGAAAATTAAAATACTTAAAAGATCATTTTACTATTGAAGCCGAAACGGATATTAAGCAAATAATTGCCGCTAAAAATCAAGTTATTTTTGAAACTAGATTAAGCGAACCGTTAAACTTATCATTGGATTTTCTTCGAGAAAATGAAAAAGCTTTTGAAACGATTAAGAAGATTGCAAAAAATCATAAAAATAGAAAACAGGACAAACCCATATTAGCAGATAGAATTTCTGATGAATACCTTGAAAGTAACATCGAAAGTGAGGTAATGATAAATTTAGAAGAAATTAGAAATAAATTTGTAGCAACCAGCGATAATCTATTCAACTTTATTCTTAATTATGACTTTCATAAAGAAGTAGATTTTGATGAACGAGTGACTGTTTTTTGTCAAATTATTTCTCAATATGAGCAAGAATTGGTCGTAGAAGATGATTTTCAAAAAACAAATAATATAGAATTCGCAATCGTATATTCAAGATAATACTTATGATTACAAAATTTACCTCAGAAATATTTGACGTGCTTCGTAAAGGTCAATTTATCTGTTCCAACAGTCCAAATGATCGCATTCAAACACTCTATAAAGTGCTCGATGAACAAGATACTTTTGCAGATTTATACGAGTATTTCTACCAAATTAATTACATTTTAGAGCAAGGAAACGAATATTTCTATTTTAGTCGTTTAGAAAATAATGTTGATTTAGACAGAAAACTTGAAAAAGCATTTAATTGGATTGATACTCTAGACTTCTTCAAAACTTTTGATTCTTCTTTTGATGTTGGCTTTCGGTTTTCTCCTGCAGACATCGTAAATCAGTTAAAAAACAATGCTGATTTAAAAACGAAATTAGAAAGTCTTAAAAAAATAAGTAGCGAACAAAAAAACTATGACCGAATTAAAAAAATAATTGAAAAATTAGAAAAGGATAATTTTATCACTTTAGAAAATGAAATTTCTGAAACCTACAAAGTTTTGACCTCGTTCAACTACTTAAAAGAAATTATAACAACTATTAATATTCCCGAAGAAATAGAAAATGAGATACCTTAATAAAATAGTTTTTATAAATAGTGCATCCATAAAATATGCAGAAATTGAATTAGATGGTAACACCCATTTAATCGGTACACAAGGTGTAGGAAAAAGTACTTTGCTTCGGGCTATTTTGTTTTTTTACAATGCCAATAAAACAAGATTGGGCATCCCAAGAGAAAAAAAGAGTTTTGATGATTATTATTTTGAGTATCAAAACTCATACATTATCTATGAAGTTGTTAAAGATAATGTTCCATTTTGTGTTTTAGCCTACAAAGTAAATGGCAAGGTTGCTTTTCGGTTTTTTAATTCAGAATACAAAAGAGAAAATTTTGTTGACACGAATAATCAAGCCTTTGAAAGTTGGGATAAAATAAGAAATGCGTTTGGAAAAGAAATTCATTACACCGCATTAATTCCAAGTTATGAAGATTTTCGCAGAATAATTTATGGCGACAATAAGGGACTAAATCCTGATTTCAGGAAATATGCTTTAATCGAAAGTAAGCAATATCAAAATATACCTAGAACAATCCAAAACGTATTACTCAATTCAAATTTAGAAGCAAAATTCATTAAAGACACGATAATAAATTCTTTAAATGAAGATGAATTTACAATCGATATTGAAAATTATGCAAAAAGTCATTTACGGGATTTTGAAACTCAGATTAACGATATTAAAATATGGTTTAACAAAAATAAAAATGGGCAGATAATTGTACGTAATCAAGCAGATAGAGTTATTGGCAAATTCAGGACTTTTAATTATTTGAATAGAGAGAAAAAAGAATTAGCATTCAATTTAAATGCTAGAATGTATTTTATTGAAAGTCAAAAACCAGTACTTTCATCTCATTATTTGATTGAAAAGAACGCACTAGATTTAATGTATAAAAAGAAAGAAAGCATACAAGACCTTCATTTAAAAAGAGAACTAAATATTGTTTCCGAGATTAAATATATAACTAAAGAATTAACGAAGGCAAGCGATAAACAAACAGAATACAACAATCAAAACATTACTAATTTAATTCAAAAAGTAGCAAAAAAAAGCACATTGACTAATGAACAAAAAACTTTGGGTGAAGAAAAAAATATCCTAACTTCTTCTTTTGGAGCGATCAGTCAAAAATATGACGCATTACTCTCTCAAGTTCAAAACCAAAATCAGAAATATACCAACAACCAAAATGCAGAAACTAATACCATTCAAAGCGAATTTGGAAATGAAAAATTCTCCTTAAATGACAGGTATCAATCTCTGATTACACAAATTAAAGAAGACAATAAAGCGGAACAAGAAAAAGCTTCGAACGAATTAAACAATATTGAAAGTGAAGAAAATCGGATTAAAAATAAAAAATCAGAACTAAAACATCAGACGTTTTTTGTTGCAGAAATTGAAAGGTGCAAAGAAGAAAAAAACACACTTGACAATCAAATGACGTCATCTGACTCTATTGTTTCGGATTCAAAAGACAAATCAGGCAATATTAGAAAAGAATGGGAATTAGAAACAAATGAAATCGAAAGAAATTGTGCTATTTCCATTGAAAAAGAAAAAGACAAAAGTGATACCAATGCCCAAGAAATTGAGGTAATTGAAAACAAAATTAAGCAAAGCAAATCTTCACTTTACGGTTGGTTAAACGACACAATGCCTAACTGGGAAAACAACATCGGAAAAGTAATCGATGAGGATAATGTGCTTTTTAATGCGGACTTAAATCCTAAATTAATCGACAACAAATCGACTACTTTTTTTGGTATAGAATTGAATTTAAACGCTTTGAATAGCCGTATAAAAACGGTAAAAGAATACCATCTTGAAATTGATAAACATCGAAGCAAGATTGCGGAAATTCTCAAAACAATTGAGAAAATTACTCTGGACAAGGAGTCTAATTTGCTAAAACTAAAAACTAAATTCCAAAAAAAGCTAAAAGACTTTAAAGAAATTATCGCAGAAAATGAATACCTTATAATCCAAACGGAAGAGAAGATAACAAAAAATAAAATCGAATTAAATCAGTGGATTGAGAAATCTAAATCCCAAAAAGAATCAATTTTGCAAGGTTTGGAGAGTGATTTGGATAAAACAGCTTCTCAAAAAATTAAGGCACAAGAGCAAATAGATACTATCAGAAAAGGAATTGAACGGAAAATCTCTTTAAAAGAAAAAGAAAGAGACACCGAAATAACTAATCTAAACACTATAAAGAGTGCTAAAATAGATGCAATTGCAAATGCTATTTTAGCAAACAAAAAAGAGGCCGACATTCGTATTCTTGAACTAAAAAAGCAACAAAACGCTGAACTAGAAGACAAAGGCGCGGATACAAAAAGACTTGATTTTATCGACATTAGATTAACCGAATTAGGAAAATCTCTAGATTTTATTGCAAATAACGAACGTATTGTTTTTGAATATGAAAAAGACAAAAGAGAACTTTTTGATAAAATTCCTGAACTGAAAGCAAATAAAATAAGTTTAGAAATTAAGCAAGATGCTTTTGAAACAGAACATAAAATTGAAATTATTAAATTAGAAGAGAAATATAAAAATCAAAAAGAAATTGTTGAAAAAATTCAATCGAAAACAACTGAATTTCAAGTAGATGAAAACAAGTTTTTAGAGTTTCAGAAATCGGAAACTTTCGCAAGACTTGAATCTTATTTTAGTGATGAAACACACAAAATTGAAGATACAAAAACGGCTGTTACCATTATTTCTGAAGTAAACGACAAGCATTATAAAGGAATTGAAACATTCAAAGAATTACAACAGTCAATAAATACTTTCAATGGAAACTTTAAGGAGCATAATATTTTTAGTTTTAAAGTGAAATTAAATGAAGATACCGATTTTTTAAATTTCGCATCAGACTTAAAAGAATTTATTGAAGCCGATAAAATTAATGAATTTGAAAAGAGAGTTAACGAACGATTTGCCAATATTATTCGATTAATAGGTCGAGAAACAACGGAACTAAACTCTAAAGAAGCTGAGATTGAAAAAATTATTAAGAAAATTAATGATGATTTTGTGAACAAAAATTTTGTGCAAGCCATTAAAGAAATGGAAATGAGAACGCAAAAAAGTTCAAACTCAATAGTGAAATTACTCATTCAAATAAAAGAATTCAATGACGAGAATAGTTTATTATTAGGAGAATCTAATTTATTTACAAGTTCAGATACGAATTCAAAAAATCTGAAAGCGGTAGAATTATTAAAACAATTAGTAAAAGAGTTAGAAAAATCTAAAAACTCAACGCTTACATTATCAGAATCTTTTGATTTACAATTCCGAATTGTAGAAAATGACAATGATTCGGGTTGGGTAGAAAAACTTTCGAATGTTGGTAGTGAAGGAACTGATGTTTTGGTAAAGGCGATGATTAATATTTTGCTGCTGAATGTTTTTAAAGAAAGTGCCTCCAAACAATTCAAAGATTTTAAATTGCATTGCATGATGGATGAGATTGGACGACTTCATCCTAATAATGTGAAAGGAATTTTGCGTTTTGCCAATGAAAGAAACATTCTTTTAATTAATGGTTCGCCAACAAGCCAAAATGCGACAGATTATAAATACACCTATAAATTGGCGAAGGAACAATCCACAATGGATGCTAAAAAATACATCACTAAAATTAATCGTTTAGTAAAAGTAAACGCCAAAGTTCTTAATTAATGGATTTAACTTTAAAAATAGCAAAAGTATTAGTACAACTAATCAATGGAGAAACTATTCCTGACAGCTCAGCAAAAAGTAAGTTAATCGATGATTTGGTAAGGGAAAATATTATTTTTAGAAAGGGAAAACATAAAAAAACTTTACAGCTATTTAATGAAAACAACTTACACCTTTATTTAATAAATCAATTACAAATCAATAACTTGAACAAGTATATTCAAGCTTTAGAAAATGATAATTCAACTCGTGCCGATTTTGTTAAAATTACTAGCGATTCTAAAAACTCAAAAGAGAGAGTATTCAAAGGCTTTTTGATAAACTGCTATAATCCAATTATTGCTGAACTAAACAATCAGACGGTAACAATCAATCCTACATTAGGTAGTTTTATTTTTATCTATGATTATGAAACTTTTAAAATACCCAAAAATGTAACCATTATAGGAGTCGAAAACACCAAAAACTTTAGTCAAATTCAAGAACAAAAATACTTATTTGAAGGTTTAAATCCACTATTCGTATCTCGTTATCCACAAAACCAAAACAAAGATTTAATAAAATGGTTAAAATCTGTTCCTAATAACTATTTACATTTTGGAGATTTTGATTTTGCAGGAATTGGAATTTATTTAAATGAATACAAAAAGCATCTATCACAAAAGGCTACCTTTTTCATACCTGAAAATATTAAAAGTGCTTTATGTGAAAATGGAAATAGAGAAAGATTTAATAATCAAAAACTAAATTTCAAAATAGATACCATTCAGGAAGTAAAAATTTTATACTTATTGGAAATCATTAATACAGAAAAAAAAGGTTTAGATCAAGAATATTATATTGAGACCGAAACCCAATGATAATTATGCTGCTCCCCAAAAAACGTACAACTTTTTGTGTGAATTTAAGATAGGATTAAAAACCTTAAATTAGCAGAATTATGTCAAGAACAAGAAGAG
>NZ_FRBU01000072.1 GCF_900142695.1 Flavobacterium xanthum | reverse complement strand
CTCTTCTTGTTCTTGACATAATTCTGCTAATTTAAGGTTTTTAATCCTATCTTAAATTCACACAAAAAGTTGTACGTTTTTTGGGGAGCAGCATATTTATTCTGAGTTCATTGATGTAATGCACAAAAGTATTTCCTTTTTGTTCGTTAATGACTTTAGATAAGTATTTGGTGTTGGTATTTAACTGTAAAGCTACTTTTTGAATCGAAATAGTTTTTTCTAAGAATCCTTTGTTAAGTTCAAATTGGGCTAACTTCTCTAATAACTGTTGAACTACCTCTACTGGAAGCCACTGTTGCTCTTGCATTTTATTTTCCTCTGCTGCACTATCGCTTTTTTCAGCTCTAGTACCACTTGCTACTATAGGTGTAGCAGGATGAATAATAGCCTCAAATCGTTTACGATATTGTTTTTTCAAATAATATTGATAACATATCAACCCACCGAGACTACCTATTAAAATCAAAATCCAGGTCGAAGAGGCCGATTGTTTTTTTTGCAAGGATTGTATCAAGGATTCTTTTTTTGCAAATAAATGAGGGGTATCATATTCTTTGAGTAAAACTTTACTTAGTTGTTTGTAGTCGCGTTGCAAAAGACTATCTATTTTCATAAATTTAGATAAGAATTTTAACTGCTTTTCTTTGTCTCCAGTTTGTTTATAATGCTCAATTAAATAAGAGTAACCACCAACGAATTCAGGTATGATTCTCTTATTTATAACATACATTGAATCTACTTTTATATAATTTTGAATCGCTTTTTTTTCATTACCCATACCAGCGTAAGACTTTCCTAAATAAAAGTAGGAAGCAAGTATATTGCCATAATTTTTATCTGATATTATTTGAGGTAATGCCTTATTTATACTATCTAAAGCAGCTTTATAGTTTTTCTTTAATACTTGATTAGCTCCTTCATTTAAAATGAAATAAGAAATATAGTATTGGTCTTTGGTCGCTTTCGACTCTTGATAACCCATTTTATTATAAAAACTTGTGGAATCTAAATTTTTTAATGATTTGTGAGCATCAGCTAAAGCGAATAAAACATTATGATATTCAGTTGCATACTCAGGAGACCTAACATTTTTCCCTTTATAGTAATTAAAACATTCTCTGTAAAGGACAAGCGCCTCTTCGACCTGACCTAATTCTTCAGAACGAAGCATTCCAATAGAATGTTTGACATTGTAATAAAAATCTAAATTATTCTTTTTTGCATACTTTTCAGCCAAAAAAAAATTAGCTAATGCTTCGTCAAATCGAAACTGCTTTTTTAGTTCATATCCTTTTTTGGAATAAGATAATGCTGGGAATTTTATATCATTTGTATTTGTAGCATACTTAATGGAAGTATCTAAATACTGTATGCATTTTGCTCCTTCAAATAAATGCGATAGTAAAAAATAACCCCTTGAAAGGTTTATGTTACTTTTTTGTATTTGTGCTCTTTTTATATAAGTATTAGCATAATGCAATTGCTTTTTGTCATTACCTCTGTTTTCAGTGAAGGCTTGCTTTAAATCTTCATAAGATAAATCAACTTGATTTCTTTTTGTGTTTTGCGACCATAAAAAATACGGAAACAGTACCAAAAGCACTATTTTCATGAATTGTCGGTTAGTCATTATAGTTTGTTTTGGTGCAAAAATACTGTATCTAGAATAAATTAGTAGTAAATAACAAAATTTTCGCTTGTTTATTAACATGCTGATTTTAAAATTTTTATAATATTAGATACCGGAATTCACGGAATTACAACACTGAATTCCGTGAATTCCGATAACAACCATTTGCACAATACTAATTACTATTCTAGTTTTGGCATCAGGAAAGTTAGAGTGTTTGGAGTAAGACGTTACTTTTAAATGTCGATTACTTTCCTAAGTCAATTGGCCAATTAAAAGGGAATAATTCAGCTGTACTGTAACCCTTTTAAAAAAAACAGAGTATGAGGTTTTAGGTAAAGCTATTTGTTCCTCAAAAAACAAAGCATAAGGGAATAATTCAGCTGTATTGTAACGCTTTTAAAAAAAAAGAGCAAAGAGTTATAAAGCTATAGTCTCTAAAAAAAACAAAGCATAAGGGAATAATTCAGCTGTATTGTAACCCTTTCAAAAATAAAGAGTATGAGGTTAAGTAAAGCTAATTGTTCCTCAAAAAACAAAGCATAAGGGAATAATTCAGCTGTACTATAACCCTTTCAAAAAAACAGAGCATGAGGTTCGGTAAAGCTATTTGTTCCTCAAAAAACAAAGCATAAGGGAATAATTAATCTGCAAGGTAACCCTTTAAAAAAAAACAAAGCAAGGAGTTGTGCAAAGCTATGGTCTCCATAAAACCAAGCACAAAAGTTCTCGAGAAATTTTTTTATTAAAAAAAATGTTTAATCTTGCTCGTCTCAAGACGGGTTTAAAAACTTAAAAAAAATGAATTTAGATAATTTGAATTTAGTTGAGCTAAATGCTCAAGAAGTACAAGAAGTGGATGGGGGTGTAGTTGGAGTTGATGATGTTTTACTAGCAGTTGGTATTGCCTCCGCAGTATTAATTATCGAAAATTGGTCAGATATTAAAAAAGGAGCATTAGACGCATGGTATGGTCGTTAATTACTAATCAATAAAAAATAGAACTATGACAAATAATAATGAAATTAGCACATTGGTAGACTTAAACACAAGCGAGCTAATGTCTATTGATGGAGGAGCACCAAGCCCCGATACAGGTTTTTTTTATGATGCTACTTACTATGCTGTAACTGGCACAAGAATTTACCTTTATTTGAAATGGGGAATTAATACCTATTAAATAAATATTTTTAACTAAGTCGGGAAATATATATTTCCCAACTTAAATTTTTTAGCTGATGAATATTAGAATAAAACATTATTTGGTGTTACTTTTCAAATGGTTATTAATTTTATTTACAATATGTTTAATGAAATTTTTAATTAATTTATATCCGAAAATTAAAATGATTATTATTGAATATTTCTTCTAAAGTTTTATTTCATTCGCTATCCTTAATAAAAGGACTTCTTAATAGGAGCTATTCTTTTCAATTAAAACTAGTCATCAGAAAACTTTGAACCCAAAAAGATGAAACTATCCAAAAACTTTTATTTATTATTTGGAATTATTTTTACCATAAACTTCTTGTACTCCCTTTTTGAAACCAAAAATACCTATGAATTGTTCTATTTCCCAGTAAATATTTGGGTCTATAGAGGCTATCGGCTATTAATTGCAATGGTGTTTATTAAAATATATTTCGATCAAAGGGAAAGCGCTACAAAACAACAAAACTAATGAACCTCAGCTCAGACCCTATAAACACACTAGAAAACTTCATTGCCAAAAACAAGGCCAAAAGCCTTTCCATTTATTTAGTAATCGTGGTAGCGGTATTGGTTTTTATAGCATTACTCCCTGTGATTAAAATTGAAATCAGCAGTCAGAGTCGCTGTATAATTCGCAGCACTACAGATAACGTTCCTGTAAGCAGTGTGGTGAGTGGCAAAGTAACCTTTGTAAAACTCAAAAACAATCAAGTGGTGCAGCAAGGCGATACCTTAGTAGCGATTACGCAAGAAAGCCTAAATACGGATAAAGCTACCAATCAAGTAGCTGCATCTGCTATTCAAGACCAAATTCATGATTTATCAAAAGTTACAAAAGGCAGAGCTACGGGTTTAAAAACCTCTGTTATGCAGCAAGAGTGGCTGAGTTACAGCGTTAAAAAAGAAGAGTTACAAAGTAAAGTTGCACAAGCCAAAATAGTGTACGATCGCGACAAGCAGTTATATGACAAAGGAATTATTGCCAAATCCGAGTTCGAAAAATACAGTTTTGATTATACGTATACAAAACAAGCGCTTTCTAGTTTAGAGAAAAGCCAACGCAGCATTTGGCAAAACAATAAACGAGAACTGCAAATGCAATTGCAAAACTTAAACAGAACCCTACAAAAAATAAAAGTTGAAGCTCAAAATTATTATATTGTTACGCCGCTTACAGGCACGATTGAGAATTTCTCAGGAATTCAAAGCGGCCCTTTCTTGAACGCCTCCCAACCTATTGCTACCATTTCAGCAACAGATAAACTTATTGTAGAAAGCTCAGTTTTACCAAATCATTTTAAATCCTACTTTTAGTTTACGACCATAAAAAAAGAGGAAATAACAGAAAAAATTTGCTTTTATTAGTTTCAGGTAAGTCATTATAATTGAATTTTTTACAAAAAAAAGTAACTTGTTGAAAAATACAGCTAAAAAGTAGCTGTTTTAGCAAGTTTTCAACTTATTGATTATCAATAATTTGGAAAATAACTTTGTCGGAATTCCGCGAATTTGCATAACAAGTATTTGCACAGCGGTACTAACTACACTAGTTTTGGCATCAGGAAAGTAAAACAGTTTTGTGTAAGACGTTAGTTCAAACCTAGAGTACTTTCTAAAATCAATTGGCCAATTATAAGGGAATAATTCAGCTGTATGATAACCCTTTCAAAAAAACAGAGCATTAGGTTTAGGTAAAGCTATTTGTTCCTCAAAAAACAAAGCATAAGGGAATAATTCAGCTGTACTGTAACCCTTGCAAAAAAAACAGAGCATGAGGTTTAGGTAAAGCTATTTGTTCCTCAAAAAACAAAGCGCAAGGGGATAATTCAGCTGTAATGTAACCCTTTTTAAAAAACAGAGCATGTGGTTTAAATAAAGCTATATGTTCCTCAAAAAACAAAGCACAAGGGAATAATTCAGCTGTACTGTAACCCTATAAAAAACAGAGCAAGGAGTTTGAAAGCTATGGTCTCAAAAAAACCAAGCACAAAAGTTCTCGAGAAACTTTTTATTGAAAAAATGTGTAATTTTAAAACTCTTGAATTCAATTAATAAATGCGAAAGTTAGGAATCTCAAAGAAAGATGAAATATTTTTTCAGAACAAAGAAAAGAAAATTAATTCTTTTCCCTGTTTGCTGAAATGGAAAAATTTATCTTACTTGCTCCTCGCCTAAAATTCGCAAAGTATGAAGCATTTTACCGTTGAACAAAGATACAAATTAGAATTTCTGATGCAACAAAACGTCAGCAAAGCGCAAATAGCTGTTGATATAAACGTGCACATTTCATCTATATATAGAGAGATAAAACGTAATTCGGACGAGCGTAACTCTAATTATAGAGCAGATCTAGCAAGTCGAAAATGTAATAAAAGGCACAAAGAGAAACCTAAAAATCAATGCTTTAGTAATGAAATTAAAGATTATGTCAGCAAACTAATCCAAGCCGATTACTCACCAGAACAAATAGTTGGGAAATCTTTAAAAGAAGGTATTAATTGTGTTTGCCACGAAACGATTTATAAATTTATTTTAAATGACAAGAAAAACGCAGGCGATTTACACAAGCATCTGCGAAGTAAAGTTAAGATCTATCGGAAGCGAGGTGCTTTAAAAGATAAAAGAGGATTGATAGTTGGCAGAGTTGGTATCGAAAATCGTCCAACTGAAGTAGCGGAAAAGCACAGATTTGGAGACTTAGAAATTGATTTAGTAATCGGAAAAGACCACAAAGGAGCCTTACTAACGATAAATGATAGAGCAACTGGGATGTTACAAATGAAAAAAATAGAGAGTAAAGATGCTGAGATTGTTAAAAAAGCTACTATTGAATT
>NZ_FRBU01000022.1 GCF_900142695.1 Flavobacterium xanthum | reverse complement strand
ACCTCGGAAAAGGCATCAATTTGATTCTCCAAATGAAGTATATTTACAATTATTAAACAATAATCAGGAATTCGCATTAATTAATTGAATCCACCTCTGTAAAGAAACAGCAGTATTCTTCCGGCTACTAATATACCCCGCCAAGAAAAAGCTAAACTGAAAAATTAAAATTTGGTTCTATCTCAAATGAACAGCGCCTTCGAAATTCTCGCATCCTATTCGGCTCCAAAGAAGAAGTTAAAAGTCGCTGTGGTGTTAAAATAAATATAAAATTAACGATTGTAGAACGTGTAAAACAGGTGCTAATCCACTAAATTTTAAAAATATGGATGTTAAAAAAAACTCTTATAAACTTAAAAATCAGAAGATATCATGCTGGAACGACTTGAAAACAAAATAAAAGTTCTTAGCTTTACTTCGTAAATCAATAAAAATATTTTTTCGTAAAACTAATTGCAGTGCATTTAAAAGTTACATTTTTATATCTTTACTATTAAACAAAAGGCTTATGAAGGTGTATTTAAAGTTTGATTATACTCAACTGACAAAAAAAATTGTCGAGGAAAAGCTATCCGAATTAGGATATAAATATAGTAGTATCGGGTTTGGTGAATTCAATTTTTTAGAAAAAGTACCTTCTGGAAAAATAAATGAACTAACTGGTATTTTTAGAGAATACGGCATTGAAATAGTTGAAAATCAGAAAAGTGTTTTAGTTCAGAAAATAAAAGATGCTATTGTTGAAATGGTCAATAACGATGCTCCTTTAAACATAAAAAGTTCTGTTTTTATTGCCGAAAAATTGAACTTGAGTTATGCGTATTTGTCTAATGTTTTCTCAGAAGTGACTTACACGTCTATAGAAAATTTCATTATTATTCAAAAAATTGAATTAGCCAAACAATTGATGATCAACACGCCTCTCAATTTAACCGAAATTTCTATTCAATTAAATTATTCGAGCGTCGCACATTTAAGCACACAATTCAAACATACAACAGGAATGACACCTTCCTCATTCCAAAAAATAATACAAAAGAGAAGAGCGTTATCTAATAAAAACAAACCTTAAAACCATACTAATATGACTGCTGATTATATAAACATTTGCCTTGCAGACGATGACGAAGACGACAGGTTGTTTTTTACAGATGCCTTTGATGAATTAAAAATAAACACGAGAGTGAGTACTTTTAACGATGGCGTTGAACTAATGGATTATTTAAATCATTCGGATTCCGTTTTGCCTAACGTTTTATTTTTAGATTTAAATATGCCAAAAAAGAATGGCGTTGAATGTTTATTAGAAATAAAAAAAAATGAAAGACTCAACGATATAGCAATTGCCATTTACTCAACCTCATCGTCCGAGGAACATATTGAAGAGACCTTCATAAACGGCGCCAATATCTATATTAAAAAACCTAGCGATTTTGAGAATTTAAAAAAAATACTTTCGGAAGTAGTAACCATAAATTGGCAATACCACACTTCCGGTTTAAACAAAGATAATTTTTTAATGAGATTGTAAAATGAAATACATTCCACTTCATAAATCGCCGTTATTTTTAAAAATAATTTTTATAGTTTCAGTAGCAATTATATTTTTTATTGGCGGTATTACTTTCAAGCACATTACGGTTTTAAAAAAATCGTCAGCTTGGGTAAGTAACAGTTATGAGGTAAATATTGAACTTGAATGCCTGATTTCATATATAAAAGATGCCGAAACGGGACAAAGAGGTTATTTACTAAGTAAAGATGAAAGTTTTCTTACGCCATACAATAATTCAAAGAAGTTGGTAAAACAATCCTTTAAAAGAGTTTCTATACTAACGGCAAATAGCAGAACACAACAAAGCAATTTAAAAAAGCTGCTGTATTTTATCAATAAAAAACAAAACTATCTTTCTAAAACACTGTATCTTCATGAACTGGGGATGTATGACGAAAAAACATTTAAAAATAATTTAATTATTGAAAAAAAAACAATGGACTCTATTCGACTTAAAATAGAAGACATGATTAGTACGCAGAAAACGTTATTACAAAACAGACAACAGGATTATGAAGCAACGATGAATTATACGCCTTTGCTCATCTACTTAACACTTATAGTTACCTTAATTTTAATTACGATTGCTTTTATTAAAATGAATCGGGATTTAGTACTCCTGAGAAAAACAATTAATACGCTCTCTGTCGCAAATGAAGCCAATAATCTTGCTGAAATAGTTGGTGGTTTTGGAAGTTGGCACTTAAATTTAGAAACAAACCAATATACATTCTCTGATAACGAATACCGATTAATAGGTTGTGATCCTCAATCTTTTGAGGCTACTAGAGCGACCTTTTTGAAATTTGTACATCCTGATGATTTAGAATTTGTAAAACAAAACACCAGTAACATACTAAATGACAATGACCTTCCTCCTTTTACGTATCGAATTATCAGAAAAGACAATGAGATTCGCTATTTTAGAAGTTTAGGACGCATTGTTAATATTGCTTCCGGAAACAAGACCTTTATAGGGACTACAAGTGATGTAACCGAAGAAGTTTATGCTAAAAACCTTGTCGAAGAGCGGAACAGAGAATTAGAAAGCAGCAATAAAGAACTAACGGCTTTCAATTACATTGCGAGTCATGACTTACAAGAACCTTTGCGTAAAATTGAAATTTTTATGTCAAGATTAGTTAGTAAAGATTACGCCAATTTATCCCTAGCGGGGCAACAATACGTTGCGAGTATTCAATCCTCTGCAAACCGAATGCGGGTTCTTATTAAAGATTTACTGCATTTTTCAAGAATAAATAAAGCAGAAAAGATTTTTGAAGAAGCCGATTTAAATTATCTGCTTGAGACTGCAAAACACGAACTAGCGCCTACCATTGAAGAAAAGAAAGCACTTATTAAAAGCAATGAATTACCAACTTTAAACGTAATTCCATTCCAAATTCAGCAATTATTCATCAATTTAATTAGTAACTCATTAAAATACAGTAAAGAAAATAGCATTCCAACTATTGAAATTAATTGCGAAATGATTGATGCTCATGAAGCAGAAATACTGCCTGACAACAATATCAAATACTACAAGATTACGTTTAAAGACAATGGAATTGGTTTTGAGCAAGAATATGCCGCCAAGATTTTTATACTCTTTAATAGACTCCACAACAAAAATGAGTATCAAGGAACTGGAATTGGCTTGGCTATTTGCCAAAAAATCGTAGAAAATCACAAGGGATTCATCGTCGCAAAAGGAGAGCTTAATGTAGGTTCAACATTTACCGTTTACCTCCCGGCTGAATAAAAATACCCGTATTTTAAGATCAAATTTCTGATCCGCTACTTCCTTCTATTTTAAACACCGAATCTTCAGATGCGGTTTTACCGCAGGCATTATACAACAATGAAAGGATTTCCTTTTGTTTCCAGTCACACCGTAATTGCAAATTACCATCGACACTCCAAAAAATGATGCCCATCTTTAAATTCTGTAATATAATTCGAAATTGATGTAACAGAAAACCACTACGAGCTTTGCACCTTTGTCAAATAAGAAAAAAGAGTACAACATTGTAAAAATGAAACGCAAAAGATATAGTAGTACCATTCCGTTTTAAAGTTCGCCATCAAAAATTTACGGCACAAAATGCTTTTTGGAATTCTACTCCTCTATATTTTCAGAATTACAAGCATGTAAACGTCCAACAAACGATAGGGAATCTAATTTCACGAAAAATAATTCGGAACACCGCTATTACAGAAAAAGACCAATTACAATATGGTTTGATTCCAATGCCAGCGAAACTGAAACGTGCACTTTGCTCTTCATTTTGGATGGAGTACGTTTCACTAACGAATTAAGAAATTATATATAAAACTCAAAATTATTTTTTCAAATTTAAAGAAAACACAAATAAATCATGCACAATTTACTGTACATAATGGCTGCGGTCTTAGTACTACTCTGGACAATAGGCTATTTTTATTATAACGTGGGCAGCAGCATTCACTTTTTATTAGTGATAGCCGTACTCGTCATTTTAGTGCCTGTCATAAAGGAATAAAACAGTAAAAAAACTAAAAAAACAACAATGAAAGAGCGTAATTTAGCAATAACAATACTGGGTAGCATAGCAATAGGAGCAATTTTAGGAGTACTTTTCGCCCCAGCAAAAGGTTGTAATACAAGAAGAGTAATCGGTCATAAAAGCACAGCTATTAAAAACAACCTTTTGAATTCATCCAAAAAAATAGCAAATGTCATTTCTCCAATTATAAGTGACCTCAAAAATGAATCCCGAAAAATTATTGGAAATAGCAAAGGGATCAACAAAGATGCGAAAACAAATTTAAATAATTTAAGAGACATTAATAAGGCTACGATTTTTGAATAAAACCGCTTTAAAAATTTCCCTTTTAATACGATACAATATCGCAATCTATTTTAAATAGTAATCCAAACAAAAACAAGATGAAAAACACCTTCAACATCAAAGCAATACTTGTAATAGCAGCTGTAGCGTTAGGAATTACAACGACCAGCGCACAAGAAGTGAAAAATTATGATCAAGGATTTCGTCTTGGATTTGGTATAAACGGAGGACTTCCACTTGACAATCCTTATGACTACAATTTGGGTGCCGATGCAAGAATCCAATATGATTTATCCAAAAAATATTCCGTAACCGCTACCACAGGATTTAGTAATATGTTTGCGTCTGGTAAGGACAATGATCTTGGTTACATCCCTGCAAAAGTTGGTTTCAAAGCGTTTGTGCTAAAAGACTAGTTGTAATAATCGGGAGAAGCTGGCGCGGCTTTTGCTATGACAAACGGATAGAACAAAACCTCCTTATTATTGGGTCCGCCATTGGGTATGCCGCTAATGAAATTGACATTAGCTTGAGATACGAACATTTCAATGACTTTCAAGTATTAAAAAATGAAGTGCTTAAAGACGGTTTAGGTCAAATATCCTTGCGATTAGCCAACGGATTTAAATTATAACACAACTAATATGATAAATTTCATACACTTAGTAGGAATTCTTATTATCGCCAATGCGCTTCACTCTTGTGAAAGCAATGAAGAAAAAAAAGCCGAAATAGTAACAAATAACTACATTCGTTTTATTGATTCCGTAACAACCAGCGGCACAAATGATGCGCTGACTAATTGGAATACCATTCAGAAATGTTATGAGAAAAAATCAAATGACCTCAATCTCCAAATTGACTTGCTAGAAGACAATACAATCTTTGATGAAAAAATTAATGCTGCCACCTCAAAATATGAGACTTTCAGAAGTCTGATTATGGAAAAAAAATTAAAACAAGAGGCAGGAAGTTTTTAACCACAAAAGAGATTGCTTCTTAGAATTATAAAAAAAACCAGCGGAAAATTATTTTCGCTGGTTTTTTTATATTTATTAAATTCTAAATTACTTTTTAGAATACTTCACTTGCTTCTTTCAATTTCTCCATATTGTTTACTAACGCAAGTTCATCAACAATTTTCTGAATGTCACCATTCATAATATTTCCTAGATCATACAATGTCAATCCCACACGGTGATCCGTAACACGACCTTGTGCATAATTGTAGGTCCGAATTTTAGCGGAACGGTCACCAGAACTCACTTGAGACGTACGCTTGGTAGCATCTTCAGCTTGTTTTTTAGCTAATTCCTGCTCGTATAAACGGGAACGCAAAACACCAAAAGCCTTATCTTTATTCTTGTGCTGTGATTTCTGATCCTGACATTGAGCCACCAATCCTGTAGGAATGTGCGTCAAACGAACCGCAGATTTAGTCGTATTTACGGATTGTCCTCCAGGTCCTGACGAACAAAAGAAATCCACACGCACATCATTCATATCAATCTGCACATCGAATTCCTCTGCTTCTGGAAGCACCATTACTGTTGCTGCTGATGTATGGACACGACCTTGTGTTTCTGTTTGAGGTACCCGTTGTACCCGGTGTACACCTGCTTCAAACTTCAAGGTTCCGTAAACATCCTCACCCGTAACCTCAAAAATCACCTCTTTGAAACCACCTGATGTTCCTTCATTCATATCCACCACAGACGTTCTCCAACCTCTGTTTTCACAATATTTGGTGTACATACGGAACAAATCCCCTGCAAAAATACTCGCTTCATCCCCACCCGTTCCGGCACGAATTTCCACCATCACATTTTTAGCATCCTCGGGATCTTTAGGGATCAACATAAATTTGATTTCGTCCTCTAATTCTGGCAATCTTTCCTTGGCTTCATCCAGTTGCATCTTGGCCATTTCGGTCATATCAGCATCACTGTTATCGGATATAATTTCGTTTGCTTCTTCGATATTCGCCATCAAAATTACGTATTCATCGCGTTTTTCAGCCAACGCTTTTAAACTTTTGTACTCTTGATTCAATTGCACATAACGCTTTTGATCCGAGATTACATCGGGCTGAATGATCAAATCCGAAATCTCATCAAAACGCTGTTTTACTATTTGCAGTCTATCTAACATATTCTAATCCTTTATTTGGAGTGCAAAATTACGAAATTTTTGTTTACCGTAGTATGTTTCAAGTTGAGATTGTAGTTGTGAGTTTTTAGGAGCTGTTTCCTGCTATTCGTTGCAATCTTTTTAATAATTTAGGCTGGAAGCCTTCGAAAGGCTTCCAGCCTAAATTATTAAAAAGGATTTTCACTGCTATCAGGGCTAGGAAATTTGTACTAAAAAAAGAACATTTATGGTTTACCGTAAGTTTGTTACAATAAAAGGAATTAGTTTTGTTTGATGATTTTTTATCAGTATTTTCTCAATTAAATTATATATTTATGAAGCACTGCTAACCTTTATATTTCTTAAACTAAAGGTGATACTTTAAATGGTGTGATAAAAACTATAAGACTTTTACTAAAATACAGACTAATTTATGAAACTATTGACTTATCTATTTTGTCTTTTCGCATTCCATACCATGTATTCCCAACACGTGTATCAATTTGATTGTGAAGTTCGATACCAATTTCAATCTAAATTGAAAAACGTAAGTGATACAAGAAGTTATCTAATCAATTCTAAAGACAATAGCTATTATGCTTTAAAAATCCCAATACGCAAAAATAAATATAAACTGATACTTATGGATTATGACGGTTTAATAGCACGACAAATTTTCAAAATAGAAGAATTGGAAAAATCAGGTGTAACCATAGCACTTTTTAATGCAAACTCTTACAGTAATCCCTACAAATACCAGATCAATACCTATGATTTTGAAAAACATAATGATTCTTTAATTGATGGGAAACGGTTAAACACTATCTCCTTAGTGAGTACAAATGACCAATTAAATAAAAATAAAAACGCAGGTCATAATAAGTATTTAGTTGACCCAAGTTTCGATTTTTTACCTATGCTAGAGTTTTCAACTGCATATGAAATTTGGAAAGCGCGCAAAAATTATCCAAATGGACTGCTTACAAAATTTTACACGTATAAAGCAAAAAATGAGGTTGTATCTTCATTACTATTTAAAGAAATAATATATCGGGACTTCAAAATTTCTTATTACAATTATGTACCTCAAAACCTATAAAAAACCAGCTTAGAACTTCGGATAATTAAACTGATTCGTTTGTCCAACAATTGAAAAAGACCAACGATAAAAAAATACTAAAAATAATTATAAGCGTATCAATTACATTATTTTCTGTTTTATTAAGTTTTTTATAATTTATTTAATACCATCTAAATGATTCTCTTCAATGAAATAATCAGACACATTGTTTATCTATTTTTCTAAAATAACGACACCCCGATCGCTCAGATATACACAAATGCGTTTTTTAAAAAAATTCTAGTTCTAGCTTAAATTGTATATATTTACGCAGCACGTTACACACTCATATAAGTAGCTCAAATAACATTATGAGGCATTTTATCCTAAAAAAAATTAGAATTAACCATGAAAAAAAAATTACTATTACTTTTAATTATAATCTTAAGTTTTGATGCGTCGGCACAAATTTCCTTTGAAAAAGGATACTTTATTACAAATGCTGGAGAAAAAATTGATTGTCTCATCAAAAATATCGATTGGAGAAACAACCCCATGGATTTTGAATATCAGCTTGTACAAAACGGTACTTTGATGAATGAAAATATCAAATCCGTAAAAGAATTTGGAATTTACAATAACTCAAAATACATTAGAAGTACCGTTAGAATAGATAAATCTGGAAATAATATTAACAATTTTAGCGATGAAAAAAGTCCAATATTTGTTGAAGAACAACTTTTTTTAAAAGTATTAATTGAAGGTAAATCTAATTTATACCAATATGAAAAAGGAAACTTACAACGATTCTTCTACAATAAAGATAATGGGAATATTGAACAGCTAGTTTTTAAAAATTTTAAAAATTATGAAAACAAAACAGGGGAGAACAATCAATTTAGACAGCAATTATGGAATGATTTAAAATGTCCTAGCTTTACACTTAATAAAATGACAAATTTAAAGTACCAAAAAAATAGTCTCATCGCTTATTTTACGGAGTACAATAAATGCAACAATTCAGAATTCATAAACTATGAAAACAAAGTTAAAAAAGATTTATTTATTTTATCCATTAGACCGCGTTTGAATAACTCCTCTTTCTTTGTAGAGGATCTTGTTTCTAACTCTCCTGATATAGATTTTGGAAATAAATTAGGATTTAGCTTTGGTGTTGAAGCGGAATTTATATTACCCTTCAATAGGAATAAATGGGCTTTAACCATTGAACCAATTTATCAGAATTACAAATCCGAAAAAGCAGTTAATGGAAGCTTCTTTTCTGGTCGAGAACAAATTGCAACTGCTAATTACAATTACATTGAGATTCCAATAAGTGTAAGACATTACTTTTTTCTCGATAACAATGGTAAAGTTTTTATCAATGCTTCATACATAATCGCTATCAGTTCAAATTCATCACTTGAATTTACAAGTCCTCCCAATATCTTTTCCAAATCTGTAGAACTTGTAACTCGACGCAATTTTGGTTTCGGTGTAGGATATAAATTTAAGAACAAATACAGCTTGGAGATGCGTTTACAAACTAGCACAAACATTGTGGCAGATTATGGTTATTGGGATTCAAATTATAAAACATCATCGTTAATATTTGGATATACGCTATTTTAAAAATTACCAGATCGCTCACATAGACATAATCGTGAGGCAGTTTTGCAAACGGTGCCTAGAACAATGAGCAAATAAACAACAGCTTCTCCAGCTATTGCGAGCATAGCAAAACACGAACGCTAGTGCGAGCGATTCACTCTAGCAGGGGACGATATACAAGTTAGCTGTAACCATACCCAAAAATCGCAGAAAATAACTACATTCACAAAATAAAACATCATATACATGGAAGATTTAAAATTAAAATTGCAACAATTACATCAAAGAGTTGACTCTTTAAAAGACCAAATAAATACAGAGGAAGCTACAAAAAATGCTTTTGTTATGCCTTTTATTCAAATTCTTGGGTACGATATTTTTAATCCAACAGAAGTAATTCCTGAATTTGTTTGTGATATAGGAACTAAAAAAGGAGAGAAAATAGATTACGTTATTAAACGAGATGGTGAACCAATTTTAATTATTGAATGTAAAAATTGGAAAGAAAATGTTGATGCTCATAATTCTCAACTTCATAGATATTACCATGTCTCAAAATCACGTTTTGGTGTTTTAACAAACGGACATATTTATAACTTTTATGCAGATTTGGAGAAACCGAATATAATGGATGAAAAACCATTTTTTACTTTAGATATATCAGACTTAAAAGATACAAGTTTAAAGATTTTAGAGAATTTTTCTAAAAACGGTTATAATCTTGAAGAAATTTTAGATTCAGCAGAAGGATTAAAATATATAAAAGCAATTAGAAACGAATTTGAAAAAGAACTTCAAGAACCTTCTGATGAAATTGTTCGTCTATTAGTTAACCGATTTTTTAATAAACCTTTAACAGCTCCAAGATTAGCTGCATTCAAAGAATATACTAAAAAAGCTTTTTCTAATTCTATAAATGAATCTATAAATTTCCGCTTAAAAAATGCTTTAAATATTTCTGAAGCCGTTCCTTCAAAAGCAACTGAACAAATCAGAACAATCGATGAAAATGTAGAAATTCCAAAATTTATTACAACAGAGGAAGAAATCGAAGGTTCACAAATCGTTAAAGCAATTTTAAGAGAAGTGCTTCCAGCTTCAAGAATTGCGTTTAGAGATACACAATCCTACTTTGGTGTTTTATTGGACGATAATAATAGAAAACCTATTTGCCGTTTGCATTTTAATTCTACTAATAAATACATTGAGCTTTTCAATAACGGAAAAGATAACGGAGAAAAAAAACTAATAACTTCATTAGATGAAATTTACAATTACAAAACTGAATTATTAGCAACAATAAAAAACTTCGTGTAGTATTCTGTATACCTTCTAGCTCGGATTTGCAATCCGTGACCTCAACAATGAACAAATAACTAAACCCAAAAATTGTCATCCCGACGAGCGAGGAATTTTCGCTACTTGCTCACTTGCTGAGATTCCTCCTTCGTCGGAAAGACAAAATAAACTCGAAAATCACCACCTATTTCTTTACCTTACTGATATTGCGTGTAAGCTGGGGATTTAATCAACATCCGTTAAGTAAAAGCAATTTGATGTTTTTGTTATTTTAGTTGTATCGCGCCATAAGACACTTATATTTCTTGTACTTGATTATTCTGAAAAAAAAATTTATGAAAACCACACGAACTTTACAGCTCTTATGACCCCGTCCCGAAGCTCCGGGCTCGCAACAGAGGAGGAATTTGATTATTAATAAACATTAATAGTCAAAAGCATTTCTTAGCAGGCTGTTGAAGGATAATTAGTCAACTGGCTTTGACAGTTTTAGTTTTTGATAAAAATAAAAAAAATAAAATTATTCCGTTTAGCTTAAGTACTTCTTGTAAAAAAATTATCGTTCCAGATTCTCTTTCAACGTTACTAAACTAGTAGCAATGTCGGTACCTATTAATTTTTCGAGATTTAAAAAATAAATGATAACATTCAGTGGGAAATTATAATGACTACTAAAAGTCCAAGTAACTTTTGTCTCGTTTTCATTAATTGCTGTTAGTGCGATCGAAGCAAAGGACTTTAGAGGTACAGGTTTTGTAAATTGGATATTACAGCAAATTTCATCGCCTTCTATTATTTTTGAAATGGTTTGCGTTCCCGTACCAATACTATTTATTTTGCTACTCCATGAATAGGTAAAACCAACTTCGCCATCAGTTCCAGAATAAGACTTTACAGTATTTGGGTCTTTTCTATTGTAATAACTATACTCGTTTTGATTTCTAAGTAATTTGATATAACTAAAAATTTGTTGTTTTGGCCTTTCGACATTTATTTCTCTAACAATTAAATAATCATTCTTTAAATAAGATCCTAAAACAATTATTGCTACGGCTATTAATACTATTACAATCATACTTTTTTTATAAATTTAATCAATTGATTTTAATTTTGAATCAATATCTTGAATATAAAACTTACGCAATAATTCACTTAGGCTTAAAATAATTATAAAAGCGTACCCTAAAATATACTAAAATTAGTTTTTACACTACCCACTATTGCGGATTTGCAATCCGTGCCCACACCAATGAGCAAATAACTAAACTTCACCGTTGTCATTAAACCCAGCGAGGAAATTTTGTTACTTGCTCACTTGCTGAGATTCCTCCTTATCGGAGTGTCAAAATAAACTCGACAATTCTTAACTATTACCTTGCCTTCATGACATTGCACGCGAGCTTGAGATTAAATCGAGATTAGTCAAGTAAAGGCAATTTGAGGTTTTTGTTATTTCAGTAGTATAGTGCCAATAGACACATATTTTAATTGTACTAGATTATTCTGCAAAAGTTCTTATAAAAACCATACGAAGTGTGTAGCCCTGATGGTAGCGGCATCCTCGCAGCGCAGCGGAGAGATACAGCGCACAGCAGGAGTATTCGTCCTTTAAAAAAATCATATCGACTGCTCCTAAAAAACAGTAAACACATGCCGTTCGTAAGTCGCTCTCCGAAGTGTTTCTTGCGTAAAGTTGCAATTGCTCTGTAGTTTATCAAGACCTTTTTTTGCTTTCGAGCAGACCTAGTCGAACGCTGGAACCTTTACATTATTTTGTAAACAGAAATTCTTCTCTCTGTACGGGAGTCCTTTCACAGATTTCATTAAAATCTTGGATGGAATTAAAGTGTAATTGCTCGATTATTTTATATTCATAGAACACCTTAAATGAATCCTTCTTAAACACCCATGGTGTTACCGTAATTTCATTTTTGGCTTTATAAAAAGTTTGGCTCATAACACCATCGGGGCTTTTGGCTATTTCCATCTTTCTGCCTTCGAGTTGTATTTTATCCATGCATATCAGAAGCGAAAAAGCATCGCACCACTGCACAAAGCGATACAAACGCTCTGCATATTTTTTATCGATGTCTAAATGTTTTAGAATATCTTTACGGTTTTTTTCTTGCCCTTTTAAAAAGGCGTCTAATTTTTTGTCCTCACTATCGCTTGTATCACCAAAAATAAAATTGATATGCAAAGAAGTGAGCAAGGCATTCAACTGACACTTTGAAGTGGCCATTTCCATCACATTTAGGTATTGCTTTAAATCTGTTTTTTTAGAATCATCATGTACCCTAAAATGTCGAGGTGCACCTGCTTCCGTAAGATTTTTAATTGCTAATGTTTCGGCAACACCATCATCATGCTCGGCAATGGTAATGAGGGTAGGTACCATTATCTCATTAGGCAAATCAATATCATATTGGTAAGCCAACATAGCTGCTAGCAGGCCGTGGGATCGCTGGTTGATAATTTTCCAACCTTTTTGATGGGATTCAACAATCATAATTTAAAATGTGTTGGTCATAATTATTTTCATAAACTAGACCGGATTCCAATCTATAAATCAGGGTCCAAATCAAATATAGTGAAAATTCTTTAAAATCCTCGGTAGTGGTGCGTTCTTTAAATCGTAAATTTAAGCTGGATCTGATGTTGGTTGGAAATATAAAATAATTGATTTCTAATTGATTGCAGTAGGCTTAACTACTGAAAATATTTTTGAGGATCCTGAAAATACTTTTATTAAATGGTTATCTTTCCATCAAATTTATGATTCATAGTGCAACTGCTACAAGTTTGAGGATTTACTAGCATTAGCTCTCTGAACTATTCCTTCTTTTTAAGTAACGATAGTTCTAAAAAGTCTCCCGACTCAGTCTATGAAAGATCTTTCCACTTAAAATTCGCGCTTGTTGTATGACTTAATCCAACTTTTAAAAAACATTACGCTAAAAATAATTTTATGAAGTCAATCTACACCATTCTAATTTTAATGTTCACTTCAACAGTATCTTCTCAATCGAATAGGGTGGTTGGTGCTTATGCGCTTACACTTGCGACTAAGGAAAATGATGTATTTGAATATAAATTGACTTTATCCCAAGATGGCACCTTTTACTTTCACTATTATTCCAATATTAAAAGAGGCATTCCACCGGAAAAACACACATACGGAAAAGGGACTTGGAGCGAGCAAAAGAATGTGATTTCATTTCTTGCCGATAAGAAATCTGATTTTGATGCGAAACACACGTTGGACTTTACAAACTCTAAGGCTAGATTTATAATTAAATCTCCAAGAAACAAAACGGATAGCGTAATTAAAACAAGACTTACATTCGTAGCATCTGATATTTTTTGGTTGAAAAATATTGCTATGATTAAACTAGATTAAAACGTTTTATAGATTAACCAATCTAATTATCAGGCACTACTTTTTAAAAGTTACTATCGCTGCATGAGCCGTCCCACTTTTATGTTCTCTCATAAAAACTACGAGTACTACGAACAATTGATTGCTTTGGTCCCCAATCTAAAATGAAACAACAAAAGGAACTTTTAACTTTTGATAAAAAATACTATCTTTATTCTACTAAAGTGTCTCACATAGATTTAAATAAGACAAAAGAGATCTAAAAATTAAAGCCTATTTTATATTTTTCACGTGACTAAATAGCAAAAAAAAGGGAAGAAAAGATATAGAATTAGGCAAAAAGGGACGATACAGCAGCACTAATTTCGACCCTGTTGTCTGTACAAAATCTTGGCTTATTTTATTTATTCGCAACTTTCTTTACACATCGAATTGTAAAATGGCCAAACAAAAAACACTATGAAAACTGAAACTAAGAAGCAAGAAAAATTCCAAAAGGATTTAGAAAAAAAATCAAAGGAAATTGACGGTGTCAGTGAATATCGTGATATTTTAAGTCGCGTAATTCATGAGGGTGAAGAGATCTTCAAGATCAATAGCAAAGCTTTGACTCTAAGTGCTGTTATTGCAGGACTTGAAATAGGATTTAGCTATTTTCTTCTTTGCACTTTGTACTATTTGTTATCAGGAAAAGTAGAAGAGACAACTATTTTTAAATTACTTAGTGTGGTCTATCCAGTAGGATTTATAATGGTTATTCTCGGAAAGTCGGCTCTTTTTACGGAACAAACTTCCGTTTTGACCTTACCGGTATTAAATGGTCAAAGAACGATCTGGGAATTACTTCGGATTTGGGGATTCGTTGTTTTAGGGAATGTCGTTGGAGGAATTTTATTCACCTTGTTTATTGGCTTTCTTGCCCCACATTTAAGTTTATTTACGCATGAAACCATGGTAAGCATAGGAAGTCACGTAATTCACTATGATGCCTGGGTCCTCTTTTTAAGTGCCATTGTTGCTGGCTGGTTAATGGGTTTATTGAACTGGTTATTGAACAGTACCTTAAATTCACTCACACGCATTTTCCTTATTTTTATGATCACTGGTGTCATCGGTTTTGGAGGCTTTCACCATAGTATTGTAGGTAACATTGAAGTGTTTGGAGCCTTTTTACATTCAGAAACGATTACGTTTTTAGACTACTTATGGTTTTTAGTTCTCGCTTTATTAGGCAATGCGATTGGCGGTGCTATTGTAGTGGGACTTTTCAAATACAGAATTTTCGAATCAAACTATGCCAATTGAAAATAACACAGGATGCGCTAAAGTAGGTCTAATTTAAAGTGGCAATTCTATTGCGTTAAATCATCATGTCTGTAAAATTCAACTATCTCCCACTGCGTTAGGTACCGCTGAAATATGCTACCTCTTTTTTAAAAAGCTAATTGCAGCATTTACAGCACGGATCATTAAAACGAAATAACTTATCAGGACTTGCTATTTAGGAAAATTAACGATACAAAAATAGAATTACATCCCTTCCGAAGTACTACCTCGTATAAATAGCGATTGCTGTGCGAAATCCTAATTCAAAAAAGCATTTTATCTTGGAAATTGCACTTGGAGAGGGTATTCTACCAACTTAGTACCTCATTAAAGAAACTGTAAATCAGGATCAATAATACTCAATAAAAACAGCCTTTCAGGAAACAAAAAGCAACACAAAGCCCCTGAAAAATACAGAACCAAAATTTAATTTGACTAAACTATAAAAGCAAATAGTAACAGTTACCGCGTTAAAAGATATCGCTATACTTCTTGTACATACTATGTGTACTTTCGAAAAAGAGAAAACAAAAAAGAAGGATTATGATTTTTTAAGCCATCCTACTAAGCATCGAAAGCTGCTACTTACTCTGATTTTTGTAGTTGAATTTAATTGCCTATTTAAAACCACATTCCCCATAAAAGGTTACCGATAATATATTCATTACTTTCGATCTTTTTTATAAATTTGTACTGCTGTCACGACGCACTTTAAAAGAAACTATTATGAAAAATACAATAACCTTGGGCTGTTTAATTTTGGTGCTAGCTTCCTGCAAAGAAGATAAGTCACGAACATACGAAAAGATCAATGCCGCAAATTGGCTCCTGGGTAATTGGGAAAACAAGTCTGTTGAAGGAAACCTAACCGAATCTTGGAAAAAAGCAAACGACAGCACTTTTCAAGCAACTTCCTACTTCATAAAAGAAAAAGACACGCTACATTTTGAAACAATTATCTTGGAACAAAAAGGAAAAAAGGTAACCTATTATGCTACGGTGCAAGGGCAAAATGACGGCAAACCGGTTGCGTTTAAATTAAAGACAGCATCCGAGAAAGAATTACTATTCGAAAATCTACAACACGATTACCCTCAAAAAATCAATTATACTTCAATTACTGCAGACAGTTTAGTTGTGAAAATTTCTGGAATGCAACAGGGAAAACCTAGCTCAGAACAGTTTTCGATGAAAAGAATCAAGTAAAAAAACTAATTTTTCGACTTCAAATACAGCCTTACTCCAGAAAAGTAAGGTTTTTTTATGCTCTTAAAATACTGTTTTTCAAAATACTAAATAAAAACTTCAAAGTACTATTCATAATTAATCTAAATAAGTTTTGTTTAATCAAAATCAGAATCTATATTTGCATCGTTATTTTTATTCAATCTAAATAAACAAAATGAAATATAGTTTAACAGTCCCATTTGCATTATTACTTTGTCTTTCTGGACAAGCCCAAGAAACAGCGAACGCCTCAGAAAACCCAACTACTTTAGAAACATTTGATTCTGTTTCCGATACCGTTAGAAATAAAAAAGGAGGTATTCTTAAAGAAGTTATAATCACACCAAATCAACACAAAAAACCAGTCTCTGCGATTCGATCCGGCTTGAAACCAATGGACGTTCCACAAAGCATTCAAATCATAGGAAGCGAGATAATTGAACAACAACAAGCCATTCGCTTAAGTGAGGTTGTAAAAAACATTAATGGTGTGTATGTAGGATCTGCTCGCGGTGGTGCTCAGGAATCCTTTTTTTCACGAGGCTACGATATGTCAGCCAACAATATGTTTAAAAATGGATTTCGTTTTAGCGGTGGTTCGATTCCCGAAGTCTCTTCCTTAGAAAAAGTTGAAGTGCTCAAAGGAAGTGCCGCTCTACTCTACGGAAATGTTGCTCCCGGAGGAATATTAAACATGGTTACTAAAACTCCTTCGTTCAAAAAAGGCGGCGAAATAGCCATGCAAATGGGTAGCTATTCTTTTTACAAACCATCTATTGATATTTATGGTCCATTGAATGCTATTATCGCTTACCGCTTCACGGGTTCCTATGAAAATTCTAAAAGTTTTAGAGATAATGTATCCAAAGAACGATATTATATAAACCCTTCTTTTCTTTTTAAAGTAAGTAATAAAACTGAAATTATACTGCAAGGAGATTACCTAAAGGACGATTGGACACCCGATTTTGGATCAGGAATCATCGGAAAAGAAATCCTGGCGCTACCTAGAAGCACGTATTTAGGGGCCACTTGGTCTACTGGAGAAACCAAACAAGCTACTGTTTCAGGATTAGTAAACCATAATTTCAATAAAGACTGGACATTAAACTTTAATACTTCTTTTCAAAATTTTGATCGAACATCAAAAGGAACAGAACGAATTCAACCCGCAGCCAATGGAGATTGGAAAAGACCATTGGGACAAAATAAAAACCAAGAACAAATTATTGCTGAGCAGTTAAGTATTCAAGGAACGTTCAAAACAGGGCAAGTAAAACATCAATTATTTACAGGTGTTGATTTGGAAAACTCCTTTACAGAAGCCAATACTTTTACCTTTAGCCCTACAACATACGGTAGTGGAAACGTTTTTGATTTCGAGAATTTCGATCAAGGTGGCGCTATACCAAACGCAACAAATACCCGAATTGTAAAAACAGATACGAATCGTTTTGGTATTTATGCCCAAGATTTAATTTCGCTTACCGAAAAATTTAAAGTTTTGACAGGAATTCGTTGGTCATGGCAAGAAGCTCTGGTAGAAACAACGGACTTAGTTAAAAATACAATTACAGAAGGTCAGAAACGTAAAGACCAAGCTTTCACTCCAAAATTGGGACTCGTCTATCAACCGACAAAAGACATGTCCTTGTTTGCCAGCTACGCTAACTCGTTTACACCAAACACCGGAACAACGTTGGATTTAAAGGCGATTAAACCTTCCATTATAGACCAGTACGAAGTGGGAATAAAAAAAGATTTTTGGAGAGGAATACTAAGTACAAATGTTACGGTATACCAAATTACCAATAGCAACTTAGCACAAACAGCCGAATTTAAAGCAGATGGATCAAGCAATACAGATACTTCTCTAAAAGTTCTAAGCGGAGAAACCACTAGTAAAGGCGTAGAATTTGACATTGTTGCAAAACCTATAGAAGGTTTAAATATTATTGCTGGATACAGCTACAATGATATGCGCTACACAAAAACTTCTGGTTTAAAAGGAAGCTTTATAGAAGGAGATCGTTTGGCAAGAACTCCAGCAAACACTGCTAATTTAAGCTTTTTCTACACCTTGCCATCCGGGGTGTTAAAAGGAGTTTCCGTAGGAGCTTTAGGAAATTACATCGGTAAAAGAGTAGGTGGATGGAACAATCAAATAGATGCCTCACTACCAAACGGAATATATGACCGAGAAATTCCTTTGGAAGGTTACACTACAATAGATTTGTCAGCAGGTTACAATTGGAAACAATTCTCCATTTTATGCAGAGTTTCAAATATTGCAAACGTTTTAAATTATACTGTACATGAAAACTACAGTGTAAACCCAATTGCACCGCGTCAAGTAATGACAAGTTTAAAATACAAATTCTAATTAAACCTTTTACCAAATAAATCATCTGATTTATAATTCATTTCACAAAATTCCAACCATGAAAAAAATCAAAGCAAGAAACTTACACCGCGATTTAGGGTACTTTTATATTGGGCTAATCGTTTCTTTTGCCATTTCTGGGCTGATGATGAACCATAGAGATTTTTGGCATCCTGAAAAATACACTACGGAGACAAAAAATATTAAGGTACAATTGCCTTCTGCTAGTGAAATAAACGAAAAATTTGCTGAAGATTTTGGAAAGAAATTAGGGATCGACGACAAGTTCAGACGCCATAATGTGAAAAAAGACGTTTTTAAAATATCTTTCGAAAAACACGATGTTGAAATTGACATGAAAACTGGAAAAGGCGAAATTGTTACCTTCTCTAAAACACCAATCATTAGCCAAACAATGAAATTGCATAAAAGCACATCGAATTTCTGGATTTACTATTCTGATATTTTTGCGATAAGTTTAATCCTCATTGCTCTAACGGGAACCATGATGATCAAAGCTGGAAAATTCAGCTGGAAAAACAGAGGCTGGAAATTGGCTTTAGCCGGAGTTCTATTTCCCTTAATCTTCCTTTTTCTATTGGCTTAAAAAAAATAAGACATAAAAAAATCCCGAATATTTCGGGATTTTCTATTTTCTAAACAAATTTGATTTTATTTCAAACCCGCCAAACTGTGCTCGATAGTTTCAATTTTTGCCAAAGCATCGGCTTCCTTTTGTCTTTCGTTTGCCAATACTTTCTCTGGTGCGCCAGCCACAAATTTCTCATTTGCCAGTTTGTTTTGAACAGACTTTAAGAAACCTTGCGTGTAAATTAGCTCCGCAGTCAATTTAGCAATCTCTGCTTCCACGTCAATATTTCCAGTAATTGGAATAAAATATTCATTCGATTTTACACGGAACGACAGTGCTCCATCTACTTTATCCGAAACATATTCTAACGTAGTGATATTCCCTAATTTGGTTATAACCGAATCAAAATAAGTAGAAGCTTTATCATTGTTTACCACTTTCAACTCGATGGCATCTTTGAACGGAATATTCTTATTTTTACGAATCGTTCTAATTCCGGAGATCACTTCAATTGTATTTTCAAAATCTGTAATTAATCCCGCATTATAAGGTTTTATTTCTGGCCAAGTCGAAACAATTAAGGCTTCCTCTGTTGTTCTTTCTGCCAAAATCTGCCAAATTTCCTCTGTTAAAAAAGGCATGAATGGATGCAATAATTTCATGTTATTTTCGAGCATTTCTATAGCTTTCGCCAAAGTAACGCTGTCAATTGGCTGCTGATAAGCCGGTTTTATCATTTCGAGAAACCAGGAACAGAAATCGTCCCAAACCAATTTGTAGATTGCCATTAAGGCATCAGAAATTCTATATTTTTCGAAATTGTCTTCGATTTCTAGAAGTGTTTGTTGCAATTTGGCTTCGTACCATTCAATCGCCACTTTTGATGCTTCCGGTTGTGAAATAGCATCTGAAACTTCCCAACCTTTTATTAGTTTAAACGCATTCCATATTTTATTAGTAAACGCTTTTCCTTGGTTGCACAACTCTTCATCAAACATAATATCGTTCCCTGCAGAAGCGCTCAAAAGCAATCCCACACGAACTCCATCGGCACCAAATTTTTCAATTAAATCTAAAGGATCCGGAGAATTTCCTAGTGATTTAGACATTTTACGTCTTTGTTTATCCCGAACCAATCCAGTCAAATACACATTTGTAAATGGTTTTTTTCCGGTGTATTCATATCCTGCAATTATCATTCTGGCTACCCAAAAGAATAAAATATCTGGACCGGTAACTAAATCATTCGTAGGATAATAGTATTTAAAATCTTCACTCTCTGGATCCATAATTCCCCCAAAAACAGACATTGGCCACAGCCAAGAAGAAAACCAAGTATCTAAGGCATCAACATCTTGTCTTAAATCTTTTGTTTCAAGTTTCAGGTTTAAAGTTTTCTCTCTCGCTAGCTTTAAGGCTTCCTCAATATTCTCGGCAACCACAAAATCTTCTTTTCCATCTCCGTAGAAATACGCAGGAATTTGTTGTCCCCACCACAATTGGCGGGAAATATTCCAGTCGCGAATGTTATTCAACCAGTGGGCATAGGTATTATTAAAACGAGCAGGATGCAATTTGATTTCACCATCTTCTAATACCGATTTAATTGCCGGTTTTACCAAATCTTCCATTTTCAAGAACCATTGGTCAGACAAACGTGGCTCGATAACCGCTTTGGTTCTTTCCGAAGTTCCCACTTTGTTCAGGTGAATTTCTGTTTTTGCTAAAGCTCCAATCGTTTCTAATTCTTTGGCAATTGCCTCCCGAACTACAAAACGATCTTTTCCTTGATAATGCAATCCAAAACTATTTAAAGTAGCGTCCTCATTAAAAATATCAATAATCTCCAAATTGTGCTTTTCTCCCAATGCTTTGTCATTGATATCGTGCGCCGGAGTTACTTTCAAACATCCTGTTCCAAATTCAATATCAACATATTCATCTTCGATAATTGGAATTACTCTTCCGCAAATAGGCACAATCGCTTTTTTCCCTTTCAAATGTGTAAAACGTTCGTCATTTGGATTAATACAAATCGCAGTATCACCAAAAATAGTTTCCGGACGCGTTGTTGCAATCGTGAGGAAGTCTTCACTTCCTTCTATTTTATATTTTAAGAAATATAATTTCCCTTGTTGTTCTTCATAAATTACTTCTTCGTCTGACAAAGTTGTTTTCGCTTCAGGATCCCAATTTACCATACGGTATCCGCGATAAATCAACCCTTTATTGTATAAATTTACAAAAGATTTAATTACAGATGCCGACATATCTGGATCCATTGTAAATTTGGTTCTTTCCCAATCGCAAGAGGCGCCTAGTTTTTTTAATTGGTCCAGAATTACACCACCATATTTATCCGTCCACTCCCAAGCATGAGCTAAGAACTCTTCGCGGGTCAAATCATTTTTATTAATTCCTTCGGCTTTTAATTTGGCTACCACTTTAGCTTCAGTCGCAATCGAAGCATGATCGGTTCCTGGAACCCAACAAGCGTTAAATCCTTTCAATCGCGCTCTTCTTATTAAGACATCCTGAATAGTGTTATTTAACATGTGTCCCATGTGCAAAACCCCAGTCACATTTGGAGGTGGAATCACAATGGTGTAGGGTGTTCTATGATCTGGTTTTGAATGAAAATAATTATTTTTCATCCAGTAGTCATACCACTTATTTTCAATAGTTTGAGCGTCAAATTGTGCAGGAATTGTCATTTTATTTTGGATTTGAAGATAGGCTAACTAAGTTCATCGATTCAATACGGAATCGACTCTACAGCTTGCTGTAAATCTTTGGTCTGATATTTGCAATTGATATTGAGAACAAAAGTAAATAATTAAGTACACTATAAAAAGAGAAATAAATATTTGTGCGTTAATTAAAACGAAGTATATTTACTTTAATGATTAAAAAATAAAAATGAAAATGAAAAAAACTATAATTCTATTCGCATTCGCATTGATCAGTAGTACCGGTTTTGCTCAAAACGGACCTAAAATCGTATTTTCTGCTAAGGACAATACCATAGATTATGGACGGGTTACTAAGAATGAAGATGGCAGTCGCGATTTCACCTTTACCAATACCGGTAATGCGCCACTAATAATCACTAACGTACTATCAACGTGTGGTTGTACCGTTCCTACAAAACCAAATGAACCAATCATGCCAGGGAAAACAGGCAAAATTACAGTGAAATACAACATGGCTCCAGGACCTATCCGAAAAACAATAACTGTGGAATCGAATGCAGTAAATTATGAAGGCGGAAGAGTCGCTCTGAAAATTAAAGGAGAAGTAATTTCCAATTAATACATTATTTATCAAACTAAAGTGCTTCTGAACTATTTTTCAGAAGCATTTTTTTTACAAAATATCATCTAGTTGAAAACTGAACTTCAAAATTTGTTTTTGACGTTCTACTTCTAAAGTAATCCACTTCTGGTCTATCGATTTAAAAAGGGTATTAATTTCTTGCAACGTGTACTTGTAAGGAACGATAGTATTAATGCTAATAATTAAATCCCCTTTTTGTAACCCTGCTATAGCGGCTGGAGAATTTTTCCTAACATTAGCAATTTCAAAAATAGGCTTTAGTTTAAATTTATATTTAAATTCCGTCTTTGGAGTTGTGCCTCCAGACTCGCCATATTTACTAGCTAACGGAACCGTTTCCATTGGCACAGTTTCCTGAACCCATTGCAAACCATTGTGTTGAATCTCTATCCCACTTTTATTATAACTAAAAGGAGTTGAAAATTCACTGTTCTTTTTCAAATGCAATCTTTGGTTTTGATAATCAAAAACCACATCAAATCTTTTCATGATTTCGCCACCTACAGATCCCATTCGATCAGGCACCATCGTAACATTTCTAATCGAAACAGAGTCTGGAAAAGCCGCAACTGGTGCACTAAATTCAAAATCAGCCATCTTAAATTTTTGAAGTCGCCCTCTTTTACCTTCAACGTCCCCGCTAAATCCCCTTCCTAAAAAATCATCAAAATTTTTCACGGGAACTTTTATAAAAGCAGAACGATCTTGAAACAACCAAACAGCATCACTGTTACCAATATCAATCAACAACTTTACCGCAACTTCATGATTATCTAGCGTAACGGTGCTATTTACATAAGGCTTGAATTTTTCGATAGTGATGGGAATCGTGCTGAATTTCTTTTCAAATTTGGTGCGGTTTCTTTCATTGTTTTGGTGAACAACAATCCTTTTTTTGCGGTAATTCACTTCGACTAAATTATTTCGGAAAAACTGATAACCAATAATCCCGTTCACAGGAATCCCAATATGAGAAGATAAATTAAACTCAGGATCCAAGACAATATAAAGCATGTGATTCTTAATCATTAAATCACTAAATTCTAAAGTATTATTCGTAGACTTTAATCCTTCAACAGCGGCTTGATTTCCTAGACCTTTTAGTAATACCTTTTCAGCATTAAAAAAACGGACTTCTTTTTTTTCTTCTAAACTAAACAATATAGTCTCAGCCACTCCTGTATCTAACAAAAAATTTAGTTCTATTCCATTGACTTTTATAGGCACAAAAACTAAATTATTAATCAATTTAAAAGGTACGCTGGTTTTATTTACCCCTTTTTCGAACTGAAATCCTTCTTGTGCAAAAACAGACACAACGTACAGATAGGTAAATAGTAAAAATAGTACTTTTTTCATTTGAATAATTTACATAAAAATACTAAATTATTTCGATCAAAAATGCAGATTTAACACTATATACGTCTATTGATTGTAATAAATTCGAAAAAAAAATCGCAAATTTGCAATTCAACAATTAAGACTATGCCAAAAATATCAAACAAAGGCAAACAAATGCCTGAATCACCAATACGAAAATTGGTTCCATACTCTGAAATAGCTAAGAAAAAAGGACATAAAGTATATCATTTGAACATTGGTCAACCCGATATAAAAACACCGGAAGTTGCTATGAATGCGGTTAAAAACATTGACTTAACCATTCTGGAATACAGCCACTCTGCAGGAAACGAAAGTTACAGAAAAAAACTAGCCAACTACTACACAAATCAAGGTATTTCCGTAAATATTGAAGACATCATTATCACAACAGGCGGATCTGAAGCGTTAATGTTTGCCATGGGAAGCACGATGGATCAAGGTGATGAAATTATTATTCCAGAACCCTTTTATGCGAATTATAACGGATTTTCAACGGCGTCTGGCGTGAACGTTATTCCTGTTATCTCAACTATCGAAACGGGTTTTGCACTTCCAGCTGTGGCCGATTTTGAAAAACTGATTACTCCAAAAACAAAAGCTATTCTTATTTGTAATCCAGGAAATCCTACTGGATATTTATATTCCAAAGAAGAAATCATGCAGCTAGCAGCTCTAGTTAAAAAACATGATTTATTCTTGATATCTGATGAAGTGTATCGCGAATTCACTTATGATGGTGACATACATTATTCTGTTATGAGCGTTCCTGGACTTGAAGAACACGCCATTATGATTGATTCGGTTTCAAAAAGATACAGCATGTGTGGTGCGAGAATAGGGTGTATTGTTTCTAAAAATAAGGAAGTGATGACTACCGCGATGAAATTTGCACAAGCAAGATTGAGTCCTCCTACTATTGAACAAATTGCAAGTGAAGCAGCACTGGACACGCCGCAAAGTTATTTTGACGAAGTAATTTCAGAATATAGAGAACGAAGAGATACTTTAATTGAAGAATTAAACAAAATAGATGGTGTAATTGTAAGCAAACCTAAAGGTGCTTTTTATTGCATTGCGCAATTGCCAGTGAACAACGCCGACGCTTTCGCTCAATGGCTTTTAGAAAGTTATGACTTAGATGGCGAAACCGTAATGGTTGCACCAGCAGCAGGTTTTTACTCTACACCAGGAATGGGATTGAATCAGGTTCGAATTGCATACGTTTTAAAGAAAGATGACCTGATCAGTGCAGTTCGCATTTTAAAAGCAGCAATTCCAGTTTACAATGCAACACAAACTCAAGCATAAGTAACTAAATTCTTCAGATTTAAAACTGGACTCAACCGGATTTACTATAAAAAAGGCAATAGCGAACTCGTTATTGCCTTTCTTTTTAGGCCTAAAAAAGAAACAAAAACACCTTGAAGAAGCGATAAAGTGCGTTTAAATAGTAGGAGCGATAGAAATTCTTTAATTTTTATTATTTATCTTTACCCCTTAAATAATTACACCCACTATAATAGTTGCTTTTAATGATAAATAAAGAAGAATTTCAAGACGAAATAGGAGACAATCATATTAGTTTATCCGCAAAGAATCCAATAAGAGATGATGCCTTCACCATTTCTGATGATGATAAAATCGAAAAAATAAAAAAAGACGTTGAGAACATCCTACTTACACTAGGCATGGACTTGACCGATGATAGTTTAAAAGGCACACCCAATCGTGTGGCTAAAATGTTTGTAAAAGAAATTTTTGGAGGTTTGAATCCTGCAAAAAAACCAAAAGCATCCACTTTTGACAACAATTACAAATATGGTGAAATGTTAGTCGAGAAAAACATCATAGTCTATTCTACTTGTGAACACCATTTATTACCCATTATAGGAAGAGCTCACGTAGGTTATATTTCTAACGGAAGAGTTATTGGTTTATCTAAAATGAACCGCATCGTAGAATATTATGCCAAAAGACCGCAGGTGCAAGAACGCTTAACGATGCAAATTGTACAAGAATTACAAATTGCTTTAGGTACAGAAGATGTTGCTTGTGTGATAGATGCTAAACACCTTTGTGTTAATTCTAGAGGAATCAGTGATATCGAAAGTAGCACGGTAACATCCGAGTTTGGCGGAAAATTTAAAGATAGCGTTACTCGCAGAGAATTCTTAGATTATATCAAACTAGAAACAAAGTTCTAAATCTTATTCACCCGCAGTGCGGCATGGAATAAAATGGATATTAAACAATAAAATTATTTTAATGCAGAAATGCCCTAGCCCTGATTGAAGTGAAAATCCTTTTTATTCGCCCTTGCGAATAAAAAGATTGAAGCGGAAAGCAGGAAGCAGCTCCAAAAAAAACAATTGAAATGCCTTTATACAAGAGTCAGACTTTAAAAATATACAATTCACTTTCAGGAGAGAAAGAAACATTTACACCTATTCATGAAGGAAATGTGGGAATGTATGTTTGCGGACCAACTGTTTACAGCAATGTGCATCTTGGAAATGTGAGAACATTCATGTCTTTTGACGTAATTTTTAGGTATTTTTTGCATTTGGATTACAAGGTTCGCTACGTTCGTAATATTACTGATGTAGGACATATTGTGGATGATGTAGATGAAGGTGAAGATAAAATTGCAAAAAAAGCACGCTTGGAACAACTAGAACCCATGGAAGTGGTGCAACGTTATACCGTAGATTTTCACGATATTTTGAATGCTTTCAACTTTTTACCTCCTAGTATTGAACCAACAGCAACGGGTCATATTATTGAACAGATTGAAATTATCAAGACCATTATTGATAAAGGAATAGGTTACGAAGCCAATGGATCAGTTTATTTTGATGTAGTTAAATTCAATAAAACAAATCATTACGGGCGATTAAGTGGGCGGAATATCGAGGATATGCTAACCAATACTAGAGATTTAGACGGTCAAACTGATAAAAGAAATCCGCAGGATTTTGCGCTTTGGAAAAAAGCAGAAATACAGCACATCATGCGCTGGCCGTCGCCATGGAGTGATGGATTTCCGGGTTGGCACTTAGAATGTACCGCGATGAGTACGAAATACCTGGGCAATCATTTTGATATTCACGGTGGTGGAATGGACTTAAAATTCCCGCATCATGAATGTGAAATTGCTCAAAATGAGGCGTGCACCGGTCAAACTCCTGTTAATTATTGGTTACATGCCAATATGTTAACTTTGAACGGTAAAAAAATGGCTAAATCTACCGGGAATAATATTTTACCACGAGAAATATTAACAGGAGAAAATACTATTTTAAGTAAAGCTTTCTCAGCATCTGTAGCCCGATTTTTTATGCTGCAAGCGCATTACCGCAGTATTCTTGACTTTTCAGATGACGCGATTGTTGCTTCTGAAAAAGGATATAAGCGATTGATGGAAGCAATGAATTCGTTAAAAGAGATCACTGTCGCTGCAAAAAGCACTCTTAATATTCCAGCATGGAAGCAATTGTGTTATGATGCAATGAATGATGATTTTAATACACCTATCCTAATAGCACAGCTCTTTGAAGGCGTTCGCTTTATCAATTTGCTAAAAGAGGAGAAAGAGAGTTTGAATGCAGCTGACTTAGATTGTTTTGCAAAAACGATGAATGCATTTGTTTTTGATGTGTTAGGACTAGAAGACGAAAAAATTTCTGATAGCACTAACGATAAATTACAAGGAACGGTAAACATGTTAATCGAAATGAGAAAACAGGCTAGAGAAAACAAGAATTTTGCTTTGTCTGATCAAATTAGAGACCAATTGATCACATTAGGAATCCAACTTAAAGATGGCAAAGAAGGTACTACTTTCTCGATTTAATGTCACTCTAGTTCTGATGTTCTGTAACTCTATTAAGCAACGAGTGTAAAAAAGGATAAACGTTATGATACCTTTGATAATTCCCAAGTGAAACTATGAAAATAACTGCACCATTTATCATTTTAGTTCGGTTTTATCAAGTAGCGATTTCACCGTTCACACCTTCAGCTTGTCGATTTGAGCCCACTTGCTCCTCTTACATGATTGAAGCGCTGCAAACTCATGGGTTATTTTATGGAGGATATCTGGGAACAAAACGAATTTTAAGTTGTCATCCTTGGGGAAAAACAGGATATGATCCCGTGCCTAAAAAATCTTGCCTTCATAAACATTAGTTTTTATAGTACAAATTTTACTTTTAATCTTTATTTTTACCTAAAATAACAAAATTACAATACATGACACATGCTTTAAACATTGTTTGGAACCCATCAGAAGGAATCGATTTAGGCTTTTTTATAATTAGGTATTACAGTTTAATGTTTGTCATTGCTTTTGGATTAGGCTGGTATATCATGAAAAATATTTTCGATCGCGAAGGCGAATCGATAGAAAAATTAGACTCTTTATTTATCTGGACTGTATTGGCGACTTTGATTGGTGCTCGTTTAGGACATGTTTTCTTTTACGATTGGGAGTATTACCGCAATCACCTACTGGAGATATTCTTACCCATAAGAGAAAATCCAAACGAAGCTCTATTTAGCATTATTAAAGGTTGGGAATTTACTGGTTTTCAAGGATTAGCAAGTCACGGAGCTGCAATTTCTATCATTATTGCTATGTACTTCTACAGTAAAAATATATTAAAAAAACCGCAGTTATGGATTTTAGATCGCGTGGTTATTCCTGTTGCAAGTGGTGCTATTTTCGTCAGATTGGGTAACTTTTTCAATTCGGAAATCATAGGTCATGAAACAACTTCGCCATTTGGAATAAAATTCATAAAAGATCACTTTAGTCCGATGGATGCTGTCAATGCAACTCAAATTCCTAATCCTAAAGAAGCTTACACCGCCATTGCAACAGACCCTAAATTTGCTGTTTTGTTAGAACAAGTGCCGGTTAGACATCCTACGCAATTGTACGAAGCATTTTGTTATATTTTTGTATTTGCAGTCTTATTTTTCTTGTATTGGAAAACTGAAAAAAGAAAATATACAGGATTTATTTTCGGAATGTTTCTAGTGTTGTTGTTTACGGTTCGTTTTATCGTAGAATCCGTTAAGGAAAGCCAAGGCGGTTTTGAAAGTGCTCTCGGTTTGTTTTCAACAGGACAATGGCTAAGTATTCCTTTTGTACTTATAGGATTGTATTTTATATTTACTGCTGAAAGAGAAATTACGAATTAAAAAAAATAATTTGAATGCAAAGAAAAGCGTTATCTGGATCAAAACAGGTAACGCTTTTTTTATAATGCAAACAATAATCCAAAGTCAATATTTTTAGTAGTGTAACCCGAATTCTTTTTTTGTAGCCCGGCGTTAGATACGTGCCGGATACTTGGCCTTAGATCAATGGTTATTCGATACATTTTAAAAGTAACTCCTAAAGCAATAACGTCAGCAAAGGCAAAACCTTTAGATAATCCCTCCGTTTCTGTATCGGTAATCATTGGTCCCACACTACCCAAAGCATAGAGACTAGCTTGATTAGAAAGTGGTTTCCTGACTAGAAATCCTAAATTCAAGACATACTCTTTGATATCCTTTAACTTTGTGTATCGTTCTCGTTTTTCTATGTAATCCGGTTCGTCCGGTTCAATAAAATACAAATTTAAGAGTTGGTGCGTTGCAAAATTAAGTTCTGGCTGGATAAGTATTTGATAGCTGACTTTTTTTGTTTCTTTTACTTCAAAATAAAATTGCAACTTATAATAGTGATTTGTATAAGAGTAATTTTTATTTTCAAATTCAGTACCTAATCCATAAGCAAAACCCACTTGGACGACCCTATTTTTGACTTGAGCAAAAGACAGCATCGAAAGACAACAAATAAACAAAATAAAAAAAACACTTCTAAACATAACTATTAATTTAAAAACAGACTATTACTTTTGAAACTCTTTGTTAAATTACTAAAAAAAAGTATTGGAATTCAGGTAAAAAAAAAGAGATTCAACTTTCGCTGAATCTCTTTTTGTAAAATTATATAAAAGCATTTTAGCTTTCTTGATGCGCTTTTTCTACTTTTCTTTTATCTTCTTTTGAAATTGTATCAACCAATACTGGCGTAGCAATAAACAGTGAAGAATAGGTTCCAACTATAATACCAACCAACATTGCAAAGATAAATCCTCTAATAGATTCTCCACCAAAAACGAACATGATTAATAAAACGACAATCATCGTTAATGATGTATTGATTGTTCTAGACATCGTTGTATTAATAGATTGATTTACAATTTCAGCAAAAGTACCTTTAGTTTTTCCAGCTAAATATTCACGAACCCTATCAAATACAATAACTGTATCATTCATAGAATATCCAATAACCGTTAAGATTGCAGCGATAAAATGCTGATCGATCTCCATACCAAAAGGCATGAATTTATAACACAAAGAGTAGATTCCTAATACAAAAATAACATCGTGTGCAACTGCAGCAATCGCACCTAAACTATATTGCCATTTTCTATAACTGATCATCAAGTATAAGAAAACAATTGCCATTGCTCCAAGTACTGCCCAGTAAGCGTTAGTTTTAATATCTTCCGCTACTGTTGGCCCCACTTTAGAAGCTTGTAGAATCCCCACTTTTTTACCTTCATACGCATTTACAAATTTATCATATGTAATGTCTGCTGAATAATGCTTTTTCAAGGTGCTAAACAACAATTTATTCACCTCTTCATCAGCTTTAATTCCTGGCTCTTGCACTTTATATTTCGTTGTAATTTTCAATTGGTTAGTATTACCAAATACTTTTACTTCGGCACTACCTTCAAAAACTTGTGCTAATTCTGCTTTCACAGTTTCTGTCTCTATTGGTTTTTCGAAACGCACTTGGAATGTTCTTCCTCCTACAAAATCAACTCCTTGATCTAGACCATTTGTTGCTAAAGAAACAACGCTTATGATAACCACTATACTAGAGAACAAATACGTCCATTTTTTCATCCCTAAGAAATCAAAATGAAAGTTGTTAAACATATTCTTAGAGAAGTTAGTAACAAACGTCAAATTATTCTTTTTGCTAATGTTCCAATCTATAAAGATTCGCGCAATAAAAATAGAAGTAAATAATGAAGTTATAATACCAATCAATAATGTTGTAGCAAAACCTTTAATTGGTCCTGAACCAAAAATGAATAATACAGCACCTGTTAATATGTGAGTAACATTCGCATCAGTAATAGAAGACATTGCACCTCTCCAGCTATACGAAGTTTTAACAGCTTCTTCTAGCGTTTTACCGGCTCTCAATTCTTCTTTTGCTCTTTCATAGATAATGATATTTGCATCTACCGCCGTACCCATTGTCAAAACGATACCGGCAATACCAGGCAAAGTAAGAACAGCTCCAAGACTTGCTAAAATTCCAAATAAGAATAGTAAATTTATGGCTAGTGCAATATTAGCATACCAACCCGCTTTACCATAATAGATCATCATCCAAAGGGATACAATAAGTAAACCAATAATTGCTGAATTAGTACCATTATCAATTGCTTCTTGGCCTAAGGATGGCCCTACAACTTCTGACTGAACAATATCGGCAGTAGCTGGCAATTTACCTGCTCTTAAAACATTAGCTAAATCTTTAGTTTGTGTTACATCAAAAGCTCCTGAAATTTCAGACCTACCACCTGAAATTGGACCACTAGAAACACCTGGTGCAGAATAAACCACATCATCAAGAACAATAGCGATATTGCTTTTTTGAGTATACGCTCTACCTGTTAATTCTTCCCAAGATTTTGCCCCTTGACCATTCATTTGCATAGAAACTGCTGGCTTACCTGATTGATCAAAAGTATCTTTTGCATCAGTAATAACACCACCAGCCATCGCAGGTACATTATCTCTATTTCCTTTTAAAGCATATAATTCTAAAACTTCAACATCTTTAGCTTTAGCATCTTTAATAGTAGTTGGTATACCCCAAACAAATTTGGCATAACGTTGCTCAGCTGGCAAAAGAATTCGGATATCAGCTCTTTTCAAGTAACCATTAATTGTTGCCGTATCTTTTGGAGAGAAAAGCCCTAAAACTGGACCTCCACCTTGACCAACAATTTTATCAAATAAAGGATTTTCCCCTTTTTTTGCAGTTGTAGAATCTTTCGAATCTGTAAGTAAAGCACTTAAAGAATCCTTTACCACTGGTTTAACCTCAGTAGTTTTGATTTCTGTTTTCTTCAATGACTCATTAGCCGCCATTAAGAAATTACCAATTTCTTCGATTTTGTATGTTTCCCAAAACTGCAATTGAGCAGTGCTTGATAATAATTTCTTAGCACGATCTACATCTTTTGCACCCGGAAGTTCAACAAGAATTTGACCTGAATTTCCTAATTTTTGAATATTAGGCTGTGTTACACCAAATTGATCGATACGTTTTCTTAAAACGCCAAAAGCACTTTCTACCGATTCATCAACTTTTCTTTTGATAATTTTTTGAACCTCTGAGTCGGTCATTTGAAAATCAACACCACCTTCACCTTGTAAACTTCTGTTTGCAAAAATATCTGGAGATGCTAATTTTACAGTTCCTTTTGAATTAGCTTCAAAAGCATCAAAAAACTTGTCTAGATATGGTTTATTCCCTTGCAAATCAGCAGTTGCATCAGCCAAAGACTTATTAAAAACTGGATTTTTAGAATTATTCGATAATCCTTTTAGAATATCCTTTACAGAAATTTGAAGGATAACATTAATCCCTCCTTCTAAATCTAGCCCTTTATTGATTTGTTTATCACTTACTTCATTGAAAGTAAAATTGGTAAACCCAAGGTTAAATACTTTTTCTTTACCGATAGAATCTAAATATTTTACTTCTTTGTCAGCATTCCCATTAGCAAAAGATTTTGCATCGTTTTTTACTTTGCTTGCAACAAAAGTGAAAGAAAGTTGGTAAATACTTACCAATGCAAATAGAATTGCGAAAAATTTAATAAGTCCTTTATTCTGCATTATTACTAAAAATTAATTATTTTTTATTTATTTATTTTTGCTTTAAACCTTATATAATAACACTTTACATTCATTTTTAACATTAAAAAAGAATATTTCGGGCTACCTCATTTTTTTTAAACCGAGCAAATATATAATTAACGTTAAGATTAACCAATTTATTTATAGATTAATCTCAAGAAAAAGACTGCAATGATGCAGTCTTCTCTTTTTTATATGTAAATTTTTATACCAAAATCGATTTTAAAGCGTCATTCATTTGTCTGACAGCATCTGCACTTTTAGCAAATAAGGCTTTTTCAGCATCATTTAGTTTAATATCAAGAATTTCTTCCACTCCATTTTTACCAATAATACATGGAACACCAATACAGATATCATTTTGGCCATATTCTCCTTCAACGAAAACAGAACATGCAATCATTTTCTTTTGGTCATTCAAAATACTATCTACTAAGAAAGCAACGGAAGCTCCAGGAGCATACCAAGCCGATGTTCCAAGAAGTCCTGTAAGTGTAGCTCCACCAACCATAGTATCTGCAGCTACTTTTTGCAATTCTTCTTCCGATAAAAATTGAGAAACTGGGATTCCGTTATAAGAAGCCAGTCTTGTCAAAGGAATCATAGTTGTATCACCATGTCCACCAATAACCATAGCTGAAATATCATTAGCCGGTTTGTCTAAAGCCAAAGACAAATACGTTCTAAAACGAGAACTGTCTAACGCTCCACCCATACCAATAATTCTGTTTTTTGGCAATCCCGTAGATTTCAATGCCAAGTAGGTCATCGTGTCCATTGGATTAGAAACTACTACTATAATAGTATCCGGTGAATGTTTTAAAACATTCTCAGCAACCGTTTTCACGATTCCTGCATTGATTCCTATTAATTCTTCACGAGTCATTCCTGGTTTTCTTGGAATTCCTGATGTAATCACGACTACATCACTTCCTGCTGTTTTAGAATAATCATTAGTAACGCCTGATACTTTGGTATTAAAACCTGTATTAGTAGCGCATTGCATGATATCTAATGCTTTACCTTCAGCAAAACCTTCTCTAATATCCAATAATACTACTTCACTGGCAATTCCTCTATAAGAAATCACATCCGCACATGTCGCTCCTACATTTCCTGCTCCTACAATGGTAACTTTCATATTTTAAAGTTTATTCGGTTAATTGTTAATTTGGTTACTTGTTATTGTGTTAATCTATTCGAATGAAAACGAATGGTTACATTAAGTTACGCATCAATATTTGCGTAAACTGCATTTTTCTCAATAAATTCTCTTCTTGGCGGCACCTCATCACCCATTAGCATAGAGAAAACTCTATCGGCTTCCGCCAAACTGTCAATAGTTACCTGACGCAACGTTCTGAAACCCGGATCCATTGTAGTTTCCCATAATTGCTCCGCATTCATCTCTCCAAGACCTTTATAACGTTGAATTCCTGCGCTACCGCCCATTCTTTCATTCGCTTGATCGCGTTGTAAATCATTCCAAGCGTACTCTTTCTTGTTTCCTTTTTTAACTAAATATAAAGGTGGTGCTGCAATATAAACATGACCTTCTTCGATTAATTCTTTCATAAAACGGAAGAAGAATGTCAAAATCAAAGTAGAAATATGACTACCATCGACATCGGCATCACACATAATAATTACTTTATGGTATCGTAATTTTGAAATATTTAATGCCTTACTATCCTCTTCTGTACCAATGGTTACACCAAGTGCCGTAAATATATTTCGAATCTCTTCATTTTCAAAAACTTTGTGATGCATCGCTTTTTCAACGTTCAAAATTTTACCACGCAAAGGTAAAATAGCTTGAAAATTACGGTCACGACCTTGCTTTGCCGTTCCACCTGCCGAATCTCCCTCGACAAGATATACTTCACATTTTGCAGGATCTTGCTCCGAACAATCTGATAGTTTCCCTGGTAATCCACCGCCACCCATTACGGTTTTGCGTTGTACCATTTCACGTGCTTTTTTAGCTGCGTGACGCGCTTGCGCTGCAAGAATTACTTTTTGAACGATGATACGGGCATCATTTGGATTTTCTTCCAAATAATTTTCAATCATTTCACTCACCGCTTGACTTACCGGAGAAACAACTTCTCTGTTACCAAGTTTCGTTTTCGTTTGTCCTTCAAACTGTGGTTCTTGAACTTTTACCGAAATAATAGCAGTTAATCCTTCACGGAAATCGTCTCCTGAAATATCAAATTTCAGCTTATCCAACATTCCAGAAGCATCCGCATATTTCTTTAACGATCTAGTTAGACCAGTTCTAAAACCTTGCAAGTGCGTTCCTCCTTCGTGTGTATTAATATTATTTACGTAAGAAAAAATATTTTCCGTGTAACTTGTGTTGTAAATTAACGCAACCTCAACCGGAATTTCTCCTTTTTCATGATCCATAGAAATAACGTGTGCAATAATTGGCTCACGGTTTCCATCTAAATAACGGATGTATTCTTTTAAACCTTCATCAGAATGAAATACTTCTGATACAAAATTTCCATCTTTATCTTTTTCTCTTTTATCTGTAAAAGTAATAGTAATTCCTTTGTTCAGATAAGACAGTTCGCGCATACGAGCAGATAAAGTATCATAAGAGTACTCTATTGTTTGTGTAAATATGCTTGGATCCGGATAAAAAGTAACGATTGTCCCTCTTTTTGTTGTTTCACCAATTTGTTTAACTGGATATAATGCTTTTCCTTTTTCGTATTCTTGTTCGTATATTTTACCATCACTACTGTGAACGGTAGCTCTCAAATGATTCGATAAAGCGTTTACCACAGAAACCCCAACACCGTGAAGTCCTCCAGAAACTTTATAGGAATCTTTATCAAATTTTCCACCGGCACCAATTTTAGTCATTACAACCTCCAATGCCGAAACACCTTCTTTTTTATGAATACCTACCGGAATACCACGTCCATTATCTTCAACAGAAACGGATCCATCTTCATTAATATCAACTATTATGGTATCACAATGGCCTCCCATTGCTTCATCGATCGAGTTATCTACAACCTCATACACTAAATGATGCAGTCCTCGAACACCCACATCTCCAATATACATCGAAGGACGCATTCTTACGTGCTCCATTCCTTCTAATGCCTGAATACTATCTGCTGAATAACTGTCCTTCTTGATTTCTTCGCTCATATATATTTTATTGTAAAAAATGTAATTTTTGTATAACACGCAAATATATAAAAACGCAAATTATATAACCGTTAAAATCCCTTTTTAAGCCCTTAAGTTATTAACATTTGTTCATATAAATACAAAAAAACGCTCCCAAAATTGAGAGCGTTCTTCATTTATAAAAAATTCAAATTTTTGCATCAAACTACAACTCCTGTTTTAGCAATTGCAGTATCGGCTTTAACGTGAGCTGCATTAGCTCTTCCGCTTGGATCAAGGTTTTCTTGCCATTTCGGAATCCATTTCCTAACCGTTTGTGCCGCACTTATTTGTGGATAATATTTATTAAATATCGATCGGTAAAAATAAGCTTCTTTAGTGGTTGGTGCGTTATAAGGAAATTCCTTTGCAGCTCCGGCTAATTGCTCATCCGTAACTTGTGTCGCACAATAATCAATCAATTCATCAATCCACCTGTATCCTACTCCATCTGAAAATTGTTCTTTTTGCCTCCACAAAACTTCTTCTGGGAGATAAGGGTTTTCAGGTGTATCAAATGCTTTTCTTAGAATGTATTTTTCTTTTCCATCGTACGTTTTAGGCATTTTTTCTTCTGCTTTGATACGAACCGCCAAATCTAAGAACGCTTTGTCTAAAAATGGAACTCTAGTCTCTAAACCATGGGCCATAGTTGATTTATCGGCTCTTAATAAATCGGCAGTGAATAATTTCTGTACTCTTTCAATGGTTTCCTTTTGAAAATCTTCTGCTGACGGTGCATTTCTAAAATACAAGTACCCGCCAAAAATCTCATCGGCTCCCTCGCCTGAAAGCACCACTTTTATACCTAAATCAGTAATTGCTTTTGATAAAAAATACATGGGTGTACTGGCTCTTATTGAAGTCACATCATATGTTTCCAGATGCCAAATTAATTTATCTAAGATTTGAATTCCTTCTTCAACAGTAAAATGAATTTCGTGATGTTCTGTTCCTAAATACTCCGCTACTTTTCTGGCGGCGGCCGCATCCGGTGCATCCGCATCTAAGCCGATAGAAAATGAATGTAATTTTTTACCGCTTTCCACCAATAATCTAGAGGCAATTGCTGCAGTCAAGGAAGAATCCAACCCTCCCGAAAGCAATACTCCAATAGGCACATCACTCATTAAACGCTTGCGAGTTGCTTCGGTCAAAGTTTGCCTGATTAATTCCAAATCTAATGCTTGGTCGGCTTTTAAATAATCTTCGTATTCCGGTTTGTAATATTTTACAAAACCTGTTTTTGCAGTGTAATAATGTCCCGGTGGAAAAGTAGAAAATGTTTTACATTGATCCGTAATAGGTTTCATTTCAGAGGAGAAATAGATTCTTCCTCTTTCGTCCAAACCATAATACAACGGTTTCACTCCCATTGGGTCTCTGCCGGCAATAAAATCATCGCCATCGACTACAACAAATGCCCAATCACCGTCTAGCATGTTACAGAAATCATAACCATACTCTTCGTATAAATGCACAATAACCTCTGAGTCTGATTTGGTTCTAAAAGTATGTTCTTTCAAAACTCCATCTCTTAATTCTTGGTGATTGTATATTTCGCCATTATGAACCATATAAGCTGCTTTCGTACCTTTTATAGGTTGTTTTCCGGAATGCAAATCGATTATCGACAACCTTTCATGACTCAAAATATGCCCTTTTTCAGTAACATGCAGATCACTTTCATCTGGACCTCGATGCGTCATTCTTTTTGAAAGTTCCCCAAACAACTGTTCCTCTTTTCCTCTTCCGATAATGGCTAATATTCCGCACATAACACTATATTTTTATTTTTTACCAATTCTAAGTCGACAAATATGCAATAGCAGTTACAAACACAAAACATAATTAGTGCATTTAGTTACTATTTAAAACCAAAAAGTGAATTTTATCTTAAAAATGTAATTTAAATACCAATAAATTAAAATATTCTATTTCAACTGTAAACTATCGCTATATTCTAAAATAAACAGCATCAATTTTAAACATATAAGTCATGTAAGTTTAAAAAAATCAGTTTCTCAAATCGTGATTAAAAGGGAATATAAGTTAAAAACGTTCTTTGCAAGGCAATGTGACTTTACTTAAATGAACTTTTAGATTTATTTGATTTTATTCAAGAAATTAAAACTTATGTGACTCCTATGTTTTAACAATTCATTCTACAAAATGCTGTTATCTGCAGAATTAAGCGTAAGTTATTAAAGGCTAACAATTCAATTACTTCACTTTCTTCCCTTTTAAATAGGTGTTTCTAGGTTTCATTTTCACTATTTTATTTTCTTCCACTTTCATTAAATCCTGATCAAACATGACAAAATCAGCCCATTTTCCCACTTCCAAACTTCCTTTTTCTTTTTCTTCGAAATTAGAATAAGCTGCCCAAAGGGTCATTCCTCTTAAAGTTTCGGCTCTAGTCAACGCGTTTTCCATTTGAAAACCACCTTTTGGATATTCCTTACTGTCTTTTCTGGCAACTGCAGCATGAAAAGTCAACATCGGATTTACTTCTTCCACAGGGAAATCAGTTCCTAAAGCTACCATTCCAGCTTTTTGAAGTAATTTTTTATACGCATACGCATTTTTAAGACGTTCTTTCCCCAATCGATCCTCCGCCCAATACATATCAGATGTGGCGTGCGTAGGTTGAACCGAAGGAATAATTCCAAATTTGAAATAATCAAAATCTTTTTCACGCAAAACTTGAGCGTGCTCAATTTTCCATCTTCGGTCTTTTGTACCAGCTAAAACATCTCCATAAATTTTCAAAATCACTGTATTGGCAGAATCTCCAATAGCATGCGTATTCAACTGAAACTTTGAAGCTGCAAGTTGTTTTGCAACATGTTTTAATCCCGAAATAGGTGCCAACAAAGCACCGTATTGGCCCGGTTTATCAGAATACGGCTTGTGCATGCAAGCGCCACGAGAACCTAAAGCACCATCGCCATACATTTTAAAAGAACGAACATTCAAATTATCCGTTTTATAAATTCCTTTTTTTAGATACAAATCAATATTTTTTTGATTTGCTGTAACCATAGCATATACGTTAAGCGTCATCACTTTTGCTTTTTGCAAACTGTCCATCAAATGAATCACATCAGGATCTAAACCCGCATCATTTACTGTTGTCAAACCATAATCAAACATCACTTTTTCAGCATCCAACAAAGCCGCAATTTGTATTTTACGTGTTGGTTTTGGAATTATCTTAAACACTAATTCCATCGGATTATCTACTAAAATCCCAGTTGGTTCCCCGTTTGCAATTTCAATTTGACCACCATCTGCTTTAGTATCTTTCGTTATTCCTGCTAATTTCAATGCTTTACTGTTGACGATAATCGCATGCCCGTCAACTCTGTTCAATACCACAGGAATATCAGGAAATGCAATATCTAAATCTGCTTTAGTAGGATACTTTTTTACTTTCCAATCGTTTTGGTCCCAACCATTTCCCACAATAAAAGTTGGATTTTTATCTTTTTGAAAAGCTTTCAAACGAGTAATTATTTCGTCCATACTTTTGGTACCACGTAAATCAGCTTCTTGTAAACTCAATCCATAGCTATAAAAATGGCAGTGTGCATCAAACAAGCCGGGATAGATGAATTCCCCTTCAGCATCAACTGTATTCTTCGATTCATATTGTTTCGTAATTTCACTATTTGTCCCTATAGCTACAATTTTCCCCTTATCGATCGCCATAGCCGAAGCTATTCCAAAAGCGTTATCTAAGGAATAAATCGTTGCATCTGTAATAATCGTATCAACGGAAATTTTAGTTTTTTGACTACAGGAAATCAATAAAAATAAAGCAAGAAAAAGTGAAATGAATCTCATAATTAACAATTTAGTTAGGCTAATATAAAAAAACTCTTCCTAATTACTTCAGACAATGCATAATTATAACGTTTTTTCAAATTCTATACTTTTCCATAAAAATATTTACATAAAAAAACGCTCTCGAAATGGAGAGCGTTTTATCAATTTTAAAATCTTCTTTTTTACTGTTTATGCTTTCACATACGCATCATCATGCACACTCGCTACTGCTCTTCCAGATGGATCATTCATGTTTTTAAAAGCTTCATCCCATTCCAATGCAATTTTTGTACTGCACGCTACACTTGCTTCTTGCGGAACACACAAAGCTGCGGCATCACTTGGAAAATGCTCATGAAAAATAGAACGGTAATAATATTCCTCTTTGGATGTTGGCGTTTGTAGTGGAAACTTGTATTTAGCATTTGCCAATTGTTCGTCTGAAATTTCAATAGCAACTGTTGCTTTTAAGGTATCAATCCAGCCGTATCCTACACCATCACTGAACTGCTCTTTTTGTCTCCAAGCAACACTTGGTGGCAACATATCCTCAAAAGCCTTACGAACTACCCATTTTTCCATTGGATGTTCTTTATTGATCATTTTATCTTGTGGATTAACTCGCATCGCCACATCCATAAATTCTTTATCTAAAAACGGCACACGTCCTTCAATTCCCCAAGCAGCTAAACTTTTGTTCGCACGCAAACAATCGTACATGTGCAATTTCCCTAATTTACGAACGTTCTCTTCGTGAAATTCTCTTGCGTTTGGTGCTTTATGGAAATACAAGTATCCTCCAAAAAGTTCATCCGCTCCTTCACCTGATAATACCATTTTTATACCCATCGATTTAATAACTCTCGCCATCAACCACATAGGTGTTGATGCTCTAATCGTAGTCACATCATAGGTCTCTAGGTTATAGATCACATCTTTAACAGCATCTAAACCTTCTTGAATTGTGAATTTAATTTCGTGATGAATGGTTCCAATATGATCCGCAACAATTTGCGCTGCTGCTAAATCTGGAGAACCTTCTAATCCAACGGAGAAAGAATGCAATTGTGGATACCAAGCATCGGCAACATCACCGGATTCGATACGTTTTTGCGCATATTTTTTGGCCACAGCCGAGGTAATAGAAGAATCTAGTCCTCCCGAAAGCAATACACCATAAGGCACATCGCTCATTAATTGTCTGTGAACCGCAGCTTCTAAGGCCACTTTAATTTCATCAATACTAGTTACGTTGTCTTTTACGGCATCATAATCGGTCCATTCTCTTTTGTACCATTGTACAAATTCGCCATCTTTACTTGACATATAATGTCCTGGAGGAAACAATTGGATTTTGGTACAATATCCTTCTAGCGCTTTCAATTCTGAAGCTACATAAAAAGTTCCGTGCTCATCCCAACCAATGTATAATGGAATAATTCCCATGTGATCACGAGCAACAAAATACTCATCTTTTTCAACATCATAAATAGCAAATCCAAAAATCCCGTTCATTTCATCTATAAAATGAGGTCCTTTTTCTTTGTAAAGTGCTAAAATTACTTCACAGTCACTTTCAGTTTGAAAGTTGTATTTGCCTTCAAATTGTTTACGCAATGCTCTGTGGTTATAAATTTCACCATTTGCCGCTAAAACCAATTGTTTATCTTCACTGAACAACGGTTGTTTCCCTGAAGCTGGATCGACAATTGCCAAACGCTCGTGAGACAAAATGGCTTTTTCATTACTGAAAATTCCGCTCCAGTCCGGTCCACGGTGACGGATAATTTTAGACATTTCCAACACTTGAGGTCTTAAAACCTCCGCTTTTTGTTTTAGATCAAAGGCACATACTATTCCGCACATAACTATATATTTTAAATGTTTTTGTTTATTTTGATAAGGCAAAGATGGTATTATAGTTCTAATTGAAAAACACAAATCCTGTTTTTAGTTTATATTGACAACCAAAAATAGCGATTTGTGTTTAAAATGTAATTAAAAAAGAATGAAAATAGAATTGAAGTTGAAGACTGTAAAGTTGTGGTCTAGATAAGACAATGTCACAATAAAATTATACTCTATTTTTATCTAATTTCCTCAACCAAATACTTCGTACCATTAATCTCAAAAGTAAAACCTTCTTGGTTTCCCATCAATTTATTTCCCAGCGGCGATTGCGGAGATAAGGCAATAATATTGATTCCTTCGATATTAATTTTAGGGAGCGCCACACTCAGATACAAATAGATTCCGTTGGCTTTTACCAAGCTCCCCACAATTATAGTATTAGCAATTGCAGCAGGATCAATTTTATCCAAAACTGTTTTTTGATCCAATACTTCTCTCAATTTCCGATTGAGTTTTTCCTGCTCAATGTGCATCATGGATAGCGCCGTTTCGTGTTTGTCTCCAGCAGAACCTTTGGCATCGTTCTTCGAATCTTCGGTAAGCGCTACAATCATGTCTTTGAATACATCGATCCGATCCTGAACTAATTGTAAATAATGGGTATGTATTTTTTGTTTGAAAGTCATTTGAAGAGTTTAACCGCAAAGTAAGCAAAGTTTTCCGCAAGGTTCGCAAAGTAATTTTGTAAAATCGATTGTAGCTAAAACATTTATATTCTAATTATATAAAACTTCCAAAAAATAAAATATTCCCATTCTTTGCGATAACCTTTGCGCACTTTGCGGTAAAGAAAACTAAAAATCAAATTTATAATTTACTCCTAAAATCACCTGAAATCCTTGAACTGGGTAATTCAACCATTTTTGGTATCCATTATTAGTGATATTATTCGCTCTTGCAAAAGCAGTCAATCGGTCGCTGTATTTGAATCCTACATTGGCATTGACATCAAAATAAGATTTTAAAGTTACTGGAATAGCATTAGTTACAATAGCAGTATTCATTTGGAAATCTTTTCGCTCGCCTACGTAAAACACATTGGCACCAGCAAACCATTTTTCTGTAATATTAAAATCCAAACTGGAGTTTATTTTTATTGCTGGCAAATTCCACGCTTCTTGCTGAAAATTATTTGTAAAACTACTAAAACTTCCATTAACTCCGAAAGTGATATTTTCAGAGAAATCTGCTTTTAATTCTCCATAAAAGTTTAAGGTTCTCATATCATCGTATACGACTTGAAAAGAATTTCCAAAGGCGTAATCGGCATTCCCAGCATTCTCATCATAACTATTGCTTTTAAACAATGCTTTATTTCTCTCATTTAGGTAAGAACCTCTCAAGTTGTAACTCACTGAATTGGTCAATTTCCCTTTCAGTCCAGCAAAAACATCATACTGTTGATCCGTAGGTGCAATAGCTAATGTTGGGGATAAAAATGGATTACTATCTACTAAATCCTGATATGAATTTTGTCTTAAATCACCTTCGGCACCCGCATAGAAAATCATCAAATCACCAACCACCTTATAAGAGGCATTGAATTTTGGATAGACATAAAAGGTATTGCTGCTATTTTGATTGTCCCTACTATAAAAAATTGCAGCACCAATATTCAGTGTCCAATCCTCTTCTTGCATTACAAAACTCGGTGAAATTCCAAAATTTGTAAAACTATATTTCAAAGGTTCCGTATTGGTATTTGTATAATTATTTTTGAAATTTCCAGCGACATAATCAACAGTTAAATCTGTTTTCACCGCACTTTCCATTACATCAAAGGATATGGTTGGTTTAGCGTAAAACCTATTTTCAGAAGAATCAAAACCATCGGAAAAATGATTGAATTTCAAACTTGTTTTATTCAATATACTTTCGTTAAAAGCCACATTTCCTCCCAGAGAGATGGTGTTGTAGGACTGTTTTGGATTAATACTATTGATCAAAATAGATCGATCTTGAGACGATAAAGTGGTACCAAAACTCTCTGGTAATCCATACCAATTGTAAATTTGATTTTGAAATCCTAAATCTAAATTCCAAGACACATTCTTTTGATTTGAACCATACATTAAATCAAGTGAAGTGTCAAAAAAACGGTCATCAAGATTAACGTTTTCTATACCGCCTTGAGAAGAATGATGACGGAACATACCGCCAACATAGTCCGTCGCATTTAAGTCTTGGTTTACAAATAATTCTCCTATAAAAGTTCCGTAATTACCAACACCAAAAGTTGCGTAATTTTTAAATAAAGGGGCTTGAATTTCTTTTTCAACTCCTTCGGCTTTTCCTTTTGAGGGTGTAAAAGTAGAGGCTACAGGAAAGGAAAAAATAGAATATTTTATGCTTTCTTTTTTAGCATTTCCCTCCTCATCCAGTTCCGGAATTTCTTTGACTTTAAAAGCATCTGAAATTTTTGGGGTATACGGTTTTACAACATTTACCGTTTCATTTCCTATTTGCTCTTTCTTTTGTGCAAATGAAAATTGGAAGACGAAGAAGAACAAAATCCCAAACCCAAACCGCATCGAAGTAAAGGGTTCCGAAAAAGTTGATACTTTATTTGTTCTTATTTTTATTTCTAAATCTTTAAATGTCATGTCTAATTTTTTTATTTTGTACCTATTATTCTTTTGTTATAATCTAAACTTCCCACTCCCCTTTTGCAATAAATTGCGTTTTCCCACCTATTTTGATATCAAAATTGTTCTCCTCTAATTTTCCATTAAAATAAATCTGAGAGGGTCTCTTGATAAAATCTCCTTGATAATTGATCATTTGGATTTCAGGAGAATAATATTTCAAAAGAAAAGCCTGCAAACAACAACTCGCACTTCCAGTGGCAGCATCTTCTATAAGTTGGTTATTCTCTAAACAAAGCATCCTACTTGTAAGCTTTGTTCCTTCTAAACAATAAAAATAAAAGGCTCTATGGTTTGTTTTACAATGAGCGCGCAACCAAGCATCCATTTTAATCTGATTCAGGATTAAATTTTGCAATACTGTTGCATTTTTAACAGGAACAATTACAAAAGCGCTTCCCGTGGTCACTTCCTGAATGGGAAATTTTACATCAAAATCATCAAGACTTAAATTGCTGAAGGATGAAAAATCCTCTGCCAAAAAAGTGTCTAAAAATTGTGGTTGCGCAGCTTGTAGCCATACCAAATCGTCTGATTGATAAACTACAATACCACCTATTGGAACTGACAAATTGATCTTTTCAGTGCGCTTCTCAAAAACTTTGTGCATCAAAACCCATGAAGTTCCTATTATGGGGTGCCCCGCAAATTGCATTTCGTGTTCTGGAGTAAAAATTCGTATTGTTGCTGCATTATTTTCCTGATCGAGCTTCGTGATAAAAGTACTTTCCGCAAAGTTTGTTTCTCGGGCAATGGTCTGCATCTCATTAGTGCTTAACTTTTGTGCATCCAAAAACACAGCCAGTTGATTGCCCGCATATTTATGTTCCGCAAAAACATCTACTATATAAAAAGGGATTGTCATTCTTTAATTTTTTTGGCTTTCGACTATTCTCAAAATTTCATACTTACTTTAGTTATTTTCTAACTTTCTTGCCGCGTTTCTTTATTTTGTAATTGATGAATTTGTTTTAGACTCTTCGGCTTTTATAGTGTTCAATTCTCTTTGCGCATCTGACACTACATCTGGAAAATCAGTAAAATTTTGTATCACATTTTCTAAAATATAGGTTGCCTGATAACTGTCTTTCAATCCGTAGAAGTTTTTTGCCATTACAACTAAACCTTTGGCTCCAAAATATTTATAACTAGCGTAATTTTTCGCTAATTTTTGAACAGCAACATTTGACTGTTCAAAATTTCCGTCTTTGTTTTTAAAATAAGAATCATAATATAGCGCTTCGGCTGCTAATTCTCCTTTTGCAATTGCCATTAATTTGGTGTAGGCAACTCTTGCTTTTGCTTCATCTCCCGTTTCAATTGCCGCACGCGCTATAATAATTTGAGCATCACTTTTTACATTATCGTCAGCTTTTGGATTCATCAAAACTTTCTCCGCATACGTGCCTGAACTGCCATAATCTTTCTTGTCATAATACAATTTCATCAAATTGGATTGTGCAAAAGTCGTGTTTTGAGAAATATCAGATTCGTTTTCTAAACGGGATAAAACTACAATTGCCTTGTCGTGCTGTTTATTTTTAAGAAAAATTTGAGCCAATCTTGACAAAGACTGCTCTGTAAACTCACTCCTAGACTGTGCAATCACATACTCAAAATTAGGAATTGATTTGGTTTCAGATCCTTCTGAATAATACGATTGACCAAGGTAGTAATTAGCTTTTAAGGCATGGATGCCTCGAGGAAATTGACTTACATAGCCACTAAATCCCTGGATAGCTTGCTTAGTATTGTTTTGTTGAAATTGTTTTTCAGCAGCTTCGTAGGTGTCATTATCCAATTCTGCATCCGTTACAGCAACAAAATCTAACGTACGAACCCAACTAGCATATTCATCCACTCGACCACCATCAACATAAATTAATCGGGCTGTTGCAACGGCTTCTAAAGCTTCCGGCGTTCTAGGAAAATCGGCAGCCACTTTTTTAAATTTCAACAATGCCTGATCGTCATTATCGGTGTTATAATACACTAAACCCTGACGCAAAATAGATTTAGAAGTGAAGGAGCCTTTTTTAAACTCCGTATTTAAACGCTCGTATGTTTTTATGGCGAGATCATTTTTGTTAGCGGCAACGTAGGTATTAGCCAATTCAAAAAGTGCATCGTCTTTGTATTCAGACTTTGGATACAATTGCACAAAAGAGTTTAATTCGGTCATTTTAGTGTCATTTTTACCCATAAATCCATAAGAAATTGCTTTTTGAAAATATGCATAATCCGCATCTATACTTTTAGATTCAATCACTTTATTATACGCATCCATTGCTGGGCCGTATTTTGAAGTTACAAAACGACAATCTGCTAAACGCAAATACGAATCATTCAATCGCACTTTATCAGCTGGTGCTTTCTCTATTTGGTTTTGAAAATAATTCCCTGCCTGATCGTATTCTTTTAATTTAAAATAGGAATAGGCAATATTATAATTGTGGTTTTTGTATTCTGGGGTTTTTGAAGCTTGGCTTGAACCTGCAAATTGTTTAAAACTTAACAATGCCTCCTTGAAATCATTCGTTACATATTCAGCTTCCCCTTTCCAAAAAATGGCTCTGCTAGTAAAAACTGGATCTTTTTGTTCGGTTGTAGCTTTCGTAAACATCTTTAAAGCATCTTCATACTTTCCATCCGTGTACAATTCCAGTCCTCTATAAAACAGTACTTTTTGATAGGCTAATTTATTTTCCGGCGATTTATTTTTTTCTAATAAAACCAACGCTTCTTTGTAGTTTTTAGAAGAAATATAGGAATCAATTAGCAATTTCTCTACTTCAGAACGGTTGGCGTTATTTGGATATTTGTTTAAAAAAGATTGAAGAACCGCTGGTACACTTTGATACGAATTTCCTAATTCATAACTCAATTTAGCATAATTCAAACTGGCATCTTCTTGTATCGCCAAGTCAAAATCCATTTCCGAAGCATTTTTAAAAGCATTCAACGCTTGCTGTTTTTTATCGGTATTGAGGTAACTTTCTCCTAAATGGTAATATGCATTTTGAGCTACAAAATCCTTTCCACCAATGATTTTATTGAATTGGGAAATGGCATTTTCATAGTCTTTTTGTTTGTAGTACGCATATCCCAATTGGTAAAAATCGGTATTGTTCCACTTTCCTCTTTTCCCTTTGTAAGCGACTAAAAATGGAATGGCTGTATCGTATTTTTTTAAATTAAAATAGCTTTCGCCAATGATTTTATTTAATTCTGATTTTTCCAAAGGATTTGATTTGGCCATTGCTTTCTGACCCAAATCAATTGCTTTTTGGAAATTTCCCAACTTAAAATTCATATCTGCTTGATAATAAGAAAGCTTTTCTTTGTATTTCTCTTCACCTGAAACCTCGTCAAAATACTTTGTCGCTTGTTTATAGTCATCTCCTTCATAGGCCATAAAACCGAGGTAATATTTGGCCTGAGACCCATATTCAGCAGAATTCACTACCTTGTTCAAGTAGGAAGTAGCTTCTTTTTTCTTTTTAGCATTAAAAAAACTATAGCCTTTTTGGAAATTAAATTTATCTTGATCCTTTCTACTCAAACTACTTTCATCCACTTTGTCAAACCATTGTAAAGCTTGCGCATAATCGCCTTGCGTAAAATGATAATGTGCTACTTCAATATAAGCTTGATTTTGCTTTACGCTTGTTGGGTAATCTGTTACAAATTGCTCCATCAACGCATCCGCATTTGCTTGATTGGTTCGAATGGCACAATTCGCAGCGTAATACGCACAGTCTGATTTCAATTCTTCCGTGGTGGCCGTTTCCTTTACTTTGTTGAAAATTAGTTGTGCCGATGCATATTGCGCGTCCTTAAATAGAGAAACCGCTTTATTAAAATCTTTTGAATCGTGCGTGTAAATAGCCGATTTTTGTGCTGAAAGCACCGCCGTTATTATAAAGAAAGAAAAGAAGTAGATCCAGGAAAATTTACGCATTGTGATTTTATTTTAATAATTCAAATGTATTATATTCTGAACTCTATAACGAATCACAATTGGTTTTTATTATGAATATTTATTCTTCAAGGTATAATTTGACGTTCTTTTGATACTATTAGTAAAATCTCACATTTTAAAAATACACCAATATTCCTATTTTCTTTAATTCTGTTTAATACAACAGAATTTATTTTGAATAGAAGCGTTATCTTATTACTTTTACCCCATAAACAAATGCAAACTATGTCACAATCCGTACTGTCTTTAAAAAATGTAACTATTTATCAAGAAGGAAAATCTATTTTAACAGAGGTGAACTTGGAGGTAAATCATGGAGAATTCCTTTACATCATTGGAAAAACAGGGTCAGGAAAAAGCAGCTTAATGAAAACTTTGTATGCTGATTTGCCATTAACCGAAGGAGAGGGAAACATTGTCGACTTTGATTTAGCTTCTTTAAAAGAAGATGACATTCCGTTTTTGAGAAGAAAGATTGGAATCGTTTTTCAAGATTTCAAACTGCTTCCAGACCGCACTGTGAATGACAACATGCTTTTTGTACTTAAAGCAACGGGCTGGATCAATAACGTAGACATGCAGCATAAAATTGAAGAAGTTTTGAATAAAGTAGGGATGAAAGATTTTGGTAAAAAAATGCCTCATCAGCTTTCTGGAGGGGAACAACAGCGAGTGGCCATTGCTCGAGCTCTACTAAATGATCCCGAATTAATTCTTGCAGATGAACCTACAGGAAACTTGGATCCACAAACGAGTGCAGAAGTATTAGAGGTATTGAAAAAAATCAATGCCAATGGAAAAACCATCATTATGGCAACGCATGATTATGCCTTGTTAATGAAATTCCCTTCCAAAACATTGAAATGTGAAGACGCCAAAATTTTTGAAGTGATTCAGCAGAGAACAGTATAATGCTTTCGATACTAATTCCGGTTTATAATTACAATGTTTATCCGCTGGTTTTGGAGTTGCAAAAGCAATGTATCAATTGCGGAATAGTGTTTGAAATCTTTTGCCAAGACGACGCTTCACAATCAAGTTTGAATGCATTTAATGAGAATATAAATGCATTATCAGATTGTAGTTTTGTATCGTTAAAAAAAAATCTGGCACATCGTGAAAACAGAAATTCCTTAGCTGAACAAGCGAAATTTGAATATTTACTTTTTGTCGACGGGGACTCCATTATTATTAGAGACGATTATATCAATAAATTCATTTCTAATTTATATGATTTTGATGTGGTTTATGGAGGACGACAACATCCTGAAAAATGCCCTTCCGACAATCAAAAACTACGTTGGAAATACGGGAAATTTATTGAAGATAAATCTGCAACGAACCGAGAGAAGAAGCCCTTCCAATCATTACTTTTTAACAATACCGTTATAAAAAAAGAGTGTTTCAATCAAGTAAAATTTGATGCTCATCTAAAAAAATATGGTCATGACGACACGCAAGTTTCGTATCAATTAAGTCTATTAAACGCAACAGTAAATCATATTGAAAATGTTGTTGAACACGGAGATATTGATATAAATTCGGTCTATTTAAAAAAAACTAAAGAGTCATTAGAAAATTTGATTGCGCTTTATGAAGAAGAAAAAATTGATGTTGCTTTTGTAAAGTTGATTCAATTGTATCATTTTTTAAAAGGTACAAAAATTACTTTTATTATTTCCAAAATACATTCCGTTTTTCAGCATTTATTAATGAAGAATTTGACAGGAAATCATCCTAATTTATTTCTTTTTAATTGGTATCGAGTTGGATATTTATGCGCTATCGATGATAAAAATTAATTCTTTTTTATTCTAATAAATAATTCATCCCAAGTTTGCATAATCACATCGATGTTGTATTTTTCGATGGATAATTTCGCCTTTTCACCCATCTGTTGTCTTAGTGTCGCATTTTCGATTAGAGCTACTACGGCTTGCACGTAATCTGATTCCTTACCATTTTCGATCAAAAATCCATTTTCATTTGGAGTCAAAATTTCTCTGGGGCCACTGGGGCAATCATAAGCAACGCATGGCAATCCAGCCGCCATCGCTTCAATTAACACCATGCCAAAAGCTTCAAAACGAGACGTCATTAGGTAAAAAGAAGCTTCCAAATATTTCTCTTCAATATGTTGAACTGGCTCATGAAAGGTAACATTATTATAAATATTTAGATTTTTAGCGATGGAGCGTAAATCTAGATTTTCAGTTGATTTCCCGTAAATACCCAACGTCCAATCTGGATGGTTTATTACTACTTTTTTCCAAATTGCCAACATCCTGTCAAATCCCTTTTCATAAGTATGTCTCCCAACGGCGATTACTTTTTTGCTTTGTAAAGCATTGTGCTTTCTTATCGTAAACCATAATGGATTTGGAATCACTAGCGTATTTTTGACATCCCATTCTTTTCCACTTTCGCTAGTTAATACTACAAATTGATCGTATTTTTTGACACCTCTGTTTTTCAAGACAGTCTTAAAACTCGAAGTAATTTTTGTCAAAATGTTTTTTTTAACTTCTTTTTCCTCGATAAATCTGGAACTGTGCATTTCTAGAATTAGCGGAATTTTATTTTTTAAAATAAAAGGAATTAAGTAGGCTTTTAAACCGTTATCACATACAATAATGACATCTGGCTGAATGACTTTCACTTTCGCTTTTAATGCATTTTGGTACAAATTAAAAAGACTAATTGCAGTGCCTGTTAACAGCATATCGTGAAAAACAATATGCTGATTGAAGGGATAGAATAAAGCAGAAAAACCATTGTTTTGAGTAAGAATATGAACTTCGTATCCAAAGTGTTCAATAAGATAATTAGTTTTTATCGAAAGTACTCGGGCGACACCTCCCGCGTTATTGATGTTAGGAACAATGTATAAAAGCTTCATTTTTTAGACTCCAAAAATTCATTAAAATCCCGAATATAGTCTTCTTCGTCATAAACATCAGAAGCTAAAACCAAACATACGGCTCCTGAAGAAAAGTTTTGTAATTCTCTCCAAATTCCCGTCGGAATATGCAAACCAATATTAGGTTTATTCAATAGAAATGATTTTTTTTCTACTCCGTCATTTAAAACTACTTCAAAACTTCCGCTCAAAGCGATTAAAACTTCTTGCTGCACAATATGTGAATGACCCCCTCTAAAAGCATTACTAGGAACATCAAAAAGGTAGTACACCCGTTTGAATTCGAATGGTAAAACGGCCTCTTGAATAAATGCTAGGTTTCCCCGCGTATCTTCTATAACGGGAATCTTTAATAATTGAATGGAATTTATAGTTGTTTTCATTTCTGCATTTGTATAAAATCTAACTTGCCTTTATTTGCTGATTTTATCGCTGCAAACAGTTGATTTAGTTTCACTTTATTTTGTTTAAGATCGAAAAAAAGCTTTAAAAAAACTCCTTTATAATAACCGTATTTTGAAATTCTGGTTAAGAAAGCGCCTTGCACGTAATACCGTTGTTTAAAATTTAATTTATTGTCTGTTGAAAACCTCGAATGACTTGCAATAACTTTTGGCACAATAATTACACTTTGCTTTTGCTTTCTCCAATCAGATAAAAAAATAGCTTCTTCACCCATTGCAAATGGACTTCCTATACCAAAATTAGTATCAAACTTAATATTCAATTGGTCGAGAGCTGCTTTTTTAAAACTTATTTCAATGGACAAAATATTAGAAATATCTAGAAAACTCAATCGAGTTTTTGCTGTAGAAGGATATTTTTTAAACAAGAAACCACTAAAATCATCGATTGCAAAACAAATACTTTGTGCTTCTTGATACTTATTGTGCGCTTCAAGAATAGTGTTTTCAAAATCTTCTTTAAATACTTCGTCGTCATCTGCAATTAAAATAATTTCTCCTTTTGCATTTTTAAAGCCCGTATTCCTGCTTTTTGACAACCCTTTTTCAAATGAATTTACTATTCGAATTGACGGATAATTGGAAACTAATAATTTATCCGGTTGGGTTTGGTTGATAATTAAAATCGAAAAGTTTGAAAAATGAGAGAATGAAAACATCGGAATTAAAAAATCCAATGAATCTCTATCCATGGTTGACAATACTATTTCCAGATCTCCTTTTTTAAATTCTTTTATCAATTTGTACTTATATTTACACAAATATAAATAATTCAGATTTGTAAATGAAAATACTTTTGATAGGCGAATACAGTCGATTGCATAATTCTTTAAAAGAAGGATTAATAGCGCTAGGACATGACGTCATTTTGTTGTCGTCAGGAGATTATTTCAAGAAATTCGATACCGATTATTCCTTTCATTCCTCTTTTACATCTGGACATTGGCTGCCTAGAAAGATAAAAAATATCATTCACAAACTCACTGGAATCGATTTATCAAAAGCTGAAAGAGGACTCCGTTTTTATCTTTTATTACCTAAATTAAAAAACTTCGATCACGTACAGCTCATTAACTCTGATGCCATTGAGACCTTCCCTTTTCTATCGCGACTACTGTATAAAAAGTTATTCAAGAAAATTAAAAATCGAAGTTTACTAATCTGTGGTGATGAAACCCCAGTGATTGACTATTTGTTAAAAAAAGAAACAGATTATTGCATTCTGACTCCATATTTCGAGAACAATTCTTTAAAAAATCATTTTGAATATCCATTGAAATATGCGGCTAAAAACTATAGAAGAACCTTTGACTGGTTGTCTGAAAATTGTCGAAATCTTATTACATCTGATTTAGATTATAAAATTCCTATGGACAAAATGAACTATAAAACTCACTTCATCCCTAATCCTGTTAATAGCAATAAAATAAAATTTCAAGATCAAGAAATCAATGAAAAGATTGTTATTTTTTTAGGGATAAATCGCTCCAGTTACATTAAAAAAGGAATTCCTTACTTTGAAAAAGCATTGCGAATTATACAGGAGAAATATCCTGAAAAGGTAACAGTCATTATCACTGAGAACATACCTTACAGCGACTATATTAATAGATACAATACCGCTCAAATTGTATTAGATCAAATTTATGCTATTGACCAAGGCTATAATGCACTGGAAGCCATGGCAAAAGGTAAAGTTGTTTTTACTGGTGGAGGAAATGATTTTATCGATCATTATAATTTAAAGGAGAGAGTAAATATACATGCAACACCAAATATTGACTCTTTAGTAAATGAGATTTCCTTTTTGATAGAAAATCCAGAAGCGATTGTTGTTATTGGAAATCGTGCCAGAGCCTTCATCGAAAGAGAGCACGACCATATTAATATTGCTAGTCAATATTTGGCCGCTTGGAAATAAAAAATAGTTTTCGAAACATAAATAAAATCAACAGGAACAAGATCAAATTGGCAATAAAATAAGCCATTAAAGCACCTTGAAATGAAAAACGACTGATTAAATAAAAAGATACTATCAAATAGGAAACATTAAATACTATTTCAAGAATAAAATATTTTTTGACCCTAGCTTTCACAACAATTTGATAGCCAAAAGCCAATGTCATAATCCTTAAAAAATCACCTAAAAGCTGCCAAATTAGTACGTCCTTCACTTTTAAAAAAGATTTTGTAAAAGCAAGATCTAAAATAAATCCTTTCAATAAAAAAACAAGCAATAATACTGCAAAAAATAATGGAACAAAGACACGAAAATAGGATTTTAATTCTAATTTGAACTCCTCCTCTGTTTTTAAAGAAGATAATTTTGGGAGGTAATATAATGATAACCCAGAGCTAAAAACCAACATATAAAAACTAGAAAATTTATTGGTAGCATCCCAAATACCAGCTTCTTGTATAGAATGCGTTTTGATTATAAAACTTCTTATGAGTAATAGCGTTACAGGTGTAAGTATGGCACTTAATAAAGCCATTGAAGAAAAGCTCTTGATGGTATCTAAATATTTCTTTGCTATAATTTTCTGAAGGCTAAATTGAAAATAACTGCTATCCTTTATTATAAAAACAAAAGTCACCACCACCGCCACTAATTCGCTCAAAACAATTGCTAACAATCCTCCGTTTATCGCATTATTTACTATCAAAAAAGTCGTTAAACTAAAAATTAATAGATTCGAGACAATCTGCAGAATGACAATTTTTTTATATTTTTCTAAAGCAGTATAGATGGCAATCCAAAATGTATTGATAACAAGTAAAGGCAGTAACAATCCAAAAAAACGAATAGGATATGCAAAGGAAATAGTAAGAAATAAAAATTCGGATATTACATTGGAGAAAACTAAAATTATCAAACCTAAACCTACTGAAACAAATAGGAAGAACCAAAAAAAAGTAGAATAAATGACACCTAATTCATTTTTATCCTCTTTATTCTCCACGAAAACTTTAATGAATGAATTGTTAATTCCTAATGTAGCCATGGACTTCATCATTGTTGTGAAGTTTCTAAAATTCCCTAATAATGCCATTCCTGACGTACCTAAATAAATGGAAATAATCTTAGTAGAAACAATCCCTAGCATAAAACTCACCACCACTGAAATCGAATTTAGTGAGATTACTTTAAGAAGCGGATTTTGTTTGATGGTCTTTAACATTATAAGTTTCTAATAACTTTAGCAGGATTTCCTGCCGCAATAACATTTTTAGGGATATTTTTGCTCACCACAGATCCATTTCCTATTACAGAATTTTCTCCTATCGTAACTCCTTTCAAAATAGAAACATTTGAACCAATAAAGACATTTTCCCCAATATACACTGGAAAAGAAATTGGATTACTCTCATTTCTTTTATCAAGATCTAAATAATGCCCATCGTTATCCATGATTGTACAGTTGCCGCCTATTAAAACGTTATCTCTGATTGTAACTTTCGAAGAACAAATAATCGAAAAAGCATTATTAATAGCAACATTACTTCCAATGTTAATTTCACTGCTATCATATTTAGCTTCCATAAAAGTATATCCTAAATAAAAATAGGGCGACGAAATTACCCCAATTTGTACATTTTCTTCAAAAATAATTGTTCCTTTTCCTTTCAATAGTACAGGATAGAAAAGCTTTGGCTTACCCACCACACGTTGGCAATCGGAGAGGAATTTATACTTTATAATCCGCAAATTAACAAAGCACAATTGTTTTATTTTGCTAATTAATCCCATTTAATATTTATTTAAAAGTAAAACAATATAACTGACCTCCTCCATCGTCAAAACTGGACTCATAGGCAAGCTTAAAACTTCCTCATGCATCTTCTCCGTAATTGGAAAAGACAGATCATTGTACTGTTTTAAAGCTTTTTGCTGGTGTGGAGCAATGGGATAGTGAATTACAGTTTGGATACCATTTTTGCTAAGGTAATCCTGTAGCGCTATTCGGTTTTTAGTTCGAATTACAAACAGGTGAAAAACATGATTAGATTGCTCCGTACCAAGCAATGACAGTTTGGGCAAAATGATTTTATCGTTTTTAATTTCAGACAAATAGCGTTTGGCAATGGTTCTTCGCTTTTCATTTTCAGTATCTAAAGACGGTAATTTTACGTTCAAAAAAGCTGCTTGCAACTCATCTAACCTCGAATTTACACCAATATAATCATTATAATATTTGGTTTCTGAACCGTAATTGCGCATTGAAAAAATTACCTTAGCTAAAGCTGCATCATTTGTAGTAACAGCACCAGCATCTCCTAAACAACCTAAATTTTTTCCAGGATAAAAACTAAAAGCTGCCGCATTACTTAAATTACCTGCTTTCCGCTCTATTGCATTTGAGATATCACTTTTGGCAACTAGTACAGCCCCATGAGCTTGAGCTGCATCTTCAATAACCAGCAAATTATTTGCCACAGCAATTTCGTTTATCGCATCCATTTCGGCCAATTGTCCATACAAATGAACCGCCAAAATAGCTTTAGTTTTAGACGTAATTTTAGCTAAAATCAACGCCGAATTTATGTTGTAGGTTTCTACATTTGGCTCGACTAAAACCGGAATTAAATCTGCTTGTAAAATCGACAATATACTAGCAATATAGGTGTTTGCAGGAACAATAACTTCATCGCCTTTTTGCAGTTTTCCAAGTTGAATATAACCTTTGAAAATCAAAACTAAAGCGTCAAAACCATTTCCTACGCCAAAACAATGTTTTACACCACAATAGGTAGCAAAATTAGTTTCAAATGCGGCAACCTCATTCCCTAAAACATACCAACCGCTATGTAAAACCGATTTCAATTTTTCTTGAAAAGCAGTTTCGTAGGGTTCGTTTATTTTTTTTAAATCAAGAAAAGGGATCATAATAGCTTCATTTTATAAAAATCCTGGTTGTAAACAGAGCAACCTAATTCCTCTTTTTGTTTCAAAAGTCCGGCGTGGTATCCTTTTTCATTAGCGTCATTAACGATTCCCATATCAAAAAAAAGTTTTCCTTCCTGTTTGTATTTTTTTATTAAAGTAATAAATAAAAAATCTAAGGCACGCAATTCCTCCCCTTTTTTTGTTGTAGCACCATATTGCGATTTCACCACTGTTTCCGTCTCAAAAAGTGTTATCCCGGCAATGATAGTACCATCATAATAAGCTGAAAACTGTCTGATATTATTTGGGAACTTTTCTTTAAGTGCTGTAATTTCTTGTAGCGTATGTACGGGCTTTGCATTGTGTTTTTCTGATAGTCTTGGCTCTAGGACCAATTCCCAAAATGACTCCAATTCTTGTTCTTCTACGAGTTCTACATCGAGTTCTTCTACTTTCCTAAAATGCTTTAATTTACTTTTTGAAATGGTTAATGGCATCGCTAAATTAATACCCAAATTCATTTCTTTTTTATCTAAAAACGCTCCTTTTTTAAACATAAAAAATTCCATTTCAGCGTTGCCTTTTGACACATAGAATAAAGGAATCGGATTGTAATAAAAGGACTGTATCTCCATCTCTTTGTAAAAAGACAGAACAGCATCCAAAATCGTTGCTACTTTTTCTCCATTTAATTTAGCCGAGTAAACTAATCCGCCATACGTTAAACCTTGATGCGAAAAAACGACAACTCCAACTCTATTGGCAGGTAAAACAGCCACTAGCTTGTCATCCTCAAAAATCATCAACGAGAAATCCTCGAACCGATCGTTGTGGTATTCCATAAAATCTCGGTGAAATAAAAAAGTAGCATTTTTGGCTTGACCAATAAAGGCATTCCAATTTATATAATCGTTTTTTTGGTATTGTTTTACAAAATAATTTTTCACTCTTTGAATTTAGACTTCGTGAAAGTACTTCTTTTTTATTTATGTTCTAAAGTAGGTAAATACCATTTGAATTTTACAGCCATTAATCGAACCGAAATGATAACTAGTGACGTCGTTAAATACAAAACATCATTTTCCAAATTCAGTTTTCGAAGCAGAAAAAAAACAATTCCACCTAAAATACATATTGTAGCATAAATTTCTCTTCTAAATATAACAGGAATTTCTGTACACAAAATATCGCGGATCACACCACCAAAGCAAGCCGTCATTGTACCTAATGCGATACAAATAATGGGATGTAGACCAATGTTGATTCCTTTTTCTAAACCAATCAATGTAAAAACACCCAATCCAATAGTGTCAAATAAAAATAAAGAAGTACGCAATCTATCGAATTTTTTTCTAAATATAATAGCCAAAACAAAGCCAATTGCTATTACATAAACATACTTTAAATCCAGCATCCAGCCCACAGGAGTCCTCCCAATCATGATGTCTCGGAGCGTTCCACCACCAACAGCAGTGACAAATGCGATGATAAATACCCCAAAAGGATCCAGCTTTTTATTCATGGCCGTCAATGCGCCCGACATAGCAAAAGCCATCGTACCGATGATATCTAATAAGTGAAACATTTGATTTGGGATTTTGATTTTCGAATTCGGACAAAAATAAAGAAATTCCTCGTGAAACAACCTTAAAACTCCCACAATATGACATTCTCTTAGTTTCCAACAAATATTCGAACCCTATTATAAAAACTGGATTTTCTCTATGTATCTTTGTAGCTATTAATTAAATAGTTGAACGTCTTGAAACAAATCACTTCTATACAAAATCCATACATAAAATCTTTAGTGCAATTGCAGGAAAAGGCAAAGGCACGCAAGCAATCCGGAAATTTCTTAATGGAAGGCAAACGTGAAATTGCAATAGCGGTTAAAGGGGGTTACGAACTGGAAACACTATTGTTTTTACCTGAAATTTGTTCTGAGGCGGAGGCGCGTCAAGTAGCTCCGACTGCAACATTGATAGAAATCAACAAGGAAGTATATCAGAAGCTCGCTTATCGAGATACTACCGAAGGTGTTTTGGCTGTTGCCAAAACCAAATCAATGCAATTATCTGATTTGAAATTATCTGCAAATCCTTTAATTCTAGTTGCCGAAGCGCCCGAAAAACCAGGTAATATTGGCGCACTACTTCGCACAGCCGACGCTGCTAATTTAGATGCCGTGATTATTGCTAATCCAAAAAGTGATCTATACAATCCAAATATTGTGCGTTCTAGCGTAGGTTGTTTATTTACCAATCAGATTGCCACTGGAACGACATCAGAAATTATTACTTTTTTGAAAGAACGAAATATCAGTTTTTATTGCGCGACTTTGCAAAATTCGACGGCATATCACACACAGGATTATACCACCCCAACCGCATTAGTTGTGGGCACAGAAGCCACTGGATTAACGGAGGAATGGCGTACGGCAGCAACTCAAAATATTATTATTCCAATGCAAGGTGAAATCGATTCGATGAATGTTTCTGTTGCAGCAGCTATTTTGATTTTTGAAGCCAAAAGACAAAGAGGGTTTTAGATTTTTGATTGCAGATTTATAACAAAAAAATAGTAACAATTCACCATTTTACAAACATCGTAATTAATATGAAAAATAAATTATTCTTTGCAATTGCCCTAATTTCAACCTCTTTTTCTTTCGCACAAATCGATGCGGCTAAAGTTGACTATCTTGTGGAGCGCACTTTAAAAACATTCAATGTTCCTGGAATTGCTGTCGCAATTGTCAAAGATGGAAAGATTATTCATGCGAAAGGATATGGTGTAAAATCTATTTTGACTAAAGAAAAAGTAGATGCCAATACCCTTTTTGGAATTGCATCCAATAGTAAAGCGTTTACAAGCGCCGCTTTGGCCATGTTAGTAGACGAAGGAAAAGTAAAATGGGATGACAAAGTCATTAAATACCTTCCTAATTTCAAGATGTATAATGAATACGTTACGAATGAATTTACAATTCGGGATTTATTAACGCACCGTAGCGGATTAGGCCTTGGCGCGGGAGACTTGATGATTTGGCCTGACGGAAGTGATTTTACAGCTACTGATATTATTCAAAATATACAGTATTTAAAACCCGTTTCCGCCTTTAGAACCCAATACGATTATGACAACTTACTATACATTATTGCTGGAGAAGTAATACAAGTAGCAAGCGGCAAGAGCTGGTGCGATTTTGTAGAAGAACGCATGATGAAACCCTTGGAAATGAATTATAGTGCTGCTTCATTTGTACGATTGAAAGATACCACCAATGTTATTGCACCGCATGTTCCCATCAACAGGGAACTAAAAGTAATCAAACGCTATAAAAACCAACTCTTTGATGCAGCAGCTGGAATTTACTCCAGTGTGAATGATTTGAGTAAATGGACCATCATGCAAATGAACAATGGAAAATATGGCGCTGATAACAAGCAATTATTTTCGAAAAAGGAGCACGATGAGATGTGGCAATTACAAACCATAATTCCAGCGGCCACAAGACCTCCGTACAATACGCATTTTAGCGGCTATGGCTTGGGCTGGTTCCTAAGTGATGTAAAAGGATACAAACAAGTTACCCACACCGGCGGATTAGAGGGTATTGTTACTCAAGTAACGCTTTTACCGGAACTGAATGTAGGAATTATTGTTTTGACCAATCAGCAGTCTGGCGCTGCGTTCAGAGCAATTACCAATACTATAAAAGACAGTTACTTAGGCATTCAATCCGAAGATTACGTGGCTAATTACAGTACAAGTCTAAAACAAAATGAAGCCTCATCAGACAAAATCACAGACGAAGTTTGGGCAGCTGTAGCTAAAAATAAAAAAGACAAAATCAAAATTGATTTCAAAAGCTTTATAGGAACCTACCAAGACAATTGGTTTGGCGAGGTGGTACTTTCAGAAAGAAAAGGAAAATTGTTTTTTGCCTCTAAACGCTCTCCACAGCTTACGGGCGAAGTTTTTTTCTATAAGGATGCGAATTATGTAGTAAAATGGGATAATGCTTATTTCCATGCGGATGCTCATTTGTTTTTTGAATGTGATGCTACTGGAAAAGCAGTACGACTAACAATGAAGCCCATTTCTGAATTAACTGATTTTAGCTATGATTTTCAGGATTTAGATTTTATAAGAATAAATTAAATAATAAGCTCAATTTCTTATACCTTAAGTTCTAATATACATTTGCATATCTCCGAGCTTATTGTTATTTTTAGGAAATGAACCATGCCGTTATGACAGAAATAGATTTAGAAAAAGAAAACAAAGCAATTGCTCAAGAATACAAGGAACTGCTGCGGATAAGTTATCAAACCTTAACTCCCGAAGACAAGAAACTGATTCGAAAAGCATTTGATGTGTCCGTAGAAGCCCATAAAGAACAAAGGAGAAAATCCGGCGAAGCCTATATCTTCCACCCTATTGCTGTAGCAAAAATTGTTGCTTCGGAAATAGGCTTGGGAGCAACCTCTATTGCAGCAGCCTTGTTGCACGATGTTGTTGAGGACACACCTACTACTGTGCAGGATATTGAACGCTTGTTTAATCCAAAAGTAGCGCAAATCGTAGAAGGATTGACCAAAATATCATTGGTACAAAGAGATTTAAATGTTTCCATGCAAGCAGAAAATTTCCGTAAAATGATATTAACGCTGAATGATGATGTTCGCGTTATTCTTATCAAACTTGCGGATCGTTTGCACAACATGCAAACTATGGATTCTATGCAAGAGGACAAACAAACCAAAATTGCATCTGAAACTTTGTACATATACGCACCACTAGCACATCGCTTAGGGCTATATAATATAAAAACCAAGCTGGAAGATTTAGGATTAAAATATACGGAACCGGCAATTTACAAAGAAATAGTCAGTAAAATAAAAGAAACTAAAGAAGAGCAAGATGCTTATATTGACGATATTTCAAATGTCCTAAAAGCCTCTTTAGATGCTGAAGGTGTTGAATACATCATAAAAGGTCGTCCAAAATCTATTTATTCTATTCGTAGAAAAATGTTAGCACAAAACGTGAGTTTTGATGAAGTATACGACAAATTTGCATTGCGCATTGTATATAAATCAAATCCACATGATGAGAAATTCGTTGCTTGGAAAATATATTCTATTGTTACTGACCATTACAGACCGAGTCCAAGCCGTTTGCGGGACTGGATTTCATCACCAAAATCAACAGGTTATGAAGCCTTGCACATTACCGTTATGGGGCCAAAAGGACGTTGGGTGGAAGTACAAGTTCGGAGCGAAAGAATGGATGAAATTGCTGAAAAGGGATACGCAGCACATTATAAATACAAGAATGGTGCTACCGAAGAAAGTGGATTAGACGTATGGCTTAATTTACTAAAGGAAGCGCTAGAGAATTCTGAAACGAATGCCGTAGACTTTGTAGAAGATTTCAAAATGAATTTATATTCAAAAGAGATCTTCGTTTTTACTCCAAAAGGGGAAATAAAATCGTTGCCTAAAGGAGCTACATCGCTCGATTTTGCGTTTAGCATTCACTCTGAAATAGGAATACGAACCAGAGGAACTCGGGTCAATGGAAAACTAGTTCCTTTGAATTTTGAATTGAAAAGTGGAGATCAAATTGAAGTCATCACGTCACAGCATCAAAAGCCTACCATTAACTGGCTTGATTATGTCACCACCTCTCGAGCAAAAACGAAAATAAAAAATGTTTTAAACGAAAATACCAAGAAAATTGGTGAAGAAGGCAAAGAACTGCTTACCCGAAAATTAAAGCATCTAAAAATAACCATGAGTGAGCAGGTTATTAATGAGTTAGTCAACTTTTTTAAACTAAAAACAAGTTTAGATTTATTTTATAGAGTGGGAATTGGTGCTATCGAGAACCAGCAACTTAAAGATTACGCCGCACAAAAAAGCAATACATTCATTAATTTCTTCAAAAATAAAATGAAGCGTTCTTCCAGTACTACTGCTGACGAAGACATTCACAAACCAATAGTTAGCAGTAATTATGACATGCTTGTTTTTGGGAAAGAACATGACAAACTAGATTATAAATTATCTCCTTGCTGCAATCCAATTCCTGGCGATGACGTATTTGGGTTTGTAACAATCAATGAAGGGATAAAAGTGCACAAAAAAGATTGCCCTAATGCTATAGGAATGCAATCCAATTACGCCTACCGAATTATGTCGGCCAAGTGGATCGATTCTTCGCAGGAAGAGTTCAAAGCCATTATAAACATAACAGGAATGGATGTTTTAGGACTTACAAATCAATTAACAAAAGTGATATCAAACAACATGCATGTTAATATTCAAAGTATAGCGCTGAGCACTGATGCTGGAATTTTTCATGGCCAAGTTGCGGTAATTGTTCAAAACAATACCATTTTAAAAAAAATGATTAATAATATCAAGAAGATTGACGGAATAGATAAAGTAACTCGGGAGTACAAAACGTAGCACAATAGTGATTTTTGCTGACTTTTATTTAGGCATTTTGAACTCGTATTAGAACAAACTTGAAACTTAACAAACCGGAAACTTTAAACTTTAAACTAAAAAAATTATCTTTGCCACTATATGACACTCATTTCCACAGATAACACCAAAAACCAAGAAATTGTAAAAAATGTTTTTACAATGTATCTTGAAAAAAAAGGACATCGCAAAACCCCTGAACGTTATGCTATCCTTCAGGAAATTTACGATAGCGAAGAACATTTTGATGTAGAAAATTTATATATCAAAATGAAAAACAAAAACTATCGTGTGAGTAGGGCAACGCTTTACAATACAATCGAGTTGCTCCTAGATTGTGCTTTAGTTCGCAAACACCAATTTGGACAAAATCAAGCACATTACGAAAAATCGTATTTTGACAAACAGCACGACCATATTATAATGACTGATACAGGTGAAGTAATTGAGTTTTGTGATCCGAGGATTCAAAGTATCAAAAAAACAATCGAAGAAATTTTTGATATCGAAATTACCAATCATTCGTTATATCTCTACGCAGTAAAGAAACAAAAAGAAAACTTGGAATAAGATCGTTTAAAAACATAAAAATTAACTACAAATAACGTACAGAATGACCGTAGATTTATTACTAGGATTACAATGGGGAGATGAAGGAAAAGGAAAAATTGTTGATGTTCTTACTTCTAAATACGATATTATTGCTCGTTTTCAAGGAGGACCAAACGCAGGACATACTTTAGAATTTGACGGAATAAAACACGTACTTAGAACCATTCCTTCTGGAATTTTTCACGGAAATAACATGAACATCATTGGTAATGGTGTTGTAATTGATCCTGTAGTTTTTAAAAGTGAAATTGATGGCTTAGCCAAATTTAACTTAGACCTAAAGGCAAAGCTAATTATTTCTAGAAAAGCTCATTTAATATTACCTACCCATCGTTTATTGGATGCAGCATCTGAAGCATCAAAAGGAAAAGCAAAAATAGGTTCTACTCTAAAAGGAATTGGTCCAACGTATATGGACAAAACCGGAAGAAACGGTATCCGCGTTGGAGATATTGAATTAGAGGACTTTGCAGATCGTTACAGAGCTTTGGCGGATAAGCATGAAGCCATGATTGCGTTTTACAATGTTGATATTCAGTACAATTTACCCGAATTAGAAAAAGAATTTTTTGAAGCTATCGAAGATCTAAAAAAATTAGATTTTATTGATAGTGAAGAGTATTTACACCAAGCTCAAAAGGCAGGTAAATCAATATTATGTGAAGGTGCTCAAGGTTCCTTACTGGACGTTGATTTTGGGACCTATCCTTTTGTAACATCCTCTAACACTACTGCTGCTGGTGCTTGTACTGGTTTAGGAATTGCTCCAAATAAAATCAAAGAAGTATACGGAATTTTCAAAGCGTATGTAACTCGCGTAGGTAGTGGTCCTTTCCCAACGGAACTTTTTGATGAAGACGGTGCTACAATGGCAAGTGTTGGAAATGAATTTGGATCTGTGACTGGCAGACAAAGACGTTGTGGATGGTTAGACTTAGTAGCACTTAAATATGCTATTCAAGTTAATGGTGTTACACAATTAATGATGATGAAAGGAGATGTACTTTCTGGATTTGAAACGTTAAAAGTATGTACCGAATACAATTATAAAGGAGAGAAAATTTCTCATTTTCCTTACAACATCGAACCTGAGAATGTAACTCCAGTGTATCAGGAATTCAAAGGTTGGCATGCCGATTTAACCGGAATGACCACTTACGAAGAACTACCAACAGAGTTGAAAGAGTACATTGAATTTATCGAAAGAGAAGTTGAAGTTCCTATCAAAATAGTTTCTGTTGGACCAGATAGAAAGCAGACTATTCTTAAATAAGATTACAAAACGCTCTGAAATTTCAGAGCGTTTTTTTTTCCTCTCCCCAACCCTCTCCAAAAATAGAGGTAGCCGAGACTGGATTACTTTTTAATAATATTTTACCTAAACAAAAAAAATACTTTCGATACAGCCATGAAAAATCCAACTATTAAAATACAAAAAACTGAATTGCTATCTGACAACTGGTATATCTTAAATAAAGTTACTTTCGACTATCAAAAAAAAGACGATTCTTGGATCACCCAAAAAAGAGAAGTGTATGACCGTGGGAACGGCGCGGCGATTTTATTGTACAATAAACAACAAAAAACGGTTATTTTAACGAGACAATTTCGCTTGCCAACCTACCTAAATGGGAATGACTCTGGCATGATGATTGAAGTTTGCGCCGGTCTTTTAGACGAAGACAATCCAGAACAATGCATCATTCGAGAAACAGAGGAAGAAACAGGATACCGACTCATAAAAGTCACTAAAATCATGCAAACCTATATGTCTCCTGGTGCTGTAACTGAAATTTTATACTTGTTTGTTGGGGCTTACGATGAATCTATGAAAGTCAGTGAAGGTGGCGGAGTAGCGCACGAACAGGAGAATATTGATGTACTCGAAATGCCCTATGAAGAAGCATACGCTATGATAGCAACAGGCCAAATTCAAGATGCCAAAACAATTATGTTATTACAACATGCCAAAATAAACAATCTTGTTTAATGAGTAATCAGACCAAGGGAGTTTTATTTGCCTTATTCGCTACACTTCTATGGTCAGTCAACATGGTCATTGCTAGTGGTGTAAAAGGACATATTCCACCAGTGGGATTGGCTTTTTGGCGCTGGACCGTTGCCTGTATTGTTTTAGCTCCTTTTGCTGCTAAAAGGACTTTTGAAAGTTTACCAATACTAAAAAAGCACTTTTGGTACCTTACACTTACCGCCGTTTTGGGCATTACTATTTTTAATACACTGATATACTTTGCAGGAAAAACAACAAGTGCTATCAATTTATCATTAATTGCCATTTCAATTCCGCTGTTTATCATTATCCTTTCCAGAATCATCTACAAAGAGAAAGTATCCAATATAAAAATAGTAGGAATTGCTACCATAATTATAGGAGTTCTAGTGCTTATTTCCAAAGGTTCCTTACAAGCATTGCTTACCATCAATTTTACAATTGGAGACTTGTTGATGCTTCTCGCTTGTTTCTTTTTTGCGTGTTACACTATTTTAGTTCGAAAAAAACCACAACAACTAGCTCCGAAAGTATTTTTATTTAGTGTTTTCAGTATTGGTACAGCACTACTTCTTCCTTTATATATTTGGGAAAATACTACTTATCAAAAAGTGATTTTTGATTCTACAACAATCTTAATTACGCTATACGTTGGTATTTTTGCGTCGCTAGTTTCTTTTTATTTATGGAACGAGGCAATCCGATTAATAGGTACTTCGAAAACTGCTTTAATTTATTATTTGATTCCAATATTTAGCGGCATACTTGCTTATTTTTTTCTAAATCAAGCTATTGGACTTACCCAAATCATAAGTATGGGAATCATTATTTCTGGCCTGTTTATTACAGCTAAAAAATAAAATGTGATATATTTTTTACAGTGAACTCTATTTGTAATTACTGCCTTGAGATAAAAGTTAAGGATAACATTTTTGAGAAATTCCAATGTGTAGTAAAAACTCCATTAACTACTGCGTATTAAAGCTACCCGTTTACTCTAACCTTTGAATTAAACGCCATTATCTCGCTTCTTTTTACTGAGGTCTTTGAGCATAAAAAAAGCAACATAAAATCGTTTTTATGCTGCTTTTCAATCTGTAATAGCGCGGTAAATTATTATTTATTAGGCTGTGGCGTCATCCTTAAATACGGTTTAACCCTTTCATAGCCTTTTGGAAACTTTGCTGCAATATCTTCATCTTTAATAGCAGTTGAAATCACTACATTATCTCCATCTTTCCAGTTGGCTGGTGTTGCCACGCTATATTTAGCCGTTAACTGTAGACTATCGATTACACGCAGAATTTCATCAAAATTTCTACCTGTAGATGCCGGATAGGTTAAGGTCAATTTTACTTTTTTGTCAGGCCCAATTATATAAACGGAACGCACTGTAAAACTTTCACTTGCATTAGGGTGAATCATATCATATAATGCTGCAATTCGTTTGTCTTCATCCGCAATAATAGGGAAATTTACTGTCGTATTTTGAGTTTCATTGATATCTTTGATCCATTCCATGTGTGAATCTACACCGTCCACGCTCAAGGCGATAACTTTTACATCCCTCTTTTCAAATTCAGGATAATAATTGGCTACGGTTCCCAATTCAGTGGTACAGACTGGTGTAAAATCAGCTGGATGTGAGAACAAAACGCCCCACGAGTCTCCAAGCCATTCATGAAATTTTATTTTTCCTTGTGACGTTTCTGCTTCAAAATCAGGAGCAATATCGCCTAATCGTAATGTTGCCATACTCGTTTTTTTTTATTGATTAGTAACATTGTAAGTTATTGAAATAAAAGTAATAAAGAAGAAAATTTATCTTAAGATTGTACTAAATTATTACCAAAATCACAAAATGACCCTCTCCAAATTTGACCATAAGAATGCCAAATAACTTACTATTGATTAACGGACCAATTTTTTGTTTACCATTCAGATGAAGAAAGAATGTTTAACAAAATATACTGTTTAGCTGGAATCAACTCCTGAAAAACACATTACAGTTCTATTTTTTCTTTAGATTAGGCAAAAAGAAGGCGATACCTCCTATCAAAGGCAAGTACGCACACAGGTGGTAAACATAATTTATGCTAGTATGATCCGCAAGATTTCCCAATAATGCAGAGCCCAAACCTCCCATTCCAAAAGCGAAACCATAGAAAAGGCCAGAGACCATACCTAATTTTTTAGGCAATAATTCTTGCGCAAAGACCAAGATCGCAGGAAATGCAGATGAAATAATCGTTCCTATTATGACTGACAAAACCCCTGTCCAAAACAAATCGACATACTGCAACAGCAGAGTAAAAGGAGCAGCTCCCAATACTGAAAACCATATTACGTATTTCCTTCCAAATTTATCCCCTAACGGCCCTCCAATTAAGGTTCCAATAGCACAAGAAGCCAAAAACAAAACCAAATGAAATTGGGCTTCCTGAACAGACAAATTAAATTTTTCCATCAAGTAAAAAGTAAAGTAACTAGACATACTTGCCATGTAAAAGAATTTCGAAAAGATCAATACCATCAAAATTGCAACCGAAATCTTTATAGTTTTTGGCGATAAATTAGGCAAGTCGATTACTGCTTTTTTAGTACTTCTTAAACTCAGATGGTTTTGGTACCAAAGCGCAATTTTACTCAAAACAAGTAAGCCAATCAGCGCAACAACCACGAACCAAATAATAGAATATTGGGAGTTAGGAACCACAATTAAGGCGACTAACAACGGTCCTATTGCGGTCCCAGCATTACCTCCTAATTGAAAAATGGATTGTGCTAAACCACGTTTGCCACCTGAGGCCAAAAAGGAGATCCGCGATGCTTCAGGATGAAAAATGGAAGAACCAATTCCAACCAAAACTACTGAAACAATAATCGTTTCAAAACTGGAAGCGTAGGATAAGCAAACAATTCCAGATAAAGTAAATAGCATTCCAAAAATCTGAGAAAAAGGCTTTGGTCTTTTATCCGTGTATAAACCAACCACAGGCTGCAAAATAGAGGCCGCCAATTGATAGGCTAACGTAATTAATCCAATTTGGGTAAACGTCAACTGAAAGTTTTCCTTTAAAATAGGGTATGCCGCAGGGATAACAGCTTGCAGTAAATCATTGAGTAAATGGGCAAATGCTATCGAAAATAATATGGAATAAACGGTTTGCTGAGCGACAGGCGCTCTTTCAATTGGTGCAGCGTTATCAGAGGATACATTCATTTTTTTACTAAAACTATTAATTATTAATGGGTGGATTCAATTAATTAATGCGAATTCCTGATTATTGTTTAATAATTGTAAATATACTTCATTTGGAGAATCAAATTGATGCCTTTTCCGAGGT
>NZ_FRBU01000018.1 GCF_900142695.1 Flavobacterium xanthum | reverse complement strand
CGCTTATAACGAATCTTAAAAATTCGATTATAAGCGTTTTTTTTGGTCTATAAAAATGACACAAATCAAAACAGACGATGTTTTTCAGTGCCCTCCTTTTAAATTAGCGTTTTTTTTATTTATTCAAGTTTGTGTTTTTGTAAGTAAAAATATTTTCTACTAGTGGGTTGTCTCAGGCTTCTATAGTTTTTTGAACTTTATAGAACAAAAAAGTATTATATAGGTAAAACACCAGTGTATAATGGTAACTAATTATTCAAATTCAGAAGTAAAGAATAACTTAACATTTGGATATTTATTTTGTGTCATCTGTATTGTAAAATCAGAATCAGCTAGAAAAACTAATTGTGCGTATTTATCATGTGCTAGAAATTTTTGCTTGATTCGTCTGAATTCTTTAAACTCATCACTTTTTACATCATTTGGTTTTACCCAGCACGCCTTGTGTACTGGAAAATTCTCGTAGGTACATTTAGCGCCATATTCATGTTCTAAACGGTATTGAATAACCTCGTATTGCAGCGCTCCTACTGTTCCAATGATTTTTCTGTTGTTCATTTCAAGCGTAAATAATTGCGCAACACCTTCGTCCATTAACTGATCAATTCCTTTGTCGAGTTGTTTGGCTTTCATTGGGTCTGCATTATTGATGTATCTAAAATGCTCTGGAGAGAAACTTGGAATTCCTTTGAAGCTCATGATTTCCCCTTCGGTTAAAGTATCTCCAATTTTGAAATTTCCAGTATCGTGTAAACCAACAATATCTCCCGGATAGGAGATGTCCACGATTTCCTTCTTTTCAGCAAAAAATGCATTTGGACTAGAAAATTTTAAATTCTTCTTTTGGCGAACGTGATAATACGGTTTGTTTCGTTCAAAAGTTCCTGAAACAATTTTTATAAAGGCCAGACGGTCTCTGTGTTTTGGATCCATATTGGCATGGATTTTAAATACAAAACCGGTCATTTTTTCCTCTTTTGGATCTACCAATCGTGTTTCTGAATCTTTTGGTCTTGGAGATGGCGCAATTTGAACAAAACAGTCTAATAATTCTCTTACTCCAAAATTATTTAAAGCAGAACCAAAAAAGACAGGTTGTAATTTTCCGTCTAAATAGTCTTGGCGGTCAAATTTAGGATAGACCTCGTCTATTAATTCTAATTCTTCGCGTAAAGTAGCAGCAGGTTTTTGCCCAATAATTTTTTCTAATTGTGGATTTTGTACATCTGAAAAAGCTATGGTTTCTTCAATATTTTTGCGGTTGTCCCCACTAAAAAGATTGATGTTTTGCTCCCATAAATTGTATATTCCTTGGAAGTCATATCCCATTCCTATTGGGAAACTCAGGGGAGTTACTTTTAAACCCAGTTTCTGTTCCACTTCGTCCATTAGATCAAAAGCATCTTTTCCTTCTCGGTCTAATTTGTTAATGAAAACGATAATTGGTATTTTTCGCATTCTACAAACCGCTACTAATTTCTCTGTTTGTTCCTCAACACCTTTGGCAACGTCAATTACTACAATCACACTGTCTACTGCCGTTAAGGTTCTAAAGGTATCTTCTGCAAAATCCTTATGTCCCGGAGTATCTAATATGTTTATTTTTTTATCTTTATAATTGAATGCCAAAACCGATGTAGAAACCGAAATTCCTCTTTGGCGTTCAATTTCCATGAAATCGCTCGTGGCTCCTTTTTTGATTTTATTGTTTTTAACAGCACCCGCTTCTTGGATGGCGCCCCCAAAAAGGAGTAGTTTTTCTGTAAGTGTAGTTTTACCTGCATCTGGATGCGATATAATCCCGAAAGTTCTTCTGCGTTGTATTTCTTCTAAAAAGCCCATATTTGTATAAATAGTCTGCAAAAGTACTATTTATAAGTGTGAATAAAAAAAATGAGACTGTCTTTTAGAACAGCCTCATTTTTTTTGCAAATTTTTTATGATTACATGTTTATCGACCAAACTGAATACCCATTTGGAGGACATTGTATTTTGACCCATTTGTCAGCTTGAGTTGTTGGTATCCATGCAGAATTTCCAGTAAAATCTTTTATTTGAGCATTAGTCCAGTTAGTCTGGATCCATCTCTCTTGCCATGTGGCGGAGTTATTGATATAGACTACTAATCCTGGATTTCCATTGTACCCATTTCTTCTGGCGATGTATTCACCAGTATCAGTATATAAAATCGAGGTTGTTCCCGTTGCTTTTTGGTTGTGAATCCAAATCAAATTGTTCATTTTGGTTTTGTTCAGCCATTCTTCATAATCTCTGTAAAAAATAGTTGGATATCCTTCATGGGTTAAGATGTAAGCATAGGCTAGCTCTTTTTTCCAAATCTCATCAGTATCGTGGTTGGAGACGAACGTAACTGCTTTGTGTGGGTTTCTTTTCCACATCATGTCATCGTTGAGGATGTTCAGGTTGTTTCCGTCAAATGCATCGTTCATTTTATAATAACAGGCAAAATCAAAAACAGAACTATTGGCATTATTTGCCCAATCATTCAGTATGTTTACGTTAGAATCCCATAATTCACCCACGGAGAATCCACCAACGTTTGCATTCCAATCTTTTATGACCCAAGGAGCAAAACCTTTAACATAATCAAATCTCCAGCCATCAAATTTCATCGTGTTCTTGTAATACTTTCCTACGCCATCTGCTCTTTTCCAAAGCCAGTCTTGCACATTTGGTGCCACATGGGCTAAATCTGGAAAGCCGCCAAAAGATCCTTCATCATTGTTTCCATAAGAATTTTTGTAAAAATCAGCGCTAGTTCTTGGGAATTTTCCAGAAGCCACACCCGTAAAATTGGTGTACGTTTGAGTTCCTGTAAACGGATTGTTCTCTAACTGCCCTCCGCTATTGTGATTCAATACCATGTCAGCATATACTTGCATGTTTTCAGTATGTGCTTTTGTAATTAGACTCTCTAATTCGGTACGTGAACCAAATCGAGTTTCTACCGTGCCATTTTGATTGAAATTTCCAAAATCGAAATAATCAGTAGGATCGTATCCCATAGAAAAGGGTCCGTTTTGCGCCTTTGAAACGGGTGGTAGCCAAACGGAACCAATACCCACATTTGACCACGCCGTAATTTTAGTGTTTACCGTGTTCCACCAAGTACCGCCGGCAGGTACATCCCAGTAGAAAGCTTGCATCATAACACCTCCGCCTGGATTTGCGAGATATTTTCCGTTTGTAGTATTTGATGCTTTTCCGGTGCTGAAAGGATGACCATCATGATGGGTGACATCAATAACTTTAAATTGTTTCGCAGCAGCAGTAGCATCGTTTGTAAAATCATCACTTGAATTACACGAAGACAAACCAACCAATAATGCGGCCAGCAAGTAATTTTTAAAATTTTGTTTGTTCATAAAAAGAGTAATTTGGGGTTAGTTAATAGATTTGGGTAAATGCTTTTAAAAGCAGATTTAGAAATAATTTCTTGTATTAGATTTTGATTCGTAGGTTGTTTCAGAATTTCAAATCTCTGCCATTTTGTGAATATTGAAATAGAGGGCGATAAAAAGTAGTATAACTTTATTTTTATATCTGTTTTTCTATCAAATTAATATGTTTTAGCTAATTTATACAATTTCTTACACGAGAAGCGTCAGAGTCTTTTTTAATTCGGAACGAAAACGTTGTAGTGTTGAGAACTTTTTATTTAGAGGTTTTAAAATGAGAATTTTAAGGAAATGTAGCTTGCCTTTTGCGGTGAACTCATTAAATTTTAGTGAGATTTTTGTTTGTAGCCAATAGTATGAAGCAGCACATTTTTAATTTTGAAAAGACAAATACAGTGCAAAGGAAAATTTTTAATCAATGATGAAGGTCAGATTCTAGAAAGTAGAATCTGCATTGGCTTCTTACAATCAGATTATTTCTAGTGTAGTAGCTTATTAAGCTAATTAAAAAATGTCTTTATAATATTTTGTTAATACTAGTTAGGAAACTTGTATTATCTAATTGAATTGCTATTTTTGTTCGTTTTAAATTTGAGGATAGCTACGGAATTGTATTATGAAAAGCAGTTCAATACTTGATTCTTAAAGCGTATATTTGCCAAAATTATTCTGGCTTTTATAGTTGGATTTAAAAACAACACAATCAGGATGTTTTACATTTAATATAAATTATAATAATGCCAATAAATAAAATACAAATGAAATCTATTAATAATAGAATTGCACTGACTTTTTTTCTTTTGCTTTTTACAAGTGTCATAACAAGTGCTCAAGAAATTATTAAGGACTCCGTTATCGCTCCTGTTAAAAAGATACAATCGACCGGAAAACTTAAAATTGACGGAGTAATAGCAACGGTGGGAGACTATATTATTTTAGATTCAGATATTGATAAGTCCTTTCTTGAAATTTCTACGCAAGGAGGTTCTGTGAATGATATTTCAAGATGTCAAATGCTAGGAAAATTATTAGAAGATAAATTGTATGCGCATCAAGCAATCCAAGATAGTATCGTAGTAACTGATTCAGAGGTAAAAGGAATGATGGAAGACCGCTTGAATTATATGATTGAAAAAATTGGTTCTTTAGAAAAAGTAGTTCAATATTATAAAAAGGATTCTGAAGAAGAATTTAGAACCTATTTCTCAGATATTTTAAAAGAGGGAAAGTTGACCTCTGAAATGCGAAATAAGATCGTTGAAGCAGTCGAAATTACTCCTGAAGAAGTTCGTAATTATTTCAAAACTATTCCTAAAACTGATTTGCCAACTTTTGGAGTGGAGTTAGAAGTGGCACAAATTGTTGTTACTCCAAAAGTCTCTGCTGAGGATAAGCAAAAAGTAATTGATAAACTGAATGAGTTTAAAAAAGAAATCGAAGAAGGCTCCAGTTTTTCAACTAAAGCAGTTTTATATTCTCAAGATCCGGGATCTAGATCGAATGGAGGATATTACAAAATGAATCGCAAAACTCCCTTTGTCAAAGAATTTAAGGAGGTTGCTTTTAGTTTAGCGGAAGGTGAAATATCAGCTCCTTTTGAAACAGATTTTGGATATCATATTATTTATGTAGAAAAAATTAAAGGACAGGAAATAGAGTTGCGTCATATTTTACTATCGCCAACGATTACTGAAACGGCGCTGGATGAAGCGAAAGAAAAAATTACTTTGATCAAGAAAAGAATTGAAGATAAAGAAATTACTTTTGCGGAAGCAGCCAGAACATTATCTGATGAAAAAGAAACAAGAGCCAATGGAGGAGCATTGATTAATCCACAAACGCAAGACACTCGTTTTGAATTGACAAAAATGGATCCTACTTTTTACAGTCAAGTTTCTAATTTGAAAGCAAATCAAGTTTCTGTTCCTATTTTAGACCAAGGAGAAGAAGGAAAGAAGAAATTCAAGCTGATCACTGTCACTAATAGAATTGATGAACATACGGCTGATTATGCTAAGGATTATATCAAAATTAAAGAATTGGCTTTAAAAAATAAGCAGATTCTGGCTATTGGAAAATGGTTTAATGAAAAAATAAAAGAAACTTATATCAAAATTATAGGCGAATACAGAGACTGTGATTTTGCAAATAATTGGCTTAAGAAATAGTACTATTTTTCAAATTTCAGGTACGTTTAGTACTAAAAAATTTTTCTTTTAATAAATAAAAAGAGTTAGTTTTATGATCTCATAACGCTAACTCTTTTTTAATTTTAAATACCTTATACATGTCAGACGTAGTAGCAATACAGAATTTAGTTCAAAAACGACAAGAGTTAAAAAGCGAAATAGCAAAAATTATTGTTGGGCAAGATGCTGTGGTAGATCAAATTTTACTTTGTATTTTTTCTGGTGGTCACGCCTTATTGGTAGGAGTTCCTGGATTAGCAAAAACCTTGATGGTAAATACGTTGGCGCAAGCACTGGGTCTTGATTTTAAAAGAATTCAGTTTACTCCTGATTTAATGCCTTCGGATATACTAGGAAGTGAAATATTAGATGAAAACAGACATTTTAAATTTATAAAAGGACCTATTTTTTCTAATATTGTGTTAGCCGATGAAATCAATAGAACACCGCCAAAAACTCAGGCCGCTTTGTTAGAGGCCATGCAGGAGCGTTCTGTGACTATTGCAGGTGAAAATTACAAGTTAAATTTACCTTATTTTGTTTTGGCTACCCAAAATCCAATAGAGCAAGAGGGAACTTATCCTTTGCCTGAAGCGCAATTAGACCGGTTCATGTTTGCTATAAAACTAGAATATCCCTCTTTTGCAGAGGAAGTTCAAGTTGTAAAACGTACGACTTCCGACATAAAAAATATCATAAATCCATTATTTACGGCACAACAAATTATTGATTTTCAGGCTTTAATCCGCAGAATTCCCGTAGCGGATAATGTTATTGAATATGCTGTAACTCTCGTTAGTAAAACGCGTCCTGACAATCCACTTTCTACTGAATTTGTGAAAAATTATTTAGACTGGGGAGCGGGACCACGCGCTTCACAAAATTTAATTTTGGCTGCAAAAGCCAATGCTGCTTTCAACGGAAAATTCTCTCCCGATATCGAAGATGTCAAAGCGGTAGCAATAGGAATACTTCGTCACCGAATAATCAAAAACTACAAAGCAGATGCGGAAGGTATCACCGAAGAAATGATAATTACAACGTTGTTCTAAATGCTTTTTTTGTTGCTTTGAGCTTGATTTTCGGGAGTAACTACAACGTTTTCTTAATTATTCAATTATTTGTGTTTTAGAAACGATACGAATACAATTGATTAGTTATGGATAAATCAATTTTATGTTAATTTTTTTAAATTTTATCATTTTTAAACAGTAAAAATCAGTATTAGGTAATAATATCTTTTGAAAACATGGCGTTCATTAAATTTTTTTAAATTTCATCTTAAAGAGCTAAATTTGCGTCATAAATAAAAAACTAGATAGTATGGCTTTTAATTTTGAGAGGATCAAAAGAAGCAGCCTTTAACATTGAAAACAATTGTATTATGAGCATTTATAACGATTATCTAAAGGAAATCGAAGAAAGAAAAGGACAAGGATTGCATCCAAAGCCAATTGATGGTGCTCAATTATTGGGCGAAATCATCACACAAATTAAAGATGTAGATAACGCAGATCGCGAAGACTCTCTTACCTTCTTTATTTACAATACGGTTCCTGGAACTACTCCTGCTGCTGGCAGAAAAGCTGCTTTTTTGAAGGAGATTATACTTGGCGTATCCACTGTAAAAGAAATTACTCCTGCTTTTGCGTTTGAACTATTGTCTCACATGAAAGGCGGTCCTTCGATAAAGGTGCTACTTGACCTAGCTTTAGATACAAATGTTGCTATTGCTAAAGAAGCAGCAGAGGTTCTTAAAACGCAATTTTTCCTTTATGAGGCGGATACCAATCGCTTAGAAGCGGCATTCAAAAGTGGAAACGAAATTGCTAAAGAAATTTTAGAAAGTTATGCTAAAGCGGAGTTTTTCACAAAGCTTCCTGAAGTAGTAGAAGAAATAAAAGTAGTTACTTACATTGCTGGAGAAGGCGATATTTCAACAGATTTATTGTCGCCGGGGAACCAAGCGCATTCTAGATCTGATCGTGAGCTTCATGGTAAATGTTTGATTTCCCCTGCAGCTCAGGATGAAATTCAGGCTTTACAAGCGCAACATCCTGACAAAAGCATCATGTTGATTGCTGAAAAAGGAACAATGGGTGTGGGTTCCTCAAGAATGTCAGGTGTGAACAATGTGGCGCTTTGGACTGGTAAAAAAGCAAGTCCTTACGTTCCGTTTATAAATATTGCACCAATTGTAGCAGGAACAAACGGAATTTCTCCAATTTTCCTAACTACTGTTGATGTAACCGGTGGTATTGGTCTTGACCTTAAAAACTGGGTAAAGAAATTAGATGAAAATGGAAATCCAATTCGCAACGAAAGTGGTGATGTGGTTCTAGAGGAAGCGTATTCTGTAGCTACTGGAACGGTGCTAACCATCAATACTAAAATAAAGAAATTATACAATGGCGATACAGAATTGATCGATATTTCTAAGGCATTTACACCTCAGAAAATGGAATTTATAAAAGCTGGTGGTTCTTACGCGATTGTTTTTGGAAAAAAACTACAAACGTTTGCTTCAAAAACTTTAGGAATTGCGATTGTTCCCGTTTTTGCTCCATCCAAAGAAGTTTCTATAGACGGACAAGGTCTTACAGCCGTTGAAAAAATATTTAATAAAAATGCTGTTGGTTCAACGCCTGGGAAAGTCTTGCACGCTGGATCTGACGTTCGTGTTACCGTAAATATTGTTGGTTCACAAGATACGACAGGTTTGATGACTTCTCAAGAATTAGAGTCTATGGCCGCTACTGTGATTTCACCAATTGTAGATGGTGCTTATCAATCGGGATGTCATACAGCATCGGTTTGGGATAATAAATCGAAGGCAAACATTCCAAGATTGATGCAGTTCATGAATGATTTCGGTTTGATCACTGCGCGTGATCCTAAAGGCGTTTATCATGCCATGACGGATGTAATTCATAAGGTGTTAAATGATATTACTGTTGATGAATGGGCGATCATTATTGGTGGTGACTCGCATACCAGAATGTCAAAAGGAGTTGCTTTTGGTGCTGACTCAGGTACCGTTGCGCTTGCTTTGGCTACAGGAGAGGCATCTATGCCAATTCCAGAATCAGTAAAAGTTACTTTCAAGGGAGACATGAAAAATTACATGGATTTCCGTGATGTGGTGCATGCTACACAATCTCAAATGTTGAAGCAATTTGGCGGTGAAAATGTATTTCAAGGACGTATTATTGAGGTGCATTTAGGAACCCTTACTGCCGATCAAGCCTTTACTTTTACAGATTGGACGGCTGAAATGAAAGCGAAAGCTTCTATTTGTATTTCTGAGGACGACACTTTGATTGAATCATTAGAAATTGCCAAAGGTAGAATCCAGATCATGATTGATAAAGGAATGGACAACGAAAAGCAAGTGCTAAAAGGATTGATTGCTATTGCTAATAATAGAATTGCAGCTATTGAATCAGGGGAGAAACCTGCGTTGACTCCAGATGCTAATGCAAAATATTATGCGGAAGTGGTTATTGATTTAGATATTGTTGTAGAGCCAATGATTGCCGATCCAGACGTGAATAACGCGGACGTTTCTAAGCGCTACACGCACGATACCATTAGACCACTTTCTTTTTATGGAGGTGTTAAAAAAGTAGATCTTGGTTTTGTAGGTTCTTGTATGGTGCATAAAGGCGATTTGAAGATTCTTTCTCAAATGCTAAAAAACATCGACGAACAATATGGAAAAGTGGAGTTCAAAGCGCCGCTTGTAGTAGCGCCACCAACATACAACATCGTTGATGAACTCAAAGCAGAAGGAGACTGGGAAGTTTTACAAAAATATTCTGGATTTGAATTTGATGATAATGCTCCTAAAGGCATAGCGCGTACTGGATATGAAAACATTCTATACCTAGAGCGTCCAGGGTGCAACTTATGTATGGGTAACCAAGAAAAAGCGGCCAAAGGAGATACAGTTATGGCAACATCAACTCGTCTTTTCCAAGGAAGAGTTGTTGAGGATACGGAAGGTAAAAAAGGAGAATCTTTGCTTTCATCCACTCCTGTTGTTGTATTGTCTACAATATTAGGTAGAACTCCAACAATGGAAGAATATAAAGCAGCGGTGAAAGGAATCAATTTAACTCAGTTTGCGCCATCTCATAAATTATTAGTAAAATAATATCTCATTTTTGTTAATTATATCAAAAAGCCTGAGTCTGTCAAAAGACTTAGGTTTTTTTTATGGGTATAGTTTCTCTATTTTTTGTACCTTGTGACTATTAAATACTTGAATTTTTATTACACATAACAAACAATCCTATACATTATGGCTTTTGATATTGAAATGATTAAAAAAGTGTACGACAACATGGCAACTCGTGTTGATAAAGCACGCGAAATAGTTGGACATCCACTTACTTTAACGGAGAAAATCTTATACAATCACCTTTGGGATGGAATGCCATCAAAAGCTTTTACACGTGGTGCTGATTATGTTTATTTTGCTCCAGATAGAGTGGCTTGTCAAGATGCTACCGCTCAAATGGCGTTGTTACAATTCATGCATGCTGGTAAAGCTAAGGTTGCTGTGCCTACAACGGTGCATTGTGATCACTTGATCCAAGCTAAAGTTGATGCGGTGACGGATTTGGCAAGAGCCAAAACACAAAGTAATGAAGTGTTTGAGTTTCTTTCGTCAGTATCTGATAAATACGGAATAGGTTTTTGGAAACCAGGAGCTGGAATTATCCACCAAGTGGTGTTAGAGAATTATGCATTTCCAGGTGGAATGATGATTGGAACCGACTCACATACCGTAAATGCGGGTGGTTTAGGAATGGTAGCTATTGGTGTTGGTGGTGCTGATGCTGTCGATGTAATGTCAGGAATGGCCTGGGAATTAAAATTTCCTAAATTAATTGGAGTAAAATTAACGGGTAAGCTTTCTGGTTGGACAGCTCCAAAAGACGTTATCCTTAAAGTAGCCGGAATTCTTACTGTAAAAGGGGGGACTGGTGCTATAGTTGAATATTTTGGCGAAGGCGCAACCGCTATGTCATGTACTGGTAAAGGAACAATTTGTAATATGGGTGCCGAAATTGGTGCTACTACTTCTACATTTGGGTATGATGATTCCATGAGTCGTTATTTGCGTTCCACAGACAGAGCTGATGTTGCCGATGCTGCCGATAAAATTGCGCCGTATTTAACTGGTGACGCAGAAGTATATGCTAATCCCGAATTGTATTTTGATCAAGTAATCGAAATCAATTTAGACGAATTAGAACCGCATTTAAACGGTCCTTTTACACCAGATTTAGCAACCCCTATTTCTAAAATGAAAGAGGAAGCCATCAAAAATAACTGGCCTTTGAAAATTGAAGTGGGTTTAATTGGCTCTTGTACGAACTCGTCTTACGAGGATATTGCTCGTGCTGCTTCAATAGCAAAACAAGTTACGGATAAAAACTTAAAAATTAAATCAGAATTTACCATTACTCCAGGTTCTGAATTGGTTCGATATACTATAGAACGTGACGGATTTATCGATATTTTTGATAAAATGGGAGCGACTGTATTTGCAAACGCCTGCGGACCTTGTATTGGAATGTGGGATCGAGAAGGAGCAGACAAAGAAGAGCGCAACACAATCGTTCACTCATTCAATCGTAACTTCTCTAAGCGTGCTGATGGAAATCCAAATACTTTAGCATTCGTAGGTTCACCAGAATTGGTAACTGCACTGGCTATAGCGGGTGATTTAAGTTTCAATCCATTGACAGATACTTTGATCAATGAAAATGGGGAAGAAGTTAAATTAGAAGCGCCAACAGGAGATGAATTGCCTCCAAAAGGGTTTGCCGCTGAAGATCCCGGTTTTCAAGCACCAGCCGAAGATGGTTCTGGTATCGTTGTTTCGGTCAGCGAAACTTCGGAGCGTTTGCAGTTATTAGCGCCTTTCTCACCTTGGGATGGAAAAAATATTACAGGAGCTAAATTGCTTATCAAAGCATTCGGAAAATGTACTACAGATCACATCTCGATGGCTGGACCATGGTTGCGTTTCCGCGGACACTTAGATAATATTTCTAATAATATGTTGATTGGTGCTATCAATGCATTCAACCAAAAACCAAATAAAGTCAAAAACCAATTGACTGGTATTTATGATGCAGTTCCCGCCGTTGCACGTGCATACAAAGCAGCTGGAGTTCCATCGATTGTAGTGGGTGATCATAATTACGGAGAAGGATCCTCTCGTGAACATGCCGCTATGGAACCGCGTTTCCTAGGTGTAAAAGCAGTATTGGTAAAATCATTTGCCCGTATTCACGAAACAAACCTTAAAAAACAAGGGCTATTAGGTTTGACCTTTGCAACAGAAGCAGATTACGATAAAATTCAAGAAGATGACACAATCAATTTCACGGATTTAGTTGATTTTGCTGTCGGAAAACCCTTAACGTTGGAATTCGTTCACGCAGATGGAACCAAAGATATAATTTTGGCAAACCATACGTATAACGAAGGTCAAATAGGTTGGTTCGTAGCCGGTTCAGCATTAAACCTGATTGCTGCTGCTGGAAAAATATAAGTAAAGTAAATAATTTTTATAGTAAAAACTCTCAAGCCAACTTGGGAGTTTTTTTATGGTTCAAAATCACTTATTTTTTTGGAGCTGCTTCCTGCTGGCCGTTTCAAGCTTTTTCATACAATTGCTTTTTTCTGATCATAAAGGAGCTTCCGCTGGTCGCTCTTTATGATCGGGAAAAATAAGCAATTCTATTTCAAAAGGCTTTCCTCTTTCATCAGGGCTACAAACGTTAGCCCTTATTTTCAAATATTTCTTGTTGTTCAAATAAGATTTTTTGAAGAAAAGAAAAGAGTCAAAGGTGTAAAATAGAAGTAAAATTCAAAAAACAGGGTAGTTTTTTAATTTTTGAACGTTAAAATTAAAAAAAAGAGTCTAATTTTTGATTAAATCTCCTATATTAGCTTTTTTGAAATATTCTGTTGGGAATGAAGCTTTTTTTGCTTGTTTTTGCAATCAATATTCTTCAAAATTTGACATCCAGTTTAGTAATTGCAACAGAATTGCAACGAGGCATGTTTTTTAGTGTTTTTACCAATGAAACATAAAACAATAGGAATGTAAAACAGACACAGTCTGAGTCTCTTTTATAAAAAGAGCCTTAAATTATTTTTACATCTTTCAATGAAATTGTAAAAAAGAAAAGTTTAGCGAGATCTAATAATTATATCCCGAAATCGCTAGAAAGAATACAAAGGGGTAGGTAATTTGAAACAAATGAATATGAGATTAAAGGTAATAGTAGGACTAGTTTTTTTGAACAGTATCGTTCTTTTTGCACAAGAAAAAATCACAAAGCACACTATAGTTAAAGGGGAAACAATATCAAGCATCGCTGAGAAATATGAAGTCAAGCAAAGCGCTATTTTTAAGTCAAATCCCAATGCTAAAAACCTTTTAAAACTCAATTCCGTTTTATTAATTCCTATAGCTTCAACCAAAAACACTACCGTTAAAACCAAAAGTGCTGTAAATCAAGCGACCAAAGAACACGAAGTTCAAGCTAAAGAAACACTTTACGGAATCGCCAAACAATACGGGATTTCCATTAAAGAATTAAACCAAATCAATCCTTCACTGGCAACCGCCGAATTGAAAATTGGTCAAAAAATAAATATACCTGCTGCAGCAATTGCAAACGAAAAAGCAAATCTTGCAACAACAAAACAAATTCCTACCAATATTGAACCGGCTAAAGAATCTAAAATTGAATCCGAAGCAATCCAAAGCTCACACTCCTTCGTTTGGGAAGTAGTAGCAAAAGAAACTAAATATTCGATTACAAAAAAACACGGAATTACAATTAAGGAATTTGACAAAGCCAATCCGTCTTTAGGAGTTAAGTCCCTTAGAGTTGGTCAGAAAGTAGTTATCCCAGGAGTCGATTCACCAAGACCAGAAATGGTTGTTGCCTCACTTGGTACTCTATCAGTATCTGAAGCAGCGTCTAAAAATATAGTGTCAACGCAAATTAGTGTACCAAAAGCACAAGAAACGATAGCGGCACCAATTCAAAATTCTCCAACTAGTCTGCAGACAATTACAAGAGAGGTACTGGCCAAAGAGACAAAATATGCCATTGCAAAAGAATACGGAATTACAGTTAAAGAGTTAGAAAATCAAAATCCAGCGATTAAAAATGGTCTTCCTGTAGGTTATAAATTGAGTATTCTTTCTCAGACAGTTGCTGAAAACAGTGCGGCTCTTGCTGTCGATTTAAATGATAAAGAGACTAAAATAGAAAGCAGTAAAATTGATTTTAATAATGCAATCAAGCCTACTTTTAGCCATGATTTTCTTGACCAATTGATAGAACGCGCTTCCGAAAATATAGGAACGAGATACCGCACGGGCGGAACTACTAAATCGGGATTTGATTGCTCAGGACTTATGTGTACTACTTTTGGTGCATTTGACATTAAATTACCTCGAACATCTCGAGAACAATCGAGTATGGGTACCAAAATAAACACAGAAGAGGCCCAAAAAGGGGATCTTATTTTCTTCAAAACAAATGGTAGAAGTCAAATCAATCACGTCGGAATGGTAGTTGAGGTTTGCGAAGGCGAAATTAAATTTATTCATTCTTCAGTCAGCAACGGTGTAATCATATCTTCCACGAAAGAAAAGTACTATGAGAAAAATTTCTCGCAAATAAATAGAGTGCTGCAATAAGCTATTCAGAAATTATATTTTATAAAAACGCTCCAATGTATTGGAGCGTTTTTTTTTATACTATTTTTAAAGCTTTATTTCTCCTGCATTTCCGCTCACTAAATTGGTACCGGTAACAACAGACGCAGCCATTTTTAAAAAGTTAATCATTTGATTGCCGTCAGTATCCCAAAAATAGGCACTTGTTGGTTTTACTTTGATCAGGGAAATATTGGGGTCATTTTTACCTTCTTTGAACCATATATTTACTACTGGTGTCCACAACTCTTCAATTTTATCCCGGTCTGTAGTAATGATTGCTTCACCGTTTACAACCATATAACTTCCTTTACCCGGATGTGCAAAAAATAATTGAACATTGGAATCTTGTTCTATTTCTTTATTCTTATCACTGTCTTTTTCACTAAAAAACCAAATGTTTCCTTCATCGCAGACTTTCACGGCACCCATTGGTCTGGTCGTTGCTCCATCGTTTGTTTTAAGATTGGTACAAAAAAGGCAAGTATTAATTTCTTTAACTAGGCTTTTAAGTTTATCTATTCCTTCAACTGTGTATTCATTTGCATGATCGCTCATAATCTTATTTTTATAATGATTAAAAATCGCTACTTATTGTTCAACAAAGTTGGTGAACAAAGCGGCAAAAAGCATTACATAATTTAGGAGAAAAGTTTCAATTTTTACATATTTGATTAGTAAAAACCTTTAGCTCTAGCATATACAAATACCTTATGCTAGAAATAAAAAAAACGCCTGAACGGGAAAACTTCCTTATTTACTATTTTTCAACACTGTTGATCTCAATCCAGTATCCATCAGGATCCTGAATGTAGATTTGCTTGATTCCATCAGCCCGAACGGTAATTGTATTCAGTCTACCAGGCCAGTCAGAATACGTAATTTTTAGAGTTTTTAAGAGGTCGATTAATGCTTCAAAATGAGTTGCTTTAAATGCTAAATGTACCGCTTTATTGATGGTAACGGGTTCTTTGATTGTAGCAACAAGGTGAAGCTCTTTTCCCTCTCCTAAGGAGATCCAGCGAATCCCCTCTTTTTTAGTAAGGTTGGTTATCTCTGAAAAGTTTAAAACATTTTTATAAAAACCAACAGATTTTTCCAGGTCCTTAACTGACAATGCAACGTGGTCTAATTTTAAAGTAAAAGGGGTACTCGTTTGTGCGCAAAGCGTTCCGGCCCCGATGAAAGTAAATAGTAAGGAAATTAAAAATTTAGTTTTCATGTGGTTTATGTGCTTGGTGATTTTGTTTTTTCTTTTACGATTGTTTATTAAAGTTGCTGTTTTTGAATGTTGATTCCTTAGAGTATTATGATCTTATTAGGGCCTTGTTTATTATTTTGATCCAATCCTCCTTGTCGCCAGTATTCGTGTTTATTGCCACACTGTTATTGTTATACGGTTCATAAGTTTTTAGATTTGCGCGGGAGAAAAGCCCAACAGTCGGCGTAAGGACGGAACTGGCTAAATGCATAATCCCACTATCTGCACCAATGAAGATTTCTGTATTAGCAATGACAGATCCAATTTCACGAATGTCTTTACTATAGAATGTAAGTGCTTTAAAGCCGATTTGCGAAATGTTTTCAACAGGTAAAATTTCGATAATATTATAATCTTGATATTCGGTTAGTAAACGTTCATAAAATTCTTCCCACCACGATTCTGAGTAGCATTTATCAGAGGTTGCGTAGGTAAAGATGCAAATCGTTTTTTTGTCATTTTTAACCAATTCTTGAATTGTTTTTTGTCCTTCCTTGATTTCCAAAGAACTTAATTTTAAGTCCAATGGTGGAATTGGATTGTCATTTTTAGCAAATCCTAATTTAGTTAGAAAATGCCTAAATTCATATACTGGATATTTTGCAATATGCACATAGTCACTATGCTCTAGTTTCATAGCTTCGTCATCATCGCCAAAAAATTTGTATTTAGCATCAGCAAATTGAGCTGATAATCGTCCAGACGAGGAATTTTTGTCTACGTTGATGACAATGTCATATTTTTGTTTTTTGATCTTTACCCAAACCTTAAAATAGGCTGCCAAATTTTTAAAAGGTTTTTTAGGAAGTTCAATGATGTAATTAATATTTGGATAATTTTTAAATACAATAGGTGCCAAACCGCCCTTTACAAACAAATCAATTTTACACGCTGGAAAAGCAGCTATTACATCTTGAACCAGCGGAGTAATGAGCAACAAATTACCCAATCTGTGGTTGGGCCTTGAAATCAAAATTCTTTTGATTTCAATTTTTTGCCTTAAATCTATGATTTGATTATTTTGTGAACTGCCAATATTTTTGGTAAGTCCATGCGTAATAATTCTTCTGACTTTATTTACTTTTTTTAAGATACTCATCGATTTATAATAGAATTTATAATTGAACCTATTTGTTTATTCATAAATCAGGATTGAAAAATAATAATTTGCTTGTTATCGTTATTTCAAACACAATCTAAAATGCTCTGTCATGAGACAAATGTACAATTAACGACTTAATAATGGCCTAGCTTGTATTTTAAATTAATGGAATTCAAGTGCGTTAGTTTTGTTCACCGTAAGATAGAATAAGCGCTTTATTTTTTTGTCAAAGTAAATTTTCCACCGCCTTGTTTTAAGATCATCTGCTTTTCATTTGGTTTGAATTCTAATTTTATTCCTGCCATTTTAAATTCAAAATTATCCTTTTCAATAGCCTCCAGTGGAAACGCAGCTTGACCTGTTGCCTGCGCAAAAAGTTTGTTGTCTTCTTTTGTAATTGTGATTTTCATTGGAAATCCAGCATCTGAATATTCCCCTAAATAAGGATCTAAATCCTCACTTTTTAGTGTGACAGTTTTAAAATTGGGAATTGTAAACGGTTTGTTGAAATAGGCACTTAAAGCGGCAATCATGATGTCGTTATTTTCATAAGTTCTACCGTTTGAGGTTAATGCAACAGCGATTTTGTCCTCTGGAAAATAAGATAATGTAGATCTGAATTCATCAATTCCTCCCGTATGACCAAAACTCTTCTTCTCATAAAACGGATATTGGAATATTCCCATTCCGTAGTTGTCTTGTAAAGTTGTCATTTGTTTCAGGCTGCTTTCGGAGATTATGGCATTGGCGAAAAGTTTTTCAATAAACAACGTCAAATCTTGTGGATTAGAAACCACTGCGCCAGCTCCCATTGGGATCGACATATCCGTTTCTGGTTCTTTGATCCATTTTTCAGAGAAGGAATACGAGTTGGTTTCGTTATTTAGAATGTTAATCTTACCTCCAATATAGGTATTTTTTAAACCTAACGGTTTTACAATTTTATCGTTCAAAATAGTTCTGAATGGCTTTTTATAGGTTTTTTCCAGAATGTAACTCAATAAAACATAATTGGAGTTGCTGTAATCGGCTTTGCTGTTGGGTTCAAAAATACTTTTCCCTTTGGCAATAATTTCCACCATTTCTTTTTCCGTTTTTGGTTGGGTGTTGTAGGTTAAATATTCAGGACTATTGGTGAAATTTTGAATACCGCTTCGGTGATTTAATAAGTAACCAATAGTTATTTTGTTAGCGTTTTCAATAGTTGGAAAAAACGTTTCAATAGTTTGAGTTAACATTAATTTTTTTTCTTCAATCGCCTTGAAGACTAGTGCAGAAGTAAACATTTTTGAAATAGAACCCACTCTATATTTTGAAAGAGCACCAGATTTTTTATTGCTTTCTATGTCATCCATTCCAATGGACTTTGAATAAAGAAGCGTTCCGTTTTGTGATACGGCGATACTACCCATGAATTTATCTTTGGCTTCCAAAATCTGAAATAAACTGTCCAGTTTGGCAACGTTCATTTTTTGAGCATAGCTTGTTCCAACTAAGAATCCTAAAAACAGGGTGATTGCGATTTTGTTTGTCATGAGAGTTTGATTAATGGATTGATTTAAAGCTCTAAAAATAGTCAATTATTTGTTTAGGAGATTGATTATTTGATGCTGATGTTAGAATAGAAAGTAACGAATTTTCATTTATTCGAGTCAAGTCAAATTCCCTCGGTATCTTGCTACATAAAATAGAATTGATGTAAATTATGTGCTGGTGGTATAAAAAAGTATCGTTACGATGCAGGATTCTAAAAATATTTCTAATCTTTGACGACTAAAAGAACACTATTATGAGCACAACAAAACTAACAATCAATCGCAACGGGTCTATAAAAATAGAAGGCGATTTTGAAATAACAGACTGTGAAGGAAAAACATACGGTTTAGAAGGAAGAACGGCTTTGGGTCTTTGCCGATGTGGGTTGTCAGCCAACAAACCTTTTTGTGATGGTTCACACCGCAATGGTTTTGAGCATGAATCAGCAGCATTTGACTTGCCGACGGTAAAAACGAAGTAATATCGTTTTCTGATTAAATAAGAAAAGCTACATCCAGTATCGATGTAGCTTTTTTGTTTATGATTTAAATCGATTAAATACCATAGGTTATTCGCTAAATTTACTATTATTCAAATTTCACTTATTTTTCAAACTGCTAATAATCGCCATAACATCTTGATCGCCTAATCCTTCTTGTTCTGCTGCGGCATAACTGTCATACAAAGGATGAATCAACGGGGAATCAAGTCCTGCTTCTTTGGCTAATCTTAAATCTTTAACGAGGTGTTTCAAAGCAAATGCGGCGGGGAAAGAGTCGTTTAAAATAGAAGGTGTTTTGATATTCGTGATCCCGTTGCCACAAGCGCCTTGATTGATGATGTTGAGCATGTCTTCTTTATTTACGCCGTTTTTCTCCGCAAACAAAACCGTTTCGGCTATGCCTTGAAGATTCAATCCTAGCAAGTAATTGATAGCTAATTTTGCAGTGCTCGCTACGCCCGGCGCACCAACATGAATGGCGATTTTTCCGAGAGCGTCAAATAAAGGTTGAGCTGTTTCAAAATCTTCGTTGGAAGCACCCACAAGAATAACTAAGGTTCCGTCTTGTGCTGGTTTGACACTTCCTGAAACTGGTGCATCGATAAAATGAACTTGATGCAGCTGACAAAGCGTGTGGAGATAACGGGAGGTCTCTGGAGCAACGGTACTCATGTTGATGATGGTTTTTCCAGGAATTGCAGCAGCTAGTAATCCTGTTGGGCCTTCAAAAACTTCTTTTACAGCCGCGTCATTGGATAACATTGTCACTACAACATCAGCCGTCTCCATGAGGTGTTGTAAACTTGTGGCTGCTGTTGCGCCTTCGGCAAGTAATGGTGCTTCTTTGTCTTTGGTGCGGTTGAAAACGGTTACTTCAAAACCAGCTTTGAGTAAGTTTAAAACCATTGGGTTTCCCATATTCCCTAATCCAACCCATCCTAATTTTAATGTATTCATGATTTTTGGTGTTGTTTGTTTTATATTTTTATTGGTGTTTAAAGGGTGTAAAATGAAGTATCATGCATCTTAAATACGCGCTTACTAAAGTACGTTTTATTGGGATAGCACAAAAAAGTAAATGACTTATATGTTTAAAAAGAGGATATTACTTTAGTACTGAAGATGGTTCTTTAGTTTTGTTATGAAATAGATAAACGACAATTTACCGTAGTTTGCATGAGGGATGGAAGCGGCATCCTTTATTTTCTTTCTTTAAGAAAATAAAGATACAGCGTACAGCCCGACCATGCTGCAACGACAGTGAAAGCAAGGTCATGCCCTAAAAACAGGAATTCGATTTTAGATTTCCAAAAAAAGTATATCTTTAGCGAACTAAAAAACCAAAAACCCACTTTATGGAAGACCAAAAACCAGACGATTTTAAAAGAGAATTAGGATTACTTGACGGAACCATGCTCGTGGTGGGTTCAATGATAGGTTCCGGAATATTTATTGTGAGCTCGGATATGGTTCGGCAATTGGGTTCGGCCGGTTGGCTTATTGCGATGTGGGTGCTTACGGGTACAATTACAGTGATTGCGGCTGTGAGTTATGGCGAGTTGAGCGCAATGTTTCCTAAAGCGGGTGGACAATATGTGTACATTAAGGAAGCGTACGGAAAATTAGTTGGGTTTTTATACGGTTGGAGCTTTTTTGCCGTGATACAAACGGGAACGATTGCCGCAGTGGGTGTGGCTTTTGCTAAATTTGCTGCTTACTTGTATGCGCCTCTGAGCGATAAGAATATTCTGTATGAGTTAGGTAGTTTTAAACTCAATGCTGCTCAGATTGTTTCTATTATTACCATTATTCTACTAAGTTATATTAATAGTCGTGGTGTTAAAAACTCTAAGATTTTACAAACGGTTCTTACTGTAATCAAAATTTTGTCGCTGGCTGGTTTGATTATTTTTGGTTTTATGGCAGCTAAAGCAGAAGTTTGGGATGCCAACTGGACGAATGCTTGGACGTCACAAGCGCTGGATACGACTTCAGGAACTTGGATGCCTATTAGTGGAGTGACATTGATATCAGCCATTTCTGCAGCCTTGGTAGGCTCACTGTTTTCGAGTGTGGCTTGGGAAGGGGTAACTTTTATTGCAGGGGAAATTAAGAATCCAAAACGCAATGTAGGATTGAGTTTGTTTTTAGGAACGTTGATTGTGAGTGTGATTTATATTTTGGCTAATATTATGTACTTGGCAGTAGTGCCTTTGTATGATATTGCGACGGCCGAATCCGATCGTGTGGCTGTGGTGGCTTCACAAAGTATTTTTGGTTCTATTGGGACTTTAATTATTGCGGTAATGATCATGATTTCGACTTTTGCTTGCAATAACGGTTTGATTATGGCGGGTGCCAGAGTGTATTATACAATGGCGCAAGACGGTGTTTTCTTCAAGAAAGCTGCCGAATTAAATAAAGCGAGTGTTCCAGCTTGGTCTATTTGGGCGCAATGTATCTGGGCTTCGGCACTTTGTCTGACTGGGAAATACGGAGATTTACTAGATTTTGTGGTGATTATTGTGTTGATATTTTACATCTTGACCATATTGGGAATCTTTATTCTTCGCAAGAAATTGCCAGATGCTGAAAGACCGTATAAAGCGTTTGGCTATCCATTTTTGCCGGCACTTTATATTGTTGTTGCTAGTGCAATATGCATCGCTTTGCTGTATACTAAAACGAGCACGAGTGGTTGGGGTGTTTTGATTATGCTAGTTGGAATACCAATTTACTATTTGACTAAAGCTAAGGAGTAGTTTTTTAAAATTAGGAGTTATGAATTAGGAGTTATGAATTTGCGGATGTAAATCGTATTTTTAAATAGGGATTTTTTACAAATCAGTGAAAATCCTTTGAATCCGTTTTATCTGCGTTCCATTCGATACAAAATTGGAAAAGTAACACTTAAAAAAAATCCGTTTAATCCGTGTCATCTGTGGCTAAATTTAGAGCAACAATGCCATTAAAAAAGTAAAAAAAAATCCGTCTCGTTGTAAAAACTGGACGGATTTTCTATTGAATTCAGGTTGTATTGCGGTTGTTTTAAATCTACAAATTAATGACTAAAAACTAATAACTAAAAAATTACAACCGCAATATGCAACCTGTAAAGGACGGCTAGTAATACGTAAAACGTCTTACTTTAGCAATGTATTTTGCCAATCGGATTACTTGGTGGCTGTAACCGTATTCATTATCGTACCAAATGTATAAGACGATATTCTTTCCGTCTTTTGAAACGATCGTCGCGTTACTGTCATAAATAGCAGGTTGTGGCGTACCTATTATATCTGAAGAAACTAACTCATTATTCATGGAATATTTTATTTGCTCTACCAGCTCGCCTTCCAAAGCATATTTTTTCATGATAGCATTGATTTCCTGCACCGAAGTAGTTTTTGAAACCTCAAGGTTTAAGACAACCAAAGATCCATTTGGAACTGGAACCCGAATCGCATTAGAGGTCAGTTTCCCTTCCAGTGATGGCAACGCTTTTGCAACAGCACTTCCAGCACCAGTTTCGGTAATTACCATGTTTAATGCGGCTGCTCTTCCACGACGGTATTTTTTGTGCATGTTGTCCACAAGATTCTGGTCGTTCGTGTATGCATGAATCGTTTCTAGATGTCCTTTGACAACACCTAAAGTATCTTCAACCGCCTTTAAAATAGGTGTAATCGCATTGGTAGTGCAGGATGCAGCAGAAAAAATATTAATTTCATCCGGATTATATTCGTTCTGGTTCACACCATGAACAATGTTTGGAACTCCCTTTCCAGGAGCGGTAAGCAATACTTTATCGGCTCCTTTTGAAACCAAATGGCGGCTCAATGCCTCGTGTGTCGTAAATGCACCCGTATTGTCAATTACTAAAGCATTATCGATTCCAAAATGCGTATAATCAATTTCTTCTGGAGCGTTTGCAGTAATAACATGGACAGTAGTTCCGTTGATTATCAATGCGTTATTTTCGGGGTCGGCAATTACAGAACCTTGAAAGTCTCCATGTATAGAATCATATCGCAACAAGGAAGCTCTTTTTTCAAGCGATGTAGCGTCATTTTTATCACGTGTAACAATCGCTCGCAAGCGCAACTGACTTCCTTTTCCAGTTTTAGACATCAGCTCTCTGGCTAATAGACGACCAATACGTCCAAAACCATATAAAACAACATCTTTAGGTTGTACCTCTTCTGAGTCTTTTGCGTTTTTTAATTTGTCAATCACAAAATACTTAGCATCTGGATATTTGTCCTCTTCTAAACCATATTCATAGGTTAGCTTGCCAATATCTAATTTTGAAGGTAGCAAGTTCAATTCTAAAACCGCTTTTGCAATTTTAACAGAATCGAATATCGAAATGGGTTTGCCTACAAATTCAGCTGCATATTCATGCAGATTAATGATGTCACTGACATTTCTGTCTAGGAGTTGATTTCGAAATAAAACCATTTCGATTGATTTGTCGTACCATAAATCGCTGATAATTTTAATCAGTTTTACTCCTGCGCGTCGCCTGTCAGCTTGAAAAGAAACTTCTTTTTCGTATAAAGTTGTAGTTGCCATGTTGAAAATTTAATGAAAATAAGTGATTGTATTTTTTAAAATTTGCGCAAAAGTACCGATTTCAATCGATTTCGTAACGTGTTTTGTTATTTATTTGCAAATAAAAAAGCCATCTTGTTTTTTCAAGATGGCTTTCGTTTTATTAAAATGGTAGTATTAGAGAATCACTCGCATTACTTCCCCACTTTTAGTAATCATTTCAATACGTACGGTTTGGCTTTCTTCTTTTTTACTTAAAAGTTTAGACACCGTTTCTACATCTGTAGCTTTGACATTGTCAATACTCAAGATAATATTTCCCACCAACTCCTCTCTGTATTGTTTTAAATTTTCGCTGGTGATCGATTTGATTTTTACGCCATAATCAATTTTGAATTTCTTTTTATCTGCTGCTTCTATATTTTCTAATTCAATTCCTTTAAATTCGGTGCTGAAAAATTCATTTTTACTAAGCACTACTGGAATTATTTTTGTTTTTCCATCTCTGATATACGTCACTTGAACTTTGTCATTTGGTCTTTTAGTATTGATATATCCCGAGAGATCAGCAAAAGTAGCAATGTTTTGATCGTCTAATTTAATAATGATATCCCCTTTAGTAAGTCCTGATTTTTGAGCGCCAGAATTTTGCGTTACTTTATTAATGTAGAATCCTTGTGTTTGCGAAATTCCTAACTCCTTAGAAGCAATTCCATTTAGTTCGCCTCCTTCAACACCCAAAATTCCACGTTGTACATTACCAAATTCCATTAAATCTTCAATAATTTTTCGGGCAATATTCGAAGGAACTGCAAACGAATAGCCTACGTAAGATCCCGTCATGGAGGAAATCATCGTGTTGATTCCTATCAGTTCGCCACGCGTATTCACTAAGGCGCCACCACTGTTTCCCGGATTTACCGCGGCATCTGTTTGTATGAAAGACTGGATTCCGCTAGTGTCTAAATCTCTAGCTTTCGCCGAAACAATTCCGGCAGTTACCGTGGACGTTAAATTATATGGATTTCCGACAGCCAAAACCCATTCACCAACTTTCACTGAATCAGAATTGGCAAAAACAGTATAGGGTAATTTTTCATTGGTATCAATTTTTAATAAAGCAATATCCATTTTAGAATCGGTTCCAATAAGTTTTGCCTGATATGATTTCTTATTGTTTAAGGTAATTTCAATTTCAGAGGCACCTTTGATCACGTGATTGTTGGTTACGATATAACCATCCTCAGAAATGATTACACCAGAACCAGTTCCTACTTGTTCCTGAGATTGCCCGCCTTTATACCCATAAAAATATTCTAAAATGGGATTTGTAATCGTTCTTCGAGAAACGTTTTTAACGTGGACAACCGTATGAATAGTCTTTTCTGCAGCCTCAGTAAAATCGAGTACATCCGATGATAAGCCTACTTTCTTTCCGTAAGAATTGGATGCTGTTGTTACCAAAGTATCTTTGTCATTAGAAAAATAACCATTGGTGTCAAATAATAACTTGTAGGAACCTAGTGTTACTACTCCGCTCAACAAGGAAACTAAAAAAAGTGTTGAAATTTTTTTCATAATTAAATTCGTTTATTAAGATATTTCCATGTAAAAATAGAATTAAAATTGATTCCTAAAATACAGTTTAACGCTCTTTAACAATGATTAACATTTCATTAATAGTTCGTACTTTTGTGAGACACAATTCAAATTTAAATGCAATTAGAATTTTATAAATACCAAGGAACAGGAAATGATTTTGTAATGATTGATAATCGTTCTGAGTTTTTTCCAAAAGAGAACACAAAACTAATAGCACATTTATGTGACCGACGTTTCGGGATAGGTGGCGATGGGTTGATTTTGTTAGAAAATGATCCTGAAACTGATTTTAAAATGGTCTATTACAATTCAGATGGAAACCAAAGTTCCATGTGCGGGAACGGTGGACGCTGTTTAGTGGCTTTCGCCAAAAAGCTGCAGGTAATCGAGAATAATGCTACTTTCATAGCCACAGATGGTTTGCATCACGCAACAATTGGCGATGATGGATTGGTTTCGTTACAAATGATTGATGTTGCTGAGGTAAAAGTCAGTTCAGATCATGTGTTTCTAAATACGGGTTCGCCACACCATGTGCAATTGGTTGATGATTTAGAAAAGTACAATATAAAAGAAAACGGAGCTGCTATTCGATACGGGAATTTGTATGGAAAAGCGGGAAGTAACATCAATTTTGTAAAACAAATTAATGACTCCACTTTTTCGCTAAGAACGTATGAAAGAGGCGTAGAAGATGAAACACTTTCTTGTGGAACGGGCGCTACAGCCGTTGCAATTGCGATGAATGTACTAGGAAAAACAGAGGCATCTTCAATAAATTTGAATGTTGAAGGCGGAAAATTAGTAGTTTCGTTTGAAAAAAAAGAAGGGCAATTTTCCAAAGTCTTCCTGAAAGGACCAGCGGAATTTGTATTCAAAGGGAGTATTGAGATTTAATTCCGAAACAATTTATAAAAATTTAAATCCTCTATACTCTAAAATAAACAGCATATAATTTTAAACATATAAGTCAAGTAAGTTAGTCTGTCAAATAGTGGTTAAAAGGCAATATAAGATAAAACGTCCTTTGCAAGTCTATAAGTTCGTGCTAAAATGAACTATTGGTTTTACTTGATTTTATTCAAATTAAAAACTTATATGACTTATATGTTTTAACATTGTTGAATAAAATGCTGTTATTTGTAGCATGAAGCGTTAAAATAAACTTGGTGTATCTCTGTGATGCCTCTGTGTAACTTTGTGAAACAATTAAATGAAAACATTAAAAGGCGATAACATCTATATTCGAGCATTAGAACCCAATGATTTGGAGTTTGTTTATGCCATAGAAAACGACCAGAGCATTTGGGAAGTCAGTAATACACACACGCCTTACAGCCGGTTTTTAGTCAAACAATATTTAGAAAATGCTCATCAGGATATTTATGAAGCCAAGCAATTGCGATTGGCTATTTGTCAGGATCAGGATTTTCCCGCTTTGGGTTTAATCGATTTATTTGATTTTGATCCAAAGAATAATAGGGCAGGAGTGGGCATCGTTATTCAAGGCAACGAAAACAGAAGACAGAATATTGGTTCAGAAGCTTTGGGATTATTAATCGAATATGCTTTTTGTAATCTTAATTTACATCAATTATATGCAAATATAGGAACCGAAAATGAAGCAAGTAAAGCTCTTTTTACTAAATTTGGATTCGAAATGATAGGCGTAAAGAAAGACTGGACTTTTGTAAACGGAAAATACAAAGATGAAGCTATTTTTCAATTGGTTAATACTAAATTTTAAAAAGTACAGTTATAATTCCCAATCTTTTAAACAGAAAGAAAGATTATAGATACTAACACTCCAACAAAAAAATACCACACATGAACTTAAAGAAAATTATCACAATAGTATCCGTTGTCTTAATATCAATATTAATGATTTACGGATTAATTATTTTGCGTCAGATTTTTTCTTCCAACACAAAATTTTCAGAAAATGAAGTCTATGTTTATATTCCAACGGATTCGAATTATGAAGCGGTTAAAAAAATAGTGGCACCGTATATTGAAAACATGGATCGTTTTGACATGGTCGCCAGTAAAAGAGGCTATTCTGCTAATGTAATTCCGGGGCGTTTTTTACTAACCAAAGGAATGAACAGTTATGAATTGGTGAAAACCTTGCGACTAAATTCGGCTGTAAAGTTAGCTTTCAATAATCAGGAACGTGTAGAAAATTTAGCGGGACGTGTAGGTTCTCAAATTGAAGCCGATAGTGCAGCGTTATTGAATTCGTTTAAAGATTCTATTTTTCTAAAACAAAACGGATTCAACGAAGAAAATGTTTTGGTACTATTTATTCCAAATACATACGAGATTTATTGGAACACTACTGCTGAAAAGTTCCGCGATAAAATGATCAAAGAATACCGTAATTTTTGGAATAAAGAAAGAGTTGCCAAGGCGCAAAAACAAGGGTTGACTCCAATTGAAGCAACGATTTTGGCTTCAATAGTGCATAAGGAATCTGTTAAAAAAGATGAAAGACCTAGAATTGCAGGTGTGTATTTGAACCGTTTAAGAGCTGGAATGCCATTGCAAGCTGATCCAACCGTAATATTTGCAATGAAAAAAAAATCGAATGATTTTAATCAAGTTATCAAAAGAGTTTTTTACAATGATTTGACGATGGCGCATCCTTATAATACATATATGAATGTTGGTCTGCCTCCTGGACCTATTGCTATGCCTGACATCACAGCGTTAGAAGCTGTTTTGGACCCTGAAAAAAATAACTTTATTTATTTCTGTGCGAGTGTAGAGCGTTTCGGATACCATGAGTTTGCCGCTACTTTAGAAGTACACAATAAAAACGCCAAAAAATATTCGGATTGGATCAACAGTCAAGGAGTGAAAAGATAATTTTGAAATTTAAAGTTTTCGTTATATTTTTCTTGTTTATTGGGTTCCAAATTGCTTTCTCACAAAATCAGGAGGAAAGTTTTTTTAAACCCTCCGATTCTTTAAATGCGAAAAGACAAAATTCCGTTATTATTTCGGAAGCTGTTTTGGCTACGGGAACTTTAATAGGCTTAAACCAACTTTGGTACGCCGAGTATCCCAAATCTAATTTTCATTTTATAAATGATAATTCCGAGTGGCTTCAAATGGATAAAGCCGGTCATGTATTTTCATCGTATCATTTGGGACGATTTGGTGCCGAAATGTTACATTGGAGTGGAGCTACTAAAAGAAATCAATTATTATATGGAGCGGGTTTAGGCTTTGCGTTTCTAACCGCCGTTGAGGTATTAGACGGCTATTCCTCTGAATGGGGCGCTTCCTCTGGCGATATAATTGCTAACGCAGCTGGAACCGCTTTGTATGTCTCGCAAGAATTAATCTGGAAGGAACAACGCATTACCCCGAAATTCTCTTTTCATACTACGAAATATGCAAGTGAAAGACCGGAAGTATTAGGCAGTTTCTTCTCTGAGCAAATTTTAAAAGATTACAACGGTCAAACGTATTGGCTTTCGGTCAATTTACATTCTTTTGCTAAAGGTTCTAAAATACCAAAATGGCTGAATGTTGCATTGGGATATGGAGCAGAAGGAATGATCACTGGGAGAAATGAAAATAGAACCACTTTTTCAGCTTCAAATCCACAACGTTTTAGACAATTTTATCTTAGTTTGGATGTCGATTTAACAAAAATTAAGACCAATTCTCATTTTTTAAAGACCGTTTTTTCTGTTTTTAATACCATTAAAATTCCCGCACCAACCATCGAATTGGTGCGTTTCAACGAGGTAAAATACCACTTAATCTATTTTTAGAAAAGTTTAACTAACTGATTATCAGTATAATTATTTTTATTGTATCTTTGCGCGTAGAAATTTCATAACGGGACAGCGTTTGAAGAAAAACAATTTATGATAAAGAAATGGTATTTTTATACAAGTTTGACTGTAATTACAGTTTTTTTGAGCTCAGGTTTTAGACCTTTTAATTTGGAAACCAACCCATGGTTTCTTATCAACGAAGAAGATGGTACACACTACTTATATCCATCTCAAGAACAAGAAGAATACACGAATTTAAACATCCCTTTTACCGGAAATTTCTTTATTGGTTTCAGAGAAGCTTTGGGCTATCGAGAATCAGAAAGCAAATACAAAAAAATCAATTCTTTAGGATATATGGGTAAATACCAATTTGGTATTGAAACCTTAAAATCAGTGGGCATATACAATCGCTCCGCTTTTTTAAATAGTCCTGAACTGCAAGAAAAGGCATTTTTAGCCCTTTTGGCGCAGAACAAGTGGGAATTAAAAAAAGAAATTGAAAAATACGAGGGTACAATCTTAAATGGCATTCGTGTTACAGAATCTGGGATATTAGCAGCTGCTCACCTTGGAGGTGCAGGATCAGTAAAAAAATATTTTAGATACAAAGGCAAACGAAATTTTAGAGATGCTTATGGAAGTTCCGTGCGTAGTTACATGAAAATGTTTGGAGGTTATGATACTTCGTTTATTGTTGCAGACAGCAATGCGAAAGCCAAAATCAGATAATACATTATTGGATAAAAAAAATAGGCTGTCAATCAAGGATTGACAGCCTATTTTTTTTATTACTAGATTACTTTGCTTTAAGAATTTCACCATTAGGGCGAACCAATAATTTAATGGTTTCCTTATCTTTTTTTATTTTCACATTGTATTGTTTTTTAATGATGTCTCCGTCCTCTTGTGTGTAAACAAAACTATCATTTACAATAGTCCAGCCAGGATATGTTCGGTAGATGGAGTAGATTACTTCGCCAGGAAGAACCACATTCTTGAATTGTTCTACAACTCGTACTAGCTTTCCTTGTTCGTTGTAGGTAGCGGTTAACGATCCGTTTTTTACCTCCATAACCACAAGATACTCTTCGTACCCTTCAGCATCTTTTCCTAAATCATAAGCGATGAATTTCTCTTCTACCATTTTGACCTTTTGGTCAGGATTATTATCAGGAATGTAAATTGAAAAATCAGTTCCTACTCTCTTAATGATCACTCCAGGTAATTCTTCTATTTTGATTTTTCCTTTTTCAGTTACTTGAGCATTTACTGCTAGTGTAACGCTTAAAAAAAGTATAATAATAAGTGCTTTCATAATATTTAAGTTTTAAATTAGTTAATGATTTTTGGAATTATATTCAACTATAACATTCTAAGGCTTACTTTTTACTTCCCCTTTTTATATTTTGTTAATTATCTTAACATCAGTAATTTATAATTTAATTTCTTCGCTAAAAATAAATAGGCACATGTAAATTTAGTTTTTTATTTCAGGATTTAGCGTTAATTTTACTATAATTTATGTTAACAAAATGAGCCAAATTAGATTCTTTTTATTAGGGTTTTTTTGCTTTTTATTTTAATTAAAAACCAAAAAACACCAAGCTTTCGAATGGTGTTTTTAAGGTAAAATAGAGTATAAAATGGCGTTTGCTTAGTCGAAACTTTCCATTAAAATTTCTAATATTTTAATAGCCGCTTCGCTGATTTTTGTTCCTGGTCCAAAAACGGCTACTGCGCCTGCATCAAACAAAAACTGGTAATCTTGCGCAGGAATTACTCCTCCTACAACTACCATAATGTCTTGTCGACCGTATTTTTTTAGCTCCTCAATAACTTGTGGAACCAAAGTTTTGTGGCCTGCTGCAAGTGAGGAAACACCCAGAATATGAACATCATTTTCTATGGCTTGCTTGGCGGCCTCTTCCGGTGTTTGAAAAAGTGGGCCAATATCCACATCAAAACCTACATCAGCATAACCGGTAGCTACTACTTTTGCTCCGCGATCGTGTCCATCCTGCCCCATTTTTGCAATCATGATTCGAGGGCGGCGTCCTTCTTGTTTGGCAAATGCATTCGCCATTTGTTTTGCTTTTTCAAAACTTTTATCGTCTTTTATTTCTTTACTGTACACGCCACTAAAAGATTTAATTTGTGCTTTGTATCTTCCAAAAACTGTTTCAAGTGCATCGCTGATTTCTCCTAGAGTAGTTCGGTTTCGTGCAGCTTCAACAGCAATTTCCAGTAAATTACCTTGGCCAGTTTGTGCACAAAGGATTAATTTTTTCAGCGACTCTTGAACTTTTTCAGAATCTCTGCTGGCTTTAATTCGGTCTAGTTGTTCCAATTGTTGTTTGCGGACCATTTGGTTATCCACATCCAAAATCTGTAAAGGATCTTCTTTTTCTAATCGATATTGATTGACGCCGACAATAATATCTTGACCGCTGTCAATGCGAGCTTGTTTCCTTGCTGCTGCTTCCTCAATCCTAAGTTTCGGAATTCCAGATTCAATAGCTTTGGTCATTCCGCCCAGTTCTTCAACTTCTTCAATAAGTTTCCAAGCATTTTCGGCGATTTCATTTGTTAAGCTTTCAACATAATAACTTCCGGCCCAAGGATCGACGGTTTTGGTAATTTTAGTTTCTTCTTGTAAATAGAGTTGTGTATTTCTCGCGATTCTTGCTGAGAAATCCGTTGGTAAAGCGATAGCTTCATCCAAAGCATTGGTATGTAAAGATTGTGTTCCTCCAAAAGCGGCTGCAGCTGCTTCAATACACGTTCGAGCCACATTATTAAAAGGATCTTGCTCTGTTAAACTCCAACCTGAAGTTTGACAATGCGTTCGCAAGGCTAATGATTTATCGTCTTTTGGTTCGAATTGTTTGACTAGTTTGGCCCATATCATTCTTCCCGCACGCATTTTGGCAATTTCCATGAAGTGATTCATTCCAATGGCCCAGAAAAAAGACAGACGTGGAGCAAATTCATCAATTTTCATTCCTGTCGCTAATCCTGTTCGAATGTACTCTAATCCATCGGCCAGTGTGTACGCTAATTCAATATCGGCAGTGGCTCCTGCTTCTTGCATGTGGTATCCCGAAATAGAAATAGAGTTGAATTTCGGCATTTTTTTGCTGGTGAATTCAAAAATATCAGCAATGATTTTCATCGAAGGAGTTGGCGGATAAATGTACGTGTTTCGCACCATGAACTCTTTCAAAATATCATTTTGTATCGTACCGGAAAGTAATTCGGGTTTTACGCCTTGTTCTTCGGCGGCGACAATATAGAAAGCCATAATAGGTAAAACGGCGCCATTCATCGTCATAGAAACGGACATTTCATCCAGTGGAATTTGGTCGAATAATACTTTCATATCTTCTACCGTGTCAATCGCGACTCCTGCTTTTCCGACATCGCCAACCACACGTTCGTGATCGGAATCATAGCCACGGTGTGTAGGTAAATCAAAAGCGATTGAAAGTCCTTTTTGCCCTGCAGCTAAATTTCTTCTGTAAAAAGCATTACTTTCTTCAGCTGTCGAAAATCCTGCATATTGGCGCACGGTCCATGGTCTTCGGACATACATTGTTGCGTAAGGTCCGCGTAAATTCGGTGCAAAACCAGCTCCAAAATCAAGATGAGTAAGATGCTCAATATCTTGTTCTGAATACGTTGGTTTTAGTTCGATTCCTTCTGCAGTTAGAAATGCATCAGCAAGAGAATTTTCATGCTCCACTTTCAACGGTGTGTTTTCTAATTTTATATGTTGTAAATCTTTTCTTTTCATTTGTTTAGTACAAAGATTATAGTTTTTGAAATTTTTAATTCCTTTCAATCCATATTTCAGTATTTCTTGAAGTATGAAAAACAGCAGTAATGACAATTATGTTATCGTAGTTGTTGAAATGAATTAAGTATGGGAAATTTTCAATTAAAGCCACTCTGGTCTTGTCATATCTTATTTGAAACAGTAACGGATTTGACTTAATTATTTTTAAACTTTCCTTAAATGTATTGGAGAACTTATCGCCCAATTTAGGTTGAATGCTTTTGTACCAATCTAAAGCTGTTTTGAAATCAAGTTTAGCTTCCTCTACAATTACAATTTTATAACTCACCATCAATATCTTTTATAAAATCATCAATATCTTGAGCTGAAGAAGGATTTTTAAGATATTTCTCCGTTCTTTCTCTAACTTGGTCCATTTGCCATTGAGGGATGTCCACATTATTCGACTTTGGAAGAATAATTACTTCAACTTCATCAGCATTAAAATCATCCGGCAATGTGATACTTATTTTGTGATTTTTCACCTTAACGATTTGTCTTATGGCTTCCATTATATTATGTTTTAATAAAGTAAATATACTCTTTTCCAATGGTGTTAAATTAAATAACAGAGTCGGGCTGACTATTCAAGATCTAATCTTTCCTGTTCTATTTTTTCTGCCAAACGTTTTTCGATTATGGGCGTAATCAAAGTTTTTCTTGGTTTGACTTTTACAAAAGGAAACAACTCTAAATCATGTTTCATTTTATCCTGTTTATTAGGATGTTTATTTGTGCCTAATAGAATTTCTTTCCCTAAATCAAATAATTCCTGAGCTGCATCTGCACTTTCCTGAATTTTCCTTTTGATGATTCCGTCATTAAGTTGTTTAAGGAAACCACCATTTGCCTCTATATCTTTGAACAAAGCCAATCCTTTTTCGGCTAATTGATTGGTAAGATTTTCGATATAATAACTCCCGTCAGCCGGATTATTGACTTTGTCAAAATAACTTTCGTTTTTGAGAATCAATAATTGATTTCGGGCGATTCGATCGCCAAATTCATTGTCTTTGTGGTACAACGCATCATAAGGTAAATTAGCAATAGCATCTGCTCCACCAATGATGGCACTCATACATTCGGTTGTGGTACGCAACATGTTTACATTATAATCATACAATGTTTTGTTTCGTTTGGTTGGCGAAACGATGATGTTACAATCTAAGTTATGGTTGTATTCTTTTGCAATCAGATTAAAAAGTAAGCGCAACGCACGTAGTTTTGCAATTTCAAAAAAGTAATTTGTTCCAACGGCCACTTCAAAAACTATGGGTTGATTTATGGTTTCAATTCGATTAAAATATTCATTTACTTGTCCTAAACTATACGCAATTTGCTGCACCATGTTGGCACCTGCATTTTGATACAAAGCAGCATTGATACTTATTAACGATATTGATGTTGTCGTCGTTGTAAGTAAATTCAGGGTATCAAAATTGTTTTTTTCATTAGTTACAAACCAATTACCATCTTTGGCTAATTGCCCAATTGAATCCAGATTGCAAAAAATAATAGTATTATTTTTCTTTGCGAAAGCGTCAATTTTTTTGACGAAATCGATTGAAATAAATCCCAGATTAAAATAAACGGTAATTTTTTCTAATGGTAATTGCTCCAAAAGATGGGTGATATCAATTGATTCGTTTTCTATTGTGAAGCGAAGGCTATCCGCACCACGACTTAATGAGTCAAGCGCTCTTTCTATTGATTTTTGAACATCGTAGACAAATATATTTTGACAAATTTTAAATTCAGACGCTTTAGTGGAAACAGGAAAAGCTTTGGTAAACTCATCTTTGTGGTAAAAGGGTTTTACCTGAATGTCTTCGGGAGAATTCCAAACTAAGGTTTCATTATAATCCGCTCCTTTGAGTTCAAACTGGATTTTTTGTTTCCATTGCTTGGAGGAAATTGGATCGAAAGCATCGAAAAGGTTTGCAGCCATTTTTTGGTTGATTAAGTATGGTTTTGAATAATTAATATTTTAATTATTTTAATTTTTTTCAATCGTGTCGCCTTCAAATTCGATGATATAAATATCTTCACTATCTTTTTTCATATAGTATTTTTCGCGGGCGTATTTTTCTATCTGTTCTGAATTTTTTAATTGCTTAATATTCTCTTGATCTTTTTTAATTTCTTCTTGGTAATAAGTCGCGTTGTCCTCTAAATCTTCGATTTGTTTGTCTAAAATACGATGATCGAAGTAGGAATAATTGTCCAAGAAAATCATCCATGTACAAAAGAACAACAATACCCAGACGTATTTGTTACTTAAAAATTTAAACCAAGATTTATCTTTATGCGGATTCCTCATTTTGTTCTTTTTAGCCCCGATTACAATGAAAATTATTTTTTGACTAGCTTTTGCTAGGGAATAAAGAGATCTTCATTTTACTACTATATTAACGGATTTCCATGAATTTATGTGCAGTGGAAAACAGAAAATAGCGACTATTCCTTTATAGTTTCAAAATTACAACTAAATTACAGAATTTTTTGATTGATTACAGCTCGAACTACATCTATGGCAACGGTGTTGTACTTATCATTCGGAATAATGATGTCAGCAAACGCTTTTGTAGGTTCAATGAACTGCTCGTGCATTGGTTTTAATGTGGTTTGATACCTATTAATAACTTCGTGCATATCGCGGCCTCGCTCTACAATATCGCGTTTCATCCGTCGGATTAATCGTTCGTCAGAATCGGCATGAACGTATATTTTTACATCAAATAATTCTCTTAACTCCGGATTTGCAAGAATTAAAATTCCTTCTACTATCATCACTTTTCTGGGATGTGTAAAAACAGAATCATCAGTTCTATTGTGTGTTGCAAAAGAATAAACGGGTTGGTGAATGTTGTTTCCCTCTTTTAATTCTTTAAGATGTGCAACGAGTAACTCAAAATCGATAGCACGCGGATGATCAAAATTAATTAAAGCTCTTTCATCAAATGAAAGTCCGTGATTCTCTTTGTAATATGAGTCCTGAGAAATAATACCAACTTCTGTTTGTGGTAATTCGTTCATAATCTGATGTACAACGGTTGTTTTTCCGCTTCCTGTACCACCTGCAATTCCTATAATGAGCATAAATGTTTTGTTGTGTTTTTATGGATACAAAAATAGGAATTTAATCGGGAGCAGTTTTTGTTTTTTTAGGAAATATTGCTAATTTAATATATGTGCTAGGGGTTTTCATTAAACATTTTTTACCTTTAGTTTCTAAAATTAAAACTTTGTATTCTCAAATCAACAAAAACATAAGCCGCTACGTCTCTTTTGACCAGCAAGAATTAGAAATCTTCAATTCTTTATTGGAGTTTAAAACCGTTCCAAAGAAAACGATGCTCTTGCAAGAAGGAGAGATGTGCAACTTTGAAGCTTTTGTTGTCAAAGGCTGTGTTCGAAAATATTATATAGATGACAATGGCTTTGAAGTGATTCTCCAATTTGCTATCGAAAATGCTTGGGTAAGCGATATCTCGTTCAGTATCTACGAAGACAAACCAAGCCGTGTTTTTATTGAAACATTGGAAGATTGTGAATTTTTTATGTTCAGTCCTGAATCAAAAGAAGAATTGTTTAGAAACGCACCTCAATTTGAACGTGCGTTCCGAATCCTAATGCAAAGGAGTCTTGCGGTTACTCAAGACCGTTTATTTAATACGATTTCTAAAACGGCAATCGAGAAATATTTAGAGTTTCTTGAACATTATCCCACACTTTCACAGCGCGTTGCCCAGCATTATATTGCTTCTTATTTGGGTATTTCAGCTGAGTTTCTAAGTAAAATAAGAACTAAAATCGCTAAACTTTAAATTCTCTTTTTTTTATTTCTTGTCCTAGTTCAATGCATGCGCTCTTTTTTCGACGCAACTTTGCATCATACTATTAAAGATCAAGACAATGGAAAATACAGATAAAATAATAGAAGGAACAATTACGCATTCCGTTTTGCACAAAGCGAATACTCGAGGTCATGCTGATCACGGCTGGTTAGAATCCTACCATACGTTTAGTTTTGCGAATTATCAAAATCGAGAACGAATGAATTTTGGTGTGTTGCGCGTTCTTAATGACGACAGAGTCAGCCAAGGAATGGGTTTTGGAAAACATCCGCATGATAACATGGAAATTATTTCTATTCCGCTCGAAGGTGATCTAGAACACCAAGACAGTATGGGAAATACTACCGTAATCAAGGAAGGTGATATTCAAGCGATGAGCGCTGGTACCGGAATTTTTCATAGCGAGTACAATAAAAACAAAGACCAATTGGTTAAATTTTTACAGATTTGGATTTATCCAAATAAAAAAAATGTAACGCCGCGTTATGACCAAATCACTTTAGATTTAAACGATCGTCACAATAAACTACAGCAAATTTTATCGCCAAATCCAGAAGATGACGGCGTCTGGATTCATCAAGATGCTTGGTTTCATATTGGGAAGTTTGATAACGATTTTTCTACTTCGTATGAATTAAAAAAACCGGGAAATGGAATTTATGCTTTCATTTTAAAAGGAGATTTCACGATTGGAAACATCACTTTAAATGAACGGGACGGATTAGGGATTTGGGATACGAATACAATTAAAATTACCGCCAATTCAGCCAATGCCGAAATCTTATTGATGGAAGTTCCGATGGAATTGTAATTTAATAAATAACTAATTAATAATAATTTAAATAAAATAATACTATGTCAACAACAAAATGGGTAATTGACCCAACACACTCAGAAATTGGTTTTAAAGTGAAACACATGATGTTCACGAATGTTTCAGGTAAATTTTCAAAATTTGATGCGAACATCGAAGCCGAAGACAACAATTTAGAAAACGCGAAAATTGAATTCACCGGAGCATTGATTCTGTAACAACAGGAAACGCTGATAGAGATACGCATTTATTGAGTGCTGACTTTTTTGCTGCTGCTCAGTTTACAGAAATTAAATTTAGCGCAACTTCTTTTACCAAAATTAATGAAGGCGAATATGAATTGATTGGTGATTTAACATTACACGGTGTTACTAAATCAGTGAAATTAGCTGCGGATTATGGAGGATTAATGAAAGATCCATGGGGAAATACCAAAATGGCACTTGCATTAGAAGGAAAAATCAATAGAAAAGATTGGGGATTAAACTGGAATTCGGCTCTTGAAACAGGCGGTGTTTTAGTAAGTGAAGAAGTTCGTTTGAACATCGAATTGCAATTTTTGCAACAATAATTGTAAAGTAAATAAACAGAAATTTCAAAGGATTATTTTCTTTGATATTTCTGTTTTAAAAAATAGAATGATGGAAACCATACATATTTTATACATAGGAAGACATCTTGAAATTCTAGAAACCGTCATCCGATTAATAAATGCAAATGAGAATTGGAATGGAGTAGGCGTTATGAATGATGAGGAAGCGGAGGAAATTTTTCTAAGAAAAGATTTTTCACTTGTATTGTTGGGTTCAGGAATTAAGGAAGAAAGCGAAGCTGAATTGTGTACTTTTTTCAAAAATATAAATCCAGATGTTAGCATTGTTCAGCATTACGGTGGTGGAAGTGGTTTGCTGAAAAGTGAAATTTTACTGGGCTTATGTAACAATAAAATTTAAAAAACTCTTTTTTCACCATTAAGAAATTAAGAAAAATTAAGCACCACTTCTTAATTTTCCTTAATTTCTTAATGGTTTAACTTATCAATAGAATGTGTACTGAAATATTAAGTAGTGCAAACTAAAAAAAAGAGCCATGTGACTCTCTTTTTGTTTTTTTTAAAACTATTATTTATTCTTCTTTGCTTTAATCATCATTTCTAATTGATCCCAAAGTTCCTCTGGAATAGCTTCTAGAATATTAAATTGTCCAGCGCCTTTCAGCCATTCACCACCATCAATTACAACTACTTCACCATTTACATACGCTGAAAAATCGGAAACTAAATAAGCTGCTAAATTGGCTAATTCTTGATGATCTCCCACCCGTTTTAACGGCACTTTTTTAGCCATATCAAATTTTTCCGCTAAATCTCCAGGTAACAATCGGTCCCAAGCGCCTTTAGTAGGGAACGGTCCCGGAGCAATTGCATTCGAACGAATTCCGTATTTAGCCCATTCTACCGCAAGACTTCGTGTCATAGCCAAAACACCTGCTTTTGCAGTAGCACTTGGCACAACGTAAGCTGAACCTGTCCAAGCGTAAGTCGTAACAATATTTAAAATGGTCGATGATTTTTGTTTGGTGTCAATCCAATGTTTTCCAAAAGCAAGTGTACAGTTTTTGGTTCCTTTTAAAACGATATCAATTACAGTATCAAAAGCATTAGCAGATAATCTTTCCGTTGGTGAAATGAAATTTCCGGCAGCATTATTTAGTAAAACATCTACTTTACCAAAAGCTTTCAACACTTCTTTCAGCATATTTTCGACTTCTGCATAATGACGTACATCGCATTGAATAGGAAGACAAGTTCCGCCGGTTTCCGTTTCCAGTTCTGCAGCAGTATTTTTTAGTTTTTCTAAATCTCTGGAAGTAATGGCCACTTGCGCACCCAATTCCAAGAAATATTTAGTCATTGCTTTTCCTAAACCGCTTCCGCCTCCGGTTACGACAATCACTTTGCCTATTAGTGCATCGTCGCGTAACATTTTATCTGTATAACTCATGTTTTGATGTTTTTATAAGGTAAATATATTAAATTAAAATAGTATGCATGCATAATAAAAACAAATACTTTTAAATGACGCATAATCTTCTAGCGGCTTCTTCCAGCGTAGCATTGTCTTTGGCAAAGCAAAACCGAATTAATTTTAGGTCTTTTCCATCAGCGTAAAAAGTAGAAATAGGAATTGCAGCAACGCCATGTTCTATGATAAGTCGTTTACAAAAAGCAACATCATTCTCATTTGATATAGCTGCATATGAAACCACTTGAAAATAAGTTCCTTCACACGGCATCAGTTCAAAGCGGCTGTCTTTTAATAATTGTCTAAAATAATCTCGTTTTTCCTGATATAATTTCCCAATTGCAGCTGTAGAAACCAAGTCCAAATACGCACTAATGGCTATTTGACAAATACTATTGACGCTAAAAACTAAAAACTGATGGACTTTTTTGATTTCTTTCATTAAATAATCGGGTGCTACTAAATAGCCAATTTTCCATCCCGTAACATGGAATGATTTTCCAAAAGAAGAAACCATCACACAACGATTCAACAGTTTCTCCCGAGTATGAGCTGAAATATGTTTTTCCTCGAAAGTGATGTATTCATAGACTTCATCCGAAAGGAGAATGATATCAGGATATTTTTCCAAAAGCATTTCCAAGGCTTCAAAATCAGATTCCGTTAAAATTTTCCCCGTTGGATTGTGCGGATTGTTAATGATAATCATTTTTGTTTTAGAGGAGCAAGCACTTTCTATAATTTTCCAGTTGGGGGTGTAGTCATCGTTAAGTGCCACGCGAATGGGAGTGGCCTGTGATAATAAAACAGGTGCTTCGTAACAGTCGTAACTGGGATCCAGAATTATAACTTCGTCATTGGTTTTCACCAAAGCTAGTATAGTGGTAAAAATTCCTTGTGTCGCTCCGGCGGTAACTAGCAGTTCCGTTTCAGGCTGAACAGTTCTCTGATAAGAGTTCTGAATTAATACCGCTATTTTTGATAATAACGGGGGATAGCCGGACATTGGTGTGTATTGATGCACATTTTCTTTGGCTAGTTTGGCAACAATATCTGTTAATCTTTCGTCAACAGGAAAGTTTGGGAATCCTTGTGAAAGATTAATGGCATTATATTCCGCTGCCATTTTAGACATAATCGTAAAAATACTCGTGCTGATATTTGGTAGTTTACTCATAAAAAAATGATTAATTCTAAATATAAAAATAGGTTTTTATATTTAGAATTAATCATTAGAAGTATTGTTTTTATATTTATTCAATTCTTTTGAGTTGAATAATTTAGAAGCTTAATATCGTTTGGATGAAGTATATGTTCTGTGATTTCTGTTAATTTCATCCTTTAGGATTTTTAAAGGAAAGTTTGAATTTACATTTTGTGTATGATAAAAATGGTAGGACGTTTATGCAAATCGATAGTTTCTTTTTTCCAAGCCGCAATTTTTTTTGTTTTGATGTATTCTGTAGGCAAGGTGATATCCGTGGCGATACATAAATGCGTTTCAGGATGTAAAGTTTGGACTAAATCTTCCAGTAATTTATTATTACGGTATGGTGTTTCAATAAAAATCTGAGATTGATTTTTTTCAAAAGAGACTCTTTCTAACGTTTTAAAACTGGCTTTCTTTTCGTCTTTTTCAATAGGTAAATAACCGTGAAAGGTGAAACTTTGACCGTTCATTCCTGATGCCATCATTGCCAAAAGAATAGAAGAAGGACCTACCAACGGAATAACCTGAATTCCTTTTTCATGCGCTAATTTCACAATTACAGCACCAGGATCAGCTACTCCAGGACATCCCGCTTCGCTCATTAAACCCATGTTTTGACCTTCCAAAAGTGGTTTTATAAAGTCTAAATGTTCTTTAATTTCGGTATGTTTATTTAGTACAAAAAGCTTTAGCTCAGCTTGTTTTTTTTCTGGACTTACTTCCTTAATGGACTTACGCGCTGTTTTGTCGTTTTCAACAATATAATAATCGATAAGATCAATACTTCTTTTTATAGTTTGTGGTAAAACATCCATAGGATCACAATCGCCCATGGTTGTAGGTATTAAATACAATTTTCCTAAAACAGTGTTTGATTTCATGAGTGTTATTTATGGACCTATTATGGTGTTGATAGGATTATTAGTGTTGGCGATTGATTGCAAATTATAAGATTCTAAGTGCTAACCACAATTTTTGAACAGAAAAATTATTGGTGTTTGGCTAATAGTTTTTTGGCAATTACATCACAAACTTCATCCAACATGTTGTAAACAATTTCGAATCCATTGGGTAAACCAAAATAAGGATCAGGAACATCTACATTTTCTTTTGGAAATAATTCATTTAAAATTAGCTCGACTTTTTCTTTGTGTTGTTCAGTTTTGGCTAAAGTTAGTACATCGCTGTAATTAGTATTGTCCATCACATAAATGTAATCGTACGCATCAAAATCAGTAGTGCTGAATTGCCTTCCTTTTTGATGTGAAATGTTAATTTTGTTTTTTTTTGCAACAGCAATAGAGCGTTCGTCAGGTGCATGACCAATGTTCCAAGAACCAGTTCCTGCGGAATCAACAGTGAATTTATCCTTTGGAAGTTTTGAAGCCAATATTCCTTCAGCTAACGGAGAACGGCAGATGTTTCCTAAGCAAACCATTAAAATTTTTACAGGCATAATGCTTTTACAACGTTAATTTTTTGTTGATATCTTCTACAAACTTTTTGAATTGTTTGTCGGTGGCCACTAAATTGTCAACCGTTTTGCAAGCATGTAACACGGTAGCGTGATCACGATCTCCAATTTGAGAGCCGATATTTGCCAAAGATGCTTTTGTGAATTTCTTTGCAAAAAACATAGCCAATTGTCTGGCTTGCACTACATGTCTTTTTCTCGTTTTTGATTGTAAGGTTTCTAAATCCAATTGGAAATAATCAGAAACAATTTTTTGAATGTAATCGATAGAAATTTCTCGTTTTACATTTTTTACGAATTTTTCAACGACACTTTTAGCAAGTTCTAAAGTAACTTCCTTTTTGTTAAAGGAGGATTGTGCAATCAATGAAATAATTGCTCCTTCCAATTCTCTGACGTTTGATTTGATATTGCGGGCAACGTATTCTACAATTTCTTCAGGAATTTCTACACCATCGCGATATAATATATTTTTCAAGATAGAAATTCTTGTTTCATAATCGGGCTGGTGTATTTCAGCAGACAATCCCCATTTGAAACGAGACAACAAACGTTGTTCGATATCTTGCATGTCAACCGGTGCTTTATCTGAGGTTAAGATCACTTGTTTTCCATTCTGATGCAAGTAATTGAAGATGTGAAAAAACACATCTTGCGTTCCTGATTTGCCAGAAAGAAATTGTACGTCATCTATAATCAAAACATCAATTAGCTGATAGAAATGGATGAAATCATTTCTATTGTTTTTCTTAACGGAATCTATGTATTGCTGTGTAAAAATCTCTGCAGAGATATACAAAACGGTTTTTTCAGGATATTTATCTTTTATTTCCACACCAATAGCGTGTGCTAAATGTGTTTTTCCTAGACCAACTCCCCCAAAAATTAATAGCGGATTGAATGAAGTTCCACCTGGTTTATTGGCTACAGCCATACCTGCGGATCGTGCCAATCTATTAGAATCTCCCTCTAAAAAATTATCAAAACTGTAATTAGCATTTAGTTGAGATTCGATTTTTAAATTTCTTATACCTGGAATTACAAAAGGATTTTTTAATTCGGGGTTTAAGTTTTTAAATGGAGCATCTACTTCTTGTGGTTTCATAGGAACTCTATTCGCACTTGGCAACTGTTCTGTAAACGGTTGTTTATTGCCATAAGTGTTTTCCATTCTGATTTTATAAAGTAACTTAGCGTTTTTTCCAAGTTCTTTTGTAAGGGCTACTTTTAATAATTTTACATAGTGCTCCTCTAACCATTCATAGAAAAATTTACTTGGAACTTGAATATATAATGCGTTATCGGTAAGTTCAACTGATTTGATTGGTTCGAACCAAGTTTTGTAAGCTTGGTCTTGGATGTTGTCTTTTATAAAAGACAGACAGTTTTCCCATACTGATTGAGCAGTTTTGTTCATATATTCTATTAAATTGTTTTTAATTGGTAATTGTTATCTTACTAAAAAAAAGGAGTTTTGTAATTATTTATCGGGGTAACAAATATGTGAACAAATTTCTGTAAAAAAAAATATATAGGGTAATAATTTCACGAATTATTGTTGTAAGGCACTGTTTAAAATTAAAATATTTAATATAAAATTAATGAAAGATCATCAAATAGAAGTTAGAGTACGCTACTCGGAAACTGACCAAATGGGCGTTGTATATCACGGTAATTACATACCTTATTTTGAAATAGGAAGAGTGGAATGGCTTAGAAACAAAGGGATATCGTATAAAATAATGGAAGAAAGGGGAATTGCTCTTCCTATTGTTTCCATGAATATAAATTATAAAAAATCAGCACGTTATGATGAGTTGCTTACGGTTCACACGGTTTTCAAAAGTCAGACGTCCGTAAAGATAGAATTCGATTGCGCGATCTATAATGAAGCGAATGAGTTATTAACAACTGCCCAGTTTATTTTGGTTTTTGTGTCAATAAAAACGGGTCGCCCAACTGCTCCTCCAGATTATATTTTGGAATTGTTAAAAACTTTGGAATAAACTGAAAAAAGTACTGTTTTAAATCAGAATTAGACTCGTTTTATGTCTATTTCGAATAACGTTTGAAAAATGTCGAAGACCATTTCGGCATTTTTTTTTCGTGTTTTTACCTCAATTACCCCCATTGGAAGGGTTGATATTTCATTTATTTCCATTTCTTGAGAAACAATTTCTAGTTTTTTTTCTTTGATTACCCGCATCACTTTATTCATGTTTTTGTAATCAAAGGAGATCATAAAATGGACGTCAATGGTTTTTTCGACAATCTCGCAGGTGGCAAGTACGAGTTGTGCAGTTGTTTTGTAGGCTGCAATCAATCCTCCAACGCCTAATTTTACTCCTCCAAAAACGCGAACGACTACCAGCAATACATTTGTAATGGCAAAGGATTGAATTTGTCCATAGATGGGCATGCCAGCGCTGTTACTAGGTTCTCCATCATCGTTTGCTCTATAAGTAAGCGCATCAGTACCCATTTGATAGGCATAACAAAAATGACCAGCATGCGGATGTTGTTTTCGTAAATGGTCTAGGATCGGTTTTAGCTGATCCTCTTCTTGCATTGGGAATGCGTAACCAAAAAACTTACTATTTTTATCTTTGTGAAGAATTCCTTCTACGGGTAATTCAATGGTGTTGTATGTATCTTTCAATAGGAATTAAAAAGGGAATGAATTTTTAAACTCGATTTGCTTTTGAAGCCTTTTTTCAAATTAATTTTTTGTCTAATAAATGGATGACGTCTTCTTTTCCAACTTGTAAATTCCAAACTTCAAATCCTAAAGCCAGCGCAGCATCAGTGTTTTCTTTTTTGTCATCTACAAACAGGGTTCTTTTGGGAGCCAATTCATGATTGTTTATCAGGTGATTAAAAGTTTCAGGATTGGGTTTTCTTGTGCCAAGTTCAAACGAGAAATATACTTTTTCAAAACATTGATAAAAATCCCTGTAAAAAGAAATTCCGTTTGTTTGCTCAAAATTTTCAATATGGATCGCATCTGTGTTCGACAACAGAAACAAGCGGTATTTTTGGGAAAGCATTTGTAAAAATTCTAATCGATACAAAGGAAAGTCAAGAAGGATGGCGTTCCAAGCCGTAGTAATTTGCTTGATACTAGCCGTTGGGATGTATTTTTGAATGCCAAACAGAAAATCTTCACGAGATATTTTTCCAGTTTCAAACTGCAGGTTCAACTGTTCTAGATCATCATTCCATTCTGTTAAGCCTAAGTTTTTAAAAGCAGTAACAGAAGCTTGCTTGTCTAAATTGATAAAAATATCACCAAAATCAAAAATTATAGTATTAATCATAGTTTCTAGAAATTAGAAGTTCGTCAGTACCAATCAAAGATTTTTCGAACTGTTTTTTACCGAGAATAGGCGCTTTGATTCCGGAATTGAATGGCATGTTTCCAACGAATATTCGTGCTTCATCCCATAGATTGGCATCTATAAAAGATTGCAAAGTTTGCCTTCCGCCTTCAATAATAACGGACTGAATTTGATGTTCGTACAGCGATTGAACTACTTGCTGTACTACGTTTTCCTCAAAATCAATTATCTTAAAGATAACATTTTCTTTTTCAGCAGCGGTTTTAAATTTAGAAAAAAGGATAGTTTTAACGTGACTGTCAAGAATTTGGCTATGTTCTGGAATGCGATTATTTTGGTCTAAAACTACTCGGACAGGATTATTTCCCCGCCAGTCTCGTGCGTCGAGTTTAGGATTGTCGTCAATCACAGTTTGTGTTCCCACCAGAATTGCCTGCTCCTCAGTGCGCCATTTGTGGACTAGTTGTCTGGAATATCCATTGGTTATCCAAACGGGTTTTTTTTCTAATTTTTCCATTGGAGCGATAAAACCGTCTTTGGATTCTGCCCATTTTAAAATAAGGTACGGTCTTTTCTTGTTGTGAAAAGTAAAAAAGCGCTTGTTCAATTCAAAACAAGGCTCTTCTAGTACGCCAACAGTTACTTGAATTCCGGCTTCAATTAGCTTTTTGATTCCCTTTCCCGCCACTTTTTCGTTAGGATCTATAGTTCCTATGACCACTTTTGGGATTTTATTAGCGATAATCAAATTGCAGCATGGTGGTGTTTTTCCAAAATGACTGCACGGTTCTAAACTTACGTAAATGGTTGCTTTTTTCAATAAAGTCTTATCTTTTACGGAATTTACAGCATTTACTTCTGCATGTGGTTCACCCGCTTTTTTGTGCCAACCTTCGCCGATTATCCTTCCATCGTAAACAATCACACAACCTACCATGGGGTTTGGATACGTTGTTCCTAAACCATTTTCAGCTAATTCGATGCACCTTCTTATATATTTTTCATGTATTTTCACCATACAAAAGTAGTAATTTTTGAGTTTATGATTTTGTTTCAAAACTTTGGAGAATAATAATAAACAATTTCTATTTTTGCAGGTATAATTAGATTTTTAAAAAATGGAAAATTACAGTATCAGAAAAATAAATAGAGAAGATAATCAAGAAGTTGCAGCATTGATACGAGCGGTTTTTGATGAATTGAATATTCCAAAAGTAGGGACGGCTTATGAAGATCCTTATTTGGATTTTATGTTTGAAGAGTATAGCAAACCAAGATCTGTGTACTATGTGGTTGAAAATAACGGAAGAATTATTGGTTCTGCTGGAATTGCGCCACTAGAAAACGAAGCGGAAACTATTTGTGAGTTGCAAAAAATGTATTTTCTGCCGGAAACACGCGGTTTGGGAATTGGTGCCGAAATGATGGCGGTGTGTTTACAAAGCGCAAGGAATTTTAGTTTTGAGAGCTGCTATTTAGAAACAATGCCCTTTATGCTTGACGCACAAAAATTATATAAAAAAGTTGGTTTTGAATATATTTCGGCTCCAATGGGTAGTACAGGACATGTCAGTTGTCCCATTTGGATGTTGAAAAATTTAGAATAATGATTATGACTTAATTCTTTTAACACTAGAGATAAAAGAGTAGAAACAGCAAGTAATCATTATTCCTTACATTTTTAAATAGCAATTCATTTTAAACTTATTTTTTGTCTGCTATACAATTAAATTGATACTTATAAACCATGAAAATTAAAGAGTACAGAGCTCATTTTATTCAAGAACTCACCCCTCTTTATGATGCTGGTGAAGCAGAGAGTTTTTTCTACTTAATCTTAGAGGAAAAACAACAACTGAAACGAATTGATTTGGCGCTGCATCCTGATTTGGTTTTTTCTGCTTCAGAAGTTGCGGTATGGAACTCGATTTTAGCACCGTTAAAACAAGAAATCCCAATACAATATTTGTTAGGTAAAACGAGCTTTTATGGATTGGATTTTAGTGTCAATGAACACGTTTTGATTCCAAGACCAGAAACAGAAGAGTTGGTTGATTGGATGCTATCGGATCACCGAAAAACACAACAATCCAACAATCTAAAAATATTGGATATAGGTACAGGAAGCGGCTGTATTGCTATTTCCTTGGCAAAAAATCTTCCAAATGCTACCGTTTTTGCTATTGATGTTTCTGAAAAGGCTTTGGCTACAGCCAAAAAAAATGCTGCCAATAATACAGTAAACGTTAATTTTATCCATCAAAATATTCTAGAAGCGGTTACATTAAGTGCAGTTGAAGGAATCAACGAACAGTTTGATATTATAGTTTCAAATCCTCCTTATGTTCGAAATTTGGAAAAAGAAGAAATCAAAAAAAATGTTTTAGATAATGAACCGCATTTGGCTCTTTTCGTAGAGGATGATGACGCGTTGATTTTTTACAAAAAAATAGCCGAATTAGCTCTAGAAAATCTCACTGAAAGCGGACTGTTGTACTTTGAGATCAATCAATATTTAGGGGCAGCAATGATTAATTTGCTGCAGCAAATGCATTTCAAAAATATCGAATTACGAAAAGATATTTATGGTAATGATAGGATGATAAAATGTACTAGATAGCGTTTAGAATATAACGTTTTTTCTTCTGATTTTTAAGCTGATTCAGTCATAAAAGGATAATCCCCACAGTTATTACAGGAAAGGCTTTTCAATAAGCAATTTAAATTGGCTAACTAATCCACATGTTTTTTTTCATATCATAACGGCAAGGCACGGTACTTTACTCGTAACGCAACGCTTCAATCGGATCGAGAACTGCAGCTTTAATAGCAGGATATAAGCCCGAAGCAATAGCTACGATGAAACTGGTGATAAAAGCTGCCATAATAGCGCCCCACGGAATTACGAATGCAAAATCCATCGCGGTGGCAATTCCAAATCCAATTAGGATTCCAAAAATAATACCTACCAATCCACCCATTTGACCAATCAATAATGTCTCTATAAAAAACTGAATAGCGATGGTCGTTTTCTTGGCTCCCAAAGCTTTTCTAACTCCTATTTCTCGCGTACGCTCCGTTACGGAAACGATCATGATGTTCATCAAAGCAATAGAAGATCCTAAAACGGTGATGATACCAATCAACCACGAGGCCAGTCCTAAGTATTTTGTGATTCCTAAAATTCGGTTAATAAGATCGTCACTGCGAACAACACCAAAATTATTGTCTTTGACAGGGCTTAATTTGCGCACCCTGCGCATGGTGCTTGTAGCATTGTCTAAAGCTTGTTCTAGCAATTCTTTTTTACCTACCATAACACTTACCGTATAATTTATGTTGGGCGCCGTAAATATAGAACGAGCCAATTGAATAGGAATTAAAACGCGTAAATCTTGATTGTTTCCAAAGGTAGATCCCTTTTCTTTCAACACTCCAATAACTTTAAATTTAGCACCTCGGATTGCGATTGTTTTATCAATTGGATTCACGTCTTTCAGCAATCCTTTCTCAAAATCAGATCCTACAACACATACATAGGCATTGTTGTCGATATCAAAACTGGTAAAATTTCGTCCTGCGCTGGTTTCTAAACCAGAATTGGTCATAAAATACTCGTCCACTCCAAGGATCGAATTTTCGGGATCTGTTTTAGTCGCTTCATATTTTACTTCAGCAGCGGATGTTGCTGTAAAAGAAAGGGACGTTTCCGTAAAAGGATATGTGTATTTGTTCTTGAAAGCCACTGCTTCAGGATAGGAAATAATCGGATTTATGATTACGCGCTCGTCACCACCACGATTACGCGTCGTATTTTCATACTGTTTAATATTGAAAGTATTCGCTCCCATCGATGCAAAATCAGAGGAGATGGTGTTCTCAAGTGCCGAAACAACCGTAAGAATACTAACTAAAGCGGTGATTCCTATAGCGATAATCATCACAGTAAGAACCGTTCGTAACAATTGCGTTCTAATTGAACCTAATGCAATCCGAATATTTTCTTTGAATAATTTTAACATCATAATGGTTTGACACGAAAATACAATTTTTGTTACAAATTTTATCTAGCTAAAAACTAATTTATTGTAATCTCTTTTTTTTGAAGCTATTTCCCGCTTTCCGTTACCATGCGACAGCAAAAAATAATTTGTTTTCAATTGCCTGAAAGGAGCTTCCTACGGTCGCTCTTTCCGGCAAGAAAACAATATTATTTTTTTACTGTCGCATTTTCACTTCAATCCGGGCTAGTGGTCCTGCAATAAAATGATGCAATTTGTAAACAGAATAATTTTAAAAATAGGATATTTGCAAAGAATTAGAATTTGGAGCTTTTCAATACTTCCAAAATCTGAAAATCTAAAATCCAATACTCATACAATGGCATCAAAACCGAGCATTCCAAAAGGAACCAGAGATTTTTCACCTGCTGAGGTGGCAAAACGGCAGTATATTATACAGATTATAAAAAGTAATTTCGAGAAATTTGGCTTCCAGCCCATAGAAACCCCTTCATTTGAAAATTCCGAAACCTTAATGGGGAAATACGGCGAAGAAGGCGATCGTTTGATTTTTAAAATATTGAATTCCGGCGATTATTTGGCGAAAGCCAATGCCGCACATTTGGAAAGTAAGGAGAGCACCAAGCTGACGTCGAGTATTTCGGAAAAAGCGTTGCGTTATGACTTAACGGTGCCTTTTGCACGTTACGTGGTGCAGCACCAAAACGAAATTGAATTTCCATTCAAACGCTATCAAATCCAACCGGTTTGGCGTGCAGATCGACCCCAAAAAGGACGTTTTAGAGAGTTTTTTCAATGTGATGCGGATGTTGTAGGGTCTAAATCCCTTTGGCAAGAAGTTGAATTGGTGCAGCTTTACGATGCTGTTTTTACTGATTTGGGTTTGAGTGGCGTAACCATAAAAATCAATAACCGAAAGATATTATCAGGAATAGCTGAGGTTATTGGCGCTTCTGATAAATTAATTGACTTTACAGTTGCTTTAGATAAGCTTGACAAAATAGGAGAGGGCGGAGTCAAAAAAGAAATGATGGAGAAAGGAATTGCTGCCGAAGCAATTGCAAAAGTGCAACCATTATTTAATTTCACGGGAACCATTGTAGAGAAAATAGAAAAACTTTCTGTTTTGCTTTCTGAATCAGAGGAAGGCTTGAAAGGAGTAGAAGAATTGCGTTTTATATGTGACAATGTCATGAAGCTTGGATTGAATAACGCTGTGTTAGACTTAGATGTAACTTTAGCCCGAGGATTAAATTATTATACGGGAGCTATTTTTGAAGTCGCTCCTCCAAAATCCGTTTCCATGGGATCCATTGGCGGCGGCGGCAGATACGATGATTTGACTGGAATTTTTGGTTTGAAAAACATGAGCGGTGTAGGGATTTCTTTTGGATTAGACCGAATCTATTTAGTGGTTGAAGAATTGAATTTGTTTCCAGAAACGGTATCGGCAACCTCTCAAGCACTATTTATAAATTATGGAGAAACGGAAGCTTTTTATGGGTTACAAGCCATTCAAAAATTAAGAGCGGCAGGAATAAAAGTAGAATTGTATCCCGATGCTGTCAAGGTGGCGAAACAATTTCAGCATGCGGATAAAAGAAGAATTCCTTTTGCCGTTATCGTTGGTCCAGATGAGATGACATCCAACACATTTTTACTTAAAAATCTAATTTCGGGAGAGCAGCTTTCACTGAATTTTGAAAGTTTAAAGGAAGCTTTACTGGGTTCGTAAAGTAAAGACATAAAAAAAGCTTCGTTTAAGTAAACGAAGCTTTTTAAATATAAAGTAATGGTGAATTAATAATTGTTGAGAATAAACTCTAGAATTTTTACTATAGAAGCAGTATCAAATAAAAATTTTAACAAAGCTAGAAAAAACAATAATAAGATAATCTTAAAATAATCTTAAAATTTTAACTTGTTCTGTTTTATGTAGCTACAAAAAGTGAAATTATTAAAAAGATGACAATTTGACATTTAAAAAGAATTGGCAGTACTTTTGCAATCCAAAGAAAAGAATAAAAATGAACTTTAAGAATATTTTTAAAAATACGAGTAATATGACTACTGAAAATACAGAAATCGATCAAGAATTAGAGGAGGCGACATTAGAGAATAATGCCAGTGAAGAGCAAATCATTGTTGAGGAATTAAGTGTAGAAGAGCAATTGACGCAAGATTTAGCCAAAGAGAAAGATAAATATTTACGATTATTCGCTGAATTCGAAAATTACAAAAGAAGAACTACTAAGGAGCGTATTGAATTATTCAAAACGGCAAATCAGGAAGTTTTATTAGCCATGTTGCCTGTATTGGATGATTTTGACAGAGCAATTATAGAAATAAGCAAATCCGAAGATGAACTTTTGTTAAAAGGAGTGGAGCTTATTCATGAAAAATTAAAAAACACCTTGGTAGCTAAAGGATTGGAGCAAGTTGAGGTAAACGCGGGAGATGCATTTGATGCTGACTTTGCAGAAGCCATAACTCAGATTCCTGCTGCGTCAGATAAGATGAAAGGTAAAATTGTTGATGTTCTTGAAAAAGGATACAAACTAGGAGATAAAATCATTCGTTTCCCAAAAGTGGTAATAGGTCAGTAATGCGTAAGTATAGAGACGCAATGAATCGCGTCTGTGTTTTTTACAAGAAAAAATAAAAATGAAAAAAGATTTTTACGAAATATTAGGCATTACAAAGAGTGCCGATGCTGCCGAAATTAAAAAAGCATATAGAAAGCAAGCTATAGCGCATCACCCTGACAAAAATCCTGGAGACAAATCGGCAGAAGAAAAATTTAAATTAGCTGCTGAAGCTTACGAAATATTAAGTGATCCACAGAAGAAAGCAAAGTACGATCAACATGGACATCAAGCTTTTGATGGTTCTGGAGGTTTTGGTGGCGGCGGTCAAGGTGGAATGAATATGGATGACATTTTCAGTCAGTTTGGTGATATTTTTGGAGGTGGTTTTGGTGGTTTTGGAGGCGGAGGCGGAGGAGTTCGTCGTGCTAAAGGAAGCAACCTGCGTATTAAAGTAAAATTGACATTGGAAGAAATTGCCAATGGTGTCGAGAAAAAAGTAAAAGTAAAACGTAAGGTTCAAGCGCCAGGCGTGACTTATAAAACGTGTTCTACCTGTAACGGTCAAGGGCAAGTAATGCGTGTGACCAATACAATTCTTGGTAGAATGCAATCGGCTTCAACCTGCCCTACTTGTGGAGGTTCTGGTCAAATTTTAGATAAAAAACCAACGGAAGCTGATTCTCAAGGAATGATTCTTGAAGATGAAACTGTTTCAATAAAAATACCTGCGGGTGTGGTTGATGGCATGCAGTTGAAAGTGTCTAACAAAGGTAATGATGCCCCAGGAAATAGTATTCCAGGAGATTTAATTGTTGCCATTGAAGAATTAGAACATGAATCGTTGAAACGTGAAGGAGAGAATTTGCACTTTGATTTGTACATTAGCTTTGCTGAAGCGGTGCTTGGAATTTCAAAAGATATTGAGGCTGTAAACGGCAAAGTGAGAATCAAACTAGAAGAGGGAATTCAATCTGGTAAAATTTTAAGATTAAAAGGAAAAGGAATTCCTAGTATCAATGGATACGGGAATGGAGATTTGTTGGTTCATGTGAATGTGTGGACTCCAAAAACATTGAACAAAGAACAAAAACAGTTTTTTGAAAATGCGTTGACCGATGATAATTTTATTCCAAATCCTGAGAAATCCGATAAATCATTTTTTGAGAAAGTAAAAGATATGTTTTCATAAGAGACCCGATGTATCGCTTCTTTAAATAAAATAGTAGCTGCTATTTAATCCAACTACATAAAAAAATAAAACCCATTCCTGTTTAACAAGAATGGGTTTTTTATGTAACTATTCTAAGTATTTTGGTACTAATTATTTACTTTTACACCAATTAAAAATTCAGCATGAGTACTATACTTGAAGTTAATAAAGTCGTAAAGCAATATGGTGATTACGTAGCGCTAAACGGTGTCTCATTGACAGTTCCAAAAGGGAGTATCTACGGACTCTTAGGTCCAAATGGAGCTGGGAAAACATCACTAATCCGAATCATAAACCAGATTACGTTGCCAGATCGTGGTGAGATAATTTTAGATGGTGAAAAACTACAACCCAAACACGTTCAATATATCGGGTATTTACCTGAAGAAAGAGGATTGTACACTACCATGAAAGTGGGTGAACAATGCTTGTATTTAGCTCAAATGAAGGGACTTTCTAAGGCTGAAGCCAAAAAACAACTGGAATACTGGTTTGAAAGATTAGAAATTCAAGGCTGGTGGAACAAGAAAATTCAAGAACTCTCTAAGGGGATGGCGCAGAAAATTCAGTTTGTAGTTTGTGTTTTACACAAGCCAAAACTACTGATTTTTGATGAGCCTTTTTCAGGTTTCGATCCTGTAAATGCCACTATTATAAAAGATGAAATCCTTGCGCTTAGAGAGGAAGGGGCCACTATCATTTTTTCTACCCACCGGATGGAAAGTGTCGAGGAATTGTGCGATCACATTGCTTTGATCCATAAATCTAATAAGTTGATAGAAGGGAAATTAAGCGATGTCAAAAGACAATTTAAAACCAATAGCTATGAAGTGGGAATTTTATCGGATAATGTGGAGGGTTTGATGTACGATATTACCCAGAAATTCACTGTGACACCAGCAAATTTTAAATCGCTTAATAACGAGTTAAAATTGGAAATTCAACTTGGATCGGCTTTGCCAAACGAGTTATTACAGGTCTTGACGCAACGCGGTCAAGTCACCCATTTTGTAGAAAAAATACCGAGTGTTAATGATATTTTTATTCAAACGGTTAGTAAATAAACCCACAATTTTAGCGCTTTGATTTTAAGTTTCTAAAATCATCAACCTGAAATCACCAATCAAAAATTTAAATGAGTATTATTTCACTAATCATAAAAAGAGAGTTTATTGCCAAGGTGCGCAATAAATCTTTTATCGTCATGACTTTTTTAAGTCCGTTATTATTTGTTGGACTTGCCGCATTTGTAGGCTATTTAAGTACGATGAAAGCCGATACCAAACGAATCGCAATTCACGATGAATCCGGTTTGTTTGCGCAGGAGTTTACAGCTATAAATCAAAAGAATGGGGAGTATAAATACCTCGACTTATCGGTTATTGATTTAAAATTTTTAAAGGACAGCATCACTAACGAAAATTATGAAGGGTTGCTGTACATACCTAAAGTAGAAAGCACAAAGGATTTTGAAAATAAAATTCAATTTATTTCTAATAATAGTCCGAGTATTTCCTTTATAGAAAAGGTTCAAGAGGTCATTGCAGATAAATTGACCAAAACGAATTTTATCCAAGCAAAATTAGACACACTAGCCATTGCGAAGGCTAAGGCCAATGTAAACATTAGTCTATCAAAAGCATCTGGTGAAGAAAGTGTCAAAGGACTTAACGAAATTAAAATAGGTATTGGTGGCGCTTTTGGCTATTTAATAATGATGTTCATTATTATTTATGGCAACATGGTGATGCGCAGTGTGATAGAAGAAAAAACCAGCAGAATTGTAGAAATTATTATTTCCTCGGTGAAACCATTTCAGCTGATGATGGGAAAAATAATAGGAACTGCATTAGCAGGACTGCTGCAATTCTTCATTTGGGCACTTATAGGACTTTCACTGATGTTTGCTGCTTCGCTATTTTTTGGCGTAGATGTGGGGCCAACCGCTAAATTGTCACCAGAATTATTACAAGCCGCTCAGCAAGAAATGACTGGAACAGCCCAAATGTATATCAAGGAGCTTTGGAATTTACCCATTGCAAGTATTTTAATTGGATTTGTAATCTATTTTATAGGCGGTTATTTTTTATACAGCTCTTTTTATGCCGCCATTGGTGCAGCTGTAGACAATCAAACCGACTCACAGCAATTCCTTTTGCCTATTATTATGCCGTTAATGTTGAGTGTCTATGTAGGTTTTTTCACGGTTATCAATGATCCGCATGGTACAGTCGCAGTAGTTTTTTCAATGATTCCGCTTACATCGCCAATTGTCATGCTGATGCGAATTCCGTTTGGCGTACCTTTGTGGCAAATAGCAATTTCAGTAACCTTGTTATTTGGGACCTTCTTTTCAGTGGTATGGTTTGCTGCAAAAATATACCGAATAGGAATACTGATGTACGGCAAAAAACCAACTTGGGGCGAATTGTACAAATGGTTAAAATATTAAAGATAAATAAAAAGAATCCTAATTAATTTTAGGAGCTGATTCCTGCTGTACGCTATATCTTTTCTGGACTGAAAAAGTCCATAAAAGGATGCCGCTTCCATCAGGGCTAAAAAAAAATAAAGAATATGCCGAAAATATTAATCATAGAAGACGAAGCTGCAATCCGAAGAGTATTGACAAAAATACTTTCTGAAGAAAATGATACCTATCAAGTAGAAGAGGCTGAAGACGGTGTTGTAGGTTTTGAGAAAATAAAAAATAACGATTACGATTTGGTTTTGTGTGATATTAAAATGCCAAAAATGGACGGCGTTGAGGTGCTGGAAGCGGTAAAAAAAATTAAGCCCGAGATCCCCATGGTTATGATTTCTGGTCATGGCGACATGGAAACGGCTATTAATACAATGCGTTTGGGGGCATTTGACTACATCTCAAAACCACCGGACTTAAACCGATTATTGAATACAGTTCGTAATGCTTTGGACAAAAAGCAACTGGTAGTGGAAAACAAAATCCTAAAGAAAAAAGTCAGTAAAAACTACGAAATGATTGGCGAAAGTGAAGCGATCAATCATATTAAAATAATGATTGAAAAAGTAGCACAAACGGAAGCCCGTGTTTTGATTACTGGACCCAATGGAACAGGAAAGGAACTCGTTGCCCATCAATTACATGAAAAAAGTGTGCGAGCTAATTTTCCTTTAATTGAGGTGAATTGTGCTGCGATTCCATCTGAATTGATAGAAAGTGAGTTGTTTGGTCACGTAAAAGGCGCCTTTACATCGGCAGTAAAAGACCGAGCAGGAAAATTTGAGGCAGCTGATAAAGGAACTATTTTCTTAGATGAAATTGGAGATATGAGTCTTTCGGCGCAAGCCAAAGTATTGCGAGCGTTGCAAGAAAGTATGATTACTAGAGTAGGAGCAGACAAAGACATTAAAGTAGATGTGCGTGTGGTTGCGGCTACCAATAAAGATTTGAAAGTGGAGATTGCTGAAGGGCGTTTCCGAGAAGATTTGTACCACCGTTTAGCAGTTATCTTGATAAAAGTTCCTGCTTTAAATGAAAGACGCAACGACATTCCAATGTTAATTGCGCATTTTGCCGATAAAATCGCTTTGGAGCAAGGAAATGTGGTAAAAAAGTTTTCTAAAGAAGCGATCAATTTACTCCAGGAATACGATTGGACCGGGAATATCCGGGAACTACGAAATGTCGTGGAGCGTTTAATTATCCTTGGCGGAAGCGAAATTTCCGAGAATGATGTCAAACTGTTTGCAAGCAAATAAAAGTCGTTTTTTAATCTAAGTAGTAAATGAAAAAATTTAAAAAGTATCAGATCTTGCTTTTACTTCTTTTCATTTTGTTTTTAGCATTTAAAACGTATCGTTTCTTTCAAATTGATAGTTGCTTGGATAGTGGAGGAAATTGGGATTATAAAAAAAATGAATGTAATAATTCAATCGAATAATATTTGATTCAGTAACTATAAGTTCTTGGTGGTCTTTGATCCCTTTGAAAATCTTTGTGAAATAAAAAAAATGAAACTAAAAAAAATAAACGAAAAATTACAAGAAGCCTTAATAGAAAATGGTTTGATCGAGGCTAATACGATGCAAAAAGAAACATTTTCGACGCTGAAAAGTGGTGCGGATTGTATTATTATTGCAGATAAAGGGAGTGGAAAATCGACAACAATTGTGCTAAATGTAATTCAACAATTAGTTCGTGAGGGTGAGGAATCGCCTCGTGCTTTAGTCATTGTAGAGGACAAAGCTAAGGTTTTGGAGATGGAAGACCTTTTTGAAAAATTCGGAAAATACACGGACTTGCGTGTCTATGGAGTGCACGACAAAGGCGATATGGAATACGATAAAAATTATATTTCGACCGGAATTGATGTTTTGATTGGAACGCCCAATAAATTGAGCGATATGTTTACCACCGCTGGATTTAATGTAAACAGACTAAAAATGCTTATTCTCGATGATGCAGATCCAATTTTGAAACTGCGTCATGAAACTAAAATCATGCGTATTTCGAATAGTATTACAAAAACGCAACGTATTATTTTCTCAGATCTGTTAACAGAACGAATAGCCATTTTGGCTGACAAAATGTTAGTAGAACCTTTTTTATTCGAAATAGAAGAAGAGTAAGAAGAGGATGAAGAAGACGAAGGTGCGGAAGAGCAAGAAACGGCTACTGAAACAGAGGAATCAGAGGGAGAAAAGGATGAAGACGGTATCAAATAATAAAAAATAGAAAAAATGGGATTAATGAAAGTGTTTTCGGGAAGTGAAATTCTAGCAATGGCTTTACAGCAAAAAATTGAAGAAATTGGTGTAGATGTAGTGGTGAAAAACAACATACAATCGGCTCGATTGGGAGGTTTTGGAAATTCGGATTTGGCAGTTGAATTGTTCGTTCAGGAAACGGAATTTGCCAAAGTAAATCCAGTTATTGAAGAATTTAGAATGAGTATTTAAGCTCAAATTATAAGTGCAAAAAGAAGGAGATGAAATATAAAATGTTGGTCTTAGACTTGGATGACACCTTGTTGACTGATGACCATAAAATTTCAAAAGAGAATGCAGCCATGTTGTTTAAGGCCCAAGAATTGGGTGTGTATGTTGTTTTGGCTTCGGGCAGACCAACATTAGCCATGACTGCTTTTGCCAAAGAATTACAATTGGATATCAATAATTCATATATGCTGTCTTTTAACGGCGCCGTAATTACGGATTTAAAAGAAGATAAAGTGTTGTTTGAACAAACCTTGACGCAACAGCAAATTCATGAATTGTATGATTATAGTATCAAGAGTAAAACAGATATTATTACGTATATCGATGGTAAAATAGTTAGTGAAACCGATTCAGAATATATTGATATCGAGAAAAATATCACAGGGCTGCAGCATGATAAAGTTTTAAATTTCAAGGAAGCTGTGACTACTGCTGCGGTAAAATGTATTTTATTACAAGAACCCAGCTATCTTAAAAAAGTTGAAAAAGATTTAAAAGAGGCCATGCCACATTTGAGTGTTTCGATGTCAAAACCTTTTTTCTTGGAAGTGGCACAAAACGGAATAGATAAAGCAGCAAGTGTGAAATTCTTGGCTGAGAAACTAAACATCCTTCAAAGCGAAATTATTGCCGTAGGAAATGCAGGCAATGATTTATCCATGATTGAATATGCAGGATTGGGCGTTTGGGTCGATAATGTAGATCCAGAATTGAGAGATAAAGGAGATGTTATTGTTGCCTCCAATAATAATCATGGTGTAGCTGAGGTAGTGCGACGGTTTATCTTGAATTAGGGATTTTAGGTTTGCAATTTCAATTAAACGGTTTATTTGGCTTTTTTTGGTGGTTTACAGCTTTTACAAAAATCAGGTAATTCATTGATTTTTTGCAGTACGGCAGAATGGATTGCAGCGAGTTTCTCCTCCTCTTGACCAAGATTAGTATTCTTTGAAGCCATAGCATGATCTTCAGTATATTCTTGCTGAATGCTGTTGAATAGGACTTGTAAAAAACTCACGTCAGAAAAAGTACCTTTTTTATCGTATATTTCTTTTCGTAATTTTCTGGCGTACAATTCAGATAAGTCGAATTCATATCGCGCAAAATTCAGTAAATATTTCGCTGTAATACTATCGGTTGCGATAATGGAGGCGGCATCCCGCTTGAATGAGGAAATTACTTTAGCATTAAAGTTTTTGGTAAACATAAATTCGACATTGCTCATTTGAAATGCAAAATCAAGGCTGGAAGCCGTATGAATGCTATTTATATCTACAGCACCAATTTGTGTAGCATTAGATTGAAAATCGGAAAGTTGCAACTGGTATTTTCCATCCCACTCCACGTTATTTTGTGCATGTACTTGTGCCATTACGAAACCTAATGCTATTAAAACTAATTTTTTCATGAAGTGATTTTTAATGCAAGATAATGCTAATATCCAGAAAATTATAGATTTCGTTTTAAAGAATATTGTGTGTAAATTTGCAGCACGTCGCGAGAAGGATAGCAGCGGCATCCTTTTGTGTAGCGATAGCGCAACAAAAGATACAGCGGATAGCCTGACCCGACGAAGTAAGGGACTCGCACAAACAAAAAGAATATGACAGAAAGAAAAAAAGTTGCTTTTTATACGCTTGGTTGCAAACTAAATTTTTCCGAAACATCGACGATTGCTCGTTCTATTGAAGACGAAGGCTTTGATCGTGTGGATTTTGAAGAAGTGGCTGATATGTACGTGATAAACACGTGTTCTGTGACTGAAAATGCGGATAAGCAATTCAAGCAGATTGTAAAAAAAGCAATGAAATTGAATGATAAAGCATTTGTTGCGGCGGTGGGCTGTTATGCGCAATTGAAACCAGAGGAGTTGGCGGCAGTTGATGGGGTTGATTTAGTTCTTGGAGCCACCGAAAAATTTAAACTGGCAGATTATATTAATGATTTGTCCAAAAATGATTTTGGTGAAGTGCATTCTTGTGAGATTGGTGAAGCTGATTTTTATGTGGGAAGTTACTCGATAGGGGATAGAACGCGCGCTTTTTTGAAAGTCCAAGATGGTTGTGATTATAAATGTACGTATTGTACGATTCCACTAGCACGAGGAATTTCCAGAAGTGATGCTTTAGAAAACGTATTGCAAAATGCGGCAGCTATTTCAGCGCAAGACATTAAGGAAATTGTTTTGACCGGTGTAAACATTGGCGATTACGGAAAAGGAGAATTTGGAAATAAAAAACATGAACATACTTTTCTGGAATTAGTTCAAGCCTTGGATGCGGTTGAAGGAATCGAAAGATTGCGAATATCATCTATTGAGCCTAATTTATTGAAAAACGAAACGATTGAATTTGTGTCAAAAAGCAGGACTTTTGTTCCTCATTTTCACATTCCGTTGCAATCCGGTAGCAATGACATTTTGAAATTAATGAAACGACGTTACCAACGTGAAATATATACAGAACGAGTAAATAAAATTAGAGAAGTCATGCCTCATGCTTGTATTGGCGTGGACGTAATTGTTGGTTTTCCCGGAGAAACGGACGAGCATTTCTTGGAGACGTATAATTTTTTAAATGAAATGGATATTTCTTATTTGCACGTTTTCAAATATTCGGAACGTGATAATACAGAAGCGGCCGAAATGAATGGCGTAGTTCCTGAAAATGTACGAGTGAAAAGAAGTAAAATGATGCGTGGATTGTCGGTAAAAAAACGCCGTGCTTTTTATGAAAGTCAGTTAGGTAGCAATAGAACTGTTTTATTCGAAAGTGAAAATAAAGAAGGATATATTCACGGGTTTACAGAGAATTACGTAAAAGTAAAAACACCTTGGAATCCCGAATTAGTAAATACGTTGCATGAAATCAATTTGACTAAAATCGATGAAGATGGAAGTGTTCGGATGGATTTTGTTTCGGTTTTGGTGTAAAGCTTAAATCATTTTTTAAACATATAAGTCATTTAAGTTTTTGGGACTAACATGAAGTGCAGGAGCTTTTAAAAATAGTAAGGTGTACTAAAACAAGTCATTTAAATTTTTAAACCATTAAGACATTAAGAAATTAAGCGAAAAACTTAATGAAACTTAATTTCTTAATGGTTTTGTGTTTTATGCATCCGCTCCTGTATGTAAAAATAAAAACGAATTATGGATTGGTAGACCAAATACTGCTGTTTTTGATAAAAACGCGACGGTTTAATTTAAGCTGAGCGATGATTAATTCGGCCATATCTTCGGCTTGCATGACTTTATCAGGATTTCCATCGGTTAGTTTCAATTCTTTGGCCATATCAGTGGCAACAGTGCTTGGTGTTAAAGCTGTAACTCGGATATTGTATTTACGAACTTCTTGCATCAATGATTCTGTCAATCCTAAAACCGCAAATTTTGAAGCGCTATACGCACTGGTTAACGCATTTCCACTTAATCCTGCCGTCGAGGAAATATTGATGATATCTCCAGTTTGTCTTTCAATCATATTTGGTAAAACGGCACGTGTCGCATAATACGTTCCCATCAAGTTGACTTGGATAATACGTTCCCAAGCTTCAGGTTCTAGTTCGAGGAATTTACCAAAAGCAGCAATTCCCGCATTATTGATTAGAATGTCAATTGTTTTAAATTCAGATAAGGCTTTATCTACTGCGGCGTTTACTGAATCAATGTTGGCAACATCAGCAATAAGGGTTAATGATTTAACTCCTAAAGCATTCACTTCTAGCGCTACTTGATCTAAATCCGATTGTGTTCGGGCAACTAGGATTACATTAACCCCTTCTTTAGCTAAAGCGATAGCAACTGCTTTACCAATTCCTTTTCCGGCACCGGTTATCAGTGCATTTTTATTTTTTAAGTCGTTCATCTTATTTTCTTTTTGTGTGACGTGATTAGCAAAGTTAAGTGTTTAGCTTTTTTTAAGCGGTACTAAAAGGTAAAATGGCATAGTATTAACGTTTTTGTAGTTCTAAAAAAGAAGCTTAAGATCTTGTTATATGTTGTGCTTACTTGGTAGCAAATAACTTCTTCAACCATTAAATGGAGCCATTTGGTGTAAAGCGGTGTCGGCTTTAAGTTTTGCCAATATTTAAATAAGACAAGAAAATATCATAATTATGTAACAATCAACTTTGTAAAAAAGATCATTTTTGCAAATAATTATTCCAAAAAATAATAAAATCCTCTTATGAAAAAAATAGCCCTTATTTTAAATATTAGTATTGCAATCTTGTTTTTTTCTTGTAAACAACAAGATAAACAGGATACAACAACTGAAACTGTTACTGTCAAAGAGAGACACGAGCCAAAAAAAATGGCCTATCATATCGAAAGTGCTAAAGAATTTTTGTCAAAAAACAGTAATGATGCTGCGCAATTAAATATTGCATACGCCCTTAATAGAACAGATGAAGCTAATTTTAAAGAAATGGATTCTGTTGTTATTCCAGATGATAGTAGCGGAGATATAGAATTTTACTTCCCATTTCCATTAGAGGTTTCTTCCTTGAAAGAAGTTAATAAGATTGTTTTTTTTTCGTATCCTACACAAACTTTTGCGGCCTATGAAAAAGGGCAGTTAGTTTACACTGGTCCTACTAATATGGGACGTGAAAAAGATAAAACTCCTAAGGGTCTTTTTTTTACAAACTGGAAAGCAGAGCAAACCACCAGTACTTTTGATGATGAGTGGGAACTACATTGGAATTTCAACATAGAAAATAAATTGGGTGTGGGATGGCATCAATATGCTTTACCAGGATATCCCGCTTCTCATTCTTGTCTAAGACTGCAAGAAAAGGATGCGCGCAAATTGTATGATTGGGCAGAGCAATGGGAATTAGCCGATCCAGAAACTGTAAAGGTAAAAGGAACTCCGGTAATCGTTTTTGGCGCCTATGATTTTGCCGCTTCTAAACCATGGTTGCAATTAGTTACGGATCCTAAAGTATTGGATATTTCTGAAAGTGAAGTTGAAACGGTAGCAAAGCCTTTTTTAAATACTATTCTGAAAGAACAAAAAATTAGACAGGATTTTCAGCGTTCTCAAAAATAAATACGTTGCTATTTTTGTTGGAACAAGTTGTATTACTTTGGCCAGTTTTCTTTAGCTACGTTTATATTGTTTTGTTGTAATTAAATGCGAAAGAAGCGCTTTGTAGTATTCAGCTTTAGTTTTAAAATTATTTTGTACCGTTGCAAGCACCTTTACTACGAAGTAAGGTTTGGAGATTTCTAGAATTGTACTATAATTTTTAGGCGTTAAATTTGGAGCAGACCGAATTAGATCTTTAGTGTTTTTGGTCTTCGAATTGCAGTGATGAAGTGGATTATTTCGTGTTTAATAGATGCAGTATTTCCTCTGGGTTTTGAACTTCTATTATTAATTTTTTAAAATAATGGTCTTTTAATTCGACCACCACCGCATTTTTTTTGTTCATGACGTCCCAAAAATTTCTGCCTTTTTTATAAAATGTTCCGGCAGCAATTAATCCTGGGATTTCAGTTCCTGGCATTCTAAAGCCTTTCCAAAAGGTAAAATCTTCTGATTCTTGGTGGGCTCTGATGATGCTTGTTTTTGGTACAATAATTTTGCTTTCCATTGCCCAAATTTTATGAAGTCCTATAATTTCGAAAATAAAATTATCGTTTTTTACTAGTACTGATACCACATTAATTAGATTTTAAAGAAAATAAACAAAAAAACTCCTGAATTTCAGGAGTTTTGTCTTTAATCAAGTTTGTTTTTTATATAATATTTACCATCCAGATCTTCATCAAAATCGTCAATTTTAACGGGTTTTGGTTTTGGTTTGTTTGCAGTCGCTTTCTTTTTCCACATTTCGAATTTTTCAGCCGGCATCTTCTTTTTCATGATCTCAAGAATTTCTTTCTCGGCCAGACCAAATTCTTTTTTGATGATTTCAAAAGGGTTTTTTTCTTCTAAAGCCATTGTAACAAGTTTTTCTGTTTGCTCCCAGTTCAATTCTTTTCGGTTACTCTTTTTCATCACGTGAAAATTAATTCAAATAAGTGTTAATGATTAATAAATTACAATTCTAATTTAATACCAATATTAAGAAAAAAATATTTAGCTTTTATCAAAAGATTGCTTTTTTTATATTTTTTACTGATTTTTTTTTAAAGGTTGTTTTTGAAAGGGTATTTTTAATAAATTTTTTAGTTCATTGTGCTCTTCAGGATGGGGATGCGTATCGATGCCGTAAACGATTTCCTCTTTAGGGAGCATCATAAAAGTACCAAAAAGTCTATCCCAAATGGAGAAGATATTTCCATAATTACTATCCGTGTAAGGAAGAACATGATGGTGGTGTACTTTGTGCATGTCTGGAGAAACAATAAAATAACTCAAGATTGTATCTACTTTTTTTGGTAGCGAGATGTTAGCATGGTTGAACTGCGTTGCTACAACAGATAGGGTTTGGTACAGGAAAACCAGCCACATGGGGGTTCCAATGATTAAAACACCTAGCGCAGTAAAGGTAAACCGTATCATACTTTCACCAGGATGATGCCTGTTTGCTGTGGTGGTGTCTATCCATGTATCCGTATGATGAATTAAATGGAATCGCCATAGGATTTTAGTTTTATGTTCTACTAAATGCACCAAGTAGGCTCCAATTAGATCCAGCAGCAGCAGACCCGCAAGCGCATAAAGCCATACCGACATTTTAGGTAGCCATTGCAAAATGCCAAAATGGTTTGCAATAGTCCAATCAGCTGTTTTCAACAAGATGAAAGCCAAGCAAAAATTGACTACAATAGTGGTAAATGTCATAAAAATATTGATACCCGCATGATGCCATTTTTTGTAGTTGAAGTTAAAAAGGGGATATGCATTTTCTATCAGCCAGAAAAAAGTGATGCCACCCACAAGAATTAAACTTCTATGTGATGAAGGAATAGTAGAAAAATAGGCAATTATATCATTCATGATTAGAATATTTATTTCAAATCTACTACATTTTGAAGACAATATCTACTTGATTACCCGAAAAGTACCATTTATTCTGGAGCCAATAGTCTTTGCTGTTTTCGGAATTTGATGCTTCCAGAAATGCTGGGTGGTACCTTTCATCAATAATAAGCTTCCGTGTTCGAGAATAATAGTTTTTTTTAGCTCTTTGTCAAAATTATGCTTCAGTTGAAACGCTCGTTCTGCACCAAAGCTCACCGATGCAATTACCGGATTTACGCCTAATTCTTTTTCGTTATCGGCGTGCCAGCCGTTGCTGTCTTCTCCATCGCGATATTGATTGAGTAATACCGTTGTAAAAGTAGTAGCCGCGACGGTTTCGATTTTTGCCTTTATCTCTTGCAATAGTAAATTCCATGGGTGCGGTTGCATGGTTATATTAGAATAAGAATACGGCTTTCCTTCATTGCCAAATAAAGCGGTCAAACGAGGTTGCGGATGAATTTTACCATAGACCCTAATATCGTCTTGCTGCCACGGTATTTCTGTCTCTAATTTGGCAAAAATAAGATCAGCTTGTTCTTTGTCAAAAAAGTGAGGATAATAAATAATCTCAGCATCTGGCAAGTCAAGATATACTGGTTCTGATGAAGATTCAAATAGTGATTTCACGGGATTAGGTATATTGGTAGGCCCAAAAAATTAATAGTAATTGTAAAGGCATTCGCAAAAGCAAAACCCATTTAGGCAAGCCCATTCTCGCTTTTTCATCAAAATACATGTAGAGATGCGTTGGGAAAATAGCAACCAATAAGGCAATTATTCCCCAAGCGCCATAATTTGAAACCGCTGGGATACACAATGCAATTGCTAGAATTATTTCGGCTAAACCGCTAATTTGGTTTAATAATTTTGGATTCGGAAAATACGGAGGAATGATTTTCAGGTACAGTCTCGGGTTTCTGAAATGGTTTAATCCAGCAATAAAGTAAATAAAAGCCATCACGTACAAATGCCAAGGTAAATTCATAATAAAGTTATTTAGTACGAATTTATAAAAATTTAAATGAAATAAAAGCAAATACAGTCAAATTGAAGTTACTTGAATTTTTTAAAATTAACATTCATAATCACAATCGCTAAAATAATCAAAATGATGCCAATCCATTGGATCAGAGTTACTTTTTCGCTCAATAGAAAATACGCCATTAGTACTGATACAGGCAGTTCTAGGGCCGAAACGATGCTTCCTAAACCAATTCCTGTTAGCGGGAAACCGGCATTTAACAACAAAGGCGGAATTATAGTTCCAAACAGCGCTAGTATAAGTCCCCATTTTAGGAAAATCTCAAAATTGAATGCCCCTGTTTGTGTGGCTATGGCAAATCCAGCTACAATTACTGCGCCTCCAAGCAGCATATAAAGGCTGCGTTGTGCTGAGGAAACATGAGTAGCAACCCGATTAGCCGTAAACATTGTTGTCGTAAAGGAGGTCGCTGCTAAAAATCCTAAAACGATGCCACGCCAGTCTAAATCTACTTTGCTTTGTATGAGATTTGTGGCAAGCGCTGTGCCAAAAAGTACGATAATGACAGCTATTATTTTTTGGTTTGACGGTCTTTTCTTTTCTAGAATCATTTCGAATAAAACACCCATCCAAACGGTTTGCATCAATAAAACAATGGCAATCGAAACAGGAATGTATTTTACAGCCAAATAATAAAAAATACTAGTCAGCCCTAAGGAAGTTCCTGCCAGCATTAATTGAGAAATATTTTTCTTGGATGCCTTAACTACATCACTTCCTTTTTTAACTTTTTGAAAAAGATTAATCAACAGCATTCCCGTAATTCCATAAACAAATTGAGCGATGGTAACTTCGGGCGTGGTAAAACCTTCACCGTAGGCTATTTTTACAAAAGTGGCCAGCATTCCGTAGCTCGTAGCACCTAGACCAACTAGTAAAACTCCTTTTAATACACTATTTTTTATCATTTTTTTCAATTTTAAAAAGCGGGCAAAGATAGATGAATTTATTTACGACAGATTTTTTTAGGGACTAAAATTATTCGAAAAACTGTAACAAATAATATCTTACAAAGTCTTATAGCAAAAATCAAATAAAATAATATGCGAAAATTAGGTCTAATCGCCATGATGACTTTTGCGGGAGTGTTTGCTACTTCTGCCCAAACTACTCCTGAAAAAGCTCCTGAAAAAACAACGGAATTAAATGAGGTCACTATTATAAAAACAAAAAAAGCGATCGAGCAAAAAGCTGATCGAACTATTTTTAATTTCTCAGATCAACCCAGTTTAAACACGGGATCGGTGCTGGAAGGGATAAAAAAACTTCCGGGTTTAATAGCCTCCGATATTGCAGGAATGATGTATCAAGGAAAACAATTGGACGTGTTTATGGACGGTAGACCACTAAATATTTCGACGAATGAGTTGAACGCATTTTTAGAGGGAATGCCTGCAAATGCTATTGAAAAAATCGAAATTATTACTCAACCTGGAGCCGAATTTCCTGCTACTTCTGGTGGTGCGATTTTGAATATTATTACCAATAAAAACGCAAAAAATTACCTGAGCGCCACTTATACCAACAGCACGAGTTTTACGAGTTATGATGATGTACGATGGAGAATGAACAACAGTCTTTTGTTGAGTGCTAAGAATAAATATTTTGGATGGCAGTTGAATTTGGGTCAAAATTATAGAGAAAGTGCGGTGTGGGCTTCTTTAGAAAAACAGGAAAATGGCATAAATTCTTTGTTGTCTAAAACAGATGCGGATCGTGTAGGGCGAAATAATTTTATCAAATCAGCTTTGACATTTGATATTGGCAAAGATCGTTTGCTCTTGAATTATGATATCACTCACAATAATAATAACAGTTATACACTTGGAAACGGACCCGGTTTTAGTACTAATGATGCCTCTATGAGTTCAGGCTTGCGCCAAGATGCGGTTGTTACCTACCAGAAAAAATTCGAAAATACCGCCAAAAAGCTAGAGTTTAAATTCAATTACAACAACAATACAAATGACTTTGAATTAAGTCCAGTAGGGAATTCACTTGTCACTTTAGCCAATTCCTCGCATCAAAATTTATACAATGCTAAGGTTGATTTCTCGCAGCCAATCAAGTTCTCTGATGAAGGAAAATTGAGTTTGGGGGCTTTGTACGAAGAGTTGCTTTTTGATGCAGCTAGCAGAGGCGTTACCAATTTAGAATACAAAAGAAGGACCGCCGCCTCGTATGTAGAAGTGCAGACTAAGTTTGACAAAATGAATTTTATTGTGGGCGGTCGCGCCGAAGAGTACAATATTACAGGCAAAACAGATGTGGCTGTTTTAAGTGCTTTCAAGCAATTTCGATTTTTTCCAAATGCTAGTGCGCAGTATAATTTTAGTAATTCGGTTAATTTCAACATGAATTACAACAAAAAAATTACGCTTCCAAGTACCTCAGCATTGAACCCAAACAACACCAATTATCAAAATCCAAACGTAGATTATTCTGGTAATCCCAACTTACAACCCACCATTTTCGATAATTATGAGGTAAAATTGAGTGCTTTTGATTATGCTTTTATCAGTTATAACATCAGTTCTGCTAAGAATCAAGTGATAAATAGAGTCACGCTTGATAGTGATTTGGTAGTAAATACTAATGAAAATATTCCCGAGGTTAAGATTCATAATTTTAGCGTTGGAATGCCTATTCCGTATATGTTGTTTACCAAAGGGCTGGCCGAAACTTTGAAAATGAATGTGAATCCAGATACAATGAATTTTTTATATGTGTATGCAGGCTATCAATACCACCAAATTCCAAATGTTGATACTAACGGCTTTTGGATGCTAAACTTCATGTCGCAGCTAGTATTACCAGAAAAAATAAAATTTGTTGCCAATTATAATTATATTATTCCCAAAGGAAATTACTTTTATTTCATTGCCGTTGAACCTATCAGAAACTCTTTGGACTTGACATTTTCTAAAAAGTTTTTGAAAGACCAATTGACACTTTCTATTTATGCGGATGATGTTTTGAATACCAATAGAAATGCATTCAATTCATTTGAAACACCTTTGCTAATCAGTAGTAAACAAGATACGAGGAAATTTGGCTTTAGCCTGAATTATAAGATTCCAACGAAAAACAAGTTGGCTAAAGAGAATCCGAATTTATTGAATAAAGAAAAGAAGGAAGACGATGGGATTTTGAATCAATAGGTTTTTTTCTTTAACTATAAAAAGAGCTGTAAAAATCATTGAACATGCCCCAAAAGGTTAGACACTCATTGGGGCATTTTTTATGTAAAGAAAAGTTAAGTATTATAAAACATTATTTCTTTATCAAATCACTCAAATGCAAACGCAAGGCATTGACCGAAATACTAATTTCCCAAAATGATAAGCCCAACGAAATTAATAGTCCTAATAAACTCAGTCCAAAAAGATAAATTCCAGCTATTTGTTGCTCTAAAAACAGCAGGAGCATGGCAAAAACGGAAAGAAATAAACTTAAAACACCCGCCAATTGCATGTTGCGAATTAGCGTCAATCGTAAGTTCAGATTTTTTATTTCTAATAAGATTACAGCATTTTGCTTTTCAGTATAGGTTTTTTTTAGCCCTCGTACTATGGTAGCAATGGTCAAAAACCGATTGGTGTAGGCTAACAAAATTAGCGAAGTAGCGCCAAAAAGTAATGCGGGGGTTTCTATTTGTAAAGTCATTTATAGTTAAGTTTAAATTAGGGAATGGATACTAACTCCGATGGTAGTTGCATCATTTTTGAAGGAAATAAATTGGTTTATTTCAATGCAAACAAAAGTAAATAACAATATAGCAATTAGGAGGTGTTTTTGGATACAATTTTAAAAGAGCAGCTGGAGATCCATAAGGATTGTCATTTTTATTATATGATTGGTTGTGCTGGTTGTAATAAAAAGACAGCGATCTGTGCTTACTTTCGCATTTATAAACTGATTTTTAGTAGTTTTACCATGATAAAGAAACAACGATGCTACAAAAACTTAAATACAAGATAAAAAAAATATTTATCCATCAATTAAAAGATTTAGGGACGTTTTTAGGTGCTGTTTATGCGTTGGTTATTGGTTCTGCCTTGATGATTTTAGAGTACAATATAGATTTTGGAATCTATTTTAAAATTAATATATTCGACACCTACTCTCGGTTGATCACTGTCTCTAACGTTTTGATTTCGATTCTAATTGGAATTTCGCTCACTACTTTTTCAGTGATTTTTGTCGTCATGCAATTAGCATCTTCACAATTTTCACCTCGAATTTTGAGGCATTTTTTAATTACGGATTTTAAAATGCAAAAATTCATTGGGTTGTTTGTGGGAACCATATCATTGTGCGTTTTGCCGCAATTGGCCTCCGTGTTTTTTTATCAAAGACCTTTTTTGTTAACTCTTTTTGTGGGTTCTCTTTTTGCTTTTTATGGTTTGGCTTGGTCTTATCCTAAGATGATTACCTATTTAAGTGTCAATATGAATGTTTCTAGCATCACCAATCGAATTAAAATAGACATGATTGAGGAGGTTACTAATTTGTATCCCGAAAACTGGACTGTTGGAAAAAATTTACTGTATAAGCGTGCGATCATACATCCTGATAAATTTAAAATTCAAATCCTCAGCCCATTTGAAACGGGCTATTTGGACAGCGTGAATTATAAAAAATTGGAAAAATTATCGGAATTTATCTTGAAGTCTGATGTTGGGTCACTTTTTGAGAATGCCTATCAGAAACCCGTTGTAGGAGAGTTTATCATGAAAGACACTACTACACTTTTGGCCTTAGTTTTTAGTGAGGAAATCAAACCTAGTCAAATCAATATTTTGAAACAGGAAGTGAGCATTATAGTAAAAGATACTTTTAAGGTGGCCCAATTTAGGAGTCATACGCAGGATATTAATTTTGGCGTTAGAAAACTAGTTGACATTGCAATAAAAGCCATTTCGCCCGCAGTGAATGACCCTACTACTTGCTTGAATTGTATTGATCAAATTGGCGAAATTGCTAAAGAATTAGCCGTAAAAGAATTTCCTTCAGCAGATTCGAGAACGTTAGGATCAAAAAAAATTCAAATCAACGAATTTAATTTTGAGGAGTTTATCGACTTTTGTTATGATCAAATTTTTCAGTGGGGAAAACAAGATCCAACTGTGGTAAAGCGAATCATTCGATCCATAAGAATCATACTGCCATTGGTAAACAATCCGTTTAATTTGAAGATTTTAATCCAGCAAGTAGAGGAAATGGATTTGCTTGAAATTTATAATTTGTCCAATTATAAAAATGGAAATCTTAAAATATCAAAAGAGAAACTAATTTCAATTGAGCTGGAATTAGCTAATTTTAGACAAAAAGCGCTGCGGCAAATCAAAGTATTGGAGCTAAAAGGAATATTAGACCATTATGAGACGAATCACTACTCAAGTAATTTGGTAATTATAAGCGCAGAAAAGGAAGCAATAAAATACCTTAGAAATTTTAAGCCAGTCAGTTAACACTTGCTTGGTTGAAAATATGGACTTATCCTTTATAATGATTTGTAAATTAGAAATATTACGCTTTATGCAAGTCGCTACACTCAACAATAATGTGCAATTCCGAACTGTATTTTAAACAGCATTAAAACAGGAAGCTGCTGTGTTTAATGAAACTATCGTGTGATTTGTGGGGTACTTGTTTCTAACTCCACTATTATTTCATTTTTTCGATTAAAAACTTCATAAGGCGCATTGTATCCTAAAAAATAAAAGCGGTTGGTGTGCTTTATATTTTCGGTTTTCAAGTCAGCAATTAATTCTTGCTTGAACTTGGCAATTTTTTCATCGTCAGCCCAACCGCTGAAGGATATAGCGGCAACGGTTTTTGCAGGTTCCTCCCGGAATTTAATCTCACTTTGATTGGGTTGAGGAAGCGTTTCTTTTTTAAATTTCTTAGGAACCATGAACATCATTGTCATGGAATCATCAAGAGACATGCTAACTGGCGAGGTCATCGCTATTTTTTCGTTCTTTTGGTTGCCACCAAAAATATAACCTGCCAAAATTGAAAAACCTTTACTGGATGATTCCTTGTATTTGTTTCCCGTGAGTTGTACCGATGTAAACAAAGTTGCTTCGTAGGTACGTATTTCAAAAGTATTGAATTTTTTAGTGACCGTGTATGGATACGTTTCTATATTTTTTTGACTGTTCATGGCAAAAAGCTGTATGCCAATAAAGAGTAGTAAGAGGATTCCGAGAATGATGTAAAGTGTTTTCATTTTTTTGAATATAAGCTCTAAGGTACGCTATAAAAAGGGGTATCTGTAAAAAAAAAGGAGCTATAAATAATTAAAGGGACTGCCCTCCATAAATGACTATTGTTAAGTAGGTGATTGTATTAGCGCATTCCTTTGTGCAGGTTTTATGAAGTAGTCCAAACCAACTGCAACTGGTCAATGAGTAATAATACCTTTTTATTTTAGGCCAAATGGTTTGTTTGGCAATTCCTTTTGCCATTCATTTCCATATATTCTCGTTAAATAATCTGAAATTATTTGATTGTTTTCAGTTGCTTTTTTAAACGATATGGGATCCATGGTGCAATTCTCCTTGCGAAGACCAATGCCGTACTTTCCTTTGAAATCGATGAATTCTTTAGGTATTTTGTTGTCTAGTCCGTGTGTGATGAAGTTTACTTTTCCCATAGCAATGCGCTGTGCTATTTGTTGATCTGTCAAATCTGATTCTAAATTCATGGAAAAAGAAAACGTGTTGGTGTTAAAAGTCGATTCGGTTTTTGATACCAATCGAATGGTTATGGTATTATTTTTATGGGTAATAACCGAAGGATAATACGTGTAGGCTGTAAAATCATTTGTTGCGAAACGGAACTGATATTTGCCTTTACCAGGCAAAGTTATTTTGAAACTTTTAGTGTCATTTATTATAATTCGCTCCTTAGTTTCAGTTATGAAAAATTCGCCCGCGTGCAGTTCTTGGCCTGTTAAATTTTCAAAAACTATTTCGGCTATTATTTCTTTTTCATTCGCTTTAGAAATTGTGAATGTCAAAGCTAAAATCAGAGTAATTACTATTTTTTTCATTGTTTGTGGTTTTGTTTAGCTAATATACTCTATTTCTATTTATTCTCGAATAGGTAGGTGAATTATCATTTTATCATTCATGTTTTCAAATAATGTGTTAAAGAGTGAGGTGTATCGGAGCGATCGGGTCCGCCTGCTTGGTATCTTGGCGGTAGCCACAGTTCTAGTTCCTATGAAAGCTAATTTTGTGGGTAAGGGATTTTATGGATAAATGTGAATGACATCACTATAAAAATTGCTCTTACAATACGGCAAAAAAAAAGAGGACTCCAAATCCTCTTGAAATCCTCCAAATAATTTTACGATAACCCCATAGTGTTGACGGCATGTAATCGGTTCCGTTCAACCGCGGGTTCATTGTTCGTTCGCCGCGGCGAACGCAACGAAACCCTAGCTGTTATGGGCTGTATTTTTCGTTAGTTAGTTTTCATCTTTGATTATTGTAGTGTCTGAAAGTCTGTCGTGAAAACCGTTTGGTGTAAACAAAAACGAAATCCTGTCAAATGGAATTAGTCGGCAAAATGTTCTTCGTAAAATATCTCCACCTTTTGGTTTAGCACCATTTTTATTCACAACTTTTGTTTTGGTTATAAACTTTCCAATAGTTTTTTGATATTTCGTTTCCATAAACGCATAGTACCCAATATAACTTGCAAAAAAGATAAGATATCCGAATAACATTTGGACAGGATCTTTCGGATTTAATTGAGAGGTTAAAATAGCTACAATTATAAACCACACAATTATGTCTATTATGAAATTTAAAAATCTTGCCCAAGAACTTACTTTTTTGGCTTCAAATTGTTCTTGTTCTTCACTCTTAACAATTAAGTCAACTTTAACTTGCTCAATTATTTTTATGTCTATATTACGTTTTTTGATTTCTTCTTCAGCAACTTCAATAGCTGAAGGCTGGTATTTGTTCCTGTCAACAGTGACAATTTTGATAAGTTCATTGTCAGTTCGTTTTAACATTACGTCTTTAAAATCTGTAGTCATTTTTTTGTTTCTTGTTTGTTGACTTTTAGGTTTCGGCTAACATAGCCCATAACGGTTTGCAGCTTGGCGAAGTGGCCGATTTAGAAGCACTTAACTTCAATTTTGCACTAAATTTCATTTGAAAAACTGAACTTGATTTTAGCACTAAACCCGCCATTTTGCCAAACTGCTATTATACCACGTTATATAAGAAAGAGTGAAATCCATAATATATGAAATCCACTCTTTACTATTTATTCAAACTTTTATTTAATCATTTAATGTACATTTTGTACAAGAACCAGCATCACAATATTTTGCACCCATAAATGATTTTTTTACACATCCAGAACCACTACTACAACTGCATGTAACAGCTGCATCATCAATGTCAGAAATACCTAATTCTCTTGAAAAAGAATTTGATTGTACTGGAACCATTATTTCATTACCAAATAAATTAACTTTTGAAAATGAATATCCAGATGGAGCATTTTTGTTTTCAGTTATGAAACTAGGAATTTTTTTATCATAAATAACAGAATAAAATTCTAAAAGTGCTTGTTTGACTTCTGGTTTGTTTAAAAAATGTTCAGAAATACTTTTAGAAATAATTTTACTTTTCGATGAAGTTAAAAGACTTTTAGTTTCAGAAACAAAACTTACTCCCATATTATAATCGATAATACCAAGAATTTTAATATTCTTTTTAGTTCCAACTCTTGCAGTTGACATTGAACATGTAGTGCAACCACTATTCATTACGCAATAGTATTCACCTTGCGCTTTAACTGGTGAACATCCTGAACCTTTTGTACACGAACAAGTTACGCTTGCATCTGAAATCTCCAAAATTCTTCTATGATTTACATTGCCATTTGAATCTAATTCAGATGCTAAAAAGAAAACATCTTTTGGTAAATGTATTTCAAAATTATCTTCTGATTTTTTAAATAGTTTACTACCTTCTAGATATGGAATACCTTCAGTTCCTGAGTTAACAATATCTGCAATTCTTTTTGCATCTTTATTTGCATCAAGAGTTTCAACTGTTATTTCTCTATCATCGTTAGTGCAAGATGTTAAAAATGTAGTTATAGAAATAACAAATACGAGTGTTTTAATTATTTTTCTCATTGTTTTAATGATATTTAAGTTTGAAATTCAAATTTACAAAATTATTTAATATGATGTGCAAGTAATTAAAATTGAATAACTTGCGAAAATTCGGAAAGATTTTTTGTCTCTTTTTAACCATAACGTTATTCAATAATGTGGTATAACGGTGGTGCTTTGCGAGGTTGTGAACTTCGTGACTACAAAATTTCAACTTAAAAATAAATTACAATGCGAAACGAAAATATGATTAAACCAATAAACTCACAATCTTGCCAAACAGGCGTGTGTGCCCTGCATGAGCAGGAAGCAGATTGTAAATCGTTTGTTCTCAATTCGAAATTACACATTTTGGATTAGAAAACAAATCCTACAGTCTGATATTTTTCCAGAGGGTGTAAGTCCCTTATGAGCGGATTGAAAACCCGAATCATTAGCACGTCGCAAGCTGGTTTACCGTGAGGTATGCAGTGAAGGCAGCGAAACGGCAAAAGTCTGTACCGACGAACAGAAATTGCATAAGAGGCATTTAGTAGGGGATAAGCGTCCACAGCAACGTAAAGTCCGAAGTTTACAAAAACCTATTAGATGTAGATGCAGCGGGAATAGACGGAAGGAAAGAGCTCTTACCGGGGGAGGTCTTGACAACTACGAGTTGGTTAGGTCAAGAAGTCAGCAGAAGTCATAGTACTTGGGGCAACGAGTTGCAAATAGAAACTGCATAGGTCTCACAATCAAGGAAGGACAGAACGCATTGAGGTTCTTAATTTTCAACGGAATCCGCCGCGGCGGATAGCCCTGAGAAACAAGAACAGGTTAACCGATTAAAACAACAAAATGATTGCACGAGTAGTACATCCCTACAATCTTCAAAAAGCCTTGGAACACGTTATTGCCAATCGAGGCAGTGCGGGCGTTGATGGCGTAAAAGTCAGTCAACTCAAAGAGCGTTTTCCTAATCGAAAACCCCAATTGCTTGACGATATTGCAAAGGAAAACTACTTGTCTCAACCCATTTTGGGAGTAGAGATTCCTAAAGGGAACGGCAAAGTCCGTCTTTTGGGAGTTCCTACCACTACCGACCGAGTGTTGCAGCAAGCCGTATCGCAGGTTATAGCACCACTATTTGAAACCGAGTTTAGCAGCGTATCCACCCGAGCAACTACATATTGTTTAGTTCATTAAGATTAATGATAGGAGCGTAATTTTACAATGGTTTAGATTCCGCTAGCTGCTTGTAATTGTGAGGATACAGGTCTGTAATATTCTTGTGGTTTATAGATTGGATATTCTCAAGGGTATATTTGAGCCACTCAAAAGGATTTACGTTATGCTTTTTGCAGTTAGAAAAAAAGGTATAGGCCATAGCCGCTCTTTGAGCCGCATCGTGCGATCCGGCAAAAAGATAATTCTTTCTACCTAGGGCCACTGGTCTGATTGCATTTTCCACCAGATTATTATCTATTTGCAAGTTACCATCTAATAGGTATGCCGATAAATTATCCCATCTTGTTTGAGAGTATGCAAGGGCTTTGCCAATCTGACTTTTTGGTAGGGTTAGTTTGATTTGCAAAAACATCCATTTACCTAGTTCGTTTATAATAGGTAAGCTTTGTTGAAGCCTCAGCTCTTTGATTTGCTCAGGTCTAAGGCTTTGTTCTTTTGCTTTGCGCTCCACCGCATATAGCTTTTGTATTTCAACTAAAACATGTTGTGCTTTTTGCTTGTCATTATCTAACGCTCTTTCAAATTCTCGCCGAGCATGTGCCCAACAGCCAAGAGGAGTGATATCTGATTTTTTTCCATAAGCTTTGTATCCTGCATATCCGTCTGTTTGCAAGTAACCTTTAAAGTTTTGCAAAATAGGTAGTGCAGCGCTACTTGCACGAGTAGGGCTGTAATTGAACATCACAAGCTTGGATATTGGGGCATGATACACCCAATAATAACCCAGATGTGTTTTGTCTTTTTTCTTGTCGTCTAAAACCTTGATGGTGGTTTCATCCACTTGAAGATACCCTTCATTTTTGATATCCATTACCAGCTTCTCATACAAGGGTTTTAAAGCATCCATGCTCTGAGCAGCCCAACCCTCTATTGTAGAAGAAGCAATATCGATATCTTCTCTAGAGAACCGTTGCTTTTGACGATATAGCGGAAGGTGATC
>NZ_FRBU01000020.1 GCF_900142695.1 Flavobacterium xanthum | reverse complement strand
CTCTTCTTGTTCTTGACATAATTCTGCTAATTTAAGGTTTTTAATCCTATCTTAAATTCACACAAAAAGTTGTACGTTTTTTGGGGAGCAGCATATTATTGCTTGTGATTCAAAAAGCGAAGTTGCAAATTCTTTTTCCTTTTGTGAAACATAAATTCTAGGGAAAGTGTCTAATTTAATATCGAGATGCAGAGGATCTAGTAAGGACAAACGCTGCTCGATGATCAAACCTAAATTTGTACTTGATGTTTTTTTTCTTTTGACAGTATCGGTGTAAAGGAAGTCTCTTCCTTTTTTCCAATAGGAAATTTTTTGTTTTGCACCCGAAAATAGTACTACCAGCCAGCTTTCTAACTTGGAATAAGCATCGATAACGATATCATATTTTTCGGCACGAATGGATTGTAATAATTTAAAATATTCCCATTTGCTTATTTGATGCTTTTTTTCAAAAAGCACTAAATTATCAAAACTAGAATTGCCTTCTACAACGGCTCTTGTAGATTCATATACCATATAGTCTATTTGAGCATTTGGATACGCTTTGCGCAAATTATCGCATAATAGGGAGCTTACTAAAACATCTCCAATCATCTTTTGCTGAATTACAAGTATTTTCATTTGACGTGAAGTTAGAAAAATTATACTTTTGTTTTCAAGTAATTCATCGCACGAGGACTAATCCATGTTTGGTTTTGCAACACATTGAAATAATAAACAGTTAGGTTTTTAAGCATTAAAGGGTTCACTTTTAACTTTGGTATAAAAAATAGAAACACACTTATAAGGGACAATAATGTTTTCTCAATCAGTACCCCTATAAGCAATGCACTATGTAAATATAGTTGAATTGCTGGTGGAAATTGATTGCTAATATAAACATGTTTCGAAATGATTACTTCTGTTTTTGTGAGTGCTTTTGTCTTAACATTTAATCGGGAAGCACCACCATGTTGATGGAATATCGTTGCTTTTTTAGTGACAGCTACTTTTCCTCCGGAATCAGAAACTTTTTTGCAAAGGTCTACATCCTCAAAATACAGCCAGTAATCTTCATTCCAGCCTTTTATTTTGTCAAACCAGTTTCTACTTATGAACACCACGGCTCCTGTTACCCAATCTGGGTAAAACAAATCCGTTGCAGTGTTGAAACGTTTTTCCAGTTTTGTTTTATTCCACTTTCTGAAAAACGATCGTGAAATACCAAAAAAGCGACCCAAAGCCGGAAATAAATTATTCTGTTTGTAAAAAACATTATTTTCATTTATTTGCAAACAAGATAGAATTCCAATTTCAGGATGTGAAATAGCAGTTTGCAAAAGAACCTCTAAAGCTTCAAGAGTGAGTTTTGTGTCTGGATTCAAAAAAAGGAAATGGTTTCCCTGAGCCATACTTGCACCAAAGTTACAGCCATTAGAGAAACCATTATTACCAGAATTTTCTATAAATGTAAAACCAGAATACTTTTGTTTAAAAACAGAGAATTGCCCATCATTAGAAAAATTATCAACAATTATAACTTCAAAAGATAAAGTGTTAGAATTGATGGCCTCAATAGAGACTAAACAGTCATCTAAGGCTTTCCAACCGCGGTAATTAACTATAATTATTGAAATATCCAATAGGTGTTTTTTATAAGTTTTTTTAAGGAAAAGCGGATTAAACGGCTACGTTATATTCGCGCAATGCATCATTCAAAGAGGTTTTTAAATCAGTTGATGCTTTTCTTTGTCCGATGATCAAAGCACATGGAACTTGAAAATCTCCTGCTGGAAATGATTTAGTGTAACTGCCCGGAATTACTACTGAGCGCGCTGGAACAAAACCTTTCATTTCAACTGGAGTTGCACCAGTAACATCAATAATTTTTGTAGACGCAGTCAAACATACGTTTGCACCGAGAACCGCTTCTTTACCCACATGAACTCCTTCAACAACAATACAACGAGAACCTATAAAAGCACCATCTTCAATAATAACGGGAGCTGCTTGCAACGGTTCTAGAACACCACCAATTCCTACGCCACCGCTTAAGTGAACATGCTTGCCTATTTGTGCGCAACTTCCTACTGTTGCCCATGTGTCCACCATAGTTCCTTCGTCAACATAAGCACCTATGTTTACATAACTTGGCATCAAAATTACACCACTTGATATGTATGCTCCATAACGCGCGACTGCATTGGGAACTACGCGAATTCCTTTTTCGGCAAAGTCTTTTTTTAATAACATTTTGTCGTGATATTCAAAAATACCAGAATGTAACGTTTCCATTTTTTGAATAGGAAAATACATGACAACCGCTTTCTTTACCCATTCGTTTACTTGCCATCCCTGAGCTACTGGTTCAGCCACACGTAATTTTCCAGTGTCAAGTAATTCAATAACTTCTCTGATAGCATCAGTTGTTGTCGTTTCTTGTAACAAAGCACGGTTTTCCCATGCTTGTTCTATAATCGGTTGTAATGGATTCATGTCTAAAAATTTTTATCCAAAGATAGGATTTTTAACTAAAAGCAAAAAAGCAAAATGAGTTGAAAATGTTACAGATTTAACTTCTTGTTTGATTGTCTTTATACAAGAAGTAAGTTTAGATTTTACTTTGTAAAAATTTATATCTTTGTATAGTAAACGAAAGTATCATGGAAACAATTATATTAGAATTTCAACCAAGAATAAAAGCTAAAATTTTAGAGTTATTGAGTTCGTTTTCATCTGATGAATTAAAAATTGTTCAGGAAGATCCTAATTTCGATGAGAACAAGGAAAAACTAGATATTGCATATGCTAAACTCAAAAGCGGAAATGAAAAATTGTATACAGTTGAAGAAGCTGATGCAATTTTAGACAAAATATTTTCTGAATATGATAGTTAATATCTCAAATGAATTTTTAAAACTATTGACAGATCAGGTTCGTTACATTTATAAGGATAAGCCTAGAGCAGCTTTGAAATTCAGAAAAGATTTACTTAAAAATATTAAAAAAGATTTAAAACACCCCTTTCATTACAAAAAGTCAATTTATTTTGATAGTGAAAATATAAGAGATTACGTTTTCAAGGGCTATACTTGTGTTTATGAAATTAATGTACTACAAAACACCATTTTTGTTTTCGGATTTATCAAATATAAAGATTCACTTTAGGTTTTATAAATCATCATTTTTACCTTTGATAAAAAATATAGATAAATGCCAAGAATTCTATCCATAGATTACGGACAAAAGCGAACCGGAATAGCTGTTACGGATGAAATGCAAATCATAGCTTCTGGATTAACAACGATTCCATCTGTAACTGCAATTGCTTTTTTGAAAGATTATTTCTCCAAAGAAAAAGTTGAAGCGGTACTTATTGGGGAGCCTAAACAAATGAATGGAGAACCTTCAGAAAGTGCTTCCATCATTAAGGGTTTTGTAACCCATTTCACTAACCATTTTCCGGATATGAAAGTGATACGGGTAGATGAACGATTTACTTCAAAAATGGCTTTTCAATCTATGATAGATAGCGGACTAAAAAAGAAACAAAGACAAAATAAAGCACTTATCGACGAAATTTCAGCAACGATAATGCTACAAGACTATTTAACCCGAAAAAGGATTTAAAACAGCGAATAAATACTTTGTTTTCTGCTAAAACTGTTTGATAAATGTAACTTTTTAGTCTAATTTTATGCTTTTTTTAGGAATTATATAATTTATCTTTGCACTATAAAACCATGTTATGTCTGATACAACCATACGTACAAATAGTGAAGTAGTTCTTATAGGTGCCGGAATTATGAGCGCCACCTTAGGCTTAATCTTAAAAGAATTACAACCAGATCTAAAAATTGAAATTTACGAAAGATTAGATATTGCTGCTGCCGAAAGTTCTGATGCTTGGAACAATGCAGGAACAGGTCACTCTGCTTTTTGTGAGCTTAATTATACTCCTGAAAGTGCTGATGGCAGTATTGATCCTAAAAAAGCAATTAGTATTGCAGAATCTTTTGAGATTTCTCGACAGTTTTGGGCTTATTTAGTGAAGCAAAATAAAGTTCCATCTCCTGAAAATTTTATTAAAAGTATCCCTCATCTGAGTTTTGTTTGGGGCGAAAAAAATGTAGACTATCTTAAAAAAAGATTTGAAGCTTTACATTCAAATCCAATTTTTAAACAAATGGTTTTTAGTACTGATTTTTCAGAATTAAGCAAATGGATGCCTTTAGTTATGGAAGGCAGAAAAGATTCAGATAAAGTAGCCGCCACTTCGATGGCAATAGGTACCGATGTGAATTTTGGAGAATTAACCCGTAGTATTTTTGGTTATTTGACAAAATTAGAAGGTGTAACCATTCATTTCAACCATGAAGTTCAAAAATTAAAACAACGAGAGGATAAATCTTGGAGAATAAAAATTACTGATTTGGCTTCAGGCCAAAAAAGGAAAGCATACACTAAGTTTGTTTTTATTGGAGCTGGTGGAGGCTCTTTACCTTTATTAGAAAAGGCAGATGTTCCTGAAGGAAAAGGGTATGGTGGTTTTCCAGTAAGTGGACAATGGCTTAAATGTACTAATCCAGAAGTGATCGCAAAACACCAAGCTAAAGTATATGGAAAAGCAAGTGTGGGTGCACCACCAATGTCTGTTCCTCATATTGATTCCCGAATGATAAATGGAGAAAGACAGTTGCTTTTTGGTCCTTTTGCTGGTTTTTCCACTCGATTTTTAAAAAATGGTTCGTATTCGGATTTGCCTTTATCCATAAAAAGTGATAATATTATACCAATGATTGCTGCCGGTATAAAAAATATTCCACTTACAAAATATTTGATTGAGCAAGTGCGTCAGTCTCCTAAAGACAGAATCAATGCTTTGAAAGAATATGTTCCAGGCGCTAAATCAAAAGACTGGGTTTTAGAACGAGCGGGACAACGTGTGCAAGTTATCAAAAAAGATGAAAAAGGAGGTGGGATTCTGGAGTTTGGTACAGAAGTGATTACAACGGCCGATGGATCTTTATCTGTTTTGTTGGGTGCATCTCCCGGTGCATCAACTGCTGTTTCAATTATGGTAGATTTAATTGGAAGGTGTTTTAAGGAGCAATTTGAAACTCCGGAGTGGCAAGAAAAATTAAAAATGATGATTCCTTCTTATGGTCAAAAGTTAAATGATAATCCTATTTTATTAGAAGAAGTTAGAAAAGAAACTGCTGCCGTTTTAAAACTGAATAATTAGAAATTCACACATAAATAAAAGGCGTTGAATGTTAGATTTTATCTACTTTCAGCGCCTTTTTCTTTAATTATTTTTGTCGTTTTGACGATGCTTTGAGATAAATTAATCAACCAAATTAATTGTTCTATTACCAATTGCGCTTCCTGCATTTTCAATTGGAATGCTTCTTCATCAATAGGAAATCCTTCTTTTAGTTCTTTTTCTCGAATGCTCTTTAATTCTGAAAACCGCATCGCTAAATCTTCTTTTGGAAGATTTTCTTGTAGGTTGTGGTTGTCTTTAAGTAATGAAATGGCATTGTCTAGGTTTTTAAGAACAGTATCAACCACTACATTAAACGCTTCAGAAGCGCTTGTGGTTTTATGGGATTGAATGTAAGTGCCTAAAGAAGCTAAAGAGGATAGTAGCGAGTGATTTAAAACTGCTAGTTTATAAACTTGTGGCAATTGTTTTTGTTTGGATTTAGGTTCTTGTACCATTCTTTGAAACGAAGCCATCAAATTCCCAATTTCGATGAATGCATTTTTTCTTGCTAAACGATAGGAAGTAGAAATACTACCTTTTTTATTGTAAAAAATAGAAATTTCTTTTAGATAATCTTGATTCGCTTTGATCGCCTTTTCTAAATAAACAGGTACGTTTAAAAACTCCCAGGAAGGCCATAAGAAATGAGTTGCTAAAAAAGCTAATACAGCTCCTACAACGGTATCTAATATGCGGTACTGCACTAAATCGCCTATGTTTGGTGTGATTATTCCATAAATAAAGACAACATACATGGTTATAAAAGTTGCACTTACCTTATAATTTATTTGAGTAAAAGAGAATCCTAATAGCATACAAATTATGGAAAGAATACTAATGACACTGATATCCTTGACGACAAAAAGTATCCCAAAAGCAATTAATCCTCCAAAAAAAGTTCCAATTATTCGATGTAAAGAACGGGCTTTTGTTAAGCCATAACCGGGTCTCATAATTACAATTATGGTCAATAAAATCCAATATACATTGTGAAACGGTAAAAATTTTCCAATAATAAAACCTACCATCAATGTTATTGTTAACCGCAAGGAATGTCTAAAAATTGTTGATGAAAAACTAAAGTTTTCGGTTAGTGTAATCAACGGATAATACTGAGGTGTTAGAAATTTCTCTAAATCCTTATCAAGGCCTTTCAAATCCTGTGAGTTAAAATTAAGCGTGAAGGCACGTTCTACAATTTTTATTTTCTCTACTTGTTTTTCAGCATATTGTAACATGGTTGTTAACATAAAAACACCTTCAGAGGCAGTATTTTTTTTTAAATCATTTTCATAATCTGCAATGGCAAGTTGCAAGGAATTCAAATCACGCAGCAACGTATTTTTTGAAAGATACTTCGTGTGCTTTTTAACACTTTTGGATAATAGCTTTAAACTTGCTGCCAAATTGTAAGCCAAACGTTGATAGCTTAATAAAACATTTGGATGATCATCAAATTTTTGATGTAATTTATCATGATCGAATGCCGTGGATAAAGCGAGTTCAAGAATTTCAACTAATGAAATAAAAACCAAAAGCATTTTACGATTTTGATTAGAAGAGCCGGAAGTAGTATGACTACTAATGAGAACTTCCCTTATGTTTTGATGAATGGCATTTAGTTCAACCTGAAGATGCAATTGTTTTTCTATTATCGATTTTTTATCAGCATTTACAGTCCACAAATCACCCCGAAGTTTCAAGTATTTAGCAGTTAGTTTTATACAATCAGCAATTTGTAATTCGATATAGCGATGTGGTCTTACGTAATGAAAAATAAGGGAAATTAAAAGGTAAAATAAACTACCGGCAAGAATTAAACCTGAATGCACTACCATTGTCCAGCCTGTGTTGATGCTGGCAAAGGCCAATGACACAGAAATTAAGCAAGAGAAAGAAACCATGGTGGCGCGTTGACCATAAACGGATATCATCGATATCAGGAAAATCAATAAAGCTAAAAAAGGATAGAAAATCCACGATAAAGGATAAACAATATTAACTAGTAGATTAATACCAGATACCAGCAAAGCGGTGACAAGAATACCATTTATTTTGTGTTTTAAACTACTTGGGATATCACTAGGATAAGTAAAAAATGCACCAAGAGCCATGGCGAAACCCATCTCAAATTTACCTAAATAGGAAAATACTACAACAGGAATGACTGCCGCTATAGTAACTTTTATAGCATTGGTAAAATAAGTGCTGTCGGTAAATTTTCGTATTTTGTAAAACATATAATCGTATCGATGCAAAGGTAAGATTTGTATGAATTATACAAAGGATAAACGGATGTCTTTTGCCTTAAATTGTAAATATTAGCTAATTATTAACGGAGGATTATTCATTGTCTATTTTTTTACTATTTTTGCAAACTGAATCAAATGGGAATATATTCCAATTTCAGAAGATAATTTTTAATACAACACGATGATTTTACCAATTATAGGATATGGCGATCCAGTTTTAAGAAAGACAGGAGAAGTTGTTTCAAAGGAACATCAAAATTTGAAAGAAACGATTGCTAACATGTACGACACAATGTATAATGCTTACGGTGTTGGACTTGCTGCGCCACAAGTAGGATTAGCGCTTCGTTTATTTGTAATTGATACCACGCCTTTTAGTGATGATGAAGAATTAGAAGACGCGGAACAAAAAGAACTTAAAGGTTTCAAAAAAACGTTTATCAATGCAAAAATGATAAAAGAGGAAGGCGAAGAATGGAGTTTTAATGAAGGCTGTTTGAGTATTCCCGATGTGCGTGAAGATGTTTCTAGAAATCCAACGATAACAATTGAATATTGTGAAGAGGATTTTGTAATGAAAACCGAAGTTTTTGACGGGTTAATTGCTAGAGTAATCCAACATGAATACGATCATATTGAAGGTATTTTATTTACCGATAAGATATCGTCGCTAAAAAAACGATTGATTCAAAAGAAATTAAAAAATATCTTAGAGGGAAAAACGTTCCAAGATTACCGAATGAAATTTTTTGCCAAAAAAGGAAGATAAAAACACAGTATATAGCTTCTCTTGGTATGATTTTTGGTTTTAAACAGAAAAAATAGTAAGTCAAATTCTTAATAATAATTACAAAAAACATGAATTTAGAAAAAATATTAGCCATTTCAGGGAAACCGGGTTTATATGTATTGCAAGTACAAACGCGAACAGGATTTGTAGCCGAGTCATTAGTTGATGGTAAAAAAATCACAGTAAATTTAAAAAGTAATGTAAGCTTACTGTCGGAAATCTCAATTTATACGTATGAAGGTGAAAAACCATTAGCTGAAATTATGCAGAAAATCGCAGATAAAGAAAGCAAAGGGCAAGCAATTTCACATAAAGAAGATAATGCGAAATTAACTGCGTATTTTAAAGAAATTTTGCCGGATTATGATGAAGAAAGAGTGTATCCATCAGACATCAAGAAAGTTTTAAACTGGTACAATATGCTTCAAGCAAAAGGATTAGTTACAGATGAAGCTCCAGTTGCAGTTGTTACTGAAGAAGTTGCAGCCGTTGCAGAAGAAACTCCTGAAGCTGAGGTGAAAGCTCCTGCTAAAAAAGCAAAAGCTAAAAAAGAGTAATTTTATACTACAATAATATTTAATCCTGTTCAGCTATTTTCTGAACAGGATTTTTTTATTTTTACCAAAAACAATTTCTGATGAATTCAAGACAAACCCAATTGCAAGCTTTCGAGAGATTACTAGATATTATGGATGAATTGCGTGAAAAATGTCCTTGGGACAAAAAGCAAACCATGCAAAGCTTACGTCATTTGACTATTGAAGAAACCTATGAATTAGGCGATGCAATTCTGGATAATGATTTGATCGAAGTCAAAAAAGAATTGGGTGATTTGCTATTGCATATTGTTTTTTATGCTAAAATTGGAAGTGAAACCAATGATTTTGATATAGCCGATGTTTGCAATGAAATTTGTGACAAACTCATTCATCGTCATCCGCATATTTACAGTGATGTTGTAGTAAAAGATGAAGAAGAAGTAAAACAAAATTGGGAAAAACTTAAACTTAAAGAAGGTAAAAAATCTGTTTTAGAAGGTGTTCCAAGAAGTTTACCAGCTTTAGTGAAAGCAAGTAGAATTCAAGATAAAGTAAAAGGTGTGGGGTTTGATTGGGAGGAATCGCATCAGGTTTGGGATAAGGTGCAGGAAGAATTGGAAGAATTGCAAGTTGAGGTTGAAGCAGGTGATCAGGATAAAATTGAAGCCGAATTTGGGGATGTTTTATTTTCGATGATTAACTACGCCCGATTTCTGAATGTAAATCCCGAAGATGCATTGGAACGTACTAATAAAAAATTCATCAAACGCTTTCAATATCTAGAAAGCAAAGCAGGCGAATTAGGAAAACCTCTAATGGACATGACTTTAGCTGAAATGGATATTTTTTGGGAGGAAGCGAAGAAGTTGTAGTATTCAGTGTTCAGTCCCGATACTTCAGGATTAGTGTTCAGTTTTAAATAATTAAATTACCAATGTCAGAAAATAAAACCGAGTTAAAACGTTCTTTAGGATTAATAGATGCCACCAGCTTAGTTGCCGGTTCCATGATAGGATCTGGGATTTTCATTGTTACCTCCGCTATGGCAAGAGATATTGGTTCTGCCGCTTGGTTATTAGTGATTTGGATTGTAACCGGTTTGATTACGGTTGCTGCAGCATTAAGTTATGGTGAATTGGCAGGAATGATGCCTAATGCTGGTGGACAATTTGTGTACATTCAGCGTGCCTATGGAAGGCTAATTTCGTTTCTTTATGGTTGGACTGTTTTTACGGTGATTCAAACGGGTGTTATTGCCGCCATTGCGGTTACTTTTGCGAATTATGCAGCGATTTTTTTCCCTGTATTGGATAATGTTCTTTTTACTGTTGGCACAGGTTTTGTTTTTTCGTACCAAAAAGTTTTGGCCATATTAAGCATTATTTTGCTTACCTACATCAATACTAAAGGAGTTGAAAGCGGAAAAACGGTTCAATTGATATTCACATCTGCAAAATTGATTGCTCTTTTTGCCTTAATAATTTTAGGATTATATGTGGGTTTAAACACGACTATTTTGTCTGATAATTTTGCAAATATGTGGGAAGCAAGTAAAACAGTGGCTAATCCAGATGGAACGATCACAGTAACAAAACTAGCTGGAATGGCACTTTTAGGAGCTGCAGGGGCCACAATTATCAATTCACTTTTCTCGAGTGATGCTTGGAATAACGTAACTTTTATTGCGGGAGAAATAAAAGATCCCAAAAGAAATATTCCTCGTAGTCTCTTTCTAGGAACTTTAATTGTTACGGTTATTTATGTTTTAGCAAACCTGGCATACTTGGCCTTATTACCGCTTCAAGGAATTCCAGCCGCAGAGGATATCAGTAGTAGTGGAATTATGTTTGCTAGTAACGATAGAGTAGGAGCGGCTGCAGCAAGTATGATTATGGGCAACATAGGCGTTTTTGTAATGGCAGCACTCATTATGGTTTCTACTTTTGGCTGTAATAGTGGATTGATTCTCTCGGGAGGACGATTGTTTTTTGCTATGGCAAAAGATGGATTGTTTTTTAAACAAGCCACTGAACTGAATAAAAATCAGGTTCCGGCTAAGGCCTTGTGGGTGCAATGCATTTGGGCTTGTGTATTGTGCGTTTCGGGAAAATTTGGGGATTTACTAACGTATGCTACTTTTGCATCGTTGTTGTTTTATATCCTAACGATTTTGGGTGTTTTTATTCTAAGGGTGAAAGAACCAAATGCCGAAAGACCGTATAAAGCGTTTGGATATCCAGTTGTACCAGCGATTTATATTATAGTGACCTCGGCAATTTGCTTGACTTTATTGATTTATGATACGTTCAATACGGGATTAGGTTTGTGTATTGTAGCGCTTGGAATTCCGGTGTATTATTTTGTAATGAATAAGAAAGAGTAAAGCAGATTGAGTTAATCTGCTAATTTTTTTAGCGCATTGATATCTTTTAAAACAATTTTTTTACCTGTTAATTCGATTAAACCTGATTTTTTAAAATCAGATAATAAACGGATACAGCTTTCAGTAGCAGTGCCAATAATACTAGCCAATTCGTCTCTGGAAAGTTGAACTTTTAGTGATTCATCTTCGTTTTTTCCAAAAGTATCATGTAAATAAAGAAGTGTTTCCGCTAATCTTTCTTTTACGGTTTTCTGTGCTAAATTAACCATGTGGTCATCGGCTTCTTTTAGATCACCACAAATCGTTTTCATGACATTCATAGAAAACTGATTGTTCTGATCAAAGTATCCCATCACGTCAGCCTTTGGAATAAAACAAACGTGCATGTCTTCAAGCGCAACCGCACTTAAATTGACAGGTTCATCACTAATCATGGAGCGCTGACCTAGTAATTCTCCTTTTGTAACTAATTTTACGATATGATCTTTCCCATTTGCACTGAGTTTTATCAGTTTACAAATGCCGTCTTTGATGCAATAAATACCATTTACATTTTCCCCTTCTTCAAATATAACTTCCCCTCTCTTAATAATATGCGATGTTTTGCAATCGGAAAGTTTTAGTAGTTCCTCTTTTGTAAGTGCTTTTAGTGAGCTAAATTCTCTGACAATGCATTGTTCACATTTGCTCATAATAATGATTTTTTGGGTTGTACAAAAGTAAGTCTTTAATATGATAAATGTCATGTTTTAATTAACAATCGTTTAGGTTCTTTGTTCTAGGTAAAATGAGCAAAGTTATGGACACACAAAACTGTTTCCATTGTGGATTAAATATTGTAAAAGCAGAAGAAATAATTTTTGATGAAAAGAAATTTTGTTGCAACGGTTGTAAAACGGTGTACGAGATTTTTAGTCTTAATGATTTGACGTGTTATTATGATTTTGAAAAATCCCCTGGAGCAACCCCGCAAGATATTAATGGTAAATATGATTTTTTAGACAATGAGAGCATTGTATCCAAACTTTTGGAATTCAAAGAGAATTCAACCGCTATTATTTCACTTAACATTCCACATATTCATTGCAGCTCGTGTATTTGGATTTTGGAAAATTTACAGCGTCTTCAAAAAGGAATAAGTTCTTCACAAGTTAATTTTCCTGAAAAGAAGGTTCGAATCACCTACAACCCGGAGGAAGTTTCTATCAAAACTATTGTTTATTTGTTGAGTTCCATTGGATATGAACCTTATATTAGTTTAGAAAATTATGAAACTGGTACTAGTAACGTTGATAGAAGTTTAACTTATAAATTAGGCGTTGCTTTTTTTTGTTTTGGGAATATCATGTTACTTTCCTTTCCAGAATATTTTGAAGTTAAAGAATATTGGCTGGATCAATACCGTGGTTTTTTTAGATGGTTGATTTTTGCTTTGGCGCTCCCTAGTTTCTTTTACTCCGCCAGTGGATATTATGTTTCTGCTTTTAAAAGTATTAGATCTAAAATGCTGAATATCGATATTCCCATTGCTTTAGGAATTGTTGTGATGTTTGTGCGCAGTACGTTTGATATTGTTATGGATTATGGCTCTGGTTTTTTCGACAGCTTAACTGGTTTAATTTTCTTTATGCTTTTGGGAAAAATGTTCCAAATAAAAACATATAGTTTCTTGAGTTTTGAAAGAGATTTTAAATCCTATTTCCCAATCGCAATCACTAAGATTAATTCGGATTCTCTAGAAGAAAGTGTTCCTATTTATGAAGTAGAAAAAGGGGATAGACTTTTAATTAGAAACCAAGAGCTAATTCCAGTTGATGGTATTTTAATTTCAGAAAAAGCGGAAATTGATTATAGTTTTGTCACTGGAGAAGCCATTCCAATAACTAAAAAATCAGGAGATAAAGTATTTGCAGGAGGAAAACAAATAGGGAAAGTCATTGAAATGGAAGTGCTGCATTCAGTTTCTCAAAGTTACTTGACACAATTATGGAGCAATGATGTTTTTCAAAAAAATGTCATACAAAAGCACAAGACCATTACCGATAGAATCTCTCGTTATTTTACTCCAATTCTACTGTTAATTGCCTTTTCAGGATTTGGATATTGGATTTTTATAGATGCAAATATCGCTTTTAATGTTTTTACGGCAGTACTTATTGTTGCGTGTCCCTGCGCATTGGCATTAACGGCGCCTTTTACTTTTGGTAATGTCTTACGGATTTTAGGCAAACAGAAATTTTATCTCAAAAATGCTTTGGTGATTGAACAATTAGCTAAAGTCGATACAATCGTTTTTGATAAAACAGGAACAATTACAACTAATAAAAAATCGAATATTTCGTATGAGGGAGAAATACTTTCCGACGAATACTTGCTACTGATAAAAAACGTGTTGAGAGCTTCAAATCATCCGTTAAGCAGAATGTTATATGATTATTTACCAATTTTAATTTTGCCGAATAAATCAGCAAATGATGCTAAAAAGTGGCGCGTGGATGCTTTTGAAGAAATTACAGGCAAAGGAATGGAAGCTCATATTTTTGGTCACCAAATTCAAATTGGGTCTGCTGCTTTTGTCGAGAAAACCGAAGAAAATAAGTTGCAACAAACGTCAGTTCATATTAAGATTAATGGGGTTTATTGCGGGAAATTTATTTTCAATAATCAGTACAGAGACGGACTCGCCTCTCTTTTTAAGAACTTAAGTGGTAACTACCAAATTAAGGTTTTGTCTGGTGATAATGAAGGTGAACGAGCCACTCTAGAGCAGCTTTTGCCGAAAGGCACGGAATTAATTTTCAATCAAAAACCAGAACAAAAATTAGAATTTATTAAAAATTTGCAAGATAATGGGAATAACGTAATGATGGTGGGCGATGGATTGAATGATGCTGGAGCTCTGGCACAAAGTAACGTAGGGATTTCGATTTCTGAAAACGTGAATGTTTTTTCGCCAGCCTGTGATGCGATTTTGGATGCGAATGAATTTCAAAAATTAAACTATTTTTTGAAGTTATCCAAGAACTCCATAACCACCATCAAAATGAGTTTTACCCTTTCATTATTATACAATGTAGTGGGATTAGCATTTGCTATTACTGGAAACTTATTGCCTTTAGTTGCGGCAATTATAATGCCTTTAAGCACGATAACAATTGTAAGTTTTGTAACGCTCATGAGTAGTTATTATGCAAGTAAAAAATAGAATTAGATAAGTTTTTGAGTTGCGTTTTTACATATTTTTAACAATTATAATGAAGTATGACAAATGTCATATTTTACTCGGAAACGGAAAAGTAACTTTGTTAACACAAATTAAGGTATGAGTGTCATTTATTTATTAATCTCCATCAGTATACTAATCGCCATTGGGTTTTTTATTGCTTTTATTACAGCAGTAAAAACAGGACAATATGACGATGATTATACGCCATCAGTCAGAATGCTATTTGATGATGAGCTGTTAAAATCAACTAAAAAAGAAAATAGAGTTGAAAATAATGAGGAAAAGGAATTGGATATTTGAATCCAAAACTACTGACCTTGAACATTTAAATTAAAATAAAAACCAATTGAATTATGGAAATGCAGCAGTTTTATTATGACAACAAAATTGTAAAAAAATTCATTTATGCCACGATCCTTTTTGGAGTGGTAGGAATGCTAGTTGGGCTTACATTGGCCTTTATGTTTCTTTTTCCTAACATGACCGATGGTATATCGTGGTTAAGTTATGGTCGGTTGAGACCGCTACATACAAATGCTGTTATTTTTGCATTTGTAGGAAATGCTTTTTTTGCTGGAATGTATTATTCTATGCAGCGCTTGCTTAAAGCGAGAATGTTCAGTGATTTTTTGAGTAATGTTCACTTTTGGGGCTGGCAGTTAATTATCGTTGCTGCGGCTATAACACTACCTTTAGGCTATAGTTCTTCAAAGGAGTATGCTGAATTAGAGTGGCCAATAGATATTGCAATCACGCTGATTTGGGTGGTAATGGGAATCAATATGATTGGTACCATGATTAAACGAAGAGAACGCCATTTATATGTTGCGATTTGGTTTTACTTGGCAACATTCGTTACGGTAGCGGTTTTGCATATATTCAATAATTTAGAATTACCAGTTTCTGCATTTAAAAGTTACTCTGTTTATGCAGGTGTTCAAGATGCTTTAGTGCAATGGTGGTACGGACATAATGCAGTTGCCTTTTTCTTGACGACTCCTTTCTTAGGACTGATGTATTATTTTGTTCCAAAAGCGGCTAATCGTCCTGTTTATTCTTATAGATTATCTATTGTTCACTTTTGGTCTTTGATTTTTATTTACATATGGGCTGGACCGCACCACTTATTATATTCTGCTTTGCCTAACTGGGCGCAAAATTTAGGTGTTGCTTTCTCCATAATGTTGCTTGCTCCATCTTGGGGTGGTATGATCAACGGTCTTTTGACGTTAAGAGGTGTTTGGGATAAGGTACGAGTAGATCCTGTTTTAAAATTCTTCGTTGTAGCGATTACAGGTTATGGAATGGCCACTTTTGAAGGACCAATGTTGTCTCTTAAAAATGTTAATGCAATTGCACATTACACGGATTGGATTATTGCTCACGTGCATGTAGGTGCCTTAGCGTGGAATGGATTTATGGCTTTCGGTATGATTTATTGGTTGGTTCCTAGAATGGCCAAAACGAATTTATACTCTTTGAAATTAGCTAACTTTCACTTTTGGATAGGTACTTTAGGAATTATATTGTATACGATTCCAATGTATGTAGCTGGGTTTTTACAAGCTTCAATGTGGAAACAGTTTAACCCAGACGGAACTTTAACTTATGGTAACTTCTTGGAAACTGTCACTCAAATTATGCCAATGTATTGGATGAGAGCGATTGGTGGAACCCTATATTTAACGGGAATGCTTGTTTTAGTCTATAACATTGTTCAAACTTTAAGAGCAGGCTCTAAAATTGAAGATGAATTAGCAGAAGCTCCAGCTTTAATAAGAATTAGCTCTGGAAGAATAAAAGGAGAAAAATTTCATCCTTGGTTAGAAAGAAAACCAATTCAATTGACAATTTTAGCTACAGTAGCAATTTTAATTGGTGGTGTGATTCAAATTGTGCCTACGATTATGGTTAAATCTAATATTCCAACAATTACTAGCGTAAAACCTTATTCTCCTTTAGAACTAGAAGGTCGTGATTTATACATTCGCGAAGGTTGTGTGGGTTGTCACTCTCAATCTGTTCGTCCTTTTAGAAGTGAAGTGGAACGTTATGGACCACAATCTAAAGCAGGTGAGTTTGTTTACGACCATCCATTTTTATGGGGATCTAAACGTACAGGACCAGATTTATTAAGAGTAGGTGGAAAATACAATGACAACTGGCATTTTAACCATTTCTGGAGTCCACAAAGTATTTCTGCAGGTTCAATTATGCCAGGATACAAATGGTTATTTGATAACAAGCCAATGGATATTTCTTTAACTCAAAAGAAAATGCAAGCAATGGTTACACTGGGAGTACCTTATACAGAGGCTCAAGTAGCAAGTGGTTTAGATGATTTGAGAAAACAAGCCGTTTTAATTGAAGAAAACTTGAAAAACGATCCAGACTTTGTTAAAAGTTATGAGGAAAGCAAGAAAAAAGCAGCCGCAAGAGGAGAAAAGTTTGTCCCAATGAATGAAAGAGAAATTGTAGCTCTGATTGCTTACATGCAAAGACTTGGAACAGACATTAAAGTTAAAAATACTGCTAAAAATTAAGAGTCATGTTTGAACAAATAAAACACAATATGGAGACAATCGATGGTGTGTCGATATATCCCATCTTATCATTATTAATTTTTTTCTTCTTCTTTGTAGGATTGGGGATCTGGGTTTTCTCCTACAAGAAAGAAACAATTGATGAATTGAGTGAAATTCCATTGAAAGACAATTAAAAGTATAATTTTTTAAAATTTAAAGAATGAAAAAATTTATTCCAGCATACGTTAGCGTACCCGTTATTTTCTTTGCTGTATTTGGAGCAATCGAATTCTTTGTAGACTCAGGAGATCGACCTGCTTTTATAAAATTTCCAATGGTTGCAGTATTCTTATTCGTGTTTCTTTTCCTTGTTATAGCAATAGAAATTACCATGAGAGCGGTAGATAATATCACTTATCTTTTATTGACAGAGGAAGAAAAAATCAAATTAAATGAAACAAATAATTTGAGCTTCAAGGATAAAGAATGGTATAAAAAATTAATGGAAAAATTGACTAAAACTGCTCCATTAGCTGATGAGGGTCAATTATTACTGGATCATGACTACGATGGTATCAAAGAGTTAGATAATAACCTTCCACCATGGTGGGTCTATTTATTCTATGCTTCAATTGTTTTTGGCGTTGTTTATATGGTTCGATTTGAAATATTAGGAGCTGATAATCAGGAGATGGAACTTAAAAAAGAAATCGCCCAAGCTAAAATTGAAGTTGCAGAGTATATGAAAACTGCTCCAGATATGATGGATGAAAAAACAGTTACTTTGTTAACAGATCCTGCTGATTTAGCGGCAGGAAAAGTAATCTTTACTACTAATTGCGCTGCTTGTCACAGAGCAGATGGTGGAGGGCAAATTGGACCTAACCTAACCGATGATCAATGGATTTTAGGGGGTGGAATAAAAAATGTTTTTCACACTCTTGTAAATGGAGGACGTGATGGAAAAGGAATGATTTCTTGGAAAGGTACTTTGAAACCTAAAGAAATGCAAAAAGTAGCCAGCTATATTCTATCCTTAAAAGGAAGCAATCCTGTTGATCCTAAAGCGCCGGAAGGTGAGGTTTGGGTAGATGAAAATGCAACAGTTGCAGTTAAATAAAAAGTACAAACACACGTTTTTGTTTAACTTAAAAATAGTACGAATTATTTGAACAGTGTTTTAAATAAAAAAAAATGTCAAAATTACCAGATGAAGCTTTTAGAGATACTATTGGAACAATCGACGAAGAGGGCAACCGAAAATTTATTTTTCCCAAAAAACCTTCCGGAAAGTTTTATGATTACAGGAAATGGGTTAGCTATTTTTTACTGATCGTACTTGTTGCAAACCCATTTGTGAAAATCAATGGCAACCAATTCATGATGTTCAATATTTTGGAGCGACGATTTAATATTTTTGGATTTCCTTTTTGGCCACAAGATTTTTATCTTTTTGTTCTTTTCATGATTGTAGGGGTTGTTTTTGTTATCCTATTTACCGTTATTTTTGGGCGAATTTTTTGTGGATGGATTTGTCCGCAGACCATCTTTCTAGAAATGGTTTTTCGCAGAATAGAATATTGGATAGAAGGAGATCGAGGCGCTCAAATCCGTTTAGAAAAACAGGAGTGGAATGCAGAGAAAATCAGAAAGAAAGGCCTTAAATGGACTTTGTTTTTAATTATCTCCTTTTTTATAGCCAACGTATTCCTAGCTTATCTTATCAGTAGCGACAAACTACTACTAATGATCGAAGAAGGGCCTGCAAATCATATTAGTACTCTTGTTTCCTTATTGATTTTTACGGGTGTATTTTACTTTATTTTTGCATGGTTTAGAGAGCAGGTTTGTATCATTGCCTGTCCTTATGGTAGATTGCAAGGTGTTTTGTTAGACGATAAATCGATCAATGTTGCCTATGATTTTGTTCGAGGTGAAAAAGAAGCCGGTAGAGCCAAATTTAACAAGCAAGAAGACAGAGCATCAACTGGAAAAGGAGATTGTATTGATTGCAAACAGTGTGTAAATGTTTGTCCAACCGGAATCGACATTCGTAACGGAACGCAGATGGAATGTGTCAATTGTACCGCCTGTATTGATGAATGCGATACAATTATGGAAAATGTGGGTTTGCCCAAAGGACTTATTCGTTATGCCTCTGAAGAAGAAATTGAGAAAAACGCAAAGTTCAAGTTTACTCCAAGAATGAAAGGCTACTCAGCGGTGCTGTTTATTTTGACGGGTATCTTAATTGGACTTTTGTTCTTACGTACTGATGTAGAGGCGACGATCTTAAGATTACCAGGACAATTGTTTCAACACAAAGGAGATAACATTAGTAATATTTATACTTTTAAAATTATAAATAAAACTAACAATGATTTTGATGACATTCATTTTAAATTAGTGGGTATAAAAGGAACTTTAAAAGTAGTTGGAAAACAAGCTTTAAAAGTACCTAAACAAGGAATGAGCGGTGGAACCTTGTTTATTGAAATCAATAACAACGTTTTAGACAGTGATAAAACAAAGCTGAAGATTGAAGTCTACAACGGAAAGGAAAAAATCGAAACCAGTACAACTAGCTTTTTAAGTCCACGAAGTTTTGACTGATGTCAAACGAGTTGAAATTTATAAATAGAATAGTATGAAAATTAATTGGGGAACAGCAATAGTCATTGCTTTTGGGTTGTTTATAACCTTCATTTTGTATTTTGTTTTTATGGTTCAGTCGGATTCTAAATACGATAATGATCTAGTAGTGGAGGAATATTATAAACATGATGCTCGTTTTGGCGAGGAAATGGAACGGGTTCAAAATGCCGAGGATTTACAAGAAAAGCCAATAATATCGGCTGGAGCATCTGGAATTACAATTGTTTTTCCAACGGTATTTGTTCCAATAAATATTAAAGGAAAAGTGTCCCTTTATAGACCGTCTAACAAAAAATTAGATTTTGAGATTCCAATTTCATTATCTGATGCTACTACTTTGCTCATACCTAAAAAAAGTTTGGCAGGCGGTCGCTGGGACATTAATATGGAATGGCAATATGAGGGGAAATCTTATTTGTCTAAAGAAACAATTTACATCAATTAGTCAAGCAGGTTTAATCTTTTAAGTTTACAGTACACCTTAAGACTTTCGACTTCTGGACATAAAGCTACAAAAATGCTTTACTCTGCCTTCATTTTCGGTTTAATAAGTAGTTTTCATTGCATTGGCATGTGTGGACCTATTGCTATGATGTTGCCCGTAGATCGCACTAATCAGACCAAGAAAGCAATTCAAATCATCACGTATCATCTAGGAAGATTAACGGCTTACGGTACCATTGGATTTGTTTTTGGACTGCTGGGGAAAGGATTTCTATTGGCTGGTTTGCAGCAGAATTTATCGATATTTATTGGCGTAGCCATGATTAGTATTGTTTTAATTCCAGACAAAATTTTTGCGAAGTACAACTTTTCAAAACCGGTTTTTAAATTAATTTCTAAAATCAAAACTGCATTAGGAAGTCAGTTTAGAAATAAGAGTTTTAAATCATTATTTACTATCGGTCTATTAAATGGATTTTTGCCTTGCGGAATGGTTTATGTCGCCTTATTTGGTGCTATTGCTATGCAAAGTGAAAGCTTGGGTGTTTTATACATGATTTTATTTGGATTAGGAACTGTTCCCTTGATGAGCAGCGTGGTATATATCAACTCTTTTATAACCTTGCCTATTCGCAACAGAATCCAAAAAACGATTCCTTATGTGGCTGTGGCTATTGGCTGTTTATTTATTTTGAGAGGATTGGGATTGGGGATTCCTTATATTTCCCCATCTAATATGAGCTTGTTTATTCAAGCTGATCCAAATTGTCACTAACCTTTTCGCAATTTTTCATATAAAAAGCACGCTGAATGGCGTGCTTTTTATATGAAAAAGGTTAAAAATTATATGGTCATCGAAAATAATTCTGTTTCCGGCGCTTTTCTTTTCAATCGCAAATCAAATGCCATACAGATATTGCGAACATAAGGTTTTCCATTTTCTGTGACCTCGATGCTGTTTTTAGTAGTAATCAATAAGCCATCGCTTTCCATTTCTTTTAACTGATTTACTATTTCGGGGATTTCATTAAAATAGCCTTCCGTATCATTCCAAGACGTTTTAAATTGGCACATCAAATTCAAAATATGTTTTCGTATGATGAGGTCTTCTGTGGTCAATACGTGTCCTCTAAAAACGGGTAATTTATCCCATTCTAATATTTGATAATAATCTTCTAGATTTTTTACATTTTGAGCAAAACTATACCAACTATCACTAATTGCGGAAACACCTAAGCCAAGCATCAACTTCGTTTTAGAGGAACTGTATCCCATAAAATTACGGTGTAGTGTGCCCTTTTGAAATGCTTCATACAAACTGTCTGTTTCTAAGGCAAAATGATCCATTCCAATTTCATGATAGCCATTTTCGAAAAGTAATTTTTTGCCAGTTTCATATAACTTTCTTTTTTTGTCGTCTTGTGGAATGTCCTCGTCTTTAAATCCGCGTTGTCCATTTCCTTTAATCCAAGGAACATGAGCATAACTATAAAATGCCAACCGATCTGGCTGTAATGATTTAGTTTTCTCAATGGTATCAACAATATCTTCGACTTCCTGAAATGGCAAACCAAAAATAATATCGTGACCAATAGAAGTATACCCAATTTCTCTAGCCCAAAACGTCACTTTTGCCACATTATGAAAGGGCTGTTCTCTATGAATTGCTTTTTGAACTTTTACGGAGTAATCCTGTACGCCAAAACTCACTCTTCTAAACCCTAAATCATACAGCTTTTGCAAATGTTCATGAGAGGTATTGTTAGGATGTCCTTCAAAACTAAATTCATGATTTGGCGCTTTCGTGGCATAGGAGAAAATACCGTTTATTAGGTCTTCTAAGTTTTTAGTTGAGAAAAAAGTAGGAGTACCACCGCCTAAATGAATTTCTTTTATACTTGGTTTTTCTCCAAGGATTTTACAATAGATGGCCCATTCTTTCAATACTGCTTCGATGTAAGGATGTTCTACGCTATGATTTTTTGTGATGCGCTTGTTGCACCCACAAAATGTGCATAAACTTTCGCAAAAAGGCAAATGAATATAAAGACTGATGCCTTCTGGTCCATTACTTTCTATGAATGATTTTTTTAGAGTTGTTGTCCAAACTTCGTATGAAAAATCAACTTCATCCCAATAGGGTACGGTAGGATAACTGGTGTATCGAGGTCCGGGAACATTGTATTTTTGAATTAAAGAATTTTTCATAGCAGCGTCATTTAATATTTATCAAAAGTAAAACGACTGCACAACTATTAAAATGATAATTATCATAAAGCGATAAGCTAGAACAAAAAAAAGAGGCTGTCTATAATGAACAGCCTCAAGTTTTTTATACGTGAAAAAATATAATTACTCGATTTTCAAGTTTCGCAATTGTTTTAGTTTCTCTTTCCACACATCAAGACTTTCTTTGTGAATAGCAATGTTTTTGCGAACTTCTAACACAATAGAATTTTCTTTTTTAGCATTGCGAGTATTGGTAAAAAACTGAATGTTGTTTTCCAATTGGAAAATTTCATTCTGAACTTCATCAATTTTGCGCATCAAGAAAATCTTTTCATTATCCAGCTTACGTGTATCATGACTTTCAGATAAATGATCCATTCTATTGGCAAAACGCATCATATCTGTGTCTTTTTTACTCAAACTCAATTTTTCAAACAGAGCATCCAGAATTTTATTGAATTTCCCCTCAATATGTCTTCTTGGGAAAGGGACTTTTCCAAAGTTTTTCCAAGTTTCGATATGCAATTTAATAGCGTCTAAATCAGTTTTATGATCTCCACTCAATTGGAATTCTCTCAACGTTTCTAAATAGGCTTTTTTGTTATCAAAAGCTTCTACCTCTTCGCTATTTTCTTCGTTTTTTTGTTCTTTTAACTTTTCAAAATAATGATTACAAGCGTCTTTGAATTCCTTCCAGATTTTATCTGAATATTTTCTTGGCACATGTCCAATCTGTTTCCACTCCTCTTGAATTTGCTTCATGATAGGGGTAGTAGCAGCAAAATCTAGGCTTTCTTGTAATTCTTTAGCCTTGAGGACCAAAGCAGTTTTTAGGCTTAAATTATCGTTTTGATCTTTTTTAATGTCTTTGTAAAACGAATTTTTAAACGAATTGAAATTTCTAACGGCAGTTTTAAAACTAGCCCAAGTTTCTTCGTTTACATCCGAAGGAACTTTTCCAGCAGAGAAGAAAGCGGTGCGTAATGCCTCTACTTTTTCAATTTGTGCCAACCATTGCGAGTGTGCATTGACTTTTTCAGTCGCCAAAACTTCAATTTTAGCAATAATCTCTTTTTTCTTTTCTAGATTTTCAAGTTCGGTACCTCTTTGATTTTCAAATAACACTTCGCGTTTGTCATGCATTTGCTTAGTTAAATCACTGAACTTGTTCCATATTTCATCGCGGTGTTCTCTCGAAACCGGTCCAATGTCTTCTTTCCAAATCCTGTGCAAGTCTTGTAATTCTCTAAAAGCCTTGTTAATATCAGCTTCATTTACTAACTCCTCCACTCGGGCCACAATTTTTTGCTTTTGCTCTAAATTGTGCTTGAAATCTAAGTCTCGAGCCTCTCGGTCCAGGTGTAAATAATCGTAGAAATTTTCCACATGAAAATGGAAATTGTTCCATACGTGGTTGTATTTGTCTTTAGGAATTGGACCAGCATTTTTCCATCGTTCTCTTAAATCATTAAAATGTTTCAAGGTGTCTTTGATGTTCTCTTGCGGATTAATTAGCTCTTTTAGTTCTTCAACAATAGCCAATCGATTCTCTAAATTTGTTTTTAGGTTGGTTTGTAAACTCTTGAAATGAGTATTTTTAGTATCTCTAAATTGAGAGTAGAACTTGTCAAATTGAGTTTTTAAAGGCGAGTGATATTGAAAATCTTCAGTAGGATCTTGGTTTTCAGCAAGAAATTCCTCTTTCTTCTCTTCTACAAGGTGGTTGTATTTTGCTAAGAATGCTTTTTTTACTTCTTCTATGTGATCCTTAAAAGACATCACTTTTTCATTGGAAACTAAATTTTTCAATTCCTCAACAAGTTGTTCTAATGATAAAGTATCATAATCTTGCATAGAAATTTCATGACGATCTTTAAGCGTCTCGTCTTCACTTTCTTCTGCGTTTGTGTCAGCAATGGCGTCCAGAGCCATCTGGTTTTTAGTGTCCATAGCAGTATCAGTGGGGGAGGCCTCAGCAGGAACAACTACGTTATCTTCGGCTGGCATATCACTTGGTTCTGTTTCAGGTGTTGCTTCAAGGTGTTCCTTTTGGAATTGATCGGATGCCGTAGCATTGTTTTCTAAGTTTCCATCTGCTTCGTTTTCCTGACGAGACAGGTTATCATTCTTTTCTTCTAACATTTTTTCAATGTATAAGGTTTGTATTTATATCTATTGCGAAAGATACTAAAGCAGTATCAAAGTACAAAATAAAACCATTATTAATAGTCGTTTTATATTTAAAAATGTTTTCATTTGGAGCCATTTCCTGCTGTTCGCTGTATCTTTTTGTTAGCAAAAAAGCAAACTAAAAAGGATGCCGCTGCCATCAGGGCTAGGGTTTAACGGTGTGATGAAGGTTTTGTTTAAAATTATCAAAACAAATTATGTATCGTGAGACGGGATCTAGTTGTGAATTGCTTTCAAAATTGTATTTTAGCTTATAATTCCCAACAGTAGCCAGAAGTTCAAATGTAGATATTGAGTTGTGAATTGCTTTCAAAATTGTATTTTAGCTTATAATTCCCAACTATGAGGCATTGCTAGAACTTGGCTTTGAAGTTGTGAATTGCTTTCAAAATTGTATTTTAGCTTATAATTCCCAACGGCAACGATCAACTTCTACAAGTTGCCCGGGTTGTGAATTGCTTTCAAAATTGTATTTTAGCTTATAATTCCCAACGCTTTACACAAGTGGATTAACGACATGAATGTTGTGAATTGCTTTCAAAATTGTATTTTAGCTTATAATTCCCAACGATACAACTATTGCCATGTGGACGTTCTTTGTTGTGAATTGCTTTCAAAATTGTATTTTAGCTTATAATTCCCAACTTAAATTTGATTTAACCGCTTGCGAACTTGGTTGTGAATTGCTTTCAAAATTGTATTTTAGCTTATAATTCCCAACAAACGGCGCAAGAAAAAAGAAATTCAGAAGGTTGTGAATTGCTTTCAAAATTGTATTTTAGCTTATAATTCCCAACGCTGAAGCTGTGTAAATGAAGCCCGACTCAGTTGTGAATTGCTTTCAAAATTGTATTTTAGCTTATAATTCCCAACCCCACCAGCGCGGTCAGGCGCTTGAGTTCGGTTGTGAATTGCTTTCAAAATTGTATTTTAGCTTATAATTCCCAACTTTTGAGTAATTTTTGTTCCGCATAAACTAGTTGTGAATTGCTTTCAAAATTGTATTTTAGCTTATAATTCCCAACTGTTGCAAGATTTTAAAGAAAAAGGATATGGTTGTGAATTGCTTTCAAAATTGTATTTTAGCTTATAATTCCCAACTTAACATAGCAACAGGCTTAGGCGCGCGTTGTTGTGAATTGCTTTCAAAATTGTATTTTAGCTTATAATTCCCAACATAGAATTATAGCGGAAAACACTAACCTCAGTTGTGAATTGCTTTCAAAATTGTATTTTAGCTTATAATTCCCAACGAAAGAAATATATGTTTCTTACTGCATTTGGTTGTGAATTGCTTTCAAAATTGTATTTTAGCTTATAATTCCCAACCTCCGTTAACCGCCTCAGGCTGCGCAACTAGTTGTGAATTGCTTTCAAAATTGTATTTTAGCTTATAATTCCCAACGGCTTCTACGTCTTGCTTGCAATATTCTTGTTGTGAATTGCTTTCAAAATTGTATTTTAGCTTATAATTCCCAACAAGTACTATTTTCGTTCGGGAAATCTACGGTTGTGAATTGCTTTCAAAATTGTATTTTAGCTTATAATTCCCAACAGGTAGAACGGAATACATGAGTAACCCGCAGTTGTGAATTGCTTTCAAAATTGTATTTTAGCTTATAATTCCCAACCGTCAAGTGTCAAGGCTGTCATAAGCTTCAGTTGTGAATTGCTTTCAAAATTGTATTTTAGCTTATAATTCCCAACAAGTCATACGCTTCGAGAGCTCCTGCGCCGTTGTGAATTGCTTTCAAAATTGTATTTTAGCTTATAATTCCCAACGCGGTTTACCGTTAAGTCTTGACGGCGCTAGTTGTGAATTGCTTTCAAAATTGTATTTTAGCTTATAATTCCCAACCGACAAGATAAAAGAAGGCTACAAAACTAAGTTGTGAATTGCTTTCAAAATTGTATTTTAGCTTATAATTCCCAACCGCAGGCCAAAGAGGCGCAAGACAAGAGTAGTTGTGAATTGCTTTCAAAATTGTATTTTAGCTTATAATTCCCAACCGACAAGATAAAAGAAGGCTACAAAACTAAGTTGTGAATTGCTTTCAAAATTGTATTTTAGCTTATAATTCCCAACAAGAAACTTATTATGTTACAGAAATGTTTTGTTGTGAATTGCTTTCAAAATTGTATTTTAGCTTATAATTCCCAACAAGATGTTGTAAAGGCCATTGCTGAAATAGTTGTGAATTGCTTTCAAAATTGTATTTTAGCTTATAATTCCCAACTATTGGAAAACATTGCCAAAGGCACTAGAGGTTGTGAATTGCTTTCAAAATTGTATTTTAGCTTATAATTCCCAACCCCGCCATAGTTCAAATGTGGGGCGATATGTTGTGAATTGCTTTCAAAATTGTATTTTAGCTTATAATTCCCAACCTTTTACCCGTACAACTTTGAAAATATGAGTTGTGAATTGCTTTCAAAATTGTATTTTAGCTTATAATTCCCAACTTTGCAAAGGCACGGAAGACGAGCGCGTGAGTTGTGAATTGCTTTCAAAATTGTATTTTAGCTTATAATTCCCAACACTATATTTTTTATGGTAGTACCTACACTTGTTGTGAATTGCTTTCAAAATTGTATTTTAGCTTATAATTCCCAACTTTTAAAGGAAGAAGAAGATGATCTTAAAAGTTGTGAATTGCTTTCAAAATTGTATTTTAGCTTATAATTCCCAACGTTCCGATCAACTAATACTTCGCCTTTAAGTTGTGAATTGCTTTCAAAATTGTATTTTAGCTTATAATTCCCAACTTAACGATGTATTATTAGGATCAGTAAATTAGTTGTGAATTGCTTTCAAAATTGTATTTTAGCTTATAATTCCCAACGATAAAAGTATGTGCCGTCTGGATAGCTGCGTTGTGAATTGCTTTCAAAATTGTATTTTAGCTTATAATTCCCAACAGCGCAAGGGAATGATAGAGGAGTTCTTGGTTGTGAATTGCTTTCAAAATTGTATTTTAGCTTATAATTCCCAACTTATCGAAATGGCTGAGCTGGCAGGCTTGCGTTGTGAATTGCTTTCAAAATTGTATTTTAGCTTATAATTCCCAACAGATGAGCGCGTGATAAGAGCCCTTGACAGTTGTGAATTGCTTTCAAAATTGTATTTTAGCTTATAATTCCCAACTGGATAGCAGAAATAAATCTAGCTCCTTTGTTGTGAATTGCTTTCAAAATTGTATTTTAGCTTATAATTCCCAACAGATGAGCGCGTGATAAGAGCCCTTGACAGTTGTGAATTGCTTTCAAAATTGTATTTTAGCTTATAATTCCCAACTGGATAGCAGAAATAAATCTAGCTCCTTTGTTGTGAATTGCTTTCAAAATTGTATTTTAGCTTATAATTCCCAACAGATGAGCGCGTGATAAGAGCCCTTGACAGTTGTGAATTGCTTTCAAAATTGTATTTTAGCTTATAATTCCCAACTTAGGTAAGATTGCGTCTTCGTGTTTTTTTGTTGTGAATTGCTTTCAAAATTGTATTTTAGCTTATAATTCCCAACGATAGCAGGTGGTAAAGTTGTGAGCGTTGGTTGTGAATTGCTTTCAAAATTGTATTTTAGCTTATAATTCCCAACATGATAGACTTACAAAAAATAATAGACGCTGTTGTGAATTGCTTTCAAAATTGTATTTTAGCTTATAATTCCCAACGAGTATCTAAATACACTGGAGTGCGTCAGGGTTGTGAATTGCTTTCAAAATTGTATTTTAGCTTATAATTCCCAACTCAAACTCCTGATTTATCATTTGATAATGTGTTGTGAATTGCTTTCAAAATTGTATTTTAGCTTATAATTCCCAACTTGTCCTGCATAGCAAATTCTTGCATTTCTGTTGTGAATTGCTTTCAAAATTGTATTTTAGCTTATAATTCCCAACTTTACGCTTTGCGATCCACGCTAACCGCCAGTTGTGAATTGCTTTCAAAATTGTATTTTAGCTTATAATTCCCAACCTGATTTAGATTGACTATTTGATGACGTATGTTGTGAATTGCTTTCAAAATTGTATTTTAGCTTATAATTCCCAACTGAAGTCAACTTTTTCAATATACTCCTCAGGTTGTGAATTGCTTTCAAAATTGTATTTTAGCTTATAATTCCCAACTGTTATTATATTCGAATATTGCTTTGGCGGGTTGTGAATTGCTTTCAAAATTGTATTTTAGCTTATAATTCCCAACCAACAAATGGGGTAAGACTTCGATACGATAGTTGTGAATTGCTTTCAAAATTGTATTTTAGCTTATAATTCCCAACAAAATAATGGGAGACACCGATCCGATTTAGTTGTGAATTGCTTTCAAAATTGTATTTTAGCTTATAATTCCCAACTCAAAGTTTACTATCCCGTCCAGTATAACGGTTGTGAATTGCTTTCAAAATTGTATTTTAGCTTATAATTCCCAACTCAACAAATGGGGCAAGACTTCGATACGATGTTGTGAATTGCTTTCAAAATTGTATTTTAGCTTATAATTCCCAACTTCTTCTTCCCGACTCTGGGTCAGGCCTTAGTTGTGAATTGCTTTCAAAATTGTATTTTAGCTTATAATTCCCAACGCGGATGAATCAGACGTTAATTTTGCGACAGTTGTGAATTGCTTTCAAAATTGTATTTTAGCTTATAATTCCCAACCTAATCTATTCATCGATAGGGGTTTACGCTGTTGTGAATTGCTTTCAAAATTGTATTTTAGCTTATAATTCCCAACCAAGAAGGGATTACAGCTACTGAGCTATTTGTTGTGAATTGCTTTCAAAATTGTATTTTAGCTTATAATTCCCAACAGTACGCCGATGCGCAAAAAGCGAGAGCTGGTTGTGAATTGCTTTCAAAATTGTATTTTAGCTTATAATTCCCAACTTGCGGGGCTACCGGATAGGTTAGTACTTTGTTGTGAATTGCTTTCAAAATTGTATTTTAGCTTATAATTCCCAACCAATTTTATTGACAGCTCAAACTCCGTTTGGTTGTGAATTGCTTTCAAAATTGTATTTTAGCTTATAATTCCCAACCGTTCAATCAGTCTATTAAATTCGTTAGTTGTTGTGAATTGCTTTCAAAATTGTATTTTAGCTTATAATTCCCAACAGCGTCTTAAAGTAGCCCGCCCATTTCTTAGTTGTGAATTGCTTTCAAAATTGTATTTTAGCTTATAATTCCCAACATACCGCGATTCAAGTGTTTGATATGTTGAGAGTTATGAGTTTATTTTGAAATCGAAAAGGAGTGCTGCTTCTTTCTTGCAGTACAGGGAGTTAGTCATTTTTCTAATCCTGATGCTTTAAAACAACTCTAATTGTTGGGATGGTTTGTCAGTTTCGACTTGTTTTTTACCATAAAAAAGTTCCATCATCCCAAATTGTTTATCAGTTATTTGCATGACACCAATTTTTCCGTGTTCGGGGAGATTCTTTTTTATTCTTTTGGTATGGACTTCAGCATTTTCTCTACTGGCACAAAAACGCATATAGATTGAAAATTGAAACATAGAGAAGCCATCGTCTAATAATTTCTTGCGAAATGAACTAGCAATTTTACGCTCTTTGCGTGTTTCAGTTGGCAAATCAAAAAATACTAATATCCACAAACTTCTATATTGATTTAAACGGGTGTAATGTTCGTCATACATAAATAGGGTATAAAATTTTCCTTGCGGTTCCTTCAAAACATTCGTGTAAGGAATGTGTAGTTCTACTCATCGCTACCATCAAGGGACTGTTTTTTCCATCTATGAACACATCGATTGTTGTAATACCTAACAATTGTTTTTTAATTTCAATAGTCAATTCATCATAAGAATCCTCGGTTTCCATAATATGACAAACAATTAAGTCCACATAAGGGCGATACGGCTCCATAATATCATCAGCCAAACAATAGGCATTGTATTTATTCCGATGAAAAATGCCTAAAGTGGGCAACATTCCAGAACTAACAATCGCTCTTGCTGTAATCGCTCGGAGGATGGCATAACCATAATTCAATAAATTATTCGGCGGCATTCCTTTTTGCCCTCGTGTAAAATTTTCTAGCGGGATGAGGTTTTGCCAGTAAAAAACTGCTGCTCTCGATTCGTGGTTGAGCGCGTCACCTGAGGTAACTTCTTTTGCCCAAAGTTCCATTTTACGGCACGCAATTCCTTTTTCTTTGAGCAATCCGGCTTGGTTCATAATTTTGGCACTAATGGTTTGCTGCCACAAATTCTTTTTCAGCGGAACAGAAGCATTGATTTGATATTTAAATCGTTCCGACTGTTCTGTATGGCCGCTCAAAGGCATCAACAAACCAATAGGTAAATGGTATTGATCACAATTGATTAAGGCAACATTGTTGTTGATTAGTTTTTCCAGCAAACCATTGGTAATTGTGATTTGCTGATTTTCTAAAACTATAACCCCAATATCTTCAATGGCCACGGTTTTGGTTTCTTGTTCCTTGTCTGGGTAAGAAATGACGATTTGCTCATTTTTGGTACTCAAATAAGCGGGGTTGCCAAAGAAAAGGGTTCGTTTTATCATTTTATAAATTTTAAAAATGTTTTATATGATATTTTGGCTAAAGCCAATTTGAATTATTTTATAGTTTTGAATGGGCTAAAGCCCATTCCTATTGATGTTGGAACTTCTGATAATTATTGGGATTGCTGGAGGGATGAAAATGTTAATAATGAAATTGGCTTTAGCCAAAAAACTATTCCTTATTGAATTTATATTTAGCGATAAATTCATCATATTCTTCTTGAAAAGATTGTTTGCTATGATGTTCTTCTTGATTTTTAATATAATTTCTCACTTTATCCAGCATCGATTCTGAAACTGAAACTGCAAAATATTCATCTTGCCATTCAAATTTATTTAGACAAAATTTATTTTGATTAATCCAAAACGAAGATTCTCCTTTGATGAGTTGCATCACTTTTTGTATGGTTTGATCGGCTCCCAGTGAAACCAAACAATGACAATGATCTTTATGTCCATTAACAAAATCAACAAATATTCCTTTTTCTTTGCCATTTTCCTTGATATGATACCACACTTTTTGTCTTAATTCTTTATTGTCCAAAAAAGGAATTCTGTTTTTTGTGCTCCAAACAAAATGGATGTAAGTTTTGATGTATGGCATAGATTTTAATTTTAAATAAAATGTTTTGGCTAAAGCCATTTGTGTTAACTTTAAATTTCATTGAATGGGCTAAAGCCCAACCCTATTGATTTTGGAATGTTTATTGTTATTTTAATGTGCAAAATCTAATGCTGTCTTTTTTAAAAATATCTTTAGGTTTTCTATTGCCTCCTGATTTTGAATTGCCTCCAGCTTTAGAGGGATGAGGTTTTGATTATTATGTTATTTGCTTTAGCTTAATTGTATTGATTTTGGAATATATTAAATTTAGAATTTTGATTTAATTTCATGTTTTGAATTGCCATCAGCTTTTGAATTGCCTCCAGCTTTAGCTGGAGGGATATTTGATATTATAAAAATTAGGCTTTAGCCGAATTATTTTGGCTGAAGCCTATTTTAATTTATTTTTATTGATTGGGTTAAAACCCAATTCTATTGATTTTTGAAATCATTATTTATCATCTGATAATTTTTTTAATTTTTCCAAGTCTGTCGATTTCTAATTTCCAACAAACAGATTTGATCATCACAGGTTTTTCCTTTTCATCATAAATAGTATTTGAGGGGTTAAATTCTAACATTCGTTCATTTTTATTATTGGAGCCATTTTCATTAGAAATTATCTCTTTTGAGTAATTATGGGAAACAAAATGTCCTTCACCACTAGTACAACTTACAAATTTATAAATGCGTTCTGCTTGTTCTTTAGATAATTTATTGAAATCTAAGAGAGTCAAATTTTCCTTTTCATCTTCAGTTGGAACATAAACTAAATCATTTGGAGACAACGTAAATAAAAGACGATTTCCGTTTTCGTGTTTTTCTAGAGCTGAACTTAATCCTTGTTTTTGTCTTTCAATAACTTCATTGAAAGGGATTGTTTTATAGTTTCGTTTCCCTTTCTCATCTTGATAAATTGCAAAAAACAAGTTTGTTCCTTTTGCAGCTTCTACATATTTATCAGCTTTGTTTCCAGTTTGTCCTAAGCTAAATTTGCCACCTTCCTCAAAAACGCGAACCTTTATAATAGGCTGATGTTTTTTGCCGTCATTTAATGCAGTAATGTTTTTATTTAAGTCATCTAAACCATTTTCAGAAAAAGCAACTTCGTGAGCTGGAATTTTTTTGCCATTTTCATCAATAGTATTTTGGTAGATTTCTTGTGTAAGATGATTCAATAGAATTTTTTGAATTCCAGTATCGGTTATTTTTTCTATTCTTTTTTCATCAAAAGTAAAATCAAGAGTTTTTCTTGTTGCTGTAGCTTCTATGGCTTCATAAATCTGAATTTTGTCAATAGCTTTACCATCGATCATTACAGGAAAAGCTTTAAGGTGTTTTTTTAGACCGGCATCATTGTTTGGATATTGCTTGATTTTTGCTGCCAGTTGTTTTTTAACTTCCTTATCAACAATCAATTTAATTTGCTCAATAGCATTTGCAATGGTAATATGACTTTGTTTAATTCGCTTTAAAAACACTTTTCCACTTACAGTTTCAGCGTGCATTGGTTTTCTAATCGCCCAGTTATCACCTTTTTTTTGTGGTATAATCTTCTTTTCTACCAATCCATTCTTACCTAAATTTAAATTTCCATTTTCATCTTTATAGCTCACGTATTTGTTTACCGTTTTATTGATAACCCTAGTATTTTTTTTGAAACTAATGATGGTTTGATTTAATTCGTCTTCGGTGTGCTTGGTGAAATTTTCCCAAGGTTTGTGAAATTCCCAGTTGTAATTTCCATTTGCATCGGGTTTAGTTTTAAAACAAAGTTTATTCCTTAATTCGTGTTTAATTGTTTTGTCATTTTCATCTCTTGCATTTAGATTATTTAAATAGTTAATGTGCGCTCTGCTTACACACGCAATTACCAAAGCATCAAGAGCATGATGTCGATGATCAATTCTTTTTTTAGAAAACCCTTTTGCTATAGCATCTGGAACAGTAGTTTGAAATACTTGCTTGCCTGTGTTTCCAAATTCATCCTTTTTGAATTCTAATTTTCCAAAGTCACTGGAATTTGTAATGGTATTTAATCGTTTAAAGCGAGGGATAACTATGTTATTCCAAACATCATTCAGTCCCCAATCTTGTTTCATTTTTGAAGTTATTGACCCATTCAATGAAATGATATGTTTTGATGTTACTTCCTGTTCATTATCTTCTCGAACTATTTTGCTCAAAAGATTTTTTACAATTTTGCTGATGTATTTAGTATCATTTAATTGTCTTTCGATAAATTTTTCTGGAATATCTTCACTTAAAAGTCTTTTTTGCTTGCTTTTGTTTTTACTGTAATAGCTAGTTATATGTTGATTATAGGCTTCTCTAGCAAATATTTTAACCGTTTTTCCACCAGTTAAAGTCACAATTCTATCCTCATTTTTTAGAATGAATTCTAATGCAGTCTTATTTCCTTTTAAATCATTCACTTCAGATTCACAAATGACTTTGTTTGACAATGAATCATCAAATAATCTTGATTGCGGAATAATATGTTCGATTTGATATTTTGTTGTAAAAAGATCACTTAATGGTATCAGCTTTCCTGTATAAGGAGAAATGTATCCTTGTTCCAGCCAAAGTTTGTATTTGATGATTTCAGAAGTTGTTGGCTTTGCATTTTTTCTGATTTTATCAACTTCTTCTATTTTTTCTTTACTGTTTTCACTGCTATAAATACCTTCTTCATAAATTTTTAATATCTCTTGTTGACTCGGTGAGTAAGGACGAATGTCACTAATGCCATCATTTTTCAATTCTGTTAAAATGGCTTTAATTCGCAAGTTTGTGTTTTCGTTGTGACTAATATTGTCAGTTATTTTTTTTCTATCGGCCGCATTGTTTTTCATCTCACGACCCAATTCAATATGAATTTCATTAAAGAAGTTTTCTTTTCCCTCTCCATAATATTGCCAAATATCTTTTACAACTCGTAAAGTTTCTGTAATAACTTGTTCTACAATAGGGTTGCGAAGTGAATGTTGTTTGAAGTCGTGTTTCAAAAAGTGTTCAATATCTGCGGGAGTTTTCCATTTTGAAATATCACTAGTTTCGCTATGTCTATCATAAACGATATAGGAAGCCAGCCACAAAGGCAGTCCTTTAAAATCTGAAAGGACATTTAAATGCAATGCTTTTTCTCGAACTCGAGTTTTAATATTTTCGTCAAATTCTCCTGTTTCTATTTTGTCAATTCTTGCCAATGTTTTGGTGTCGATATTTTTTTCATTCCAATGATTTCCGAAACGCATTAACGGCAGTAATTTTTTTATTGCTTTTTCAGAATTAGCGCCATAATCTTTTTTGTATGGCTTTAATTTTGAAAAATTTATTATGAATCCATCGGGTAAACTATATCGTTTTGCAAAAGTTGTAATTGCTTTAGAAATTTCAATTTTATCAGTTACAGAATATAGGATATGCCACAAATCCTGAGTGTTTTTTGCATCAAAAAATGATTTGTCCATATCGATTTTTGCAATTGTATTTAAAAATTGATTTCTGGTTTCATTACAAGGATATATCTTATCCTCTACAAAATTCCACCTGAATTTATCTTCTTTTAATTTAAATTTTTGGTACGCTAAAAATTGTTTTTGACTTATTTCAGCTTTATTATTTAGCCAATTATATAATTCGACTACATCGTCTTCTGTTTTTAAATAATCATTAGTTACATCAACATCATTTGCAATATCTTTTTTATATATTTTTAGATTCTTTACAAATTGCAACAGTCTAAATTCTTGAAAAATAGGATTTGATTTAGCAATACATTTTAAAGGTTTTAGAATTTGATATCCATTAACATCTTTAACTAAATTACCACTTTTATCTTTAATAGGTCTAAATTCCAGACTACAATCACTAATCAACGAAGTTTTACTTTTGAGTGGACGCTGATAAAAGATGATATCATCTAAAAATATATAGTCAAAACCTCTTTCTTTTATGCTATTTTTATGAGAATCATTGTGTTTGTACAATTCATCAATACATTTTTTATAAAGATTTCTGTCTTTTAACGTAGCTGAATGAAATTCAATTTGAGTTTCAAGTATCTGTTTTAATTCGCTTTTATAATAATGTCTCTCAATAGTTCGTACTAGTTCACCTTTTATTTTTTGATTTGGGTTTTTTAGCAAATTATCATAGATATAAGAACCAACTGATTTTCCGCTTTGATTAATAGTTTGTTCACTTCTTATTTTTACCAATCCCCAATCGTCTTCTTTTGGAGCTCTAAAACTTCTTTTTTCTTCGTTGTCCTTGTTTAATTTTACTGTACCATCATCATTTAATTCGGTAGTTACGATAAAATTCTTTTGCTTACCAACCCATTCAAATAATCCTATTTTGCTTTCACGTTTATAAACCCAACCGTTTTCAAGAATTACGTTATACCAGATACCTGATTTTCCTTTTTCTCTTTCAATAACATTAACAACTGTAAGCGTATGAAATTCCTCTAGTTTGTTTTTATTCTCTTCTTTTTCTTCTCCACGCAATTGATAATAACCTCTTTTTTGATTAAAATTTAATATTATCCAAGCCAATTCTTCTCTTGATATTTTTTGAGTTAATGCTTTTTTTCTCAAATAATAAATAGTCCAGTCATAAGGAACTTGTTTTAAATCAGGATTTGTTAATTTAAATTCAGCAAGCATTTCTTGATGGCTTTCCAAAAATAAAAATTGGTTTTTACCACTTTCATCTTTAAAAAAAGAAAATTTCTCTTCTTTCTCTGGTTTAAATTGTCCAAACTTTTTATCAAAATCAACGGCGCTTGCATAATGTTTAGGTAGAAAATCAAGAATATTTAAAACTCTGTGTAGACGTTCTCTTCTTAATAAAAAACGCTGTACTAATCTCCTTGTGCCTCGATATTTTGTTCTTTCAGCAGTTTGAGAGATGGAAACTCCACTATCAAATTTACCAAGAACGTCTTGACTCATAGGAATTATTCGACATCCAATACCTTCAATATTTCCAAATTTATTGTCAAAGTCATTATTTGTTAATGCCCATCCAATACTATTTGTCCCCAAATCTAATCCTAATATTTTTTTCATTTTCACATGCGTTTTATAATGACTTTTTGTGTTGTCTAAATTATTCTTTAAATCTAATCAAAAGAAAATTAGTGGCTTTACGGAAAACCATAAACCAAAATTAAAATTTTTGTTGTATCATTGCATTACAATTTTGAAGCAATACACAATAAGGATTATTCCGTTGTGAAAACATTCAAAGCGGCCTCTCAAGGGTCGCTTTTTTTTATAGAATTTTTTAAATGTTCCATTTATACCACAAAAAAGATACAAACACTGATCTACAATAATCAAAACTGCTTAGAAAGTGTCTTTTTTTTATGAAAAAAGCCCTCAAAATGGATTTCCACTTTGAGGGCTTTTCTATTTTTAAATCTAATATAGAAATTGTATTACGAGATTATTTTCTACTTATTCCAAATCTTCCATGCTTTTTCGGCTTGAAAAATCAGCATGTCTAAGCCGTTTTTAGTTTTGGCTCCTTGTGCTGCTGCTTTTTGTAGAAATTGCGTTTCGGCAGGATTGTATATCAAATCATAAGCAATGTGCTTCGCTGTGAAAAATTCATACGGAAGTAAAGGGAAGGCAGCTACATTTGGACTCGTTCCCACTGGCGTAGCATTTATTATGATTTGGTAATTATCAAATGTTGTTGCGTTGATGCGGCTGTAATCAATTGCCGTTTCACTGGCTTCTCTCGAAACAAATGTGTAGGGAATGTTTAGTTCATCTAAAGCAAAAGCAACTCCTTTAGAGGCGCCTCCGGTACCCAAAATCAGTGCTTTTTTATGATGTGGTTCCAATAACGGTTGTAATGATTTTTTAAAACCGTAATAATCCGTATTGTACCCTTTTAACTTTCCTTTTTTGGTAATTCTAATCGTATTAACAGCGCCAATTAATAGCGCTTTTTTCGAAAGTTTATGCAAAAATGGAATTACTGCTTCCTTATATGGAATAGTGATACTCATTCCCTTGAGGTCGGGCGTGTTTTTAACAACTTCGGGAAAGGCATTTATTTCTGGAATATCAAAATTCTCATACGTGCAACCTGCAAAGTTTTCGTTATTAAATTTATCTGTAAAATATCCTTTCGAAAAGGAATAACTTATATTGCGACCTACTAATCCAAAGCGCTTTCTAACGATATCATCCATTATAATTTTTTGTGTTTTGCAATATAATTTTGCACCATTTTTTTTGCCCAAACTACTGGAAATAAATCTTCCAAAAGAATATAATTCTCAAAATTCAGTCGCAAGGCATTGCTTAAATGGAATTTTGCTTTTGTAGTATCCGTTAGCATAAAGTACAACCCTGCTAAACGGTATTCTACTTCATTCTCTTCTGGAAAATATTCGGTTGCTTGCAATAAAGTCTGAATAGCACTTTCGAATTCTCCTAAAAATTGTAATATGTCTACCCAGAACAACCAAGTTTCTAAGGAATGATCCCCAAATTCTACTGCTTTTCTATAGCCAAACTCCGCTTCTTCAAAGAAATTCATTTGTTTGTTTATGGAAGCAAAACGTTTCCAATACAACCTATTTTGATTGTCAATTGCTAATGCTTTATTGACATAAAATAGTGCTTTTTGAAAGTTTTTTTGGCGAACATAAAAATCAGTTATGGCAATCCAACCCTTGTCTAAAAGTGGATCTTCATGTACTGTTTCATTAAAGTATTTTAAGGCTAAAACGGAATTACCTAGCTTTTCATAGCATTTTCCCATTCGCAGTAGCGCATACGAAGTTGCATCATCCAATTCAATTGTTCTACTATAGCTTTCAATAGCTTCTTCATATTTTTTTAATCGTTCAAAAGCTTTTGCTTTTTCCATGAATGCACCTAGGAATTCATCGTCAATTAACGTAGCGTAATCAAAGGCACGAATGGCATTCTCATATTCTTTTACTCCATAATGCAACCTACCCAGCTGGTGCCAAGCGATTTCGCTATACGGATTTTTGTCGATGTATTTTATTAGATAGCTGATAGCCTCTTGATTTTGATCTAAGAATTCAAAACAATACACAACGTTATACAGTGCTGATTGGTCTTCTAGATCTTCTTCTAAACACTTGATGAAGCTTTCTTTTGCCATTTCAAGGTTGTCCATAAAGAGATATTCCATGCCTATTAAGTTATAGACATCAGCATTATCATCCGTATATTTTAAAGCGATTCTTAATAATTCAACTGCTTTTTCGTGTTGGTCTCTTTTTGAATAGATATTGGCTTTTTGAATGTAAATTTCTTCGTTCGTTGGCTCAATAGCATACAATTCATTCAATAATTTTTCGGCTAATTCTAGTTTGTCATCAAAGACTAACATCTCCACTTGAACTAATTTTAGTCCAGTTGATTTTGGGTGTTGTTCTAATGCTAGTTTTAGCGCTTTTTTTGCCAATGCGGCCTTACCCATATCGAGATAATGAAGAATAATTTCTTCAAATTCTTCAGAGTCAAAAAAGAGCACTTTGTTGGTTTTCAACATCGACTCAAATTTAGACAGGGATAAGTTATAGTCTTCTTCTTCGTTGCTTAATTGCATCTTTGTTTTTTTAGAATTTGGCCTTATTAAATGTAGGCATCCTTACTGTTAATGTGAGGAGCAGCAGGAATTGTTTTAAACAATTTAATTAACAAAATCCAGGCTGTTTTTGTACTAATTTCCATGCTTGATACAGGTGGAAATCTTTTTTACTGTCCTTCTCTAAACGAAGGTGAAAAATGGCAATTTTGCTTTAGGATGGGATAAGAGTCCGCACGTATGTTGGCAGGATTCTCCTAAAGAAACTAATTTTTATTCAAAATCGAATCCATTACTTCTAGCATGATTGCACAACCTTCTCGAATTTCTTCATTAGAAATGGTCAGCGGTGGCGTGATTCGGATGGCGCATCCTTCAAATAGCAACCAGAATAAAATGAGCCCTTTGTCTTGACATTGCAGAATCACTTCATTTGTTATGTCGGCACTTTTAGTCATTGCGGCAAGCATTAATCCTTTTCCTCTAATCTCCTCTATCAAAGGATGTACCAAAAGTGATCGGAATAGATTTTCTTTCTCTAAGGCTTCAGGCATTAGATTGGTCTCAGTGATTTCTTGCAAAGTAGCTAAACAGGCTGACGCAATGACAGGATGACCCCCAAAGGTGGTGATGTGTCCTAGTTTTGGATTATCACTAAGGAGATCCATCATTTTAGCCGAAGCGGTAAAAGCACCTACGGGCATGCCGCCACCCATTCCTTTTCCCATTACTACAATATCAGGAACGACATCGTAATTTTGGAATCCAAAAAGCTTTCCAGTTCTTCCAAAACCAGGTTGAATTTCATCCAGAATCATTATCGCGCCTACTTCGTCACAGCGTTGACGTACTTTTTTAAGAAAATCATCATGGGGTTGAATAAATCCTGCACCACCTTGAATGGTTTCTAATATGATTCCTGCAGTTTTGGTAGTGATTTTTTGTAAATCATCTTCGTTATTAAAAGTGATAAAATCGACATCTGGCACTAAGGGGCGGAAAACTTGCTTGCGCTCTTCAAAACCCATCACGCTCATCGATCCCATGGTATTTCCATGATAAGCGTTGTGACATGAAATTAGTTGGCTTCTTCCTGTAGTTCGTCTGGCGAGTTTTAAAGCGCCTTCGATCGCTTCTGTGCCAGAATTTACCAAATAGGTTTTGTCTAAAGGAGCGGGTAGCAGTGATGCTAATAATTTGCAATATTCAACTGCTGGACTTTGTGAATATTCGCCATAAACCATCACGTGCGAATATTTGTCTAGTTGCTGCTTTATGGCATTATTGACTCTTGTATGTTGATGTCCCAGTGCACAAGCAGAAACTCCAGCAACAAAATCTAAATATTTTTTATTAGTGGTATCGAAGATGTAAGAACCTATAGCATGCGAGATTTCCATACCCAATGGATAAGGAGTTGTTTGTGCTTGATATTTTAGAAAATCACTATTCAATTTTTTATAAATTTAACCGCCAACTTTGAAAAATTTGTAAAGTTCGCGTAGTTTTTAAAGATGCTTATTTGTTTATGTGTCTTAAATTGAAAAGCAATACTTTTCACTTTTCACTTTTCACTTTTCACTTTTCACTTTTTTTCACTTTCTTCTTATCATAATTCAGAGTTTCCTTCCTAATTTTCATAGGAATATCCTCTTTAGCTTCGGCTGATTTAGTTGCTTTTGCTATTTTTTCATTATCTTCATTTTCTTCGGGTGGAAAGAGGTCGTCTTTCGATTTTATTCGCTCGTCTCCGCGCCAGACTAGCCCTCTTAGCTTTCTTGCATTTTCAGGTAAATCTTTTTCGGGGTAAATATCTCCATCTACTTGCTGAAAGAAAGTAATGGTTTCTATCTCATTTTTTTCTAAAAGGAGATTAATTTTGCTACTTACATTTTTATTGATGCCTATGAGTTCTTGCGCTTCATTTCGCATATAATAGATGACTTCAGCATTTTTGACAATGTCCACGTCTCGTAGTTTTCCTTCCTCAAATTTACCATAGAGATTTTGTCCCTTAACTTGATTATATCCTGTTCCTATGGTGTCTTTGGAGACTATAAAGGTATTTTCAAGGACTTTTAGTGAATCTAGCTTTTGGGTGGTGTTATTGCCTATAAGGTGCATGATGTCACCTGTTATTTGACTTTCTCCATTCCAAAGTATTGGATTTCCAATCATTTTTGTCAAAGCAGTTTTTGAACTGGAATGTATTGAATCACATTTGCCGCTCATATCCGTTTTATAAAATCGAACATTATTGAATGCTCTAATGATTCGATTTCCTTCTTTACCGGTTACCATTAATTTCTTCCCATGGATGTAAACGGAGTCATTTTCGACAAAATTCACCGCTACGGCTCTTTTTGTGACGTACATGGAATCCAGTTTTTTATATACTTCGGCATAATGTCCTTTTACAATGCCTCGATTGATAGAATCTGTTATCTTGACATTACGCGTGGCTGATGCAAATTCCCGATTTCGGTCATAATACAAACTGTCGCCTTTAATCACTCGATCATCGTATTTGATGTAGGATTTATTCAGGAAATGGGCCAGATTTTTTTTGGTGTCATAAAACCCTTTTTCGGTGTAAATAAAATTGGCTTTACTGGTTATCGTGGAAGGTCCAAAAAGATATGAATGCCCAGAATTACTGAAATAATCCAAGTGATTTGATTTTATGACATACGTTGGATTTGTGATGGTAACGGCCGTAAGGAATTGGAATTTTTTTTGTTTCACATAATATCTTCCAGAATTACTTTTAAGGGTATTGTCTTTGTTTGTAATTGTTCCAGGAGTATCATAAAATACTTCTTGAATATTTCGGTCAAAATTGATTATTTCGGTTACCAAAGTTGCGTCTGGCGAACTCATCACTGCATCTCCAGAAGCATAGGCTTTTTTTACATTTCCGTTGTATTCTGCATATTTGCTGTTCAAAAATAAGGTATCGCCTTGCACCATTTGTACATTTCCAAAAGCCTTGATGTAATTTTCCTTCTGGAAATAATACGCTTTGTTGCATGTCATTACAACGCCATCATGATTCACACGAACGTTCCCTATAAGCAATAATGCATCAGGAATTTCTACTTGATTTACATCAGCAAAATCAGAGTTTTCTACAATAATTTTTTTCGGTGCTTGCGCCAAAACTAAATTAGTAATTAGCAATAGGAGACAATAACGAAGGAAAAACAGCGATTTCTTCAATGGATTTAATTTTTGTCAAATTTATGAAAAAGGAAACAATCCTAATCCATATTAGGATTTATTTATAATTAGTCCAAAGGGCCATAATAGCGAATGTTTCATCTTTTGAAAGTTATTAACAAATTATGGAACTCCTTCGTTGTAGTTTCCGTCTCAATTAAATACAAATCTTAAATTTTAATGCGTATCGACGGAGATTATTTAAAAAATAGTAAATTTAAAAATTGATATTTAGTTTACGATAAAGGAATTGAAATCAGCATAAATATTTTTATACAATGAAAAAAATAACTATTGTTGCAGGGATAAGTGCGGTACTTTTAGCATCGGCTTGTAAAACGAAAGATTTAAAAATGAATGTAGAAAAGAAAGAGGACGTCTCTACTAAAAAAGAAGTGGTTTATCAGGTCTTTACTCGATTATTTGGGAATAAAAATACCACTAATAAACCATGGGGAACTATTGAAGAAAACGGAGTAGGTAAATTCAACGATTTTACGGACAAAGCGCTACATGAAATTAAGGACTTGGGCGTTACTTATGTTTGGTACACTGGGGTTCCACATCATGCTTTAATTCGCGATTACACTGCAATAGGAATTTCAAATGATGATCCAGAAGTAGTAAAAGGTAGAGCAGGGTCTCCTTATGCTGTGAAGGATTATTACAATGTAAACCCAGATTTAGCAGTAAATCCGTCGAATCGTTTAGAGGAGTTTGAGTCCTTAATTGCCCGAACCCATAAAGCCGGATTAAAAGTGATTATAGATATTGTTCCTAATCATATAGCGCGCCAATACGAGGGTAAGACTAATCCTTTGGGCGTTAAAGATTTTGGTGCGGAGGACGATGTAACGGTAGATTACAAAAGAAATAATAACTTCTATTATATTCCGAATACTACTTTTGAAATACCGGACATGGCAAAACCATTAAATGGAGAAAGTAATCCCTTAATTGATGGGAAGTTTGAAGAAAATCCAGCTAAATGGACCGGAAATGGTTCTCGTATGGCTAAACCGGATAAAAATGACTGGTACGAAACCGTCAAAATAAATTATGGGATTCGTCCGGATGGGTCCAAAGATTTTCCCGAGCTTCCTAGTGGTTTTGATACGAAATCCTATCAGGAACATGATGCTTTTTGGAAGGGAAAAGATGTTCCAGATTCTTGGGATAAATTTAAAGATATTGCTTTGTATTGGACTGCAAAAGGAGTTGATGGTTTTAGATTCGACATGGCCGAGATGGTGCCGTACGAATTTTGGAGCTACATGGATTCAGCTATCAAAGTAAAAAATCCAGACGCCTTTTTGTTGGCGGAAGTCTACAATCCTAAAGAATATCGCAATTACATTCAATTGGGTAAAATGGATTATTTGTATGATAAAGTGGAAACCTACGATAAATTGAAAGATATCATACAGGGAAGAGCACTGCCTGATGGTTTATCAGCTATTCAAAACGGATTGGCCGATATAGAGCATCACATGCTGCATTTTCTGGACAACCATGATGAACAACGTTTGGCTAGTCCAGAATTTGCAGGAACACCACAAAAAGGAAAGCCTTTGATGGTCGTTTCAACGACAATAAGTAGTTCTCCCACGATGGTTTATTTTGGACAAGAAGTAGGAGAGGCCGGAAATGAAAATGCAGGATTTGGAACGCATTCCAGAACATCAATCTTTGATTATATAGGAGTTCCTAGTCATCAACGTTGGATGAATGGAGGTGCATTTGATGGCGGTCTCTTGACTAAAGAGGAAAAAGAATTACGTGATTTTTATAAAAGAATATTGAATTTCTCTTTGAATAGTTCGGCTTTAATGGGGAAATATCAAGAAATTCAAGAGGTAAATCGGCAAACTACTGCGGGATATGATTCAGGAATTTATGCTTTTACTCGATGGTCAGCTACTCAAAAATTAATTGTTGTTACTAATTTTTCGTGGCTTAGCACTAGCAATTTCGAATTAAAAATCCCTGCTGATATCATTGAAAAATGGAATCTAAAGGATGGAAATTATACTATAAAAGACCAATTATACAATAAAAGTTCTACGCTGCTGCAGGTAGTGAATGGAGAAGGAAAAGTACAAATTACAATTGCTCCATCAGAATCCTTTATTTATCAATTGTAAAAAAAGCGTTTGACAATCAAAAAAAAGGCTGATAAATATTTATCAGCCTTTTTTTGTGAACAAGAAGAAGTTATTTTTTTGGGACAGCATCGTAATTTTCTTGTACTTTTTTCCAATTAATCACATTGAAAAAGCCATCGATATAATTTTTTCGTCGGTATTGGTAGTCTAAATAATAGGCATGCTCCCATAAATCTAAAGCTAATATTGGAGTGCCAGGAACAAGTGCATTTCGCATCAAAGGATTGTCCTGATTTGATGTACTGGTCACCTGAAGTTTTCCTGCGCGATCAACTAATAACCAGGCCCAACCAGAACCAAATTGTTTTGTAGCTTCGTCTTTGAATAAAGTTGTAAAGTTTTCAAACGAGCCAAAATCCCTAGTAATTGCCTCTGCCAATGAGTTTGTAGGTTGACCACCCGCTTTTGGTGCCATGCATTTCCAATACAAGGAATGATTGTAAAAGCCACCCGCATTGTTGCGAAGTGCCGCCTCATTAGGATCCAATTTAGTTAATACTTCTTCTATGGTTAGGTTCTCTAGTGGAGTTCCTAACACTGCTTGATTCAAATTATTAGTATAGGTTAAATAATGCTTAGAATAATGCATTTCTAAAGTGGTTGACGATATACTGGGAGCTAAAGCATCGTAGGTGTAGGGTAGTTTTTCCATTTGAAATGACCCTTCGTTTGCTCTTACGTCATCAGGAGATCCAATAATAGTAGTCGTTTGTTCAGCAGTATTGGGCAACGGTACTTCAACTACTTCTATTAATTTTTTGTTATTACAGGAAAAAGAAATAATTAATAAAAAGGAAATGAGAATTAAAAGAAATTTGTTTTTCATAGTGAACTATTTTTTTAACAGCGATTCAATCATGTCGATGTACTGCTGTTTTGCTTCATCTGCAGTCAGGTGGCTTATTTGCATCCACGCATTTGTTTTGAAGGCATCTCTTAAATGATAGGAAGAAGTTTGTTTTAGATCTAAGATTCCCAGAGTAGCTTGCTTGTAAGAGGCATACAGCCGCAACTGTACATCTTGCGGTAAGGAAGCTTGAGTCATATCAGAAGCTATTTTAACTGCTTCCTGAAATCGAGTATCTAAATCTTTTTTAATCATTATGCTTTGGTCGCAATAACTGTTTTTCCTCCTATTGCTTTTTCATTTAAACTGACATTAATGGGGGTACCTAAAGGCAAAAAGATATCTACTCTTGATCCAAATTTTATAAAACCAGCATCAGTTCCCTGAATTACCTGCATACCTTCTTGGGCATAATTTACAATTCTTCTAGCAAGTGCACCTGCAATTTGACGATAAAGGACTTCTCCGAAAGTTTTATTTTCGATTACAATTGTTGTTCTTTCGTTTTCCTCACTTGCCTTTGGGTGCCAGGCAACTAAAAATTTACCGGGATGGTATTTGCTAAATTTTACAAGTCCACTTAAACCATAACGCGTAACATGTACGTTTATTGGAGACATAAAAATGGATATTTGCAAGCGTTTGTCTTTGAAATACTCACCTTCATAAACTTCTTCAATAACTACTACTTTGCCATCTACAGGAGCAAGGATTTGATTTTCATTTTCAATAGCTACTCTTTTAGGATTTCTAAAAAACTGCAAGATGATAATCAAAAGTAGAAGTGCTGCTATTTGAATAGCCATTTTAAGCCAAATGATGTCTATAAAATTATCAGACAATAAAAGGACAATAGCTGTAAAAATTGTACCTAATAAAATAGATTGGGTTCCTTCTTTATGAAACATAGTTTAAGATTTGATAAAATAAAAAAATTATTGGTGCTACAAATATAACACTATCTAAACGATCTAGGATACCTCCGTGACCGGGCATTATACTTCCGCTATCTTTTACACCGGCGATACGTTTGAATTTGGATTCGATTAAGTCTCCTATAGTTCCAGCAATTCCGACAATAACTGCAATAGAAGTCCAGATGAGGATGGATCTATCACTAAACTCAGGATTGGCTTTGATATAATATTTTGATATTAAATATCCTGCTAAAACCGCAAAAAGTATTCCGCCTAAAAATCCTTCAATGGTTTTTTTAGGTGATATTTTTTCGAATAACTTAGTTCGTCCTATTGATTTTCCCACAATATAAGCAAATGTATCGTTGGTCCAAATTAGAATAAATAAACCAATTATAATTTTAGGATTATAATCATTTATCCCAAAAGAAATTTTAGTGATAAACACAAAGGGTAGCATGATATACCCTAATAAATACAAATATTTAGAGGAAGTACTTATTTTTTGAATGTTATCATAAAATAAGAAAAGAATGCATTTTATGGAAACTACTAATGCAATAACCAATAAGACAATGTCTAATTGTTGAATATTGATTGAAATTTCTAAATTGGTATTGAATAGTTGATTAATAGTTTCAGTTGTGGTCTTGTTGTAATGACTTACTAGCGTTACGGTAGTATACAATAGGACTCCAAAAATAACTGGAAATACTTTAGGTATTTGAATGAGATTGCAAAATTCATAAATTGCAATTATTAGAAAAATTCCAAATAAAATAAAAAAGGTTTCAGTTGAATATAAAATAGAGACGAGCAATAATATGATATAAACAGCTCCTGATATACCTCGTTTTAGAGTTTCATTCATCTTAAAGATCTTCTAAAAGCAGTAAGTAAAGGTTTTTGGCAGAACTTCCGTATTGAGTGAAGTCTTCTTCTTTGGCTTTTTCGAAATATTTTATAGTGGTAATGTTCGTTGGGTAATCTCTTTCGTATTTCTTTTTAATGGCGCTTAACCCATCGCTTTTAGTTCCAAGAATTTGACTTGTTTTAGCTAAAACGATTATGTTTACAGGTAATTCGTTTGGTTTGTTTTGTTTGATTTGTTTTGATGAAAATAGTATGGAACCTTCATCTGCTATTAAGTTCTCACAACTGGCAAGAATGAATTTGGGATTAGCAGGTTTAGTATATTGTAATTTATTGTCATCCAACATTGAGAATAGGTCGGGATCATAACATAAAACGTCACTTTCGAACCAGTCATTTTCCTCTAATATATTTTCAAATTGCTCTTTAATTTCATCAGTGTTTTCACAGTATAAAAATTTCCCTCCATTTTTTTTAAAATTAAAGATAAATTGTTCATCTATTGAGGTCGTGTTTTCAGTATTTGAGTTACTAAATTCACTTTCTTTATCTTCCTCAGAAGTAGGATTACTAGAACCAAAAATTTTTCTAAAAAGACTCATATTTCTGTAAACTGCTATAATTTATTATTTGAAAACGTCCAAAGATAAAAAAATCTTAATTCAAAAGTAGTTTTTGAATTAAGATTTTAAAAATAAATGAATAATGATGTGTTTTTAGGACACGACTTCTTCTAGATTTTTGTCGAAAGTTCTTTTTCCGAAAATAGCTTCTAAATCATCTTTGAAAATAACTTCTTTCTCAATTAGAATATTCGCAAGTTGATTTAGTTTGTCTTTATTCTCTTCTAGAATTTCAATTGCTCTTTGGTACTGACTTTCAATCAGTATTGAAATTTCTTCGTCGATTACTCTGGCTGTTTCTTCAGAATAAGGTTTGGAAAAATTGTATTCGCTTTGTCCTGTTGAATCATAATAGGTAACATTACCTATTTTTTCATTCAAACCGTAAATAGTTACCATAGCCCGTGCTTGTTTAGTGACTTTTTCTAAATCACTTAACGCACCAGTTGAAATCCTGTTGAAAGTTACTTTCTCAGCAGCTCTTCCACCCATGGTAGCACACATTTCATCCAACATTTGATCTGGTCGAACAATTAAACGCTCTTCTGGCAAGTACCAAGCAGCGCCTAGACTTTGTCCTCTAGGAACTATTGTTACTTTAATTAATGGAGCAGCATGTTCAAGCATCCAGCTTACCGTTGCATGTCCTGCTTCATGAATAGCAATCGCTTTCTTTTCATCAGGAGTAACAATTTTATTTTTCTTTTCAAGACCACCAACGATTCTATCAACCGCATCTAGAAAATCTTGTTTATCTACCGCAGTTTTGTTATGTCTAGCCGCTATTAAAGCAGCTTCATTACATACGTTGGCAATATCAGCACCCGAAAAACCTGGAGTTTGCTTGGCTAAAAATTCAGTGTCGAGTCCTTCCACTTTTTTCAAAGGCGCAAGATGTACTTTGAATATTTCAGCTCTTTCGCGAATGTCTGGCAAGTCAACAAAAATTTGTCTGTCAAAACGACCTGCACGCATTAATGCTTTATCCAATACATCAGCTCTGTTGGTCGCAGCTAAAACAATTACGTTTGAGTTTGTTCCAAAACCGTCCATTTCAGTTAACAACTGGTTTAAAGTATTCTCACGTTCATCATTTCCGCCTGACATATTGCTTTTTCCTCTTGCTCGTCCTACCGCATCAATTTCGTCAATGAATATAATTGCTGGAGATTTTTCCTTGGCTTGTTTGAATAAATCACGAACACGGGAGGCCCCTACGCCAACAAACATTTCCACAAAATCAGATCCTGATAAAGAGAAGAATGGTACTTGAGCTTCACCAGCTACGGCTTTAGCTAATAAGGTTTTACCAGTTCCAGGAGGTCCTACTAATAAGGCTCCTTTTGGAATCTTACCTCCTAAATTAGTATATTTTTCAGGATTTTTTAAGAATTCAACAATCTCTTGAATTTCTTCTTTCGCTCCTTCTAAACCAGCTACATCTTTAAAAGTAGTTTTGATATCTGTTTTTTCGTCAAAAAGTTTTGCTTTTGATTTTCCAATGTTGAAAATCTGTCCGCCACCACCTGCGCCACCACCAGACATTTTTCTCATGATAAATATCCAAACAGCAATGATGATAATAATGGGTAAAAGACTAATTAAAATGTCTGACCAATTATTTTTTGGTAAGAAATTAAAGTCCTTCAATTTACCTTCAGCAACTGCTTTTTCTAGTTTGTTTTGGAATATTTGATCATTACCAATGTCAAAGGTATAATGTGGTCCTTTGTTAGGTCTGTCAAAAACATCTTTAGAAACTTTCTTGTGTACTGCATCTTTCATTGCAGCAGCATTTAAAAATACTTCCGCTTCTGTTTTGTTGTAAACAATAACTTTTTCAATTTGTCCTTTTTCTAAAAAGTCGTTAAACTTTGAAGAGGTTAACTGCCCAGGTTCGTTTAAGCTCGAACCACCAGTTATGAAACTTATAAATAAGAAAATTAATAATATTGCAGCGTAAATTAGCCAAGGGCTTACTTTAAACTTATTCGGATTGGGATTATTTTCTTTAGCCATTACTACGGATTATGTGTCTTTAGTATTTATTTTCTATGGTTGTTATTTTAGCATCGCCCCACAAACTTTCGATGTTGTAATATTCTCTAATGTGTTTTTGAAATACATGTACAACAATATTTACATAGTCCATTAATACCCATTCTGCATTATCCGTTCCTTCAACATGCCATGGCTTGTCTTTCAATTCTTTTGAAACTGTTTTTTGGATGGAGTTTACGATGGCGTTAACTTGTGTATTTGAATTACCGTTGCAAATAATGAAATAGTCGCAAACTGCCGTATCTATCTCTCTTAAATCTAGTATTGTAATATCATTACCTTTTACTTCTTCTATTCCCTTAATGATATTCGCCAATAGGACGTCATTATTTATAGTCTTTTTCGCCATGAATTATTTTTATATAAGTTTGTAAAGTTACCATTTTTTGTGATTATTTTTGAACCTTAACACAATATTAAATTCTGTTCCACAAAAAAACGTAAAATGAAAGTTATCAAACTCGATGCCATAGATTCTACAAACGCATTCCTTAAAGGCTTATCTAGTAAACAGGACCTGGAGAACTTCACGGTTGTGACTGCAGAGAGTCAAACAAAAGGAAAGGGTCAAATGGGCGCCGTTTGGGCTTCTGAGGCGAGTAAAAACTTAATAATGAGTATTTTGGTCAAAGATTTTTTGTCTGATATTTGTCAGATATTCAATCTAAATGTAGCCGTTTCTCTTGCTGTAATTGAAGTATTAGAAACGATGAAGATTCCTGATCTTAGTATTAAATGGCCGAACGACATAATGTCATACAACAAAAAAATAGGTGGCATTTTGATAGAAAATAGTATCAAAAGTGACGGAACGATTATTTCTGTAGTAGGGTTGGGACTCAATGTGAATCAAACTAATTTTGAAAATTTACCAAAAGCTTCCTCGTTAGCGGTTATTTCTGGAGCAACATTCGAACCAGAAGAGCTTCTCATGCTAATTGGTACTGGAATAGAACAAAAGATCGAATTGTGGAAACAGTTTCCCACTACTCTATGGGACAGCTACATCAATAATTTGTACAAAAAGGGAATTCCAATGGCTTTTTCAGCTCAAAATGGCACCAATTTTATGGGAATTATTCAAGGTGTTTCAGATATTGGTAAATTGCAAATTATGCTAGAAGATGATTCAGTTGTAGCATTTGACATTAAAGAAATTCAAATGTTGTACTAAAATTCTATTTTTATAGACTAAAATTCTCCCCTAAATAAAATTTGATGAGGGCATAATTATACATTAATTCATATTTAGAGGTAATTAGCTCTGCTTGGGCATTGTTAAAATTCATTTTAGTAACGTTTAGTTCATTGATATTGATTTTTCCTAGTCCAAATTTTAATAAGTCAGCTTCATAGCTTTTTCTCGAAAATTCAAAGGCAATGGTAGCGGATTCCTTTTTTTTAATTGCTGTTTTGGTGTCAGTTATTGCTTTTAATATTTCTTTGGAAAGTCGGTTCTGTTCTATTTGAGTTTCGGCTATGGATTGATTATAATTGAGTTTACTTATTTTTATTTTGGCGAAATTCTCAAATTGGCTAAAAATAGGAATTGTTAAATTTAATCGAAGTCCTTTTGATAAATTAGTATCAAACTGCTCCTGGAAGGGAACCAAAGGCTCTTTAATATTGTAATTAGTTCCAATCATAAACCGCATACTTAAGGAAGGGTATAAGGAGGCTTTAGCAATTGAAATTTCAGTTTGCATTTGTTGTACCTTTATGATTTGCATCAAATAAGAAGGATGTATTTCGACTGCTCTTTTCGTTAAATAGTATTGATCTTCATTCATTTCAATAGCGACATTCATTTCTAAATCAAGCTTAACTAAAGTGATATCACTTTCTAAAGGAATATTCATTAATTGTTTGATACTGATTAAATTGTCCGTTAAATGATTTTGATTCGTTAATAAAGTCAATTCTTCCGTTGCTTTTTGGGATTTAATTTTAAACACTTCGCTCTCACTAATTACACCAGATTCGTACTTTAAAACGGCTAACTCCAATTGTTCTTCACTTGATTTAATTTGTTCCTGATTCGAAATAATAATTTCCTGCAGGTATAAAATCGTAATGTATTTCTGAGCCAAATTGATGGTAATTTCATTTTCTATTTTTTGAATATTGGCATCGTTTATTTTTACGTCTTGCTTTGCTGATTTAATGGTGTTTATAGTCGAAAAGCCAGAAAATAAATTATACTCAGCTTCAAGGTCTCCTGAATAATTTTCAATTTTTTTATTGACAAATAAATTAGTGTCTGGATCTATTTCTCTACCCCAGGATTTTTTGTTTTCAACCGTTCCATTTACAAAGGGTAAAAATTTCCCATAACTAGATCTGTATTTGTAATTGCTTATTTCCCTGCTTAGATGCGCATTTTTTAGTGCTAGATTATTTTGTAATGCTAACTCTAGACAGTTGGTAAAGGACAAATAATCTTGTCCCAAAATTACATTTGAGAAGAGAAAAAGTACAATAACACTAAGTCTGGTTTTCATGGCAGTTAATTCAAATTAGAGTCTATTTTATTAAATAGTTTTTTCATGATGTATTGATACAGTTTCATTTTTTCGATAATTACTTCTCCTTTCAGTTTGTAGCCCGCTTTAAGATTAATATTTGGATTGTATTTTTGAATAGTTGCTAAACAATAAAAGGTTTTCTCTACATCCGAAGCCGATACGTAGGTGATTTTTCCTTTAACAGCTCCAAAACGGTAGTAGTTGTACGCATCCAGTTTTAAGTTTATTTCTTGTCCCTTTTTAATATAAGCAAGGTCCTTCTCATCTAAAATTACCTTGGCATAAAAGGCCTCTTTTTTAGGCGCAATAATGGTAAGAATATCGCCTTTATTTACGATTTCAAGATTTTGTCGTGCGTTAAAAAGAGTCGATATAGTGCCGTTTATGGGCGCAATTATTAGCAGTTTTCCTAACTCGTCTGAAATGTAAATCAGATTGGATTTTCCATCCTTGATAAGGGTTTCTAGTTCTATAATGTCTTGCTGATAATTATGAATTTGGTTTTCTACATCAATTATATTGCGAAGTAAATCATTATTTGTTTTTTGATAATTATTGGACAAATTTTCAAAATCATAATTTTTCACTTCGTAACTTGACTTAATATCTACTTGTCCTTTCTTATCATCGAGATTTTTGTTTTTAGTTTCAATCAATTCGTATTTTGATATGGCACCTTTAGCGTATAATACGGAATCAGTTTGAAATTTATCGGTTAGAATCGACGTTTGTTGCGATGATAGATTGATTTTACTATTCAAGGATGTGATTTCTTGCTCGACTTTTTTACGATCTGTTTGGTAAATATTAGATTGGATATTTAATAATTGTTTTAAAGAATTTTTACGATTTTGAGTATTATGAATCAATTTTTTTATAATATTTATTTTATGCTTCATACCAGTAACATCCGTATTTATGATTTCAAAATCGGATCTGGTTTTTTTGTTTTCAAGTAGGAAGAGCGTATCTCCTTTTTTAATTTCCTCTCCCTCTTTTACCAAAACTTTGATGACTTTAGCTTCATTGGGGGCATTGATTTTTAGTTGTGGTGTGTCAGAAAAGATTTGGCCTTCTTTAAAACTCACTGTGTCATTCATTTTAATGGTAAAAATTAAAATTACTGTGATGATAAGGAATGCCACTAAAAACCTGTTTAAAATTTTAATAAACCGGATTGACTTCGTGTTGTAGTATAAAGAGTTCTCCATTAGTTATTTTATATTTTTTATTAAAATTGATGTTGGTTATTGGTTCATGTGATATGATGATGTAGGTTCTGGCTTGGTCTTCATCGATCATGGTTTCTACTTTATTCCTTGATTCTAGATCCATTCCTGATAATACTTCATCTAAAATAATGAGCTCAGCCTCAGCAAACAAAGCGCGAAGTAGGAGGATTTTTTTACGCTGTCCAGTAGAAAGATTTTTTCCGTTTTCATTGATTATAAAATCCAGTCCATCATCTTTTGAGGCGATATAATCATAAAAATTGATCTTTTTTGCCATATCTAAAATAGCGATGACTGAAATGTCCTTTCCTAAAATAATGTTGTTTTGAATGGTATCATTGAATAAAGTATCTTCATTGGTCACTAGCAAAATTTTATCTCGCATAGCATCATCATTATAGAATTTTTTTTCTCTTTCATTAATTAAAATCGAACCAGAAGTAGGATGGTATAAGGTGGTTAGCACTTTACTGAAGGTTGATTTTCCAGAACCGTTTTGTCCTTCAATTTTTATTTTTTCGCCTTTTCTGATTTTTAAATTGATATCTTTTAGTATAAATTCATCTGGTAAGTAGCCGTAATTTAGATTCTGTAGTTCGATTTTTTCAATACTGAAATCCCGAATTCCTTTTTTTGATATTTTTTTGGTTTGTTCATCAAAATCTAAATATCGTTTTAAAATGACTTCATTCTCTTGGAGTGTCATGTTATCATCTAAAATCCCTTTCAAAGAAGAAAATATTTTTGAAGAGAGCGTAATAAAAGTTACGATTTGTCCTAGCGTTATTATTTGGGTTTCAATAGCTGATTTAGTCAAAAATAAGATGATGAAAATAGTTGAAACAATGACAATTAGCGCCACAACAATTTTGTTTAATAAATCTATATAGCCGTTTCTAAGCTGGATTTTAAGATATTCATTGATGCTTAAAAAGATTTTGTTGGTATGAAACCGTTCGATTTTAAAGCTTTTAATCACTTGTATGCCATCTACTTTTTCCATCATTTTTGATAGAAAATCAGCTTTGCGCATGTAGCGGAGCCTTTCATTTTGTTTTAAATAAGGAGTAATAAATTTGAACCAAAGAAAAAATAATATCATGACGCCTAAAACAATCAATGTTAAAGTTTTGTCTATAAAAAACAAAATGCACAGGGAGTATAACGATACACTGACATCGACTAAAATACTAGTAAAGAATTTCATGAAAAAGCTTTTTAGCTTTAACGAATCACTAACCCGCTCCATCAAATCGCCTTTCTTGTAGGAATGAATATAAGACAGTGAAGAATTGTTGATTTTTTTATCGAAAGAAAATAAAAAATACCGGTCTAAAGCATTCCCTAAATGAATCCCTACAAAATTTTTGTAAACAGTAGTAAAAATGTCAAAGACTTTATAGATGCCAAGTCCGATTGCGAATAAAACTAAGGTATTTAAATTATACGTAGGCAGGACATTATCAATCATAATTTGATTAGTAAAAACTGCAAATTGTGCTGTTGCAGCTGAAAACATAGCTGCAAATATGTAGATATACCAAAGCTTTTTGTATTCACCCAATTGATTGAATAGTTGCCAATATAAACTGCTGGTGTTTTCCTCAGGAATGAATTCCTGAGCCTCTTTTTGGTTCTCATCTTCTTTCACCACTAAAATCAAAGGAGAATTGTTTTTGATTCTTCCTTTTTCAAATTCTAATATTTTAAAATTATTGGGTACAGCTGAAATTTCTTGATTTTTCAACAAGTCTTTAAGGAAGTTTCGTTCTGCCTCTGAATCTTTAAATCCAAAATTCTCCTTTAAATATTTAAAATAAGTGAGTTTGTTAAACAGTAATGCGTGACCATTTTCAATCAATACGTTGTGAAAATTAAGATGGTATTCTGCTAAATCTTGAGTGCAGATCGCTATTATTTTTTCTTCAGTATCAGTTAAATCCCAGTGATTTTTATTAAAATGTGATTTTCTTTTAATTTCTTGTAAGGATAAAAAATATTGACTCCCTTTAGTGGGATCATAAATTTTTAGCTGTCTATTTTTGAGTTCATTAATCACTACATAATGCAAACCATTTTTACTGTTAATGGGAAGAATAAACGGGAATAATTCTTGTAAATTCGCTTCATTCCCGATGATGTGATTGATGTCAAACAACTTCAATTGTGCTGTAAATCCATTAGAATTTAAGAAATTTTTTATATCTGATATTCGGGAACCTTTTTCCTCCAATGGAACATGCTGCTCGATGTATTTTCGAGAAATATTTTTTTCGTATATATTAAATATGGTTTTAATTGCGCTAATTCCGCAATCGTTGCTTTTTAGTTGGGGGTCAGTAATTGGCATAATTTTGAGGATTTTTAGCTCTGGTTATGGGGCCAACTAGATTTAAAATTGTTAATAACTAATTAATAATCAGTAATTTACTAATATTAAATAAATGTTGGATTTTTTTTTCCATAACGAACCTAAATAGTCGATAAAATGACAATTAGTGTTTTTTTTATATAAAAAAAAGCCTTTCAGTTTACACCAAAAGACTTTTATAAGATTATTTTATTGTTATTATTTGAAAATTAAATTTACAATTTATTCATATTGCTCGCTAATGTTTCAATAAATTTCCCAATGGGTCCTTTTATCATCATCGCCATCATGGGATTGAAATCGCCTTCAAAATCAAGTTTTACATCACTTGAATTTTCTGAAATATCAGTTATGTTAGCAATCAAAGTAAATGGAAGCTTATCGCTTGCTGCACCCAAAACTATTTTTGTGGGAGCAACTTTCTCCTTCATTTTTAATTTTATTTCTGGCATTCCTTTTAGTCCAAATATGAAAGCATCGTCACCGATAACTTCGAATTTGGCAATGTTTTCGGGCATTAATTTTTCAAAATTTTTCACATCACTCAACAAATCAAATAATTTTTGAGCTGATTTTTGAACTGTTACTTTTGGACTTTCTAAGTTCATTGTTTTTATAGTATTAATTTTAATTGTTAAACTTCAATAGTCCAAGTGGACGGACTCCCGTTCCATTCTCTTAAAGTCAGTTCTTCTTCCTCCGAAATATATCTTTTGGCAACAGCCAAATTCAATAAATTTTGATAGTTACTTAAGGTAAATAAATCCAGATGGGCCGTTTTAAAATTTTCTTCCGCAACAGCAAAGCCATAGGTGAATATGGCAACCATGCCCTTTACATTAGCTCCAGCGGCGCGTAGCGCTTCCACAGCTAGTAAACTGCTGTTCCCTGTACTAATCAAATCTTCCACAACGACTACATTTTGCCCTTTTTGCAAAAAACCTTCCACTTGATTTAACCTTCCATGTTTTTTTGGCTCGGGACGAACGTAAACAAAGGGCAATCCCATGCTCTCCGCTACTAACATCCCAATTCCTATTGCTCCAGTGGCCACACCGGCAATAACATCTGGTTTACCAAATTGTTTCTCAATATTTTTAGAAAATTCGTCCCGAACATAATTTCTTACGGCTGGAAATGAGAGGATTAATCGGTTATCACAATAAATAGGCGATTTCCATCCAGAAGCCCATGTAAAAGGATTTCTTGGATTCAATTTAATTGCATTTATTTGCAAAAGAAATTCGGCTGTTTTTTCGGCTGTATCTTTATTAAAAATCATAGTACAAATGTATAAAGTTTTTGTTAACGACAAACCACTTTTTTTGACAAATCACATCTCCAAGGAGACAGATTTTCAATTATTTTTATTAGAAAGTATTGACATAGAGCAACTTATAGTAAAAATCTTTCAAAATAAAATTAATAAGGCCTACTTGTATCATCCTGATGAAAGCTTGATTATGAAGACTTTAAAAGCTAAAATTCCTGTTTGCAAAGCTGGAGGCGGCTTGGTATATAACAAAAAAGGGGAGGTATTGTTCATTTTTCGAAATGGGAGATGGGATTTGCCCAAAGGTGGTATCGAAAAAGGAGAAGAAATTGAAGATACTGCGATGCGTGAAGTAGAGGAAGAAACCGGTGTCAATGGCTTGACCATCTCTCATAAACTGCAAAAAACCTATCACGTTTTTAGACGTAACGGCAAGTACAAACTAAAAATTACACATTGGTTCGAAATGCAATCTAATTTTGAAGGGACGCCTCAAGGGCAATTGGACGAAGGAATTGATAAAGTGGCTTGGATGAATCCAGAACAAATCAAGGAAGCGCTCAAAAATTCCTATGAAAACATAAAATTATTGTTTGAAGAAGAGAAGATTATATAAATGAAATGCCCCCAGAAAGTCAACACTATTTGGGGGCATTTTTTTTGAAAAAGTAATTTTATTTCAAAATACGATATACGGGATATTGTAAATGTGCCTTTTCATAGTAAGCAGAATGTTTGTAGATCCAGTCCAGTTGCGCTTCGGGATTGTTGATGAAATTCACATCACTTTGTTTTTTTAAATCAAATTCAGCTTTTAATTTTTGATTTTCTTTCAAAATCTGAGTAGCAGAATCTTCAAAAACATAATCAGAATATCCTTCTTTTTGTTGTAGCATTGTATCGAAAAAATTCCAATTGAAAAAAGAATCAATTGCTTCCGGTTCTAGTGTTTCCAATAAATATTTGATCCCCTTTTGTTGTGTAGGAATAACGTAATCTCCTTTGGCGAAAGCCACTTTCTCAGTTTTAGAAGTAACCGATGTGTTTCGGTGCAAATAATGTCCTTCATAAGCAGCATTTGTCGTTTTGAAATCAGCAATTCTATAGCTTTCGACTTCAATTATAGTATCATTTTTTAATTGGCGATAGGTGATTGTATTGTTCTTTAATAATTCAATAACTGGCCAAAATCCTTTTGGAATAATATATGCTTCCGGAATTATTATTTCTTTTGTGGATTTGAATTCTTTGCTGTACGGAATGTCTTTTTTGAATGGTTTTGTTTTGTCATAAAACAAGCGATTTCCTGATGTCACATCACTTTTTTTGTAACTGGCTTCATAGCCTAAAAAAGAAAAGGGAACCGTTTTGGTACTGTCAATTTCCCATTTTATCGTGTATGATTTTTTTGGTTGGTACTGCTCTTCATTTTTCAAACGCAGCTGTTTGATTTTTTTGTAATTAGCATCCGTAAAATCAATGGTGGAACGCATGTATTCGTACGTCACTTTTACGCGATCGGCATATTTTTTAAGCATGTGCGTTTCTACCACAAACCCAATGGTATTAAACAATGAAGTGTAGCCAGTAGCAAATCGTGGACTCTCAAAAAATTGACCAAAACCTTTGTCCGGTGTATCCTGAAAGGCATTGACATAAGGCGTACTTTCGATATCTTTTTTTTGTAAATCTTTGACTAAGGCTGGTATCATTTCGGAATTTAAAAAATCACCTAATACGGTTCCTAATTTGTTATGTTGGGTCATAATGTAGGTAAGTTTGTACTGATAATCTGCCCCATTGCTCACGTGATTGTCAATAAAAACATCAGCATTTATTTTATGGAAAATTTCAACAAAACTTTTCGTGTTTCGGGTATCTGACTTTATAAAATCCCGATTCAAATCATAGTTTCTAGCATTCCCGCGAAATCCGTAGATTTCCGGTCCATCTTGATTGGCTCTTGAGGTCGAGTTTCTATTCAAAGCGCCTCCAATATTATATATCGGAATACAGACGATAACCGTATTTTTAGGTGCTTTTATTTTACCTAAGGCCAAATCTCTAAATAATTGCATTGAAGCGTCAATTCCGTCTGGTTCGCCTGCGTGAATGCCATTGTTAAGTAAAATTACCGCTTTGTTTTTTTGGATGTTTCCAAAATTGAATTCCTTCTCAGGATTGAAAATTACCATATGCAAAGGTTCGCCACTGTCTGTCAATCCCATTTTTTGCATTTCAATAGTAGGAAAATCATCTGCCAAAAGTTTGTAATATGCAATCGTCTCTTGATAACTAGCAGACTGATTTCCATTCCCTTTTTCGAAAAATGTATCGTATCTATTTGTTTTTTGTGCAAATGAACTGATGGCGAGTAATAAAAAAAGGAATGTGAAAAATCTCATCTTTCGGTTTTTAAAGTGAATATCAAATGTAGCTTTTTTTCTAAAGCTATAGAAATGATAGGTGGAAAAGGAAGCGCTCAATTTAAAAAAATGATAATTTAAAATTTAAAATTACCTTTGCACAAATAATAAAAATGAATAAGAAACACCATTCCAACAATATACTTTTGAATTTAGGTATCGAAAGCCTGAATGAAATGCAAGAAGTTGCACAAGATGCAATTTTGAATGATAGTAATATTTTATTGCTTTCGCCAACAGGTTCAGGGAAGACCTTGGCTTTTTTGTTGCCCATTTTAGAAATGCTACAACCAGAAATCCAATCCGTTCAATGTTTAATCTTAGTTCCATCGCGAGAATTGGGATTGCAAATTGAGCAGGTTTGGAAAAAAATGGGAACCGATTATAAAGTAAATGTGTGTTACGGCGGACATTCTATAGATACTGAAATTAAAAATTTAAGCAATCCACCCGCTGTTTTAATAGGAACTCCTGGGAGAATTGCCGATCATATTGACAGAGGAACTTACCGTGTGGATAAAATCCAAACATTAATTCTGGATGAATTTGATAAATCTTTGCAATTGGGTTTCCATGAGCAAATGTCATTTATCATAGGAAAGTTAACCAAACTGAACAAACGCGTTTTGGTTTCGGCAACTTCCGATATTGAGATTCCAAGATACACTAGAGTGGTGAACCCAACGATTTTGGACTTTATTCCAGAAAATGAGGAAGAAACGAACCTTTCGATGAAAATGGTGATTTCGAAAGAAAAAGACAAAATAGGAAGTTTGTTCAACTTGATTTGTTCATTGAAATCACAATCGGCTATTGTTTTTTGCAACCATCGTGATGCTGCAGAACGCATTAGTGACACGTTGAACGAAAAAGGAATTTATGCTACGTATTATCATGGCGGAATGGATCAGGACGAAAGAGAACGCGCTTTAATTCAATTTCGTAATGGAAGTGTGAGTTATTTAATCACAACGGATTTAGCGGCTCGTGGACTTGATATTCCGGAGATGAATCACGTAATTCATTATCATTTACCTTCCAAAGAAGATGAATTTACACACAGAAACGGACGTACAGCACGTATGTTGGCTTCAGGAACAGCCTATATTATTGCTCATGAAAGTGAGAAAAAAATGGATTATATTGACTACGGAATGGAAGCTTTGAAAGTAGAAAACTCCACATCATTACCAAAACCACCGGAATTTCAAACCATTTACATCAGTGGTGGGAAGAAAAATAAATTGAACAAAATTGACATCGTAGGTTTCTTTTCTCAAAAGGGAAAACTTGAAAAAGGCGATTTAGGATTGATTGAAGTGAAAGATTTTATCTCTTTTGCGGCCGTGAAATTCAATAAAGTAAAAGATTTATTGAACGCCATTAAAGAGGAGAAAATGAAAGGTAAGAAATTTAAAATTGAAGTTGCGAGAAAAGTAATAAAGAAAGAAGAGGAGAATTAGTGTTCAGTTTTTAGTATTCAGTGTTCAGTTTTAAAAGAGTGAACAGTGAAAAGAGTGATCAGTTTTCAGCTTTTAGTAATCAGTAAAATTAGTCTAATAAAAAAAATCGTTAACAGTAAAAATACTCTTACTGTTAACGATTTTTTTTTAGATCAATTGAAAAAAGTGCATCGCAACCGATTACTTTTTTCAACTTAAGGCACTGAAAACTGTGACTGCGACTGAAAATATAAAAAACTATATTTTCTTCACATAAGCAGTAATAATTACAATAGTTTGACCATCTACTTTTCCTTCTATGTATTCCGCATTTTCGTGATCTAAACGAATGTTACGCACTGCAGTTCCTTGTTTGGCTACCATGCTTGAACCTTTTACTTTCAGATCTTTGATTAAAACCACTGAGTCTCCTATTTCAAGAATCACTCCATTGCTATCTCTATGAATCACTTTGTTTTCCTCTTCTTCTCCTTCTCCCGTTGCTTGAGCCCACGCCAAAGTATCTTCGTCTAAATACATTTGGTCTAATAATTCCTGTGGCCATCCTGAAGCTCGCAAACGACTTAACATTCTCCAAGCAACAACTTGCACCGCTGCATTCTCATTCCACATACTGTCATTTAGACATCTCCAATGATTTAAATCTAGTGTCTCTGGGTTTTCAATTTGGTCAATACAAGTACTGCAAGCCAAGATACTTTCGTCAATTCCACCTTTTTTTGCTGGAAGGACTTCATATACTTTTAGGTTTTCGGTAGCACCACAAAGTTCACACTTAGATCCACTGCGTTTATTTAATTCTCTTTCTACACTCATATTTAAAGGCTTTTATTTTTGGTGAAAGTACGGCTTCTTGCTTCGTTTCACAAGTAATATTATTACTGTTTATTTGTCAACTCGAGCGCAGTCGAGACCTATCTTTTAGTCTCGACTGCGCAAGACTTGACAAAATCTCTTTTAAATTATTTGACGCGTACTGCTTCAGGAACTAGCATTTCATATTGTCCGTGATTTCTAATTACATCTCTCACAATACTGGAGCTGATATAAGAAGTTTTTGCAGCGGTCAATAAAAACACAGTTTCAATTTTTGACAAGCGTCTGTTGGTGTGAGCAATGGCTTTTTCAAACTCAAAATCGGCTGGATTGCGCAATCCGCGCAGTATAAAGTCGGCTTTAATATTTTTGCACAAATCGATAGTCAATCCTTCGTAGGTAATCACTGTTACTTTTGGTTGGTTTTTGAAGGTTTCTTCAATAAACCGTTTTCTTTCCTCAAGGGTAAACATGTATTTTTTTTCGGCATTGATTCCAATGGCAATTACGATTTCATCAAATAGTGGAAGGCTTCTTTTGATAATATCTTCATGTCCTAATGTGATTGGGTCAAACGATCCTGGGAATATGGCTTTTCTCATGTGTATGTTTTTTTTGTCATTACGACAAAGGAGAAATCTTTTTGTGTTGGTTATCTCCTTCTTAAAAATGACAAGTTATGATTTAGGTTAATGCCAATTCTATCGCATTAGTAAATAAATCTTCCAGTGAAATTCCAGCGGCTTTTGCTTGTTGTGGAATCAAACTTTCAGTAGTTAATCCAGGAATGGTGTTCATTTCCAACATGTGTGGTTCTCCGTTTACCAATATAAATTCGCTACGGGAAAACCCTTTCATTTTGAGAACTTCGTAAGCACGTTTGGCTATATCGCTTACTTTTTGAGTCATTTCGTCTGAGATTCTTGCTGGTGTGATTTCTTGTGATTTACCTAAATATTTGGCTTCATAATCGAAGAAATCATTGTCAGAAACGATTTCAGTAATTGGTAAAACGGTAACTTTTCCTTTATAATTGATTACTCCAACTGAAACTTCAATGCCGTCAAGAAAACTTTCGATGATGATTTCGTTGTCTTCTTTGTAGGCCATTTCTATCGCAATTGGTAATTCGGCAGCCGTTTTTACTTTTGAAATTCCGAAACTGGAACCCGCTTTATTTGGTTTTACAAAACACGGCAAGCCTACTTTAGCGACAATTTCTTCAGTATTGATAGCATCGCCTTTGTTTAAGTAATAGGAAGTGGCCGTTTTGATTCCGTACGGTTTTAAAACGGATAATAAATCGCGTTTGTTAAACGTTAAAGCCGCTTGGTAATAATCGCAAGAGGTTTGCGGGATGTGCAATAATTCGAAATAGGCCTGCATCAATCCATCTTCGCCAGGTGTTCCATGAATGGCATTGAAAACACAATCGAAAGTAATTTTTTTATCAGCAACAGTTACTGAAAAATCATTTTTATCGATGGGGAATTCGGCATCATTAGCATCAACATAAACCCATTTCTCTTTGAAAATATGGATTCGGAATCCGTTGTATTTCGTTTTGTCTAGGAATTGATATACGACGTTTCCGCTGATGAGTGAGATTTTATATTCGCTGGAATATCCGCCCATGATGATGGCAATGTTTTTCATTTAGTATCGTTTTGTTCTTAGTTGTTCAAATAAATATAAGGTGTTTTTGACACGAGATTCTAGCCCCGATAGTAGTGAAAATCCTTTTTATCAGCCTTTTCGGCGGATAAAAAGATTGTAACGAATAGCGGGAAATAGCTCCTAAAAGCATTAAACAAAATTATCATTTTTTTTGAAACGAAATAGCTTTATCTTTGCCACAAATAAAAATAAATTTATGAGTTTACGTAAGTATCTTACTAGCCGTGTCTTTCTTGTACAAGTATTGATTGCTTTTGCCATTATTGCCGCTTTAGGCTATTTGTTTATGCATTGGTTGACTTTTACCACAGATCACGGTCATGAAATTTCAGTGCCGGATTTGCGCAAGCTTACCGAAGAACAAGTGGAAACCAAACTGGATGAATTAGATTTAGATTACGTACTGTTGGACAGTGTGGATTATAGAAGTGATTTTCCTCAATTTAGTGTGGTAGAGCAAGATCCTACGCCTGGAACGAAAGTAAAAGTAGGTAGAAAAATATATATTAAGATTAATACTTCTGGATTTTCGTCTGTTCGAATTCCAGATTTAATTGAAAAAACGTATCGTGAAGCCGTGCCTACATTGAAAGCTTTAGGACTTGAAGAAGGTACCGTAACGTATGTGCCCAATCTTGGAAAAGATATGGTGTTAGAAATGCGTTTTAAAGGGAGAAACCTAAAAGTAGGTGACAGAGTCCTGAAATCATCTAAAATTGATTTGGTTTTAGGGGACGGAAAAATGAGTTACCAAGAAGAAGAAAATGCTGTCGATACGCTGGCAGCCCCAATAGAAGAAACACCAGTTGATGAACAATAATAGAGATACCATAGATTTAGAAGAGGAGTTATTTGAACATTTTAGATTTGAGGTTCCAAAAGGGCAAGCCTCTTTACGAATTGATAAATATTTAATGGGTCTTATCCAAAATGCGACTCGGAATAAAATACAAACTGCCGCAACAGAAGGTAATATTTTTGTGAATGATGCGACTGTTAAGTCAAATTACAAGGTGAAAGCGAATGATGTGGTTCGGGTTATGCTGACGCATCCTCCGTATGAAAATCATATCATTCCAGAGAATATTCCGCTAAATATAGTTTATGAAGATGAGACTTTATTATTGATAAATAAAGTGCCAGGAATGGTGGTACACCCTGGTCACGGGAATTATACTGGAACGTTAGTTCATGCATTAGCCTATCATTTTGATAACTTGCCCATGAACAGTAGCGAGCGCCCCGGCTTAGTGCATCGAATCGATAAAGATACTTCCGGATTGTTAGTGATTGCCAAAACCGAAGCTGCCATGACGCATCTGGCTAAGCAATTTGAAGCAAAAACTTCTGAAAGGGAATATGTAGCTTTGGTTTGGGGAAATGTAACAGAAGAGCACGGGACTATTGAAGGAAACTTAGCGCGTCACCTGAAAGATCGCATGCAGATGGCCGTTTTTGCCGACCCAGAAATAGGGAAACCGGCTGTCACACATTACAAAGTTCTGGAACGTTTTGGTTACGTTACTTTGATTTCGTGCCAACTAGAAACGGGGAGAACACATCAAATTCGGGCCCATTTAAAACACATAGGACACCCTCTTTTTAATGACGAGCGCTACGGCGGTCATTTGATTTTGAAAGGAACTACATTTACAAAATACAAGCAATTTATTGATAATTGTTTCAAAGTATTACCAAGGCAGGCGTTACATGCAAAGACTTTAGGCTTTGTGCATCCTACAACCGGTGAGATGATGCGTTTTGATACTGAGCTCCCACAGGATTTACAAGATTGCATTGAGAAGTGGAGAGGATATTCCAAATCTCATGGCCCGGACGAAGAAGAGTAGAATAGAAATGCCCCAAATAGTATCTAACTTTTTGGGGCATTTTCATTTTTATGTTTTTTTTGTGTTTTTCACAAATGAACTATTATGTACTCAATAATTTTTCGGCATGGAAACTTTAAAAAGCATTTTTATTTAAACAAACAATCCTTCAATACTTAAATAATGTTCACCTGTATCATAACAAAAAGTCAATATTTTAGCGTCTTTAGGGATTTCAGCTAATTTCTTTGCTACTGCCGCCAGTGATGCTCCCGAGGAAATTCCAATGAACATTCCTTCTTCTTTTGCTGCCCTTTGGGTGTAAGCAAATGCTTCCTCTTTACTCACTTGAATGGTTCCATCTAATAAATCCGTATGTAGGTTTGTAGGGATAAATCCAGCACCGATTCCTTGAATAGGATGAGGAGCGGGTGTACCTCCACTAATTACGGGCGATGCTTCCGGCTCTACGGCATAGACTTTTAAGTTAGGGAAATGTTGTTTCAAGATTTCAGCACAACCTGTGATGTGACCGCCAGTACCTACGCCAGTGATCATATAATCTAGGCCATCAGGAAATGCTTTTATGATTTCTTGAGCAGTCGTAGTCTTATGAATAGCAATATTTGCTGGGTTGTCAAACTGAAGCGGTGACCAAGCATTTGGTATTTCTGTTACCAGTTCATTTGCCTTTTCCAGTGCGCCTTTCATTCCTTTTTCACGAGGCGTTAATACAAATTCAGCACCATAGAGGCTCATGAGTCGGCGTCTTTCTATCGACATCGATTCTGGCATAACAAGTATTAACTTATAGCCTTTAACCGCTGCTACCATAGCAAGTCCAATGCCTGTATTTCCAGATGTGGCTTCAATAATGGTACTCCCTTCTTTGAGTAATCCCTTTTCTTCGGCGTCCTCTATCATAGCCAATGCGATTCTATCCTTGATGCTGGCTCCAGGATTAGCACGTTCTAGTTTGATCCAGACATTATGGTCAGTGCCAAATAAGCGATTGATTTTTACATGTGGTGTATTGCCTATTGTTTCGAGTATATTGTTGTATTTCATAGTATTTAAATAGAGAAAAAATTAATGTCTTTTATTTCTTGTTGGTTCAAAACCGTATTTTTATTTGATTGCATGACAAATGAATATGGATTCATACTTTTGGTTATGAATGTATTACCCCCTACAATGCTATGGTTTCCTATAATAGTGCTTCCTCCTAAAATGGTAGCATTGGCATATATTATAACATGATCTTCAACGGTAGGATGTCGTTTTTTTTCTTGCATGCTCTTTTCGACTTGCAACGCTCCCAAAGTAACTCCTTGATAAATACTTACATATTTTCCAATTATGGTGGTCTCGCCAATGACAATTCCAGTACCATGATCAATCATGAAAGGAACACCTATTGTGGCGCTAGGGTGAATGTCAATTCCTGTTTTACTGTGTGCGTACTCGGTAAGAATTCGAGGCAGTAAGCAAGCAGTAAGGGAAGCAATGACATTAGCAATTCGATAGACTTCTATAGCAAAAAAGCCTGGATACGAATTGATGATTTCCTGAATGCAATCCGCAGCGGGATCCGTGTCTAATATAGCTTGCGCATCTTTTTGCATGGAGGAATATAAATCAGGAAGTGCAGCATAAAACGCTTCGGCATCATCTAAAATTTGATTCGCTGTTTTGTCTTTTACAATCTCCGAAAGTATAGAAATAAAGTTGGCTTTACTCTGGTCTAACAGCAATTCGATTTGGATCGTTTCTAATGCTTTCTCAGGAAATAATATTTTGAACAAATCGTCAATCCAATTAATAATTTTAGAAGAATCAATGGCTCTGACCCAATTATTATTTTGACTTTCCTGCAGTATATTCGAAAAGCGGTTATTTTCAGTATTCATTTATTTTGGAATAAAATCTAAATTAAACGAGCAAAAATACTCGAAATACAAAGATAGAGTAGAATTGAATAGTTTCATAACGCTACTTTGTAAATTAATGTTAATATGTTAAATTCCCACAAAAAGTATGTATTGTGTTGTAAATGGTTTTGGATAAAGGTCTTATTTATGAACATAAATCCAGTCAGCATTCATGAGATAGCGCAATAATTAGCGCAATTCTAAATCTGGTATATTATTTAAAAATAAGGTAACTGCGGGATTCCATTTTTTAGTATTATTACTTAATAAAAAGTCTGCTTTTTGAACTGATGACTTTGTTGTAAAGGACGTCAAAAGAATACTGTTTGATGAAACTATAGATCTTTTTCGTTTCATTTATCTGGAGTAAAGTTGATCGTTTAATACCACGTGCCATTTTAAGTACCGGATCTGTGTTGTCTTCAATTTCGAGTACTACTATCGATTGTATTAGGTCTTTTTTGAGAATGTGTCCCACCATTCCTTGCTCTGTTATCGCTTTCAATTGATTCCATTTTTCTGCAATTCTTAAATTTTGAATGCCGTGATAGGTAAAATTTGGTTGTTTATTTAAAAAAGTCTTTTTGAGATCCGAAAGTAATGAATCGGTGCTGTTTAGTTCCAAACTTTCAGTTTCTACCTTAATAATTGAAAATTGTACCGGATTGTTTTTTTTGAAATATAATATACTGTTCACACTTCGATTGCTACTTTCGATTGCAGTATGCTGTTTTTGGATAGTGAATTGTGGACCAGAAATACCATAACTATGTCTAAAATGCTCCTCATTGCAATACGCGAATACAATAGAAGAGTTACTAAATGATTCTATGCTAAGCGTGACATCATCAAAAAAAGTAAGACTAACCTGAATCGATGTAATACCATTTATGAAATTAATTCCATCAATATTTCCCTTGATCAAATCGGTATTTAAGATTAGTTTAAACTCGTTGTTGTTTGAATTTAAAACTCCATTAAAAGAGGTTTGAATTTCAGTAAAAACTTCATTTAGTGTTCCAGCATTTAAATAAATATTTTTCATAAGACGTATATTTAAACCATTACCAAAAATCGACTTGTCTGTTCGACAATTTTGATTTATTCAAAGTACGGAATTAGGTAAGAATATTTTGTTATGTAATTCTGTAGAAAAGTTTCATAATTCTAAGTTAAACTGTTTTTTAATTTATTTAAGATTTTGAATAATAGTGGTTTAGCGTGGTTTGTTGTACCGCCAAGTACACAAAGTAAAGAAGTGGCAGTTCAAATGAACTCCTTAATTTAACCTATAAAAAAATCCGATTGGCGTACACCAATCGGATTTGTTATTTTCTTCTAGAACTGCAACAGTACACTTCTATAGAGTTTTTATTTACAAGTGAATTACCTCATCATACGCAGCAGCTACAGCTTCCATAACGGCTTCGCTCATCGTTGGATGTGGGTGGATTGATTTTAGGATTTCGTGACCTGTAGTTTCCAGTTTACGTGCTACAACTGCCTCAGCAATCATATCTGTAACTCCGGCTCCAATCATGTGACATCCTAACCATTCTCCGTATTTAGCATCAAAAATTACTTTTACAAAACCATCTGGAGTTCCGGCAGCTTTTGCTTTTCCTGACGCTGAGAAAGGGAATTTACCAATTTTCAATTCGTATCCTTTTTCTTTAGCTTGTTTTTCAGTCAAACCTACAGATGCAATTTCAGGAGTTGCATACGTACATCCTGGAACGTTTCCGTAGTCGATAGGCTCAACGTGAAGTCCTGCAATTTTCTCTACACAATTGATTCCTTCTGCCGAAGCTACGTGAGCTAACGCTTGTCCTGGTGTAACATCACCAATGGCGTAATAACCTGGAATGTTAGTTTGGTTGTAGGCATTTACCAAAATTTTATCTTTGTCAGTAGCGATTCCAACTTCCTCTAATCCGATGTTTTCAATGTTGGTTTTGATTCCAACAGCCGATAGCAAAATTTCTGCTTCTAAAACTTCTTCTCCTTTTGCTGTTTTTACAAATGCTTTAACTCCTGCACCAGTCGTATCAATTCTTTCTACTGATGAGCTTGTCATGATTTTGATTCCAGCTTTTTTCAAAGAGCGTTCCATTTGTTTCGAAATGTCTTCGTCTTCAACCGGAACTACATTTGGCATGAATTCTACAATCGTTACATCGGTTCCCATCGAATTGTAAAAATGTGCAAATTCAACTCCAATCGCTCCCGAACCTACAATAATCATTGATTTTGGTTGGGTAGCTAAAGTCATCGCTTTACGATAACCGATTACTTTTACACCGTCTTGTGGTAAGTTTGGTAACTCACGAGAACGTGCTCCAGTAGCAATGATGATATGGTCTGCACTGTATTCAGTGACTTTATTGTCTTTGTCAGTAACGTCAACTTTTTTTCCTGGTTTTAGTTTTCCAAAACCGTCAAGCACATCAATTTTATTTTTTTTCATCAAAAATTGAACCCCTTTGCTCATTCCGTCAGCCACTGAACGACTGCGTTGAACAACTGCTGAGAAGTCTTTGTCAAAGGAGGAAACCGTCAATCCATAATCAGCAGCGTGTTTAAGATAATCAAAAACTTGTGCTGATTTTAATAATGCTTTTGTTGGGATACATCCCCAGTTCAAGCATACACCGCCTAAGTTTTCTTTTTCAATAATTGCTACCTTAAATCCTAATTGTGATGCTCTAATAGCTGTAACATAACCACCTGGACCACTTCCTAAAACTATAATATCGTATTTCATTTTTTTGATTTTATTTGAATAGTTGTAAAAATGAATTTGTAAAAACCCATTTTATTTTAATAACTGTTGTTTATTTTGTTGGTGCTGAAATTTGCAAAAGCGCACTTCATTTTATGTATTTGTCTTTTTTAATTGACTGGGCGAATTTAAGAATTTATTCTGTTTTGAGAAAGTTTCAAACGACAAAGTTTAAATAGGGCATTTTTCTAAAATTAAAAACTGTAAGTAGCGATTTATTAAAGTTTCAACGTTCAAAAGTCAGTGTTACCACTACCCAATTTTTTAAATTTTAAACAAAGAACGAGTGGTTTTATATATTGGAATTGCATTACGAACGATTGTTAAATTGCCACCGAAAACTGCGAATCATATAAGTTTTTATAGTAGCCTTTTTCACGATTAATTAATTCTTGGTGGGTCCCTTGTTCTACGATCAGCCCTTTATCCATTACCACAATTTTGTCCGCATTGACAATAGTGGCAAGTCGGTGTGCAATTACAATTGAAGTTCTGCCTTTTGTAATGGTTTCGGTAGCGCGTTGAATCAATTCTTCGGAGTAGGTATCTATTGAAGAAGTCGCTTCGTCCAGAATCAAAATACTAGGATTACTCACATACGCTCTCAAGAAAGCAATCAACTGGCGTTGACCAGAAGAAAGCATTACACCACGTTCCTTCACATCAAAATCATAATTATCCGGTAAACTCATAATAAATTCATGAACGCCAATTTTCTTGGCTGCAGCCAAAACTTGTTCCCGACTTATTTCAAGGTTATTCAAGGTAATATTATTAAAAATAGTATCAGCAAATAGGAAAACATCTTGTAAAACAACGGCAATTTGTTTTCGTAATGAACCCAATGTATAATTCTCAATATTGTGATTGTCAATGTAAATAGAACCGCTGTTAATTTCGTAAAAACGATTCAGTAAATTAATGATTGTAGATTTTCCAGCTCCTGTAGAACCGACAATAGCAACGGTTTGACCTGCATTTACCTCAAGGTCAATTCCTTTTATTACTTCCTCATCTGGAATATAACCAAAACGAACTTTCTTGAACTTTATATCTCCTTTAAATACAGGTGCTTCAATGATTCCGGTATCCTGTATTTGATCTTCCGTATCCAAAATATCAAAAACACGATTCGCCGCAATCATTCCTAATTGCATTTCGTTGAATTTATCAGCAATTTGGCGCAAAGGATTAAACAGCATTCCAATAAACATGGTGTAAGAAAATAAATCTCCAAAAGTGGTAAAATTATCTCCGTTTAATATCTTAATTCCACCGTACAATACAATAAAACCAAGTGTTAGTGATGAAATAATATCAGCAATAGGGAAGAAGATGGAGTTGTAAAGAATGGTTTTTATCCACGCTTTTTTGTGCTTATAATTGATGTCTTTGAATTTTTCATACTCAATTTTTTCACGGTTAAAGAGCTGCACAATCTTCATTCCTGTTACCCGTTCTTGAACAAAGGAGTTCATGTTGGCAATCTGATTTCGAACTTCCTCAAAAGCTACTTGCATTTTTCTTTGAAATATTCTTGTAAAAAAAACCAAAACCGGCATCGCAACAATTACAATCCAAGTCAGTTTCCAGTTCATGTAAAACATAAAAAGCAATACCACGAGCATTTTCATCAAGTCACTAATAATCATGAAGAGTCCCTGACTGAAAATTCTTGCAATAGATTCAATATCTGATACAGAACGTGTTACGAGTTGCCCAACAGGAACGTGATCAAAATATTTCATTCGGAAACTCAAAATGTGTTGAAACAGTTTAGTCCGAATGTCTTTCACGATGTCCTGACCCAACCAGTTGGCCCAATAAACAAAGTAAAATTGAGAAAACACCTCCAGTAAGAGTACAATTCCCATCAATACCACATAAAGTAATAATCCCTGTTGGTCTTGGGTAGCGATGTATCCATCTACAGTTTGTTTCAATAAATACGGACGCAATGCCGCAAATACAGATAAGGAGATGGCAAATACAATCACGCCATTGAACCGCCATTGATAGGGTTTGGTAAATTTTAATATTCGTTTAAATAATCTAGTGTCAAATGCTTTTGCTTTCATTTTTTTTGGAGCTATTCCTGCTATTCGTTGCAATCTATTTGGTTTTTAAAGAAAAACTAAATAGGATTTTCACTTCTATCAGGGCTATTGCGTAATGTATTCGTATTCTATTTTGGTTAAATATAAACCATGTGCCGGAACCGAAAAACCTGCTTTATCTCGGTTTTTACTTTTTATAATGGCCGTAAAATCAGCCAAGGTAATTTTATGTAATCCTACGTTTACTAATGTTCCCACAATCGCACGGACCATATTTCGCAAAAAACGATTTGCCGAAACAGTAAAAATTAAGGTATTTTTTTCTTGCTTCCAATTAGCTTCAAAAATAGTGCAGTCAAATGTATTTACATCTGTATTGACTTTTGAAAAACATTGAAAATCAATATGGTTCAATAACAATTGCGCCGCTTCGTTCATCAAATCGAGATCTAACTTTTGATGGAAATACCAGCTTTGTTCTTGTGAAAAAACATCTTTAAATGTATTGATATGGTATTCATAGGTTCTTTTTGAAGCGTCAAAACGTGCATGCGCTTCATCATGAACTGGGATAATGGTATAAATTACAATGTCTTTAGGCAAGTAAGAGTTTAGTTTATGAACTAAACTCACAAGATCAAATGGTTTTTCAAAATCAAAGTGAGCATACATTTCTTTAGCATGTACACCAGTATCCGTTCTTCCAGCTCCCATTAGATTTAAAGTGGTATTTAATACTACCGAAAATGCTTTGTTCATCGTTTCTTGAACTGAAGCGGCGTTAGGTTGGTATTGCCATCCGTGGTATTGGGTTCCGTTATAAGCTAATTTGACGAAATATCTCAAGTGATTTTTTTTGAAGCTACAAAGATACTTATTAATTTTTTTGCTAGAAAGGGGTCAAGTGTCAAAGTTTGTTAAGTTTCTGTTTGATTTTTTATTTGGATTACGAATGTTTATTTTTACCACAAAATACTAGTCCAGATAGTAGTGAAAATCCTTGTTCTTTATTTTTTAATAGACAACAAGATTTTACCGGATAGCAGGACACGAGCAAAGCGAACTGGCGATACAAATATCCCTTAAAAAAACAATTTTGAAAAAAATACTTCTACTTTCCGATACCCACAGTCATATTGACGATACCATTTTAAAATACGTTGCACAGGCTGATGAAGTTTGGCATGCGGGTGATATAGGCGATTTAGCCGTAACGGATAGCATCAAAAAGCTAAAACCGTTGCGCTGTGTCTATGGGAATATAGACGATGCAACAGCTCGAATGGAGTTTCCTCTGCACAATCGCTTTAAGTGTGAAGGGGTAGAGGTTTGGATTACGCACATTGGTGGGTATCCTGGGAAATATAATCCGAACATCAAATCAGAAATGGAATTGAATCCGCCAAAATTATTTATTTGTGGACATTCTCACATCCTCAAAGTGATGTTCGATAAAAAATTCAATCTTTTGCACATGAATCCGGGTGCAGCGGGAAAAAGTGGTTTTCACCAAGTACGAACTATGCTGCGCTTTGTGATTGAGGGCGACAAAATCAAAGATTTGGAAATTATTGAGATTGAAAAACGGGTTTGATTATTTTTTTCTGATAAGTTATAGGAACATTTATAGTAATAGATGTGCCTAAATTAGGCTTTGAATTTATTTCCACCGTTCCTCTAAGATAATTAAGTCGCGCTTTAATTTGATTGAGTCCAAAACCTTCCAAAATATGGAATTTGGTAGAATCAAATCCTTTTCCGTTGTCTATAATAGTAATCTGAAGCGATTCATTATTTTCCTGTATGCTTAATTTAGCTTGTCCTGCTTCACTGTGTTTTATAGTATTGTTAAGTAATTCCATAATGATGAAATAAATTTTTATTTCAAAATCTTCATCGTAACGCGTTTTTCTATTTAAGGAACTGGAATATTCAAAGTGAAGAATAGAACTTGAATTTTTTTCGCATAAGTCATCTAAGGCGTCAAATAAGCCAAATCGGGCTAAAAGCGAAGGCATTAATTCATGAGATAAATCTCGAACTTGGTCATGGGCTTCTTCTAAAATGGCTTTCGTTTTAATGATTTCTTTCGAGGTAGACTGATTTTGAGAGATGCAAGCATGAAGATGCATTCCTGCTGATGAAAGTAGAGCACTAATATTATCGTGTAAAAATGAAGCGATTTTTTTTCGTTCTAATTCTTGGCCGTTGATGGAGGCATTGATTAAGTTCTCTTGAACTTTGCTTCTTAAGTCTTTTAGTTTGTTTTTATGTCTTAATTGTGCATTTTGAGAATAGAAATAAAAGAGAAAGAAGAGCAACAGCAGAATAGCGATTAATACAATAACAATCTTTTTGTTTTTGGATTGTTCTTGTAACAACGCAGATTCTTTTGTTTTAAACTCGTTTTCTATTTTATCAATTTCTCGTTTGTATTCATCAATTTGGAGATTAATACCAGCGACATTAGCTTTGTTGATTTTTTCTTCGTTGTTTAATTCATCTGTAATTTTATTGAAAAGGGCCAGGTTTTTATAAGCGTTCTCATAATCACCGTTTTTTAATAAAAACTTAGAAAATTCATAATGGGAATAAGATAAGTCCGATTTTTCGTTGCCTGCATTTCCTAGTTTGATTGCAGTTTTAAAATAAAAATCGGCTGCTTTCACATCATTTTTGTAATTGTAGTACATTCCATTCAGCATGTTTAGTGCGACAATAGTGGAAATGTCACCGTAACGCTTGTGGTGTTTGTTAATGTATTTTAAATAAGGAAGACCTTCTTCGTAGCGATTAATGTCAAAATAAGCCCAAGTCAAATTAAGTTTTGTGAAAACTATTTGGGCAGAATCCTTAATTTTAGTGCTGTACTGTAACGATTTTTTATAGTAAAATATTCCTTTTTCGTACTGCTTTTTATCAAAACAATAAATATTACCTAAATTGTTGTTCAACCAGTTTTTTAGAACGTCATTATTGGTTTTGTTAGCATAAATTAACCCTTTGTTGTAATAGTAAAAAGCTTTGTCTGTTTCTGATAACTGATCAAAATTTGCTGCAATGGTATTGTACGAACCGGCAATAAGGTTGTTGTCTTTCAAACGGATAGCCATATTTAAAGCAACTCTTGATTTTATCAATGATTTCTCATAGTTGCCCTTTTTTAATAGTTCATTGGCTTCTTTAGCGATGGAAATCGCATCGTTTTTTGAAGGGAGTTTTGTCTGTGCTAAAATACTAAAAGAAGAACTATTCGATACGAAAAGCAATAAAATAAGAATGTGTTTCAGCAGCATAAAGTTCTCTATTTTAATCTTTTGGTTTCAATTGGTTTTGATTGTGGCTAGTTCCTTCATTTAAAAATATTTTTTTGATCTTTTATAATTCTTGAATTCAATTAATAAATGCGAAAGTTAGGAATCTCAAAGAAAGATGAAATATTTTTTCAGAACAAAGAAAAGAAAATTAATTCTTTTCCCTG
>NZ_FRBU01000076.1 GCF_900142695.1 Flavobacterium xanthum | reverse complement strand
GTTATTTCCGATTTTAGCCTAGAAAATAGAAATGAAAACTTAAAAAACTATCTTAAGTTTCTAAAAAAGTTGCATCGCGAATAGGTCGCAGCATACAATACCTATTATATTTCTCATTATTATTTTTTTATATTATATTTTAAAAAGTTCAAACTGGGTTAAAAAATATGCTGACTAATATGGAAGACAAAATACTATTCTCAATTTTACTAATTATTGTGATTGCTTTTATTCTATTATTCTTTAAAATGAATAACGGAATTGGAACATTTAATCTTAAGATTTTTGGTATAACTTTTATTGCAAGTTTAGGAACTATTTTAGCGTTAAGTAATATTCCACAAAGTAATATGACTGCAATTTTTGGAATACTTGGAGCAATAATTGGTTATTTATTTGGATTGAAAGTCCTGAAAAATGAAATGAATAAAAAAACTACTGGTAACAGCTAAGGGTTACGTTGGGCTTGAAAAGCCAACAATGAAACCGCGGTTGAACGGAACCGATTACATGCTGTCAGCACTATAGAGTTATCTTAAAATGAGTGGAGAGATTACAAGAGGATTTGAAGGTCTCTTTTTTTGGGATGATATAAGGCTGATGTTAAAGGATTTGCTTTAGAGTAAAGGTTTATGATTGTCGGTAAGGATATTATAATGATAGTTGGAGTATGTGGCATAAGAAATAGAAGAATACTGAGAGATGCCTGTTTTTTTGATAATGAGGGAAACCGTAAAGGATTGAAATTATAATGGATTACTTTTACTTTATAGCAATGTATCAATATCACTAAAAGTGGGTATTGTTACAATGATTTGAAAAGCTTTTATTTACAAAATAATATATAAGACAGATAATACGCTTTATTGTAAAACTTTAAAAAAGTGTTACTTCTTGATGTTATTGACAAGTTAGCGGTAATACTACTGCACAAAACGGGAAAAGAACAACCTAAAAAATAATAAATGAAAAAAAAATTAGTAATAATTATTATATTTTTTGGCTTTGCAAAAATTCAAGCACAAGATAGAATAACTGTAGCAATTGGCTCAAATAGTACTTTCATTGAGACTTATAACAAAAATTCTTGGTCAGATGAATTCACTCTTACTGAAGCATATAGATTGGGACCAACTAATCTTAAAACGCTAAAAGAAGGAGTAAAAACATCGTTAAAATGGATTGATTTAAATGACACACATAACAAAACTTTTCAAAAAGAAGTTTGTCGTTTTAAAACAACGGAAAAAGAAAGTTTCAAATTTCATGGTTATGTCGATCAATTTGCAACTGAAATGGTAATGATATTTAATGGAGAAGTAGATGGAACATTTAAGATTGAAATTAAACCATACAATTCATTTTTAGTCTTCATAACTTTTACAGATGTTGAAATGCTAAAAGGATTTAAAGATTTATTAGATGGTAAATCAGCTAATAATGAAGTTGATGATATATTTAAAAAATAATACAAATACAAAAATAATAATGAAGTATACTAAAATTATATCGATTACTACTTTTTTAATCATTTTCACAATGCCATCAAAGTTTTACGGACAATCAGATGTAAATCAAAAAGCAAAAGAAGGTGCAAATTTTATTTGTGATTGTACAAAAAAATCACTCGACAAGAATGGAATTAACACCCTAAAATTGGCGGAAATATATAACTCTTATCAATTAAAAGGGTCTCTTTTAAGCAAATATAATGTTGATGTAAAAAAAATAAATAATCAAATGAACTTAAAATATTCATTGGTTGAAGCTGACATTTATTTATGTAGAGATAAGTTCAGACAGAAATATAGTAATTATCTAAAAAACAAAATCTTTTTAGACAAAATGCAAACGATAATAAACACTAATCCATTTACAAATGGTCCAAAACTAATTAAAAATTTAGCTTCAAGTTTATAAAATGAAAACTAAAATTTTAAAAATCGTTTTAAATATATTTTTGATTTTACAATCATTGAGTACATATTCACAAGATTATGAACCACGAGGTCGCTATTATCCTGAAGATGAAAATATTGGACTTCCTTCGCTTGGATTAGCCGGCAAAAGTCTTATAATCGGTGCTGTATTATTTATTATAGGTTGGATTATTTCTAAAATAAAAAAGGACGAAAATGGCAATAGTGGCTCTACTTTTGGAGGCTGTTTAATTATGATTGGTATTATTTGTGCAATTCCTGCTCTGGCTTGGATTCAAGCTATTGGTGCATCTATTTATATTATTGGTGTTGTAGTACTTGTAATAATTGGTATACTTGTTTATGTATGGGACAAAATAAATGACAAATAAAATAAAATGAAACAAAAGAAGTACTGGGAAATTTTATTAGAAAAACATCGTGAAAAAGGAAAAGATGGCTTAACTATTCCTTTCATAATTGGTAGCCAAAACTATTTGGAAAACAACAGTTATAAACAAAATATTTCTGAACTCATATATGATATTGTTTCTAGTAACTTATTTGAAGTTTGCATTAGATATTGCATAACAACAAATACGTTTATTGCGGAAATTCGTAAAGAAAAAAATGGTTGCTATTATCCGAAAATTGATAATAACGAACAAAATAAATTATCCGTTGGAATATATCATAAGACTGATTTTGGAGAAAGTATAAAAGAGTTAATCGAATATTTAATTGATAAATTTCAAAATCCTATTGATAATAAAACTTATTCTGCTGAACCAAATACTTATGAAAGAACTGTTCAGTGGAATGAATTTTCCGAGAAAGATAAAATTTTTATTAAAAAATGCTTTAAATAACAAGTACTACCGCTAACAGCTAAGGATTCGTTGGGCTTGAAAAGCCAACAATGAAGCCGCGGTTGAACGGAACCGATGACACTCCCGTTTTTATGGGGTTATCTTAAAATAATGAAGGGGATTTTTTGGGGGGGGTGAAGGATTTTCTCTTATATGATTATAATTCTTGTGGTTTTAATGCTTTACTATAGTGTGAAGGTTTATGATTCCCGGAACGGGTATTATAATGATAGTTGGAGGAGTTGTGATAGGAAATAAAGATGCTGTGAGGTGTTTTTTTATGCGTTTTATTTTTTTTACAATATGGGAAACCGTAAAGAATTGAAATTATAATGGAATACTTTTACTTTATAGAAATATATCAATATCACTAAAAGTGGGTATTGAATTAATAATTAGAAAAGCTTTTATTTACAACATACAACGCAAGAAATATAGCACGAGTTATGTTGAAACTTTAAAAAAAGCGTTACTTCTTGATGTTATGATCAAGTTGTGCGACACCCTAAAAATCAAGACCCCAAAAGAAAATAAACTATGATAATAAAAGAAATTCAAATTTCAAATTTTAGAATTCTTAAAGAATTTACTATCGAACTTGAAAAAGTGATTTCTTTAGTAATCGGAAAAAACAACGCAGGAAAAACTTCAATTTTAACAATTCTTGACAAGTTTTTAAATCAATCCGAAAATAACAGATTTGTAATTGACGACTTCAATTTAGATTTCAAAAATCACCTTAAACAAATTATCGAGGGAGAGCAATTAATTGAAGAAGAATATATAAAAACATTTTATGGGATCAAACTTAGGATATTAATTGAGTATAGCGATATTGATAATTTTAGTAATATTCAAAAATTAATGCTTGACTTAGACACTGAAAATAAGTTTATTGTTTTGGGGTTTGATTATCTACTAAGCTATAGAAACTATTTGAATTTCAGAAAAGATTTAAATGATTACAAAGCAAAAGAGAAGAAAAAGAAAAAAGAAGCAGATGAAAAAAGTGTATTATATGTAGAAAAGGGATTTAAAGAGTTTTTTAAAACTAACCTTCAAAAATATTTTGAAAATCATAAAAAATCTATTCATTATGATACAACAAACTCATTAATTGATGATAGTAATTTTATAAACATAGATGAAGTTAATTTATCTGATGTGATAAATTTCAAGTACATAAGTGCAAGAAGAGATGTTACAAAGTATCCACCCGAGCAACTACATATTGTTTAGTTCAATAAGATTAATGATAGGAGCGTAATTTTACAATGGTTTAGATTCCGCTAGCTGCTTGTAATTGTGGGGATACAGGTCTTTAATATTCTTGTGGTTTATAGATTGGATATTCTCAAGGGTATATTTTAGCCACTCAAAAGGATTTACGTTATGTTTTTTGCAGTTAGTAAAAAAGGTATAGGCCATAGCCGCTCTTTGAGCAGCATCGTGCGATCCGGCAAAAAGATAATTCTTTCTACCCAGGGCCACTGGTCTGATTGCATTTTCCACCAGATTATTATCTATTTGCAAGTTACCATCTAATAGGTATGCCGATAAATTATCCCATCTTGTTTGAGAGTATGCAAGGGCTTTGCCAATCTGACTTTTTGGTAGGGTTAGTTTGATTTGCAAAAACATCCATTTACCTAGTTCGTTTATAATAGGTAAACTTTCCCGAAGCCTCAGCTCTTTGATTTGCTCAGGTCTACCGTTTTGTTCTTTTGCTTTGCGCTCCACCGCATATAGCTTTTGTATTTCAACTAAAACATGTTGTGCTTTTTGCTTGTCATTATCTAATGCTCTTTCAAATTCTCGCCGAGCATGTGCCCAACAGCCCAGAGGAGTGATATCTGATTTTTTTCCATAAGCTTTGTATCCTGCATATCCGTCTGTTTGCAAGTAACCTTTAAAGTTTTGCAAAATAGGTAGTGCAGCGCTACTTGCACGAGTAGGGCTGTAATTGAACATAACAAGCTTGGATATTGGGGCATGATACACCCAATAATAACCCAGATGTGTTTTGTCTTTTTTCTTGTCGTCTAAAACCTTGATGGTGGTTTCATCCACTTGAAGATACCCTTCATTTTTGATATCCATTACCAGCTTCTCATACAAGGGTTTTAAAGCATCCATGTATGCTGCTCCCCAAAAAACGTACAACTTTTTGTGTGAATTTAAGATAGGATTAAAAACCTTAAATTAGCAGAATTATGTCAAGAACAAGAAGAG
>NZ_FRBU01000012.1 GCF_900142695.1 Flavobacterium xanthum | reverse complement strand
CCTGCTATTGTCGCTAATGATGATGCTGGAACAACTATAAATGGTGCCAACGGTGGAACAGCTTTCACTAATGTTTTGGTTAACGATACTTTAAATGGAGTGCCTGTTTTACCTTCACAAGTGGTCTTGACTACAGTTTCATCTTCAAATACTGGTGTTACACTTTCTGGTACTGATGTAGTAGTAGCTCCGGGTACACCTGCTGGTGCTTATACTTTGGTTTACCAAATCTGTGAAATACTAAATCCAACCAATTGCGATACTGCAACAGTTACTGTTACTGTTTCTGCTCCTGCTATTGTCGCTAGTGATGATGCTGGAACAACTGTAAATGGTGCCAACGGTGGAACAGCTTTCACTAATGTTTTGGTTAACGATACTTTAAATGGAGTGCCTGTTTTAGCTTCACAAGTGGTCTTGACTACAGTTTCATCTTCAAATACTGGTGTTACACTTTCTGGTACTGATGTAGTAGTTGCTCCAGGTACGCCTGCTGGTTCTTATACTTTGGTTTACCAAATCTGTGAAATCCTAAATCCAACCAATTGCGATACTGCAACGGTTACTGTTACTGTTTCTGCTCCTGCTATTGTCGCTAGTGATGATGCTGGAACAACTGTAAATGGTGCCAACGGTGGAACAGCTTTCACTAATGTTTTGGTTAACGATACTTTAAATGGAGTGCCTGTTTTAGCTTCACAAGTGGTCTTGACTACAGTTTCATCTTCAAATACTGGTGTTACACTTTCTGGTACTGATGTAGTAGTTGCTCCGGGTACACCTGCTGGTTCTTATACTTTGGTTTACCAAATCTGTGAAATACTAAATCCAACAAATTGCGATACTGCAACGGTTACTGTTACTGTTTCTGCTCCTGCTATTGTAGCTAATGATGATATTTTTTCAATCGAAAATTGTACATCGTCTGGATTGATAGGAAATATATTGGTAAACGATTCACTTAATGGATCCTCAGTACTAGCTTCTGCCGTTAATATCTCTTTGGTTTCTGGACAAAATTCAAATATTCAAGTAGATATCATTGGAAACATTACTACATTAAATGGAGCGATTCCTGGAACTTATGTTTTAACTTATAAAATATGTGGGAAGTTAAATCCAGAAAACTGTGATACTGCAACAATAACAATAACAATTAAAGATAGTACTGCACCGGTAATAGCTCAATTACCAATACCTTCAAGTATAAGTTGTAGCACTACTCCAAATTTCACTCAAGCAACAGCAACTGACACTTGTAGTACTGTGACATTAACATTTGTTGACGTGACGATTCAAGGTAGTTGTATTGGATCTTACACTATAACTAGAACTTGGACAGCTACAGATTTGGCAGGAAATATGAGCACTGCTTCTCAAATCATCAGTGTCCAAGATAACGTTGGTCCTACGACAACAACTACATTTGAAGCAAACATAAATGTAACATGTGATGCTATTCCTTTAAAACCAGAGCTAGTTTTTGTCGACAATTGTTCAACAGTTTCTCCAGCAGTATTTACAGAAACAATCACTAATAGTTCCCTAACCTCGTATACAATTACTAGAGAGTGGTCTGTTTCTGATTCTTGTGGTAACGTTTCTAAATTTATACAAACGGTAAATGTATCAATAGCAAATAGCGGTTTAGCAATTGCAAGCTCTGCTTGTAGTGGTGACTCGTCTACAATTAACATCTTTAACTTATTACCAGAAGGAACGCCAACGAACGGAACCTGGATAGATGTTGATAACACTGGTGCATTACAAGGAAACATCCTATCTCCTTTTGGATTAAGCTTAGGAAACAAAGTCTTTGAGTATAGAATCAGTAATGAAACATGTCCAACAAGCCTATTTCTGACTGTAAATATAAATGATGATTGTATTGTTTTAGGTTGTGGTGATATAAAAGTTCATAATGCATTCTCTCCTAATGGAGATAATATAAACGAAGTTTTTGTTATCGATAATATTGATGATGTGACTTGCTATCCTGAAAATACAGTTGAAATATATAACCGCTGGGGTGTATTAGTTTTTGAAACTAAAAACTATAATAATCAGACTAACAATTTTGAAGGTATTTCACGTGGAAGAACTACTGTTAATCAGTCTTCTGGTTTGCCAACTGGAACCTATTTTTACATATTGAATTACAGTACTATTGATGGAAATGGTAAAGTAGAAATCAAAAAATTAGACGGGTATTTATATCTTAGCAAATAATATTTAATTACTTTTAAATCCTGACGATCTTAAATTGTCCTCAGGATTCAAAAAAATGAACCAGCCCTATTCTTTAATATAAATAGCATTGACCTTACTCAAAATAGACCTCTTTTGTCTAATAAAAGAAAAAGTTCAATCAAAATAAAAAAATCTACTATGAGAACAAAAATATTATTAATCTTTTTGATGTTTACAGCTTTTGTGGGTTTTGCACAACAAGATGCTCAATATACACAGTACATGTATAACACCATCAATATCAATCCAGCCTACGCTGGTTCTAGAGGTGCAATGAGTATTTTTGCGATGCACCGAACGCAGTGGGTAGGATTAGACGGTGCTCCAGTAACAAATGTAGCTTCAATTAATACCCCCTTAAACAATAATAATCTAGGACTAGGAATTTCATTTATTAATGATAGGATTGGGCCTACTAATGAAAATACTATTTCTGCTGATTTTTCGTATACCATTCCAATGTCGGAAACCTTAAAACTTTCTTTTGGTATAAAAGCTACAGCTAATTTATTCAATTTAGACATCTCAAAATTGGATCCATCTCAACCGGATCCATCAATACAAAATATAGATAATGAATTTTCTCCTAATATCGGTGCTGGTTTATACTTGCATTCTGATAAAGGTTACGTGGGTATTTCTATTCCAAATTTTATTGAATCAAATCGTTACGATGATAATGAAGTTGCGATATTTAAAGAAAAAATTAATTACTACTTAATCGGTGGTTACGTTTTTGATCTTAACAGTACCGTAAAATTTAAACCAGCTGTACTAACTAAGATGGTTATTGGTGCACCCTTACAAGTTGATGTATCTGGTAACTTCATGTTTAGTGAAAAATTTGTAGTTGGAGTTGCCTATAGATGGAGTGCTGCTTTAAGTGCTATGGTAGGTTTCCAAGTATCTGATGGAATGCATATCGGTTATGGTTATGATCGTGAAACAACTAGATTGAACAACTACAATTCTGGTTCACATGAAATATTTTTGCGATATGAAATATTTAAAAATAATGGTAAAATTATAACTCCTCGATTCTTCTAGAAAGTGAATAGCATGAAAAAAAACACATTCTTTTGCATCATACTTATTAGTCTAGTTTATTTTAAAGGAAATGCTCAAGATTCCAAATTATTTATAACTGAAAAAACAAGTGACAAATATGTCTACGTAGATGTAATCAAAACCTATGAAAGGATTGCTGAAAAAGGATATAAGTCAGCTGATCTATTTAAAAAAATTGGAGATTCTTATTACTTAAATGCAGACTTTGGTAACGCTGCTAAATGGTATTGTGAATTATTTGCCATGGGTATTAATTTAGAACCTGAATATTATCACCAATATTCTAAATCTTTAGCATTTATTGGTCAAAATGATATTGCACATGAAATATTGGAAAAATTAAAACAAAAATCAAGGCTATTACACGAGAAAAAAAATCGGAAATAACGACAAAATCATAACGCCAAAATTCTTTTAAAAACAATTATTATGAAAAATAATATACTCCTCTATATAACCTTATTAACCGCTTTTTCATTTAGTGCACACTGCCAGCAAGGAAAGGTTGCAGCTGCTGATAAAAAGTACGACAACTATGCTTATATAGATGCCATAAAAACTTATGAAAAAGTTGCTCAAAAAGGATACAAATCGGCAGATATGTTTAAAAAATTAGGCAACTCCTACTATTTTAATGCAGAATTGGAACAAGCTGCAAAATGGTATGGCGAATTATTTGCCATGAATACTTCAGACTTAGAACCAGAATATTATTTTCGTTATGCGCAGTCTTTGAGATCAATTGGCCAAAATGAAAAAGCAAATGAACTTTTAGAGTTGTTCAACAAAAAAGCCGGAAACGACAGCCGAGGAAAACTTTTTTTGGAAAACGAAAATTATCTAGATGCCATTAAAGCTAATTCCGGAAGATATACTATTGAAGATGCTGGAATAAACTCTATCTACTCTGATTATGGTACTGCATTGTATTCCAATGAAATTATTTTTGCATCAGCTAGGGATACTGGAAGTCTTGGACAAAGAAAACACAAATGGACTAATCAATATTTTACAAATTTATATGCCTCTACTTTAGGAGAAAATATGACTCCCTCTGATCCTCATAAATTTGATTCCAATATCAACTCTAAATTCCACGAATCTACTCCTACTTTTACAAATGATGGGAAAACAATGTACTTCACCAGAAATAATTTTATAAATGGAAAGAAAGGAAAAGATACTAATCAAATTACTTTAATAAAAATATACAAAGCTACTTTAGAAAATGATAAATGGACTGAAATAACGGAGCTTCCATTTAACAGTGATAATTATAGTACAGCGCACCCAACATTAAGTCCAGACGGTAGGATGCTCTATTTTGCTTCTGATATGCCTGGAACCTTGGGTCTATCTGATTTATTTAAAGTTCAAATAAATAATGATGGAAGTTATGGAATACCCGAAAACTTAGGCAAAACTATTAATACCGAAGGAAGAGAAACTTTTCCGTTTGTAAATGATGAAAACGAAATCTATTTTGCATCAGATGGACATCCCGGCTTAGGAGGTTTAGATGTTTTTGTTTCTACAATTAATCCAAACGGTTCTTTTAGCAAAGTACAGAATGTAGGCTCTGATATTAATTCTCCCAAAGACGATTTTGCTTATTTAATAGATACAAAATCTAGAAGAGGCTTTTTTACTTCAAACCGGGATGGTGGTATGGGATATGATGACATTTATAAATTTTTAGAACTAAAAAAAATTACATGTAAACAATTATTATACGGCGAAATCACCAACATCGATACTGCAGAGTTGCTTCCTAACACTAAAATAACGTTGCTTGACAATCAATTTAATAGCATCAGCACCACCGTTTCAGATGATAAAGGTGCTTATTCATTTGCTGTTGAATGCGGTAAAAAATATTACGTAAGAGCTCAAAAACCAGAATATACCGTAAAAGAAGTATCGATAACGATTGCAGACGAAAATGGAAAAACATATCTACCAATCGCGCTAGAGAATGCTGTTTGTAAAGTTACTATTGGTGATGATCTTGGTAAATGTTTTAACATAAAAATGATTTATTTTGATTTAGACAAATCTAATATTCGAAAAGAAGCCGCTTTAGATTTGGAAAAAATACTAGATGTTCTAAACCAAAATCCAACGATGACATTGGATATTCGCTCTCATACTGACAGCCGCGCCTCGTTTAAATACAATGAAGCTTTATCAGATAGAAGAGCTAAATCAACTATTAAGTGGTTAGTTAAAAATGGAGTAAATGAGAATAGATTGAGTGGCAAAGGATATGGTGAGACTCAATTAGTAAATAAATGTACCGATGGAGTATCATGTACAGAAGAAGAACATCAGCTAAACAGAAGAAGTGAATTTATTATCACTGCCCTGTAAAATAAATCCCTAAGTAAATGCAATAGGCTGTCCCATAAAGACAGTCTATTTTTATTTCAATTATTTTCCTCATCTATTTTCTCCGCGTAATAAAAATAACTCCTAGGGATATAAATGATATAATTTATGGAATCAAAAGATATTACATTTGAGCATATCATTTGTCAATTATCTCCTTTGTAGACTAGTAAATAGCTATGTCTAAAATTTTAGTAGTATAAAAATTTTGTAAATGATAAATCAAGCCGAGATAAGTAGGAATATAAAAACTACGAATAATTACAAAAAAAATATAAAGAATAAGATACCTTACATTCCTAAATGAAAAATAATTATAATTTAAAACACATCTAAAGAAAAATCATTAACAGTTAATATCTTAAATTAACAATGATTTTTTCTAAACTGTTTTTAAAATATAAATGGCTGTCTTTTGGGGGGAAGACAGCCACTTAAATATAAAAAACTCAACTTAAATTTTTGCAAAGATATTTGTATAATACTTTCTACCATTTACTGGATTTTCTTTTATTGCAATTCCAAAATGGGTAAAGTTACCTTCTATATTTTCTTTATGACCAGGACTTGCTAACCACGCATTCAAAACTGCCTGTGGTGTATTAAAGTTATAAGCTATATTTTCACTTACAGATTTGGCTCCTAAAATCTTCATAATGTTTTCAGAACGCGCAGCAAAATCATTATGATTAACTACATTGTTTGCGATCATGTAATTATCATGCTCTTCAGATTTATAAGACATGTGATTGATTTTCTCCAAGCGATTCAAACCTTTACTAACTCTGTGGGCATTTATTAAATCCATAGTCTCTAACTCAATGGAATTGTATGAGTATGCAACTACTTTTTGAACGGTTGCGTCAGCGGTTTCAATTTCAGAACTGTCTGAGGAACAGGAATTCATAGTGCATATCACAGCAGCGAGCAATAATGCACGAAGTAATTTTATTTTCATAACTTTGGTAGGTTAGGTTTAAAGTAGATTGTGGGGCAAACAACTTTAATATATAATACTATGTTTTTTATTTCTTACTCAAACATACATCTTTTACCGTTTAAATACCTAAAAAAATCGATGAACTACATCATAAAAATAATTAAATATGTATAATTCTTACATTAAGGAGAAAGACGGTCTATTTTCCAAGAATAATCTTGTTGGCTAGAATACCGAATTCTATCATGTAATCTATTAGGTCTTCCTTGCCAAAATTCTACTTCTAAAGGAGTTACAAGAAATCCGCCCCAATGCTTTGGTCTTGGAATAACCATACTCTCAAAATCTTTTTCTAATTGTTTCAAGTTTTGTTCTAAATAGTCTCTGGAAGGAACCACTTCACTTTGATTGGACACAATTGCTCCTAATTTACTCCCCTCAGGTCGCGATTCAAAATAAAGATCTGATATGTCTTCTGCAGTTCGTTTAGCGATCCCTTTAATGATTACTTGACGTTCTAGGGTATGCCAAAAAAAAGAGAGGCATACGTTTGGATTTTCTGTAATAGCCTTCCCCTTTTCTGAATTGTAATTGGTATAAAAAACAAAACCCTCTTCATTAAACTTTTTTAACAAAACAACTCTAGACTTTGGAAATCCATCTAAGCCAATTGTCGCTACGGTCATTGCATTTACTTCACTATCACCTCCAAAGTCCTCTACTTCGTGAAACCATCTGTTAAACAAATTGATTGGATCTTCGGGGATAGAAGCTTCTAATAGCTCGCTCTTATCGTACGATTTTCTGTAATTACTTAAGTCGTTCATATATTTTTAATTTAAAAATGTTCATTTCTAGACTGATTTGCGTAGTGTCATTCAAAATTCCCTAAACCAATTTTCTCGTGCCGTTCAATTATTTATTTAAAACTCAAAGCTTTTCCCATCATCGGCTAAAAGCACCTCTGAAAAAACGGTTTCGGCTTCGTCTTTAAACAATTCAATTTTTTCATAACGTGTTGAATAGTGGCCCAAGATCAATTGTCCTACATTAGCCTTCAGAGCAATGGTTGCTGCCTCTTTAGCGGTACAATGTAATGTCTTTTTAGCCAGATTTTCCTCAGACTGCAGGAAGGTAGATTCATGGTACAATACAGTACTCTTGGCTATAATAGGAATAATAGCTTCATGGTAAACGGTATCAGAACAAAAAGCATAACTCTTAGTTGGAATAGGATCAAAAGTCAATTTGTCATTTTCAATAACTCTCCCATCTTCTAGTGTGATATCTTTACCATTTTTGATTTTTTGATAATAGCAACTATTAATTTCATAATTCTGGACTGCATCTAAATTCAGTTTTCTCTCCCCTATTTTTTCTTGGAACAAAAAACCATTTGTGTATACTCGATGTTTTAATGGGATGGTTTGCACCCTAACCTTCTCATCCTCATAAACAATCTCGCTTTCTAGCGATTCCAGTTCATGAAAAAACAAACCATAATTTGTCCAAGAATTAGACAATCGCAATTGCAATTTAATAATTTCTTTAATTCCTTTTGGTCCATAAATATGCAAATCGGTAGTCCTGTTCAACAAAGTAAATGTGGATACTAAACCGACTAATCCAAAAAAATGATCCCCATGCAAATGAGAAATGAAGATATGATTAATCTTCGAAAACCTGATTTTATTCTTGCGCAATTGCACTTGCGTTCCTTCTCCGCAATCGATTAAAAAAAGTCTGTTTTTTATTTCTAAAATCTGGGAGGTGGGATTGGTAAAAGTTCGTGGTGTAGCTGCATAGCAACCAAGTATTGTTAGTTTCAATTTTTTAATTTCATGTTAGAAGTTACGATAGAATTAAAAATGGAACATTCATAATTCGCTATGTAAAAATTAATTACAAAATACTATCCTTTTTTTCCTTGTTATATTTTTTAATTTGTAGCCCTTGAGAAATTGCTAATAATAAGTTTGCACCTACTCCCCATTTGCTGTATGAATCGTCAGTAGTAAAAACTTTATAGAGATTGAGACCCATTAAAATTATAAAACATGCGAATAGAATAATGCTTAAAAGATGTGCGTCTTTTTTGTTTTTGTAAAAATCCATAAGATATTTGTTAAAACCCTAAATCTCTTTCAATCTCTTCCATTTCTATAATATCGTGCGCCTCTAATAAGGAAGGCACCACGGTTAGTTTAGCAGGCACGGCATTATAATCAAAATCAGAAGTAATTATGACAAAAGATTTTTTTGCTTTTTTATGTTGTTTCGATAAAGGCATAAATTGCTTAATATCATTGGTAGATAAATCTTTATGTAACAAAAGATCAATCATTATGTTGTGTTTTTCGAATGTTTTATACTGGTGCGTAACCTTCATAAGAAAAGACATAAAATCCCCTTGTGTATCTCTAATCGTTACGGTATGTCCTTTTTGATCTACTTTCATTTTTACTATATTTATGAAACTACCCAGCGGTATTTTCGATTACAAGTAGCTAATTTACAAAGTTTCACCTAAAACTACTGAATTTTTGATGCCAAAAGATAAATTACAGCCATTCTAATTGCAACGCCATTTTCTACTTGGTTTAAAATCACTGATTGGCTTGAATCAGCGACTTCGCTAGTAATCTCCACACCACGATTGATAGGTCCTGGATGCATGATGACAATTTCTTTATCTAAAGAATCTAAAAGTGTTTTATCCACTCCATATTGTTGTGCATATTCTCTTGTTGAGGGAAAAAAATTCACGTCCATCCGCTCATTTTGTACACGCAACATGTTTGCCACATCGCACCATTCAAGTGCTTTTCTAAGATTTGGTTCTACCGTAACTCCAAGCGATTCAATATGTCTGGGAATTAGCGTTTTAGGCCCACAAACTTTCACCTCGGCCCCTTGCATTTGCAAAGCATATATATTAGACAGTGCTACTCTAGAATGTAAAACATCCCCTACAATAACCACTTTTTTCCCAGCGACCTCTCCTAGTTTTTCTCTAATCGAATAACTGTCTAATAAAGCTTGCGTAGGATGTTCATGCGCACCGTCTCCAGCATTAACGATGCTTGCTTTTACATTTTTGGATAAAAAATAAGCAGCTCCCGGATTTGCATGTCGCATTACCACCATATCAACTTTCATCGAAAGTATATTATTCACCGTATCAATTAGTGTTTCTCCTTTTTTGACAGAGGATTGTGCAGCTGAAAAACTAATAACATCAGCTGATAAACGCTTTTGAGCAAGTTCAAAAGAAAGTTTTGTCCTCGTACTATTTTCGAAAAAAATATTGGCAATGGTAATATCTCTTAAAGAAGGTACTTTTTTTATGGGGCGATTAATGACTTCTTTAAAATGATCGGCTGTTTCAAAAATTAGGTCAATATCATTCTTATTAATGTATTTTATGCCTAACAAATGATTTACGCTTAATTCTTTCATTGCTGTTTACGATTATTAGTTTTTAATAGTTAGCGTTTAAAAACGATCTAACTTGTAATTAGATAGACACCATCTTCCCCTTCATTTTCTTTCCAGCTCACTTTGACTTTTTCGTTATTGATTGCATCAACCTGTCTTCCTCTATAATCTGGCTGAATAGGCAAATTGCGACTGAAACGTCTGTCGATTAATACCAATAGTTCAATTTCTGAAGGCCTACCAAAAGATTGAATAGCGGTCAAAGCAGATCTGATACTTCGTCCAGTGAACAAAACATCGTCTATAAAAATGACTTTTTTATTTTCAACAATAAAATTAATTTTAGTTTTATTGGCCTCCAATGGTTTGTCGGTTCTTCGGAAATCATCTCTAAAAAAGGTAATATCCAAATAACCTAATTGAATTTCAGGAGTTTGGTATTCATTTTCCAAAATTTCTTTCAAGCGTTCCGCTAAAAAAACACCTCGTGGTTGAATTCCAACTAAAATTGTATCCGAAAAATCTAAGTGTTTTTCAATTAATTGACAGGCCAAACGATGTAATATGATAGTTACTTCTTTTGCAGTAAGTAATACTTTTTGACTCATAGTAGATTATATTGTTTGGTTTGACAAATATACGAATTCCGATTTAGGATTTTATAATTAAAAAGAGAGAAAATAAACATCGTTACTCGTTTATCTGCTAAAAACCAAATTGCTTTTTTACAAAACTATTCTAAAGCATTTTGGAAATGGATTTTAGAACACTGTGTAAAGTTAAATTGGACAAACTTCCCTGATAATCAATAGACGTATTAAAAAATACTGTTGCAACATCAAAAAATCCTATGACCTAATTTGATACTTGACCGTCTCAACAGGAATTGAAATAGTTTATCTAGGTAGACTTCATTTTACTAAATAATACCGTTTTTTATTCCACTATGTTTTGTCAAAATATAAAACACTACTGTTCAACTGTACATATTTTTGTTTTACCTTTATACTTAAATGGGCAATTTAGATACCATTTTAAGCTATTTTTTGTTTGAATTATATAAACACCTCTCTAAATTATATAACAAACTGCTTAGTTGAAAGCAATAATTTTACATTTTTAACCTAAACTAATTAATCATGCAAAAAAAATTAACTCGTTTATTGATGCTTTTTATAGTATTAATATCATTTTCAAGCTGTTCAATAATAGAAGGAATATTCAAAGCTGGAGTAGGTGTTGGTATATTTATAGTTGTTGCAGTACTGGCCATACTAATTTTTATAATCAGCAAAATTTTCGGAAGAAAATAAGTAACGGTACTTTCGAATGGTAATTTGATCCCAATAAAAAAGAGCCCATTGCTGGGCTCTTTTTTATGGTTTCAATATTGTGGCTTTTTAATTTACTAAAAACAAAGCATTACTGAATAATAAATTTCCATTTTCCCAGAAACCTCTAAATAAAGGGTTGTCGACCATATAGATTACAGATCCGTCACCTTTACTTTCTACTGCAAAACTTACCGTATTATTCAATTTCTTTTTTATTTCATTTCCAACAAAACCATAACTCTTATAATCTTTGGGCACATAAACGACATTTGTTGCTTTTTTCAGTAGCGAATAATGTCTATCATCCGTTTTTAGACTGAAATATTTATCCCCTAAACCAAAAGACATTGGATGTGTTTTATTCAGCATGTTCTCGATAATAGCGCCAGGAATTGATTTAGAAATATACCTACGCTCCGAATCTTGAAAATCTAAAAAACGTTCTTTTAACGCTTCCTCTTCAGCCTCTTTCTCTGAACTCAATTTGTCTTCCTCGGATGCAAATGGACTTAATGCATAGCCTTCTTTTCCCTCAAAAAGTGTTAATGCACTATTCATTGCTATCACTTTTCCTCCGTTTTTAATCCATTCTCCAATTTTCTTTTGTTGGTCTTCGGAAAATTCATAATATCCATCTGCTAAGATTAACGTGTTATAATTGAACAAGTTTAATCTGTTGAAATTGTCTACTTCAATCACACTTACTGGATAACCAATTGTTTCTTCCATATAATACCAAGCGGCACCAAACTCAGTGGAACCAACCCCTTTTCCAGATAATAAAACCACTTTTGGCGCTTTCAATAAATTAAAATTTTCTCCTCCTACATCTTTCGAATTCGAGGAAAAACCCGTAGCAATATAATTGTAATCCGTTTTCATTTTCACTAGTCCTGCAATTGTTTTTTCAAAATCAACTATTTTAGGATTATCTGCTTTTGTGACTAACAAACCACCCGGCTCCACAATTACTTCTCCAAAAACAGCTTTCTTCATTGCTGATCGCACTTTAATATTATTTTGGTGCAACAAAGATAATACCTGAGCTGAAATTCTATTATTCCAAGGAATATGAAACGCATACACGTTTTGCGGAATGACTTTTTCCTGCATTTCAATTGCCATTTTTGTTTTAACAGCTACACTATTTTTCAGTGCATACCCTTCTACTCCATAAGCCAGAGGCAACGCCCATGAAGTAATATCATACGATAAACTGTCATTTAATTTTTGGTTTGGTTCAAAAAGCACTTGCGCAAAAACGGCTTTCGGCTGATCTACTTTCACAATTAAATCATTTGGTTCAATTGTAAAACCTTTCTCTGTTTTTGTAGTATAATTAAATCCGGATGCTTTTTGAGTAGCATCAGCATAACTGAATTCTACATTGTTTTTTTTCAACAAATCCGCCATTTGAACCAACTTCGGATTGTTTTTCATCACATACATTTTATAATTTCCCTTGACCGTTTTTCGAGAATTATTCATAAAACCTCTAAAACCTTTCAGCAAAACATCCGCTTGTGCTGCCGCTGATTCTACAACCGTAAGAACTGCCGTTGCATGATGGGTTAAGCGATCTTTTATAGTCAATGTGATTCCGTTACTCATTGTAACTGCTCTCCCAGCTCCTATTCCGCCTTGTTCCATAGTCATGCCTACTGCTCCATTGTAAGTAGGATAAGTATCTCCATAACTTGGATAAAACAAATCAAAACGCTCCCCTGTATTGTACATCCAGTTTTGAGCATCAAATTTTTTAGATATATTTTTACCTAACGTGTAATGAAAATCTTTTTGATACTTTTCAATATATTCGTGCAAAGGTTCCGCTGACGGTGGAAAAAAATAGGGAGAATCATATCCCATTTCATGTACATCCGTGTGTACTTGAGGCATCCACTGGTTGTACAATGCGATACGCTGTTGGGTTTCCGGCTGGGTTTGCCACGCCCAATCCCTGTTCAAATCAAAGATATAATGGTTGTACCTTCCCCCTGGCCAAACTTCCATGTGTTCTCTATCTGACAAATCGGGATGTGTTTTTTTACTTGAAATTTCTCTTAACCAATTCCCATATCTGGAATATCCATCAGGATTGATGCATGGATCCAAGATTACAATAGTGTTTTCTAACCACTTTTTAGTTTCGGCGTTTGAGGGATTTACCAGCTCATAGGCTACAGTCATAGCACTTTCAGTTCCAGCAAATTCATTTCCATGAACATTAAAACTCAACCATACAATTAATTTATCACCAATCATTTGGCTTTTGTTAGTGGACAAACCAATAGCGGCTAAATTATTATTTCGAATTTGTTCCAAGTTAGCCAAATTCTCAGGACTAGAAATAAAATATACATTCAAATCTCTTTGCTCGGGAGTTACTCCATATTTTTGATGTTTTATTAAAGGAGATTTTTCCGTAAGATGCCTAAAATAATTTTCGGCTTGATGGTAATACGTTATTTGCTTTCCGTAATTCGGTAAAAATTCTGAAGGACTTTGCACCTGTGATTGAACACTGAGTACCAGAGTTAGCATTAGATAAAAAGAAAAAATAGTCTTTTTCATATTATTTTGGGTTAGTTATGCCTCAAAAATAGCAATTTACGAAGTCTTTCACAAGCTAAATTTTCTATTAATTAAATACGGATTATACCAAAGCTATTCTCTATCATTAATTCATTTTTTATTAAGAAATACTAAGATTACAGTACTATTCTTTATTAAATAATTAATAAAATTTTGCATATAATTCGGATACTAATAACAATCTATTATATTTGTCGATCACAAAATGAAACAACAGATGGAAGAATGTATCTCAGTTTTTGACATGTTAAAAATTGGTGTAGGCCCTTCGAGTTCACACACACTTGGCCCATGGAGAGCTGCCGAACGCTTTTTAGGTGAATTGAGAAACGAGTTGTTACTTCATGCTGTAACCCGAGTAAAAATAGACCTATACGGTTCTCTTTCCTTGACTGGAAAAGGGCACGCAACGGATTTAGCCGTAATGCTAGGATTGAGCGGACAAGATCCAGAATACATTCCTATAGAAAATATTGCTGCCATTATAAAATCCATTGAATCAAAAAACGAGATTAATTTAGCAAACGAAAAACCAATCCCTTTCTATTTTCTTCAGGATATCATTTTCAATAAAAACTTCCTTCCTTTTCATGCCAATGGAATGACGTTCACGGCTTTTATGAACGATGATAGCGAATATATATCTACTTTTTATTCTATTGGTGGAGGATTTGTAGTCAAAGAGGAACGCATTAACGCTAAAAAGAAAATACAAATAAAATGTGCTTTTCCTTATCCTACTGATAAAGCATCAGAACTATTAGCGTATTGTAAAAACGAAAATAAATCCATTTCGGAAATCGTTTTTGAAAACGAAAAATCAATGCGTACGGAAGCCGTAATTGATCACGAATTGATCCGTATTTGGCACACCATGCTGGAATGCATGTACATAGGCTGTCATTCTGAAGGGATACTTCCTGGAGGATTAAACGTACGCCGAAGAGCATTTGACATGCATCAAAACCTAATTGGTTTAGCCAATTATAATTCTCCACAAAGTTGGCTTGAAGAAATTAGAAAAACAGAAGTCAAATTTCGTCAAATCCTGAAATGGGTTAGCTGTTTTGCACTTGCAGTAAATGAAGTCAATGCAGCATTAGGACGCGTGGTAACTGCTCCAACTAATGGAAGTGCTGGCGTTATTCCAGCTGTTTTAATGTATTACTTAGTGATTGAAAACCACCAAGCTGGTGAAAAACAAATCAAACAATTCCTTATGGTTGCCGGTGAAATAGGCAGTATTTTCAAGAAAGGTTCTACTATATCAGCAGCGATGGGCGGTTGTCAGGCTGAAATTGGAGTGTCCTCCTCGATGGCAGCTGCCGCTTTATGTGAATTAATGGGTGGGACACCAGAGCAGGTATTAATGGCAGCTGAAATTGCCATGGAACATCATCTTGGACTGACTTGTGACCCTATTGGCGGATTAGTCCAAATTCCTTGTATTGAACGCAACACCATGGGTGCCATAAAAGCCATTAATGCCGCCGAATTAGCCTTAGCCACCGATCCCGAAAACGCAAAAGTTCCTTTAGACAAAGTGGTAGAAACCATGTGGCAAACTGCCAAAGATATGAACAACAAATACAAAGAAACTTCTGAAGGCGGTCTAGCAATTGCCGTGAATATGGCAGATTGTTAATTCGCCCATTGCGGTAACATTTTTTATCTTGTTTCAGCTTAGATAGGCTCTTTTTACAATGACAACCAAATACTTAATCCGTTACACTTCAATGATTTAAAGTAATTAATAGTTTAAAAATGAAATCAGCCAAAACAATATCCTCTTTATCTGACACTGATTTATTTATTTTTTTATTGATGTAATTTAAAGAAAAGTAAGAAAGATTATATTTTTAAAAACTTAGTCTCTTCTGCTTCATTTTCACCATTGGATTTGTTAATTGGTTACAAGTAGATCTAAAATACATTTGAGTACGCAGCAAGTAGCTATTTTTGAACCAGAATTATACCACTATTTGTAAAATTATTAGCAAACAATGCGCACATAAAAAAGCAGTTTTAGGAAACATATCAAAGTTAAAACGAAATTATAAAATAGAAAACAATGAAAATAAAATCAACTATTTGGTTACTACCCTTGCTATTATTTGCTTGTAACAAAGAGAAAAGCGATGCTTCAAAAAGCAGTGATACAATGGTTTTCACCGATACCACTCAAGTCGTAAAGCACATTGAACTACAAAATATTATTGTAAAACAGTATGCAAATCAACGCTTTCGACAGGTAACAGTAGAAAAAGTAGCGGATAATAAATTCCAATTGCAAGGACAAGCACAAGTTTTTGAAGCAACCTTCAACTGGGTGGTTGAGGATGGACACAATGAATTAAAAAAGGGTTACGTAACGACTGATGCGGGAGCACCTGAATGGGGCAAATTTGACTTTACAATTGATGTTGAAAAAAAGGAGGAATATTCAACTCTAAATCTAATTTTGTTTGAGGCGAGTGCACAAGATGGTAGTCGCCAATATGAACTTCCTATACCGCTAAAATAACGTCCTAAAAAGGAAATCGATTGCAGCAACCTAAAAGTAACCTCTGCGTAGAGATGAAGTTCTTTATGCTTACAACTTTTGTAATGCATTGAAAGTAAAATTATTCCCTATCAACTCTTTAAATACTTACAAGCCATTCTTTATTATTTTAGAATAATTTTTAATAAAATAAGTATACTTTTCCCTTTTACTATTTCTTTTTTTATGGTTTTAATTTCAAAAAACTAACCAATAAAATTTAATTAAAAAACAAATCGGAATTTATAAAATGCATAAAAGCACTTTCCAGAAAATAAAATTGTGTCAAACTAAAAAGGGTTCAGGTTCTAGCAGAAAAAAAATTATAAATAAAAATAGCAGCAATAAATAGGCATCAATAGGGCCGAAAAAGTTTCGAAACTGGTCAAGCAGCACGTAGGTCAAAAACAGATATTAATAGTAAGATTAGTATTCTCCAATAAAAAAAAAACAAGCTGAATGTCCTTATTTTCTATGTATTCTGCAATTTGAATGTAGAAAGCTAAAATTGAAAAAAGAGGACTATCGCAATTAGTTGCTTATCTCTTTTCAAATAAAATATTCACCCTGTAAGAAAATTGAATCCGTTACTTTTTCTAAATCTCATTGTCGTATTTATAAAACAGTATAAACGTGATTATTGTATTTAAATCCCTTTAGCCCGAAAAAAACTAAAAAAGAAGTGGAAAGCAAGATTTAAGCTACCGCGAAATTTATACTAGTCAAAAGTTTTTTTGGGCAAGAAGTATTATCTTAGCGAAAAGCTATTATTTTCCAATTGTGTAACCGCAAAAAGGCTACAAATAATACGTGAAATTCTTCAAGAACCACAAAGATTTATTATGACAATAACAATTATCATCACAATATGTACGTTACTTTTATTAGCTTATGTTTTTGAGCGAACATCGTCTAAAACAAAAGTGCCTTCGGTAATTTTATTATTGCTTTTAGGATTTGTTGTCCGACAATTGACGAGCTTCTTTGAAATTAGTATACCCAACCTCACGCCTATACTTCCATTTTTCGGTACTGTAGGACTGATATTGATAGTTCTCGAAGGTTCTCTTGAATTGGAATTTAACAAATCCAAAGCTTCTTTAATCAAAAAATCATTTTTAGTGTCTCTTTTTCCAATGCTGGCTTTAGCGTTTCTACTTTCATTTTTATTTCATCATTATGGGCAGTTCTCCTTTAAAGACAGTTTAACGAATGCTGTACCACTTTGTATAATAAGCAGTGCTATTGCAATTCCTAGTGTAAAGTCGTTGACCTCTTTCAATAAAGAGTTTATTATCTATGAAAGCAGTTTATCCGATATCATTGGTGTTTTATTTTTTAATTTTATTGCTCTAAATGACACCTTTGGTTTTTCGTCCTTTGGATATTTTGGTTTACAACTTATTGCTATTACTCTTATTTCCTTTGTTGCAACGATTGGACTTGCTTACATGCTCAATAAAATCGACCACCACATAAAATTTGCTCCTATCATTTTACTAGTTATTTTAATCTACGCTGTTTCTAAAGTGTATCATCTGCCTGGACTAATTTTCATTTTCCTTTTTGGTTTATTTTTGGGCAATCTTGATGAATTAAAACAATTTAAGTGGATTGAAAAATTAAAACCGGATGAGTTGAATGCAGAGGTTAATAAATTTAAGGAGTTGACAATTGAAGCAGCATTTTTAGTACGATCACTTTTCTTTTTACTTTTTGGCTATCTTATCCAAACTGAAGAAATCTTGAATATGGATACGTTGATATGGGCCATAGGAATTGTAACTGCAATTTTTGTTTTCAGAGCAATCCAATTAAAAATTTCTAAACTGTCATTATCTCCTTTGCTATTTATCGCTCCAAGAGGCCTAATTACTATATTACTTTTCCTCGCAATTGGGCCGGAACAAAACATTTCGTTGGTAAATAAATCACTTATTATTCAAGTGATAATTTTGACAGCATTGATTATGATGCTTGGACTTATGACAAATAGAAAGCAACAACAAGAATAAATTAACTAATTTAGCTACATATTAATGACAATTATACTACTTTATAAGAGCTAAAAGTTATGAATTAGAAGATTAACTTATAATACTTGTGCTTAAGCAAATCTGCAAATTAAATTAATAGAGATATGATCATTAAAAAGACGACTATTACAAAAGGGTTCATTATTGCTGGATTAATGAACGCCACAGTATTAATTTTTTCGAAATTATTTACAAATTCCACAATTCCTGAATTTGATCCAGAAGTAATGTCCAATTTTGGATTACTTATGATACTCATTTGGGGATTAGCTTACATGTCAGTGGCAAAGGAGTACCATCAAGTCAGATGGCTTGTTGGAATTTTTGTCATTGAAAAATTTATTTATGGTTTTATTTGGACCAATTGGATCATAAATAATAATGTTTACGACGTGTATAAAAAAGATGTATTAGCTGGACTATTTTATTCCATTTACGGGATAAATGATTGGGTGTTTTTTATCTTCTTCTTATCCGTCTTTATTCATCTTTTCAGAACAAAAAATAGTGAATAGAAAAGAGGAATAATAAACCTATTTACTATTTTCGTAGTGTAAATTCTAGATGTATGACATGATTTCAATAGGTCTCAAGCAGATAAGAATTAAAATAAAGAAAACAATCTGTTGATTTTAAAAGGAATGTTCGCCTACTCGCTTTTGTAAAATTGAAAGCTATGATTCGTCCAACACTATTTTATGGTCTGGATATCCTAATTCATCATGAAATACATTACGTTTACTATCTAATTTAGAAGCACGAGTCTCTCACTTTGTTTAAACACTAATTATCTTTGCTGTAAATTTTAACACAATCTTTCAACGTCACTAATTCTTTAAACCTAAAAAAATGGAAATCAACTGGATTATTATTGGTATTGTAATTTTCTTCGCAATTATTTTGATTGTATTCCTTTTTAGAAAAAATCAAAAAGATAAAAAGAAGTACACTTATTTCTTGAATAATGATTACAAAAAATCTGCAGAAGAAGAATCAGATTTGAATGACGACACATATTAATTGTTATCTTTCCCTTTTATGAAAGTTTTCAAGCTTAGTCAATTGACTTTTTAAATCTTCTTTTATTTCACTATTTCTGAAATAAATAATAAATTTTCACTAAAAATTAAAGATTATTTCTAAAAGGTGATAGTATCAATAGTGGTGCAAAAGAACAAAAATCAGTTATGGAAAAGTTCAAAAAATTGATTCAAAAAGCAAATGACTTCAATAAAGCCAATTTATTGTCTCCACAGCTTATAACTGTAGGTGACGAATTTCATGGAATTACTAGAGATCTAGATGCAGAAATAGGAATTTTAATTACGTTATGTAATTAATTAAGATAAAATATAAATACCTACAAATCAGAATATTGACTACATAATAGTATGAAGTAAAATAACAGAATCGTGATTGAAACCCAATGATTCCAGGAATAAAACCTTTAGATTTATTATAAAAGTAAACAATCTAATACAATGCACTATTTTAAATAATGCGTTCAAAATATTCAAAAATAGAACTGACAAATGGTCACTAGAAAAGTATTATAAAATTGTTTCTCATTCCATACCGTTTGAAGACTACGAATTCGTGTCTCAAAAGAGGAATCAAACCCGTTCCTTATTAAAGAAAAGAGAAAAAAAGCTAAATATGAAATCCTTTAATACGACCAAGAATACTATTAAACTTGATAAAACGATTTACAAATTATAATGCTGAATTAAAAAACGTTTTCTTTGGATAAGAAACTAAATTTTGAAGCTATTCAGAAATATCTTTTGGAATTTTATTTAATAATTTTGACGCTTTTTCTCTTTTTTTACTCAGTTGCAAGTCTGAATAGCGCTCCGATCCCTCTTTTGGGCTTACCCTTTTTTCAAAAATTAATCTTGCTAATAAATAACTCACTGTTGATTCAGCACCCTGATTTAAATTGAGATGTGTTTCTTCTAATCCGTCATAACATCCTCCTGTACAAGGATTATAAACAATTTGACTTAAATGATTATTGCCTAAAAACCAACTAAAGGCAATTTTCATTTTTTCTAAATAGTCTACTTCTTGAAAGATTTCGTAAAATTGATTCAGAGCCAAAATAGTATAAGCCACATCTATGGGTTGTTCTCCAAATTGATTTGGGCTTTTACCTTTAAGTTTCCAACCTTGATTTGAAATTACTTTAATCTGATTGTTTTTGAATATTATTGACAATAAAAAATCAAATGTTTTTTTGGCTATATCTTTATATAAATAACTACCAGAACTCATGGAAGCATAAAGCATTGCTTCTGGTAAAAGGCTGTTGGCATAAGTTAAATAATCTTCATACCAATCCCATTTTTTTTCTGAAACACCTCTGTATTTTGATACCAAGTTATCCGCAAGCGCAACAATCAAGTTTTCAATCTCTGTGCTTTTCTTCTTTAAATTATAATGGTATAGGCCTTTAATTGCAAAAGAAATTGCTCTTGGTGATTGAAATTTATTTATATAATGGAGCGATTTATCTAAAGCGAGTCTCACTTTTTCTATTCTTCGTTCAGGAAACAAATGTGCATAAGTCATAAATTCACCCAATGCCCAAATTGCTCTACCATTTGAATCTTCAAGATTTTCGTGATGGTTTTTTTCGAAATAATTACACTCAATATCTACATAATTTAGAAAAGATCCATCCGATTCTTGGCAAAATAAAATAAAATTTAAATAGGTATTTATCAGCTCTATATCGTCTAATTCACCAGTAAGGTAGTAATGTTTTGTAACAGCAATTAACGCTCTGGCATTATCATCAAGTGTGTATCCCGTTTCCAAATCAGGAATATCGATTGTAGAAAACTGAATCATCCCATGCTTAGCGGTCAGTCGTTTAATGTGCGCCAATGAAATTTCTGGCATTTTAAACTTCAAAGCATTTTGCTTTCCCTTACTAATTTCCTGCGCTAATTTAACGTGAGAAATGGCTATATTTTGCCAAGCCGTTGGATTAATTCGATGCAAAGCATTGGATCGCATTTGTTTTAATAATTTGGGGTCCAATAATAATTTTATTGCAGCATTCGCAAGTTGCCCTGAGCTTTTAAAATCAAAATTAATTCCCGCACCTTCTAGAAGTTCTTTTGAATGCGGAATTGGAGTAGAAATTATGGGGCAACCGCATGCCATTGCGTACGCTAAGGTGCCACTTACGGCTTGATTTGGATTTTTAGAAGTAAATAAATAGATGGTGGTCTGTTGCAAGTAATCGATTAAATCTTCAAGTGACAAGTAGCTGTTGATAAACTGGACATTGTTTTGAATGTTCAACTCCATTACCTTGGCACTTAAATATTCTCTGTACTTTTCTCCTTCATTTTTCACAACTTCGGGATGTGTTTTCCCGATAATCAGATAAATAACCGAAGGAAATTTCTTTATAATTTGAGGTAAAGCTTCTAAAGCTGTTTCTATACTTTTATCCTCGCTAATTAATCCAAATGTGGAGAGAACTAATTTATTCTCCAAATGAATTTTAGATTTCACACCTTTTTCCTTTGGAGAAATTAAATGGGTACCGTGCGGTATAACTTTTATTTTTTCATCCAAAATACCATAATCATTAATCAAAATTGCCGAGGAATTTTTAGTCATTACAACAATTGAATCGGAAAGTTGGGCAATTTTTTGAACAATTAGTTTTAAATCATGATCTGGTTTTGGCAAAATGGTGTGAAAAGTAGTTGCTACCGGTTTTTTTAAATGAGTTAACAATTCAATTATGTAGCTCCCATTTTTACCACTAAATAAACCAAATTCGTGCTCTAAAAAAACCATAAAGATGCGATCATCATTATTAATTTTTACCGCAAGTTCTTCATAATTGTCTTTTTCCGAAGTGATCAAATGATATTTTACTTCTGTGGGATACGTGGCTGTTGTTTTCTTGTTTTCTAAAGCACAAATTTTAACAGATACAGCACTACCAAATTTTTGAATAATACTATTTTTTAAATCTTGGCTATAGGTTGCTATCCCACATTCTCTAGGAGGATATGACGAAATTATCAATATTTCAGGGGATTCACCCTTTGGGATACTGACTAATTGTGTAATTTCATCCGTTTTATTGTTTTCTGATTCAACTGCAGGATCAATCAAATCTTTGAGTTTAAATAGCTGATTGTTGATTTTGGTATACGTAAGTGCTGTTTTCATTTTAGTAAGGATTTAGCATTAATTCTTCTATAATTTTTTAAACATAGCGGGGTAAAAGGGATAATTTTGGCTTTACTACTTCTTTTGATTACAGTCAAATTTCCCTCGAATTGACCTTATATCAAAGTTGAAAATTTTAACTCTCAAACCAAAAAATGCAAAACAAAACACTCGATTTTCGACCTAAATATTGCCAGGACTGAGAAAACGTACCTTTTAAAAAGCAAAACCAAATTATAAGGAATAATTGCTTTTTTTTTCAGAATCCCAATTTAGTCTTTAAAAGGAATATTTTGATGCAGTAAAGTGCAAAACAAAGTTGCGACTCTTGTCCTCTAATTTGTTACACTATTAAAGTTGAATATTACATAACTTACAGATTTTTGATATTTAACACGTCTGTCATCCAAATAAGGCGCATTCGTATTTCAAAAAATTAACAAGAACCAGAAATCACCATAAAAAGTATCTATTTTTAAAAAAGGCAAATCTATTTAGTCGTCACAAAAGAATTAGTTTCACTACTTTTACAATCATAAAAAACATAAAAATGTCTGTCGCTAAAAAAGATTACAAAAGGATTACCACGAAATCACTGATTGAGATGAAGGCTAACGGAGAAAAAATCTCTATGCTAACGGCTTACGATTACACTATGGCAAAAATCGTTGATAGTGCTGGAATCGATGTGATTCTTGTGGGTGATTCCGCTTCAAATGTCATGGCAGGTCATGAAACAACATTGCCTATCACTTTAGATCAGATGATCTACCATGCCTCCTCTGTAGTTAGAGCTATAGAAAGAGCTTTAGTTGTCGTGGATTTACCTTTTGGAAGCTATCAATCAGACCCGAAAGAAGCCTTGCGATCTGCTATTAGAATTATGAAAGAAAGCGGTGGACACGCAGTAAAGTTAGAAGGTGGTAAAGAAATTAAAGAGTCTATCAAGAAAATATTAAACGCAGGAATTCCTGTTATGGGCCATTTGGGATTAACCCCACAATCCATTTATAAATTTGGGACTTATACCGTTCGCGCTAAAGAAGAAGAAGAAGCACATAAGTTGATCGAAGATGCTAAATTACTTGAAAGACTAGGTTGCTTCGCCTTAGTTTTAGAAAAAATACCTGCACATTTAGCCGAGAAAGTAGCTCAGAGCATATCGATTCCTGTTATAGGCATAGGTGCCGGTGGCGGAGTTGACGGTCAGGTTCTAGTAATTCATGACATGTTAGGAATGAATAATGAATTTAGCCCTCGTTTCTTGAGGAGATATATGGATTTGTATGAAGGAATGACAAAAGCCATTGGCCAGTATGTTGCCGATGTAAAATCGAGTGATTTCCCTAATGCAAATGAGCAATATTAAAATAGACTCTTTAGATCGTTAGTTTTTTAAATTGTCAGACTAAAAAAAAGAAGATCATATATTTAAGGATTTGGAGATTTGGAAAAAAAGTAGCTTTTTTTCTTCTGAAATTATAAAGTCACTTTGTCTTTGCCCAGCGAAAAAAATTTTGGATTAACAAATCAATCAAGCGGGGCTTCTGTTTCTATTCCGTCAAATAGTGCTGAAGGACTGTCAAGACAATCGAATAAGGACTTTGCACAGTTTTAGAAATCGATATTGGTTCCGCTTATGAAGTCGAAACACAAATTCTTATTTCATCAGATTTGGGTTTTATAACTTCACTAGATTTAAAGCAGTTCGCAAATAAGCTAGATGAAATTGTAAAAATGACTTTAAGATTTAGAGCGACTTTATTAGAGACTTTCTTAAATTTTCAAACTGCAAGACTTGTATAAATAGCTAAACATCTAAAAAGTCTAATGATTTAAATTCCAATACTCTAAAAACCCAAATGAAAATAGTTTCAGACAAATCGAATCTCCAAATTCTGCACGAAGACAACCACCTTATTGTGGTCAACAAGCGTGTGGGCGATATTGTACAAGGCGATAAAACAGGCGATAAACCCTTGTCAGACGTTGTCAAAGAATACATTAAAGACAAATACAACAAACCCGGAGAAGTATTTCTAGGAGTGGTGCATCGGTTAGACCGACCAACAACTGGAATTGTCGTTTTTGCCCGCACTAGTAAAGCATTGACGAGAATGAATGAGTTGTTTAGTAACCGGGAAACTCAAAAAACCTACTGGTGTATTGTCAAAAATAAACCTTTAAAGTCTGAAGATAAACTCGTTCATTACTTAAAAAGAAACGAAAAAAACAACTCTTCAAAAGCACATTTAAAAGAAGTTCCCGACAGTAAACTAGCTAGTTTAGATTACAAAATAATTAAAGAACTCAACAATTATTTCGCTCTAGAAATCAATCTTCATACTGGCAGACACCATCAAATCAGGGCGCAACTTTCAGCTATTGGTTCCCCAATAAAAGGCGATTTGAAATATGGTTTTGACCGAAGTAATTCCGATGGTGGAATTCATTTGCACGCTCGAAAATTAGTTTTTACACATCCTGTAACTAAAGAAAATATTGAAATAGTTGCTGCAGTACCAAACGATGTGATCTGGAATGCCATTTAATTTTTATTAGAATAGTAACAAAATAGATACTTCAAAGACTTATACATTATAAAACAGGAATAATTTTTCCTGTTTTTTCGTTTTTATTTAGAATAGAAACTTGGATTAAAATAAAAATCTGTATTTTTAAAACTAAAATCATCCGATGAATCATAAAACCGACATAAATTACCGAAAAGAATCCTTAAAAAAACTATTACATGTCATTACAAAGCATGAAGAAGCGATCATTAAGGCTTTATATGATGATTTCAAAAAACCTGCTTTTGAAGCTGTTTTAACTGAAACCAATTATGTGATTAGTGATCTAAAAGAAACTATAAAAAATATAAGCTCTTGGGCTAAGCCAAAGAAAGTTAGTGCTTCGTTGTTGAATTTTCCTTCTTCAGATTATGTTTACAGTGAACCGTATGGCCATGTTTTAATACTTTCACCATGGAATTATCCTTTTCAATTAGCGTTATGTCCTCTTGTGGCCGCAGTAGCCGCTGGAAATAAAGTGACGTTAAAACCATCCGAACTTACACCACACACTGCCGCAATTATTTCCAAAATTATAAGTGAAACTTTTCCTGTAAAAGAGGTAGTAGTTGTCACGGGTGATGCTACTGTGGCGGCAGAATTGTTAAAAAAACGGTGGGATTATATCTTTTTTACAGGAAGTGTCGCTGTGGGGAAAATAGTAGCGAAGGCTGCCGCCGAAAACTTAACTCCTGTTACTCTGGAGTTAGGAGGAAAAAGCCCTTGCATTGTTGATGAAACGGCTAATTTAGAATTGAGCGCCCGTCGTATTGTATGGGGAAAAATTATAAATGCAGGACAAACATGTGTTGCTCCTGATTATATTTTGGTACATCATAAAATGAAGGACACTTTAGTGAAATTCTTAATTCTGGAAATTGAAAAAGCTTTAGGAGCAAATCCAGAAGAATCTCCTGATTATGCTAGAATTATCAATTTAAAAAACTGGGAACGTCAATTGAGCTTATTGGAAAATCAAGAAACGCTCTTTGGAGGAAAATCTACCAAAGAAAGCTTATACCTAGCTCCTACTTTACTCGACGAACCTAAAATGGACAGTAAAGTCATGCAGGAGGAAATTTTTGGTCCCATACTTCCCATACTTTCTTATAAAACAAAAGCAGATATTGAGAAAATAATTTTAAGCTTTGAAAAACCATTATCATTGTATTTATTTACTCAAAATAAATCCTTTGTTGATGAAGTATTACAAAAATATTCCTTTGGTGGTGGTTGTGTCAATGATACAGTAATTCATTTGGTTAACAATAAATTACCTTTTGGTGGTGTTGGAAATTCTGGTATGGGTGCTTACCATGGAAAATTGAGTTTCGATATTTTTTCCCATAAAAAAGCGATCGTAAAAAGAGGAACTTGGCTGGATTTACCGCTGCGCTATGCTCCATATAAAGATAAATTACAAACCATTCAAAAAGTATTGAAATGGATTTAAGCACTGAAAAATCAGTGAGCGAAGCTATTAAATACAGACGCTCTGTCCGTGTTTTTAAAAATGAAGCAATTGATATTCAAAAGGTAAAAGACTGCATTCAATTAGCGGCTCTTGCACCTACGAGCAGTAATATGCAGCTTTGGGAGTTCTACCATATAGTATCTCCAGATTGCATAGAGCAAATTGCGAAAGCAAGTTTTGATCAAAACGCAGCAAAAACAGCGCAACAATTAGTCATTGTTGTCACTAGAAAAGACCTTTGGCGCAAAAGAGTTAAATCAAATATTGAGTATCTAAAAACTCAATATGGCAATAAAGCGGAAGCCGATTATTCGAAGAGAGAAAAGTTTGCTTTAAATTATTATCAAAAAATTGTTCCTGCCCTTTATTTTGATTTTTTTGGAATCATTGGAATGATCAAATTTCTTGCTTTTCAAATTATTGGAATATTCAAGCCCATTTACAGGCAGGCTCGACAAAGTGATATGCGGATTGTAGCACATAAAAGTGCTGGACTCGCGGCACAAAATTTTATGATTAGTATGGCAGCCATAAATTATGATACCTGTCCCATGGAAGGTTTTGATTCGTTGAGAATTAAAAAAATATTACATTTACCCGCTTCTGCTGAAATAAATATGATTGTAGGATGTGGTATCAGAGCTACAAATGGTATTTATGGGGAGCGGTTCCGCATCCCTTTTGAAGAAACCTATTTTAAAATATAACCCATTAAATAATACCAAAACCAAATGATGAATACTACTCAAAATCGCATAGAAAGAATTAAAAATAATGGATACGAACTGGATTTTGGCACTGTTTTCAACCATGCATTCGAAAATTATAAAAAAATTGCGCTTTATGGCGGTTTAGTTCTTTTTGTATTTTTTTTCCTTTTAAGTATAGTAGCATTTGGCGTAATCATTGCCATTTTTGGTAGTGCCGCCACTTTAGAATTTCTAAAGCCAGAAAATTTAAGACCAGAAGCACTTTCCTTAAATATTTTATTAATTATTTCAGCAGTTTCCATTTTAATTGGTTCGTCCTTAAGCCCATTTACTGCTGGATTAATAAAAATGGCCTATTGCGCTGAAAGAGATGAAGAATTTCATGTATCAACTATGTTTGAGTTTTTTAAAGCGCCTTATTTCAAGGAACTTTTCATCGCTACATTACTCGTCTCTATAGTGAGCTCCACCCTCTCCGCAATAATTGATTATGCACAAATTCCAATTTTAGGTTTTGTTAATACCTTGACTGTCAATTTATTCACCATCTTAATGATTCCGCTTATTATTTTCGGCAAATTAAAAGCCGTTGAAGCTATACAAACAAGTCTTATGATTGTATCGAAACAACCACTGATTCTGCTGGGTTTAATTGTAGTTTCAGTTTTAGCAGTAACGGTGGGATTAATAGGATGTTGTATTGGAATTTTCTTTACTATTCCTTTTATGTATTCTTTATACTACGTAATTTATAGTGAAATAATTGGATTTGACACCGAAATTGAACAAGAAGCAACAATTTAATTAAAAATTATTTTTGAATAAAAACAATCACAGAAAGGGCAATCTGTTTTGGTTTTTAATTTAAAATAAATTACTAAATTGACAGCCAAAATAGCCCTCACTAATTTAATTTTTAACCTAAGCCAATACAATCTATGGTATTCTACTATAGCCAATTATATACTTCTCCACTTGAAATTATTTTCTTGGGGATCTCTAATTCATTGGCTATTAATGTGCTATTTAGTATTGTCGTTCTTATTTTAATCCTTTTTCTTATTTATAAAATTTTCAAATTAAGAAATGGACTAAAAAGTAATTTACTGGAAAAAAGTGCCAAAGCCATTACAAAGAAAAAGGAATATCAAATTTATCTTTTCTTTTTAGGAATTATACTACCCATTATAGAAATTACATTTGAATTTTTAAAAACTAGACCTAAAAGCTTGCTAGTAGTCAACTGCAGTATTGGGTTTGCCTTATTGGTCTTGTACTTTATCAGCACCAAATCTGCACTAATATTCAGAAATATTCAAAAAATTTTTACTGTTTGCTTTCTACTCTACTTTAGCTCAATTTGTAGAAATTTAATAGTAACTCCCACAGATCTTATTCCTATCGTAGCTTTCGCAGTAACGTTATTTTTTTCATACATCGTCCTCAAATCTTTAAAACTGTACTGGGGGTTTGTATTGGCGGTCATTGCCTATTTTGTTGTTATTTATGTTTTTGAATTAGTCCCATTTAAAACAATTTTAGTATTATTTATCAACTCTGCCGTAATAGTAATTATAAATTACATTCGCTTCATACTATGGATAAACCGCAATAATGTAACGAAGTTTAACAATCAAATTATCAACAAAGGAAATTCTCTCATTCTAGCAACAAATAAAAAAGGAGAAATTGTTTTTTGTAGTGAAAATGTAGAAAGTATTTTAGGGTATACTGTAGCCGAAGTAATGGGATTGGGTTACTGGAAAGTAACCGAAGATACTGAATTCTATGGGGAAGACTATCATACTAAGTTTAAAGTTGATCGAATTTTCACCCGAAAAGTTAAATGTAAAAATGGAGATTATAAGCAGATTCAGTGGAATGACAAGAAATTTTCTGATGATTTAATTATTGGCATCGGTCAAGATGTAACTAGTGAAATCAATTTACAAAATCAATATAAAAATTTAATTCAAAACGCAACGGATCTTATTTTTGAGGTAAACAACCTTGGCAATTTTATCTTTGTGAATGAATTTACAATTAAAACTTTAGGATACGATCCAAAAGAACTATTATCCCATCATTATTTAGAATTCATACGTGAAGATTACGGTACTAAAATCAGGAGCTTTTATCAGAATTTGTTAGAAAATGAGCAAGACTTTCCTACGATTGAATTTCCATTATTAAAGAAGAATGGCGAAGAATTATGGGTATCCCAAAAAGTAATTATCAATCGAAATGATACTGGAATACTAGTAGGATATTCCGGTATTGCAAGAGATATTACTAAGTTGAAAAATATTGAATTAGAAAATAAAATCCGTCAGAAAAAAACAGAAGATTACAACAGAACTATTAAAAAGCTATCCACAACCAATTTTAGTAATTACAAAAACCTGGATGTTAGTATAATGCAAATCATTGAAGCCGCTGCAAAAGCTACTAAATGCAGTCGCGTTAGTTACTGGAAGTATTCAGAAGAACTTATTACTTGTGAAAATTTATACGAATTAGAAACCAATACCTACAGCAAAGGATATGTTATTGAAAAGGAAAATTATCCTATTTACTTTGAATCTATAAAAAGCAAAAAACAAATTAGCGCACCAGATGTTTTAAAAAAATGGGAATTATCCGAATTCAAAGAAAATTATTTTTTAAAATATGATATCAAATCTCAACTTGACATCCCTGTTTTTATCAGTGGCGAATTAACAGGAACAATCAGCTTTGAAACGGCAAAAAATAAAAGGAAGTGGGATAATGACGATATTATTTTTGCCAGAACGATCTCTGACATTCTTTCGTTAACGATAATATCACATAGCAGATACGAGGCAGAAATAAAATTAGAGTATAAAAGTGAGCTATTATCTGCCATGGCACTTTGTACGGAGAAATTTTTGAACAGCAATGACATCAATGCTATTTTCTCCGATGTCCTGGTAATCATGGGAAAAGCGACTAAATCCCATAGAGCCTATTATTACGAAAATGATGTAAATACTGATCTAATTAGTCAAAAATACCGGTGGATAATACACAACATAAAACTATCTGAAAATAATATTAAACTTCAAAATTTACCACACGATTATTTTGAAGAACTCATAACACCCCTTTTAAATAATAAAATATATACCGCCTTAATTCCTAAAATTGAGAATATTTCTCTACGGAATAAACTAATTAATGTCGACGTTGTGTCTTTGATCCTTTTTCCAATCTTTGTAAGAAACAAATTTCATGGTTTCTTAGGATTTGATGACACCCATCAAGAACGATTATGGTCAGAGGATGAAGTCAATATTTTGCAAACATTAGCCAGTAACATTGCATCTTCAATTGAGCGTATTGCAAACGAGACCGCAATTAATGAAAGTGAAGAGAAATTCCGATTGTTAGCTAATAATATTCCTGGAACCGTTTATCTCTCTAATTATGATAAAAATAACACCAAAATATACATTAATGATGAAATTGAAAAACTAACAGGTTATCCTAAATCAAGTTTTATCAATAATGAATTATCTTTTATTGACTTGATTCATCCAGATGATAAAAAACAGACCATTACAGCACAAAAACATGCGATAGAAAACAAAAGAGCCATTCATTTAACGTACCGAATCATACACAAAGACAACCATGTAGTTTGGGTAGAGGAATTTGGTGATACCATTTATAAAGATGGAAAAATTGCATTTATCGAAGGCATTTTTATTGATATTACGGAGCGAAAAAAAACCGAAACCGCTATGCAACAAAAGGAATTAGCAGAAGCCGCCAACAAAGCTAAATCTGAATTCCTAGCTAACATGAGTCATGAAATTAGAACGCCTTTAAATGGAATTATTGGGTTCACTGATTTATTAATGAAGACTAATCTTGGAATTACGCAGGAGAAATATATGACCACTATCAGTCAATCCGCTCATTCCCTATTAGACATTATCAATGACATTCTTGATTTTTCAAAAATAGAAGCCGGTAAACTAGATTTGTACATTGAAAAATATGATATTCATGAATTGCTAAAACCTGTAATTGATTTAATTTTATACGAATCCAATCAAAAGAAATTAAATTTAGAACTTAGTATTGCATCCGATATTCCTAAATATTGCTGGTTAGACAGCGTGAGATTAAAACAAATATTAATCAATTTATTAGCCAATGCAGTAAAATTCACTCTAAAAGGCGCTATAAAATTAGAACTATCCTTAATCAAGGAATTAGATAATTCTGAAAATATAATTCGATTTGCAGTAATCGATACCGGAATTGGAATATTAAAAGAAAATAAGAAGAAAATATTTCAGGCCTTTTCGCAAGAGGACAGCTCCACCACTAGAAAATTTGGTGGTACAGGATTGGGTTTAACAATTTCGAATCAGTTGTTGGGCTTGATGGATAGTCATTTACAATTAGAGAGTACCGTTAATAAAGGAAGTACTTTCTATTTTGACTTAAAATTAAAAACTAGTAATGAAGCAACAGAAAGTGTGAGTCTATTCGATACAGATTTTAATGCTATCAAAGACATCGTAGTTAGGACCAATGTCACCACTAAAATAATTACCGTTTTAATAGTAGAGGACAACAAAGTAAACATGTTGTTACTCAAAACTATTATAAAAAACTTATCGGTACCTACTGCTATTTATCAAGTAGTAAATGGTCAAGAAGCTGTGGAGCAATTTGAAAAAATAAATCCAGATATTATTTTTATGGACATTCAAATGCCAATAATGAATGGTTATGAAGCCACAGAAATTATTCGGAATTTAAAATCCGGTAAAAAAGTGCCAATAATAGCCATCACTGCTGGTACAGAAAAAGAGGAAAAAGAAAAGTGTCTGAATGCAGGCATGAATGATTATATTCCAAAACCAATTATCAAAGGAATAATTGAAGATGCATTTTTAAAATGGGTTCAATAACCTAATCATAGGATTATTAATTATTGTTTTAAATTTGTATTTTTATATTTTGATTTAAATAACTAAAATAACAGATTATGAAATGGAGTGGCAGACGAAATAGCGAAAATTTCGAAGACCGTAGAGGAATGTCTTCGGGTGGAAAAACCATTATTGGTGGTGGAATTATTGGAATAGTCATCTTGTTACTGAATGTTTTTGGTGGAGAAAATGGTCAGATGATAGGTACTATTTTGGAACAGACTCAAGGAAAACAAACAAATCCTACTGAACAACGCGCTTTAACCGCAGCCGAAATTGAAGAAGGCAAATTTATAGAAGCCATATTAGTAGATACGGAGGATGTTTGGGGGAAAATATTTCAGGAGAATAATCTGCAATACGAAAGACCAAATTTAGTCTTGTTCACAGATTCTTATGAAACTGGCTGCGGAAGTGCTACATCAGCTTCTGGACCATTTTACTGCCCAGCGGACCAAAAAGTCTACATGGATTTATCCTTTTTTGAAGAGCTAAAAACTAAGTTTGGTGCGCAAGGAGGCGATTTTGCAACAGCATACGTTATTGCACACGAGATTGGTCATCACGTACAAACCTTGTTAGGAACTTCAACTAAAATGAGGCAAATGCAAGAAGGAAAAAGTCAATCTCAAGCCAATAAATTGTCGGTCGCTTTAGAATTGCAAGCTGATTTTTACGCAGGTGTTTGGACACATTACAATCAAAAAATGAATAATTTCTTGGAAGAAGGTGATATTGATGAAGCTTTAAGCGCGGCACACGCCGTTGGTGATGATGCGATTCAAGCTAAAATTCAAGGACATATTGTTCCAGAATCCTTTACACACGGAACTTCAGCACAACGCAAAGCGTGGTTTATGAAAGGGTATAAAACAGGTGATATCAATCAAGGCGATACTTTTGCAGAAATAAGATAAATGACAAATCAATAAGAATTTAAAAATCGGAATAATTTTCCGATTTTTTTTGTGCTTATATTTAAACAAATCGGGATAATCAAAAGCACATCGGAAAAATTAACAGTACCTTTGCGCCCAATTAAAAAGTAACCTAAATAATAGTGTTTACTTTATAAACACTATTTATGTCATTTAACTCATTAGGATTATCTGACGCTTTATTAAAAGCGATCAGCAAAAAAGGATACACAACCCCTTCTCCAATACAACAAAAAGCAATTAAACCTATATTAGAAGGGAAAGATGTTTTAGCATCCGCACAAACTGGAACTGGAAAAACAGCTGCTTTTACGTTACCCATTTTACAAATAATTTCGCAAGGTCAACAATTAAGACAAAGACCTATTCGTGCGCTAATATTAACCCCAACAAGAGAATTAGCTGCTCAAATTTTTGAAAACATTAAAGAATACAGCACATTTTTAGATATTCGAAGTACCGTTATTTTTGGTGGTGTAAATCAAAATCCACAAGCGGCTCAACTTAGAAACGGTGTAGATATTTTAGTAGCAACACCTGGTCGCCTTATTGATTTGCAAAATCAAGGTCTAGTTTCACTCGCTAAAGTAGAGATTTTAGTTTTAGATGAGGCTGATCGCATGCTAGATATGGGGTTTTTAAGAGATATAGAACGCATCTTAAAAGTGCTACCAGCAAAAAGACAGAATTTACTATTTTCAGCAACATTTTCACAAGACATTAAGAAATTAGCGATGGGAATTTTGCACAATCCTATTCAAGTTGAAGCAACACCTGAAAATACTACAGTTGAAGCAATCGCTCAAAAAATATATCCTGTTGCCAAAGAGAAAAAAACAGAGTTAATAATAAAACTTATTACAGAAGGCAACTGGAAACAAATATTAGTATTTACCCGCACTAAACAAGGGGCTAATAAATTATGTGAAAGCATGATCAACGCCGGTATTGTAGCAGCGGCCATTCATGGAAACAAAGGTCAAGGTGCAAGAACCAAGGCGTTAGCTGGTTTTAAAGATGGTAGTATAACCGCACTTGTTGCGACAGATATTGCAGCACGTGGTCTAGACATTCCTTTATTACCGCACGTTATTAATTTTGAATTGCCTAATATTCCAGAAGATTATGTTCACCGCATAGGCCGAACAGGAAGAGCTGGAGCAAGTGGCGAAGCTATTTCTTTGTTTAGTCCTGATGAAACTGTTTTTTTACGTGATATTGAAAAATTAATAGGTTTGAGATTGCCTAAAGAACAACTTGCAGGATTTGAGGCAGACCCAAATGCATCAACTGAACCTATTAAACAAGGGCAAGGAAGACAACAACGCGATTCAACTCCGCGAAAACCAAAAACCGACACTACAAACCGCAGCAGCAATAACAGTTTTGGTCCAAGACGTCCAAGTCAAAATAATGACAGACGTTCTAATAGATAATTAATTTTTATTGTTTTTTAGGAGCAGCATATTTTCGTTTTTTAAGAACGTATTTCCCGCTATACATTACAAACCTAGTAAGAGCTGAACACCAGCTCTTACTAGGTTTTTCATTTCTATCGGGGCTATATAGCGCGTTTTTATTTTCATAATACCATTTTGCAAAATACTACATTGAATTTACAACAGACAGATCCTTTGTAAGAAAAATTTAATATATTTGAAATAAATAGTAGGGCTCTTGTGATGCATAACTAACCTAAATTGGGTGGCTTAGTATGATTTTTTTTACACATATCTATTTTTTGTGTAACAAGCTGAAAAACAAATCCCTAATCAACTTTAGACCTAAAAAAAGCTTCAAATGTGATTTTTTCACTATATTTGTATAAAAAACAGATAGTATTATGCTAATTAGATTTACAATTGAGAATTTTTTGTCATTTAAAGACAGAGAAGTATTTTCCCTTATCCCAGGAAAAGGAACTCTAAAATCACATCATAAATCCAAATCAATAAAAGGAACTTCCGCTCTTAAAACAGCAGTTGTCTATGGTGCTAATGCATCTGGAAAATCCAATTTGATTAAAGCTATCGAATTCGGAAAAGAGCTTATTTTAAAAGGAAACAAGGCGGAACAACCTATAAAATATAGTAATTTTAAATTAGATAAAAAGCAATTAAAACATAATTCAAGAATCGAATACGAAATACAGCACAAAGATAAAAATTATGCTTACGGTTTTATTTTTAATTCTAAGGAAATAATAGAAGAATGGCTTTACGAAATTTCAAAAAAATCGGAAAAAAAAATATTCACTAGAGATAAGAATAGAACAAAAGAATTTGACCTTGAAGCAATACTTAGCAAAAACAAAAAAACGGAGGAAAAACAATTTTTAGAATTTACCGCAAAAGGAACTCAGAAAAATCAATTATTCTTATCTGAAATTAGAACAAGAAAAGTAAAGGAAAATGTTTCGAACATTGACGATCTTATCAATGTTATTGATTGGTTTCAAAATGCCCTAACTGTAATATATCCAAATTCAAAAAATGTTGGAAAGAAGTTTGAATTATTAGAAGACACCGATTTAAATAAAGTATTTACTGAAATGCTTGGGTATTTTGACACTGGTATTGACGGAATAGAATTTAAAGAAGTTGACATAGAAAAAATTGATATTCCAAGTGAAATATTAAAAGATATTGAGAATGATTTGGTGGGAGATAAATCAGAAAAAACTAATGCGTTTATTTCTAACATCCAAGATGACAAATATTATGTTATTTCTTTGAATAAAGACCGCTCAATAAGAGCTCAGCTTTTAAAAACAAAACATAAAATTTCTGGAGGAGGCTATGAGTTATTTGATTTAAGAGATGAATCAGACGGAACAAGAAGAATAATGGATTTAATTCCATTAATAATTGATTTTTTCAAAGGAAATAACGTTTTTGTAATTGACGAAATGGAAAGAAGTTTACATCCTAATTTGATATATGACTTATTTGATTTTTTTCTATCCAAGTGTAAAAATGTTAATAGTCAGTTTATCGTTGCAAGTCACGAATCAACTCTTTTAACTCAAAAGTTATTAAGAAAAGATGAAATATGGTTTGTCGTTAAAGACAAGTCAGGAGCTAGTAGACTTCATTCTTTAGAAGACTACAGCATTAGATTTGACAAGGAAGTCAGACGTGATTATTTGTTAGGTAGATATAAAGGTGTTCCTAAGTTTGGCAATAGAGATAATTTAACTGTTATCCCACAAATCAACTAAGTATGCCAAGAGAACCAATACCATTAATGAGGGAAGGCAGTTTTAAAGATGCGGAAAAATTGTATATCTTATCCTATGAAGGTCAAAAAACTGAAGTCACATACTTCAATGATTTTAGAATGTCTGAGTTTTTTAATGATTCAGGAATAATAGAAATTATTCCTTTAGAAAGAGAGGTCAATACTGGAACAGACCCACTAAGTGTTAAAAGATTACTTAAAAAAGCTAAAGCAAATTACCCCTTTAAAAAAACAGACGAATTTTGGCTTATTGTTGATAGAGACCATTGGGAAACTATTCATAAAATAGATTTCAATCAATTAGTAATAGACTGTAATAAAGAGAACAACTTTTTCTTAGCAATGAGTAATCCTTGTTTTGAAATATGGCTGATTATGCACTTAAAAGATATTTCTGAGTATGATGATGAAGAACAAAAAAAGCTTTTAGAAAACGCTAAGTTCAATAAAAATAAAAATCATATCGATATAGTTCTAAGCGATTTACAAGGTATTGGCTATAATAAAAACCCAAATCCGGAACTATTTTTACCTTTGACAAAAGCGGCTACTGAAATAGCTAAAAAATTAGATAATAACAATGAAACATATCCTAAAAAATTAGGTTCACACATTTATAAATTAATTGAAAAGCTACAGAAAGAATAAGCCCGTTAAGCAAAGTCTCCGACTTTAAGTATGTTTTTTTTTCAGTCTCATGCTGACCTTAAAATTAAAATATTTTAAAAACAAAATCGGTTAAGAATATAAAGTCACTTCCTCAAAGTCGGAGACTTTATAAAACGTTGTGCTTAAAATCTGAAATCAAAAATCGTTGATCAAAAATCTGAAATCTGTTCCTCTTTATACTGAAAACTGTTATTTCCAAATACAACAACAATTTAGAGCATTACTTTACAAATCAATATTTTATTCATACTCTTTCAAATCTAGTTTAAGAATATCACCAACTCTGCTAAACTCTTCATTAATCTTTGCATTTATGATAAGTGGTTCATCTGTTATGGGATGATTAACAAGTAACTGATGTGCATGAAGCATCATCCCTTTCAGTTCAAAATTCTCGAACCATAATTTATTTTGTTTGTTACAACCATGCGGGCGACTTCCTAAAATGGGATGAAAAATATGTTTGAAATGTTTTCGCAATTGATGCATACGCCCCGTTTCTGGAATCGCTTCTACCAAACAATATCGAGACGTTTGTTTATTGTTAAATTCTAACTCAATTTCGGTACTTTGCAAGCGATGAAAGTAGGTTATTGCATTTTGAACAATGCCACCATCATTGGTTAGATCATAATCAATCGTTAGTTCTTCGGGTGACCAACCACGTAAAATTGCTAAATATTTTTTTTCGACTTCGCGTGTGGCAAAACGATCATTCATGATTTTCAAAACGGCTGTATCCAACGCAAATAACAAGACACCAGATGTTTTGCGATCCAACCGATGAATCGGATAAACGTGTTGCCCTCCTATTTGATTTCTCAATTCTTGAATAGCAAACACTTTTGCATCGCGCGCATAAAATGATTTGTGGACCAACAATCCACTTGGTTTATTAATTGCAATAATATATTCGTCTTGGTACAGGATTTCTAACATCTGGCAAAAATAAAAGAGATTTCTATCGAAATCTCTTTTTTGACTTATTTATTTCTATACTTTTCTTTCTTCCCTACTTGCTCGCTCCGCAAAGTCTCTGACTTTGAGGATGTGTAATAAGGTCTCCGACCTTTGTCACCACTTATCAAAAGTACTAATCGATTACAGTTTCAAAACATCAATTAATAACGCTCCGCAAAGTCTCTGACTTTGAGGATGCGTAATAAAGTCTTTGACCTTTCTCACCACTTATCAAAAGTACTAATCGATTGCGGTTTCAAAACATCAATTACCGGATTATCAACTTTTGTAATTGCTATAATTCCACTATCTTCCACATAATTAGAAGCACTGGAATATATATAATGAGAAGCCTTAGCCACTATTCCTGCTCGAACAGGATTCAAATGAATATAATCCAATTTCGACCAAAATAACTTTTCTGAAAAAATTTCTTCAGGATGACTCCCATATTGCCAAAACTGATATTTTTCATTTCGACTGTGACTTTTACACGCAAATTCAAAACGTTTCAGCATCCAATCGGCTCTACTTTCTGGCTCAGTTTCTATTTTACTCAAAATAGTCTTTGCCGTAAACTTCTTGAAATCCCGAATCAAGTCAGATAATTTATTGTTTTCTGATTGAATAATTAAATGAATGTGATTGGACATAATTACAAATCCATACAAAATCATTCCTTTGTTTTTAATGCAAAAATCCAAGCTTTCGATAATACAATCTTTATAGGTTTTTCTAGAAAAAACATCAACCCAGTCTACAACCGCCGCGGTTATAAAATGCAGTTTGGATTGGTCTCGAATTATAAATCCTTCTTTATCTTTCATTGTGTCTTTTTAGGGTCAGTCAGAGACTGAAAATCACTTCCTCAAAGTCGGAGACTTTGCGGAGCATAAAATCTGAAATTTTGCTTCCGCTATACAAAATATCTGATTTTCAAGATGCGTTCGTCAGTTTGTAACGAAGTTATAAATTACTCGCCTCGCTCCGCAAAGTCTCTGACTTTGAGGATGCATTCGTCAGTCTATGACTGACATAAAATCAAAAATATCAAATCTAATTCACCATGTTACATGCTCCGCAAAGTCAGAGACTTTGAGGATGCGTTCGTCAGTCTGTGACTGAAATAAAAATCAAACAATCAAAAATAAATTCGGTTGAAAACCGAGAGTCACTACCTCAAAGTCGGAGACTTTGCGAAGCATAATCTATTCACTATCCCAAAGTCGGAGACTTTGCGGAGCGTAACTATACAACTGAAATCTATTTTAACCCAACCAGCCATCACGATCCAAACTTCTATACTGAATGGCTTCAGCAATATGACTGGAAACCACTATTGGAGCCGCATCAAGATCAGCGATAGTTCTGGCCACTTTCAAAATACGATCGTAGGCCCTAGCGGAAAGATTCAATCGTTCCATAGCCGTTTTTAATAATTGTTTCGAAACATCATCCAAAGCACAATATTCCCTAATGTGTTTGGTATTCATTTGTGCATTGTAATGGATGTTTTCCATTTGCTCAAAGCGCTCCGTTTGTATTTCTCGAGCAGCAGTCACTCTTTTACGAATGTCAACACTGCTTTCTGCTTTTTGGTCATCAGATAATTTTTCGAAAGGAACTGGCGTCACTTCGATGTGAATATCGATTCTATCTAATAAAGGTCCGGAAATTTTACTTAAGTACCGTTGCATTTCATGAGGAGAAGAAGTTTGTGGAGAATCTGGATCGTTAAAAAAACCACTCGGACTTGGGTTCATACTTGCCACTAACATAAAAGAGGAAGGATAGGTAACCGTAAACTTGGCTCTCGAAATTGTCACTTCGCGATCTTCTAAAGGTTGACGCATTACTTCCAGAACGTCTCTTTTAAATTCCGGTAATTCATCCAGAAATAAAACGCCATTATGCGCCATAGAAATTTCACCCGGTTGCGGATAACTTCCTCCACCAACAAGCGCGACGTTCGAAATCGTGTGATGCGGACTACGAAAAGGGCGTTGATTCATCAAACCTACTTCTTTTAATTTCCCTGCCACACTATGAATTTTAGTGGTTTCCAAGGCTTCACGTAACGTCATCGGCGGTAAAATACTAGGTAATCGTTTGGCCAGCATCGTTTTCCCTGCGCCGGGCGGACCAATCAAGATAATATTATGTCCTCCCGCTGCGGCAATTTCCATACAACGCTTGATGCTTTCTTGTCCTTTTACATCCGAAAAATCGAATTCGGGAAAATCTAATGTTTTATAAAATTCGGCCCGTGTATCTATAGTTGTCGGTTCTAGGGTTCCTTTACCTTCCAAGAAATCAATCACTTCCTGAACGTTTTCGATTCCATAAACATCCAATCCAGCAACAATTGCTGCTTCTTTTACATTTTGCTTTGGAAGAAAAAAACCTTTAAAACCTTCTTCTTTGGCTTTTATCGCAATTGGCAAAGCGCCACGTATCGGCTGAAGACTGCCATCAAGAGAAAGTTCTCCCATAATAATATATTTATCAATATCCTCCGCTTTGATTTGTCCGGAAGCGACCAAAATTCCGATAGTTAAAGTTAAGTCATACGCAGAACCTTCTTTGCGCAAATCAGCGGGAGCCATATTAATCGTTATTTTTTTCCCGGGCATGGCGTACCCATTATTTTTAAGTGCAGCCGCAATTCGATAACTGCTTTCCTTGATGGCATTGTCTGGCAAGCCAACTAAATGATAACCAATCCCTTTATCAATATTTACCTCAACAGTAATCGTTGTAGCTTCGACTCCAAAAACTGCACTTCCAAAAACTTTAACTAGCATCTCTATTTATTTTATTCTAAAATTAGAGAAAACTTTTCTTATTGTTATAAAAAATCTTACATAACTTCTGATAAAATACTAAATAACATAAAATATTCAAAAAACACTCCAAATAGTATGATGATTAACCCAATACCATTTATTATTCGCAAAAACAAAATGTTAAAATTTAAAAAATTGAAGGTATAATATTAACATTTTTCTACTTTTAGGAAATAATTAGAAACCACATTATGAAAAAAATTGTACTACTTCTCTTTTTTAGTTTTTTACTGCCAAAAACCTACGCACAAGAATACTTTCCGAATAATGAAAGTGTTCAAAACAAAAACACCAATTTTACCGCTTTTACCAATGCAAGAATTTATGTAACGCCCACACAAGTTGTCGAAAAAGGTACATTACTGATTCAAAACGGAAAAGTTATTGGTGTTGGAACAAATATTTCCATCCCAAAAAATTGCACGACAATCAATCTGGAGGGAAGATCCATTTATCCATCTTTTATTGATATGTATACCAGTTTTGGAGTAGAAAAACCAAAAGGAATCACCGAAAGAAACCCATTATATGATACAAAAAGATCCGGTTTTTATTGGAATGAGAGCATTCGTTCCGAGGTGAATGCTTACGAAGCTTTCAAATACGACCAAACTAAAGCCGAAGAATTATTAAAAGCCGGATTTGGTGTTGTGGGAACTCATATCCCGGACGGAATTGCACGCGGATCAGGAACTTTAATCGCTTTGAACAACTTTGAAAAAAAGAATCAATTGCTTTCTGATAAAGTAACCAATCACTTTGCGTTTACTAAAAGTGTAACCACAAATCAATCCTACCCAAGTTCTTTAATGGGAATGATGGCATTATTACGCCAAATGTATCATGATTTGGATTGGTATAAAAAAGGCAATTCAACAACTAAAGATTTATCATTAGAAGCCTTAGCAAATAATGAAAAATTGATTCAAATATTCGCTTCTGAAGACAAATTAAACAGTTTGCGTGCTGCCAAAATAGCGAAGGAATTTGGTTTAAATTATGTTCTAAAAGGAAACGGAAACGAATTTGAACGTATTGAGGAAATCAAAAAAACAAATTCAAAATTTATTATTCCAGTCAATTTCCCTGAAGCCTATGATGTTTCTGATCCAAATCAAGCGAACCAAATGGAATTGAAAGATTTGCGTTTTTGGAACCAAGCGCCTACTAACCTTAAAGTTTTAGCTGATAACGGAATTGTTTTCGCATTGACGACAGACAAGTTAAAGAAGATGGAAGATTTTAGACCTAATCTTTTAAGAGCCATCAAATATGGTTTTGATAAAACAAAAGCGTTAGAAGCATTGACTACAATTCCTGCTGCACTTTTAGGAAAAAGTAACGAAATGGGAACTTTGAAAACAGGAAGTTTAGCCAATTTCGTTATTACTTCTGGAGAAATTTTCGAAGAAAAAACAATACTCTATGAAAACTGGGTTCAAGGAAACAAATTTGTTATAAATGACTTGACTACAAAAGATATTCGTGGGAATTATGATTTAACCATTAACAATGAAAAATACAAATGGAAGATTAATGGCGAAATTAGCGCACCAAAATCAGAAATTACAACAGTTGATGCAAAAAAAGTAAACTCAAAACTGACGATGACCAACAATTGGATTTCGACAGTAATCAAACCTAATGATTCAACAAAAACCAGCTTTACAAGATTAATTGGATACATTGAAGACACACAAAATCTTTCTGGAAAAGCCGTTTTATTTAATGGAAATGAAGTAAAATGGTCGGCTGTAAAAACGGCACCTTTCGTAAAAGTGGTGGATTCCTCCAAAATTGAGAAAAACAACATGATTATCCCAACAACATTTCCAAATGTTGCTTATGGTAATTTGAAAAAACCAACTGCAGAAACCTTATTATTCAAAAATGCTACTGTTTGGACCAATGAAAAAGAAGGGATTCTTGAAGAAACGGATGTATTAGTTAAAAACGGAAAAATCGCGTCTATCGGGAAAAATATTTCTGACGCAGCTGCAACAATCATTGACGCCAAAGGCAAACATTTAACCAGCGGAATTATTGATGAACATTCACATATCGCTATTTCAAACGGTGTCAATGAAGGCGGACACAATTCCAGTGCCGAAGTAACAATACAAGATGTGGTAAATTCAGAAGACATTAATATCTACAGAGATTTAGCTGGTGGAGTAACTATTTCGCAATTATTACACGGTTCCGCTAATCCTATTGGTGGACGCTCTGCAATTGTAAAATGGAAATGGGGTGCTTCTGCAGAAGAAATGCTGTATAAAAATCAACCAGGATTCATCAAATTTGCTTTGGGAGAAAATGTAAAACAAGCCAATTGGGGAATCACTAATCCTACTCGTTTTCCGCAAACCAGAATGGGAGTTGAACAAGTTTTTACAGATTATTTCCAACGTGCAAAAGAATATGATATGGCTTGGAAAGCATACAATTCTGGTGGTAAAAAAGCAAAAGGAAATGCGCCAAGAGTGGATTTAGAATTACAAACATTAGCCGAAATTTTAAACAAAGAACGTTTTATTACTTGTCACTCCTATGTTCAATCGGAAATTTTGATGTTGATGAATGTTGCCGAAAAATTTAATTTTAAAGTAAATACATATACTCACATTCTTGAAGGATATAAAGTGGCAGATAAAATGAAAGAACACGGCGTTGGAGCCTCTACTTTCTCAGATTGGTGGGCGTATAAATTTGAAGTAAATGATGCTATACCTTTCAACGGACCAATTATGCACAATGCAGGACTTGTAGTAGCTTACAATTCTGATGATGCTGAAATGTCAAGAAGACTGAATCAAGAGGCAGCAAAAGCAGTGAAATATGGTAATATTTCGGAAGAAGATGCTTGGAAATTCGTAACACTGAATCCTGCTAAATTGTTGCATATTGATGACAAAGTAGGAAGTATAAAAGTGGGTAAAGATGCAGATATCGTATTATGGAATGCAAATCCGTTGTCTATTTATGCTAAAGCTGAAAAAACCTTAATTGAAGGAGTTGTGTATTATGATGCGCAAAAAGATGAAGCGCAAAGAGTGGCAATTGCTAAAGAAAGAAATGAGCTTATTGGTCAGTTACTGCAAGAAAAAAATAAAGGTATGAATACTCAGGAACCTAAAAAGAAGGAAAAAACAGAATATCACTGTGATTCGATGGAAGAATAACGGAACAATTTGAATTTCAAAAACCCGAGCTTTTATAAAAAAGCTAAGCAATTTTAAAAAACGTATAAATATGATTAATAAAAAAATATATCTTTTAGCGTTGGTATGTAGTATATCAATACTTACAAGAGCACAACAAACACCTGCCGCTAAACAATCAAAATCTGTTTTAATTCTAAATGCAACAGCGCATTTAGGGAATGGTAAAATAATTGAAAATAGCGCCATCGGATTTGTGGATGGAAAAATCACTTTGGTAGCGGATGCTACAGTAATCCAATTAGCTGCAGGAGCATACGACGTAACGATTGATGCCAGCGGAAAACATGTCTATCCAGGATTTATTGCACCAAACTCTACATTGGGACTTGTTGAAATTGATGCTGTAAAATCATCCGATGATGAAGATGAAATTGGAGTTATGAATCCAAATGTAAGAAGTATTATTGCATACACCGCCGATTCAAAAGTAATAGAAACCGTGAGACCCAACGGTATTTTAATGGCTCAAATTACGCCTCGCGGTGGAACAATCTCTGGATCTTCCTCCATTGTTCAATTGGATGCCTGGAACTGGACAGATGCTTTGGTAAAAGAAAATGACGGAATTCATGTAAATTTCCCAACTACTTTTAGAAGAGGTGGATCACTATTTGAACCCGGAAATATCGAAACCAATAAAGATTATACAAAACAAATTTTAGAATTATCAGGATTTTTATCTAATGCAAAAGCCTATTTAGGCGATGGTTCAAAAGAAAGAAACTTAGTTTTAGAATCCACGAAAGGTATATATGACGGAAGCCAAACACTATTCATTCATGCCAATGAAGAAAAGCAAATTATAGATGCGGTGCAATTTACCAAAGAAAATGGTATTAAGAAAATGGTTATTGTTGGTGGATATGAAGCCTACAAAGTTGCTGAATTATTACAAAAAAACAATATTGGTGTGTTATTAAGGAGAGTTCATGACATGCCTGACAATGATGATCATGATATCGATTTGCCTTACAAGGCAGCTAAATTATTATCAGACAAAGGTGTTTTGGTTGGTTTAGAAAATAGTGGTGCTCATGAAAGGATGAATACCAGAAACTTACCGTTTTTAGCAGGAACATGCGCTGCTTACGGAATGGATAAAGAAAAAGCGTTACAATTAATCACTTCAAATACTGCAAAAATATTAGGAATTGATGCGCAATGTGGTACCTTAGAGCAAGGAAAAGATGCTACGTTATTTATATCCGAAGGTGATGCTTTAGATATGAGAACCAATAAATTAACAAATGCTTTTATTCAAGGGAGAATGATCAGTTTAGAAACGCATCAAACTAGGTTGAACGAGAGATACAAGACTAAATACAATCAAAAATAAAATAATATCATGGGACTATTTAACGCCATTTTAGGCAATGCATCTGAAGTTAACATTGAAAATGTTTCGAAGGAATTCGAGCCTATCTTAATTGATGGAGAGGTAATTGAAAAAGCATATAAGCTCATTCGCGATATGTTTATCTTTACCAATAAAAGGCTGATTCTAGTCGAAAAACAATTGGTAGGTAGCAAAGTTGATTATATGTCGATTCCATATTCAAGTATCAAGAAATTCTCTAAAGAAAGTGCAGGAATATTAGATTTGGATGCCGAATTAAAAATTTGGTTAAACCACGATAATAATCCAATTGTGAAGCAATTTGGAAAAGGTGGAAATAATATTAATGAAGTCTATAAAATTTTAAGTCAACATACGTTGAAATAAAAAAACATAATTTTCAGCATCGAAAGGCACTAATTGTAATCCAAACAATTAGTGCCTTTTTTAGTTTAACCCATTTTTAGTTGGAAATGAGAACCCGTAATTAGAATTCAGTAGATTTTATTTCTAAAAATAACGCGTTACTGGGCTTTATACTAATATTTCTTTAACCTAATTTTAACAAATTATAGATATTAAGATTAAATTATATAATACCCACAATAAAAAGGGGTATAGATTATTTAAATCATAAAAATTAAACATTCAACTGATTTTTTAAGGGGGTATATTCAGTATTTTTCTATTTTTATCGAAATTTAAAACTAAAAACAATGCGAAAAATTATTTTAAGTGTATTATTGATCACCATTTTGGTAGTGACCCTTTTTTCAAATTATTTTCTAATAGACAGCCCCGCTCCTGCTGAAGTTGTCAAATTTGATACTGGCGACACCGCTTGGATGATTGTTGCTACAGCACTTGTATTAATCATGACTCCTGGTTTAGGTTTCTTTTACGGTGGAATGGTAGGTAAGAAAAATGTAATCAGTACCATGCTTCAAAGTTTTATGGCTATGATAATTGTAACCGTACTTTGGGTTGTTATTGGTTTCGGATTGTCTTTTGGTCCATCAATTGGAGGGATTATAGGAAACCCTCTACCGAATTTATTTTTCCAAGGTGTCGGTACAAATACTGCTTGGAGCCTTGCACCTACAATACCTTTTATGTTATTTGCTTTATTTCAGGCAAAATTTGCTATAATTACACCAGCATTAATAACTGGAGCTTTTGCAGAGAGAATACGTTTTTGGGCGTACTTACTATTTATGGTTTTATTCATACTAGTTGTTTATGCACCATTAGCACACATGACTTGGCATCCAGATGGTATTTTCTTTAAAATGGGAGTTTTGGATTTTGCAGGTGGAACAGTTGTTCACATGAGTGCTGGATGGGCAGCATTGGCAGGAGCCATTTTCTTAGGAAGAAGAAAAGGACAAAAAGTAAATCCAGCGCGTATTACATATGTGTTATTAGGAACCGGTTTATTGTGGTTTGGATGGTTTGGTTTCAACGCAGGTTCAGCATTAGGTTCTAATGGCCTAGCAGTTCAGGCACTTGGTACGACTACAGTTGCTGCCGCTGCCGCTGGAATGGCTTGGGTATTTCTTGATAAAATTCTCGGTCACAAACTTTCTGCAATGGGAGCTTGTATAGGTGTAGTTGTAGGTCTAGTGGCCATTACTCCTGCCGCAGGTTTTGTTAGTATTCCTCATGCTTTGTTCATCGGTATTTTTGCCAGTATTGTGAGTAATTTAGTGGTTAGAAGTTTCCACAAAGGAAAAATTGATGACGCTTTAGACGTTTTCGCTTGCCACGGTGTAGGTGGAATGGTTGGTATGCTTCTAACTGGAGTTTTCGCTTCAAAATCAATCAACTCTGTTGTAGGTGATAATCAAGGACTAATTTTTGGCGATGCTACATTATTCTTAAACCAATTAACGGCATTAGTTGTGGTTTCAGTATTTGCATTTTCAATGTCTTATTTCCTATTCTTTATTGTAAACAAAATTACTCCACTTCGTGTAAGTGAAGAGAAAGAAGAATTAGGTTTGGATATTTCTCAACATGGTGAGTTTTTATAAATCTATTTTTAGATGAAATCAAAAAACACTCTGAAATTCAGAGTGTTTTTTTTGCAATAAACTCATTTATATACTGATGATTTAGTGCGGTCTGCGAATCTATTTAGACAAGAAAAACTATCTTTCAAAACCGAATTTTACCAGACTAGTTTTAGTCTCAGTCATTTAAAAACAAAATCCCAATCTTAAGAAAAAGATTGGGATTTTGCTTTTAGTATAGTGGAATGCTTTTTTAGCACAGAACTAGATTACCGTCTTATTTTAATATTGTAAACTCAATTTTAGAGTCGTTATATATTCTATGTGTTTGTTTTTGGAAATCCTCTGGTTTAGCATAAAATATATTATCAACAAACGTTTGCGGATTCAAATCAATAAACGGAAACCATGTACTTTGAATCTGAATCTGGATTTTATGTCCTTTTTTGAACGTATGAAACACATCTTGCAGTTTAATATTTACTGCTGTTTTCTCATTGGCAACAAAAGCTTCTGGTTTTGAAAAACTGTTTCTAAAACGACCGCGCATTACTTCACTACGGACCATCATGTGGTAATTGCTCATTTTCAAATAAGGAGCCACATCTTTCGTCTCTGGCTCGTCACTTGGAAAAACATCTACCACTTTAACAATCCAGTCCGCATCAGTTCCTGTTGTTGAAACTTGTAATTTAGCCAATATTTCTCCTGCTAATGTGATATCATCGGCCAATACTTCTGTTTCAAAAACAATAACATCTGGACGTCGAGCAGCAAAACGCTGATCATCTGTCATGTATTTCCTTGGCGTTAGCCCTGCTTGTTTAATGTCTTCAGAATAAGGAACCGGTTTCTTAGGATCACTGATGAATTCTTCAAAAGAAATATTACGCTTTGCCATTTTTGTCAATTGACTTCCTTGCAAAAAGAAATCTTGCTTTTCAGTATTTTGAGGAGGCCAAGTTTCATACGTTTTCCACTCTTTTCTACCCGTATCAAAAACATACGCTTCCGGTAATTTATTTTCACCTTTTCCATTATTTTTCAAGAAATGACGGAAGAAATTAGCTTCGATATTTTTTTGATAATAACCAGAAATACTATCTCCAAAATTAATATTACCAATCACTTGTTTTGCTGAATTTCTAGCCCAATCGCCGTGACTCCATGGTCCCATAACGATCGTGTTGTAGTTTTTGCTACTCTTTTCGATAGTAGCATAGGTGTTTAATGGACCGTATAAATCTTCCGCATCAAACCAACCTCCAACTGTCATTACTGCTGGTTTAATATTGTTCAAATGTTGCAATATCCCACGTTTTTGCCAAAAATCATCATAGCTAGAATGGTCTTTCAGCTGCTGCCAAAATTCATTCTCCTTACCATAATATTTGTCCAAATTTGATAAAGGTCCAGCATCCAAGAAAAACTGATAATCATCATTCGTTCCTATGTTGCTGAATTTATACCAAGGCTCGGTAGTACGCTTTGTTTTTTGAGGGCCAAATAATGGCGTTACTTTCCAATAGCTCAACAAATAAGCACCATTATGACGAAAATCATCAAAGAAGAAGTCGGCAATACACGCTTGAGGCGAAACCGCTTTCAAAGCTGGATGATTGCTCAACAAAGAATATGCAGCATAAAATCCAGGATATGAAATCCCCCAAGTCCCAACATTTCCGTTGTTATTGGCCACATTTTTAACCAGCCAATCAATTGTATCATACGTATCTGAAGCTTCATCAATAGCTGACTTCCCTTTTTTATTTGGAATAAAGCCTCGCATATTATCATATAATCCATCGCTCATGAACCTGCCTCGTACATCTTGATACACGACGATATATCCTTCTTTCATCATCGTTTCACTTGGAGAAATACTTCTCTTGAATTGACCTTCCCCATAAGGACCAGAATTATAAGGGGTTCTTTGCATTATAATTGGATATTTTTTAGAAACATCCTTAGGAGTATAAATAGCCGTAAACAATTCTGCTCCATCGCGCATCTTGATATGTACTTCCTTTTTAGTGTAATTATCAGCGACATAATTTACTGCTTTGTCTTGGGCAAAAAGAATCACACCAATAAAAAGAAGAGAAATACTTAATAGTTTTTTCATCTGTATTTTTTGAGTTTAAATAGTTTTTAAAGATAAAAAATCTCTTCGAATATAATATCCTTCACCGTTTTTTTTTTTAATGATTACTCCTGATTTAGGATTTTGTAAAAAATAAATAACTTTCTTACTATCAATTACAATTTAAAATAAAAGAATTTAATAAGAAAATCTTCATTCAAATTTCAATTGTAAACTATTCCTTTATATTTTTTTGAAGTGAAATATCCCTTTTTTGTAAAATTTAAAAAGCAAATCTTATATTTTGGAAATAAAAATAAAAAATATTTTATAAAACACTTTAAAACAGCTATTTATGTAATTTAAATCGATTTATTTTTAATAAAAAACACAAAAAAAAGCCTCTATAAAAGTATGTAAAAACTGGAAAAGACCTTTTTATGGGGCATTTTGGGTAAATTTAATCTATCTTTGTAAAATACCAAATTATGTTTTGCGATTACTATTTGTTCATTTTACGAACTTTTAATCCAAAATCAAGATCTCTTCTTTCGGAACTAATTCTGAAAAAAACGTCTTTATATTAATGCAGTTTACTGCATCCTTTGCCTCTTGGAAAAATTCCATTTACAGGCTATTAAATAATCGAAAATTAATAAAATGCACATAATAGATTATGTAATCTTTGTTGTTTATATGCTTGCTATGCTAGGAGTTGGCGTTTATTTTTTCAACAAGAATAAAACTGCTGAAGATTTTTATGTAAGCGGCAGAAATATGAGCAGTTGGCACATCGGTTTATCGGTAGTGGCCACAGATGTTGGTGGTGGATTTTCAATTGGGTTAGGCGGACTGGGATTTACTATGGGAATCTCCGGTTCTTGGATGTTATTTACGGGATTACTAGGAGCTTGGCTAAGTGCAGTTTATCTTATTCCAAAAGTGAGTACTTTAGGACATAAATATAAATTTTTTACCTTTCCACAAATTTTTGGCCATTTCTATAACGCTAAAGTCGCTTTGCTAGCGGGAATAATTTCGGCTATTGGATATATAGGATTTACCAGTTCTCAAGTCTTGGCTGGAGCCAAATTAGCTTCCGCGACCATAGAAGGACTAAATCTACAAACGGCTTTAATAGTTATGGGCCTTATAGCTGTTATTTATACCGCTATAGGTGGATTGAAAGCAGTTATATATACCGATACAATCCAATGGTTAGTCTTAATTGGAGGATTAGTTTTCATCGGAATTCCTATTGCCTATACTGCCGTGGGAGGGTACGATGCAATCAAAACTACCTTAGCACCCGAATATTTATCCCTGACCAATGTAAAATGGTATCAAATATTAAACTGGTCCATCACTATAATTCCTATTTGGTTTGTGGGAATGACCTTGTACCAAAGAATTTATGCCAGCAAAGGCGAAAAAGAGGCGAAAAAAGCATGGCTGATTGCCGGTGTTTTTGAATGGCCGATAATGGCCTTTATGGGCGTAATTCTGGGAATGCTGGCAAAAGTGGCGGCAACAAAAGGAATGTTTAACGGAATTACCGATGCCGCTTCGATGGATAGCGAAATGGGATTGCCTATTTTATTAGCCACTATACTTCCAGTAGGACTCATGGGATTGATGCTTTCTTCTTATTTCTCAGCAATACTTTCCACTGCGGATAGTTGCTTGATGGCTGCTTCTGGAAATATTGTTACTGATATTATCGCTAAATTTTCTAAAAAAGAAATGAGCCATAAAAGAGAACTTCAACTGTCACAAATTGTAACCTTATTAGTTGGATTTTTCGCCATCTTATTGGCCTCACAAATGCAAAATGTATTGGAACTCATGCTGTACTCCTATGCTTTTATGGTTTCAGGCTTATTCATTCCAGTAATAGGCGCTTTGTTTTGGAAGAAAAGTCATCCAATTGCTGCTTTTTGGAGTATGCTTTTTGGAGGTGCAACCACAATCTTACTAATCGTCACCGAGAATAAACTACCTTTAGGTATAAAATTACCAGAGCACTTAGATGCTAATATTTACGGAATTAGCATTTCACTACTATTATTCGTTACACTATCACTTTATCATACTAATAAAAAAGAAAGACAAAATGGAATTCAAACAAATTAACGATACAACAGGAGAAGATGCCGTTTATACCAATCCAATTATAGCCTTATTTCTTTATGCTCATTTAGAACAATACGGCGATACCGTTGCGGATATTACTAAATGTATGGATTATGTAATGAATCCCAGTAAAGGAGGAAACATCATAGTTGGTATCGAAGAACAAAAAATTGTAGGTGTTGTGATCTTAAACAATACTGGAATGAAAGATTTTATTCCCGAAAATATTTTAGTGTATATCGCCGTAGACAATAGTCAACGCGGAAAAGGTTTTGGAAAACAATTAATGCAAAAAGCCATATCGATCGCTGAAGGAAATATTGCGCTACATGTAGAACCTGATAATCCGGCTAAAAAATTATATGAAAAATTAGGTTTTACCAACAAATACTTAGAAATGCGTCTCATAAAATAGACCAAAATGGAAAATTCAAACGCACTCATTCTTTTACGAAAGGAATTACACCAACATCCTGAGGTTTCAGGACAAGAAATTCACACGGCAAAACGTGTTCTTTCTTTCCTTGAAAATTATCCTCCTGATGAAGTAATTACGGAAATAGGAAAAACTGGCGTAGCTGCTATTTATAAAGGTACAAAAACCGGTAAAACAATATTGTTTCGCTGCGAATTAGATGCTTTACCAATTGAAGAAATTAATATTTTTGAACATCGCTCCCTGTCCAAAGGAGTTTCTCATAAATGTGGACACGACGGTCATATCGCTATTTTATGCGGTTTAGCCATAGAATTGCATCAAAAACGACCAGTATCAGGGAATGTAATTTTACTATTTCAACCTGCTGAGGAAGATGGCACTGGAGCACAAAAAGTATATTTAGATCCAAAATTTGCTATACTTCAACCCGACTATGTATTTGCTTTGCATAATTTGCCTGGATATGAAATGCATCAAATTGTAGTTAAAAACAATACTTTTACTTGTGCTGTCAATAGTATCATAATTAAATTAAAAGGCAAGACTTCCCATGCAGGTGAACCTGAAAAAGGAATTAACCCTGCCTTGGCGATAGCCGCTATCATTACGGAATTCAATGCAATTATTCAGGCCGATATTGCTCAAGAAGACTTTTGCTTAATTACTCCAATTTACACCAAAATGGGCAAAAAAGCCTATGGCGTTTCTGCGGGCGCAGGAGAAGTTCATTTTACAGTGCGGAGTGACAGCAATTCGCAAATGAGAAAAATAGAAGGTACGCTAGAAAATGTAGCTCAAACAATTGCAAATAAATATAACTTGAGTTGTAAAATTAAATGGACACAGGGCTTTCAAGCCAATGAGAATAATAAGATGGCAGTAGATGCAATCAAAAAAGCAGCAAAAATAAATAATTTTGCATTGCTTGAAAAAGACAAACCATTTACTTGGGGTGAAGACTTTGGTTTATTTACACAACAGTATCCTGGCGCTATGTTTGGTCTAGGATCTGGAATAAACACACCTGCTTTACACAATCCTGATTATGATTTCCCAGATGAAATTATTGCAACAGGAGTGGCTATTTTTTACCAAATCAGTAAAGAAATTACAAATGCATACTAATTCACTTATAGAACTTAACCGTTCAGCCTATCAAAATAATATCGATTTTCTAAAAAAAACTTTCGGTAAAAAAGTAGTTCTTTCCTCGGTTGTAAAGGGAAATGCGTATGGCCATGGCGCGGAAGAGTTTGTAACTATGGCGCATCAGTGTGGTGTAACCCATTTTTCAGTATTTGACGTTCAAGAAGCGAAAGTAGTGAAAGAAGCCTTACAAGATCAAGCGACCGTAATGGTTATGGGTCTTGTTCAGGATGAAGATATGGAATGGGTTATTAAAAACAATGTTGAATTTTTTGTTTTTGATAAAAGCAGGTTAACACAAGCTTCAAAAACAGCAAAAAAACTCAATAAAAAAGCGATTTTACATATTGAAGTTGAAACTGGAATGAACCGGACTGGTTTTGACAAGAATGAGCTTAGTCATGTGATTTCTTTTTTACAAAAAGGGAAAGAGCAGCTTACTTTTAAAGGACTTTGCACACACTATGCCGGAGCGGAAAGTATAGACAACTATTACAGAGTTGATAAGCAAATTAAGAAATTTGAAGAAATATACCAATACTTTTGTAAAAATGACCTGAAACCTGAAATAAGACATTCCGCTTGTTCTGCAGCATCAATAATGTTTCCGCAAACGAGAATGGATATGGTGCGTATTGGAATAATGCAGTACGGCTTGTGGTCCAGTCCAGAAGTATTTGTAACCTATTTAAACTCTAAAAAAAGCAAAATTGACCCGCTGCAACGCGTTATCAGTTGGAAAAGCACGATCATGAGTATTAAAAAAGTCAATATTGGCGATTTCATAGGTTATGGCAGCAGTTTTATGGCTAAAAGGAAAATGAAAATTGCGGTTATCCCCATTGGCTACTGTCATGGATACAGTCGCTCTTTAAGCAACCAAGGACGGGTACTGATCCACGGCCAACGCTGCATAGTAGTGGGTTCCGTAAATATGAATATGATGACCGTTGATGTGACTGATGTCGATATAGCAAAAAAAGAAGATGAAGTTATGCTGATTGGTACGCAAAAAGAGCTATCCGTTTCTGTAGCCTCATTTAGTGACTTCAGCAACCAACTTAATTACGAATTATTAACTCGGATTTCTAAAGCAATTCCACGTAAAATTATAGAATAATGGCCTTTATAAAATTATATCGCAAAAAACTCGAAGAAAATTATGCCTTTCTGGATCACATTTTTAAATCTAGAAATATCCAGTGGGGCGTAGTTTCCAAACTTTTATGTGGAAATAAAATATATCTCAAAGAAATAATTGCTTTAGGAGTTCGGGAAATTCATGATTCCAGAGTGAGCAATTTAAAAAAAATCAAATCATTGGATCCAGAAATTCAAACTGTTTATATAAAACCACCAGCAAAACGAAGTATTGAAAGTATTGTTAAGTATGCCGACATCAGTTTTAATACTGAAATCTACACCATACAATTGCTTTCTAACGAAGCTGTAAAGCAAAATAAGATTCATAAAGTCATTATCATGATCGAAATGGGTGACCTTCGAGAAGGTGTTATGGGTGAAGAGCTAATCGCTTTTTACGGTACTATTTTAAAAATGCCAAACATCGAGATTTCAGGAATAGGAACTAATCTCAATTGCCTTAGCGGTGTAATGCCTACGCAAGACAAGCTCATTCAATTGAGTTTATATAAGCAATTAATTGAAGCTAAATTCAATATAAGCATTCCGTTTGTCTCTGGTGGAACCTCCGTGGCAATTCCGCTTATACTTAAAAATGCCCGTCCTATGGCTGTTAATCATTTTCGAATAGGAGAAGCGCTCTTTTTTGGAAAAGATTTATTCACGGGCGATACCATGGAAGGAATGCATAACGATGTTTTCAAATTATTTGCTGAAATCATAGAAATCACCGAAAAACCCAATACGCCTACGGGTGAATTAGGCGAGAACGTCGCCGGAAATTCTTTTTCTATGAATGATGTCACCGATTTAGGTATTACGTCTTTAAGAGCCATCTTAGACATTGGTTTGTTAGACATGCAACCACAGTATTTAGAATCGGATGATGCTGATATTACTATTGTAGATGCCAGTTCTGATATGCTTGTGATTGATATTTCAAATTCTAAAAAGACTTATAAAATTGGAGATTTAGTTGCTTTTAAAATTAGGTACATGGGCGCTTTATACCTTTTAAATTCAGATTATATTGAAAAAACTATCGAATAGTAAATACTATTGTCTCCAACTTTTTTTGTAAATCGTAACTTGTAGTGCGATTTTTTTTTACTTAATGTACCAACTCCTAACACGAATTGCACTAATTTCCAATAATCAATTTGTGGAAACTAATGCAATTCGTGTTTAAATTCAGCCTACCTTTTGCGTGCAGGCAATCGATTTTATTTTACCTTTTCAAATCGATCAATTCCCTCTCTCAACCAACCTTTGTAGGCATTTATATCTGAGTTATAGCTTTCTGGCTTGTCTGATAGCATGATGCCTTCCGTGTCTAAAATAATATAATACGGTTGCGCATTAGCTTTAAATTTGGTAATTTGAAAATCACTCCATTTATTTCCAATACTTACAATTTCTTTCCCCGTTTCTTTGGATACATATTGTTCGCTTTTTGGTAATTCTCTTTTGTCATCAACATAAAGAGAGATTAACACCACTTCTGCTTGTAATATTTTTAGAATCGCAGGATCGGACCAAACATAGTCTTCCATTTTTCTACAATTGACGCAAGCATATCCTGTAAAATCAAGCAAAATCGGCTTATTTACTGATTTGGCGTAGGCCAATCCTTTTTCATAATCTTCAAAAGCAATCAGGTCATGCGGACCTAAATGTGCGCCTTCTGGCAAAATTTGAGCTGTTGCGTTTGAACTGCCTTTTGAATTTCCTACACCATAAGGGCTTTCGCTATAAGTCATTGGTGGTGGGAAACCAGAAATTAATTTTAATGGCGCTCCCCATATACCAGGAATTAAATAGATTGTAAAAGCCAAAACTACTAAGCCAAAAGACAATCGGCCCACAGAAATATGTGTCATGGGACTATCATGTGGAAGTGTAATTTTTCCAAAAAGATAGAATGCCAATGTTCCAAAAATAGCAATCCAGATGGCCAAGAAAACTTCTCTTTCCAAGAAATGCAACTGTAATACTAAATCTGCATTCGACAAAAATTTGAAGGCCAATGCCAGTTCTAAGAATCCTAAAACTACTTTAACGGTATTCAACCAACCACCCGATTTTGGTAAAGAATTCAACCAACCCGGGAACATCGCAAATAACATGAATGGTAAGGCTAAAGCCAATGAAAATCCGAACATTCCAACAATAGGTGCGATTCCGCCTTTAGAAGCAGCTTCGACTAAAAGGGTTCCTACGATTGGTCCGGTACATGAAAAAGATACAATCGCAAGTGCCAAAGCCATAAATAAAATTCCAATTATTCCGCCTCTATCGGCCTGATTATCTACTTTATTTGCCCAAGAATTAGGCAGCATAATCTCAAAAGCACCTAAAAATGAAGCCGCAAATGTGACTAACAAAACAAAGAAAATAATATTAAACCAAACATTGGTCGACAACGCATTCAGTGCATCGGCACCAAAAATCCACGTCACTAAGAATCCTAAAACTACATAAATGAAGATGATAGCAATTCCATAAATAATGGCATTTCTAATTCCTTTTGCCTTTGTTTTACTTTGTTTCGTAAAGAAACTTACCGTCATAGGAATCATCGGGAAGACGCATGGCGTAAGCAATGCAGCAAATCCAGATAAAAAAGCAATGAAGAAAATAGACCACAATCCCCTTTGTTTGGAAGGCTTCGTATCCAGAACAGGAACTTTTTCAGGAGTAACAACCTGTTCTTTATTTGCATCTGTATTTGTAACTACAGTGTCAACATTAGCTGAATCTATTGTCGTTAAATTTGTTGGTATAGTAGCGATTTCTGCTGCTTTTGAAGCCGCAGGAATGGTAAACGTGAAACTCTTTTCTATATTAATACAAACATCTTTACAAACCTGATAATTAAAATCAACTTTTATTTCCGTAAGCTTCGGATTTGTTATTGTAATTTTTTGCTGTATTTGACCTTTCTTTTCAAAGAATGTTTCGTTAACCTCAAATATGTCATTATAGGCCGTTCTTGTTTTACTTTCTTTAGCCTTACCTACTAAAGTAAAATTCCCTTTCTGATTTTTGAAGATAATTTCTAATGGTAATGGCCCACCATCTGGAGTAAACTGCGAATACAAATGCCAATCATTTTCTATAACCGTATTGAAGGTTAGGATGTAATTAGTCTCGGATTTTTTTTCAATTTTAGTAGTCCATTTTGCTGGATCTAAAATCTGGGCATTTCCATTGGCAAAAGCCAAAAAAGCAAGAAGTATAAATAGTAGTTTCTTCATTATTCTAATTGTATTTTAAGTATATTCTTTGTTGTGTTGTCTATTCTAAAGCGCTCATCCTGACGAAGCCCTATTACCCAAACTATCTCAGTATTGGAACATAAAAGCCATTTACTTTCTTTCTCAATCAAGGATAATTTTTCATCTTTAAACAGTTTACTGATCTTTTTTGATTTGCCATCCATTCCAAAAGGTTGAAAATGATCGCCTTCATTCCAATGGCGCAAAACCAGTGGATAGTGTAATTTATCAGCGTCCACAAATATAGTTTTATTTGAACCGATACTGATGTCCGCTACTTTGCAAAAGCTAAGATTTAAGGGAATATTAACTTCTTTTTGATTTTCTAAAATTGCATACTCCTGAATTTCATCTTCCTCATTCAGGCGGCTCAAGAGTAAGGAATCCCGATCTTTTAGCAAGCGGTACTCCGAAGAATAAACACATTTACCCGATTGGCTATCGACTAGATCATAAATATCAACCCATGCTTTAAATCCAAATTCATTGAGCCATTGGTACAAATACGATTTGTAGTTCGGTAACTTTTGTAATTTCTTTAAATCAAAATAAATGGTATCGCCATCTTGCTGTGCAACTTGTTGATACACCATAATAGCCGCATCATCGACCATATCCTGAGCTTGTTGCAAATATCCTTGTGTTTTGTGAAACGATAAGAGGAAATTGGGATTCAATTCCTTTAACAGTGGAACAACATGATGGCGGATTTTATTGCGAAGGTACTTATCAGAGGCATTACTGCTGTCTTCACGCCATTGTATACCATGTAAAATCGCATATTCTTCCATTTCTTCTTGGCTAAATGCCAAAAGTGGGCGTACTACTTTTTCGTTTTGTTCTGGAATACCTATTAATCCCTCTAAACCAGTACCACGTGACAGATTGATAAGAAAGGTTTCTAAATTATCATCAGCATGATGTGCGGTAAGAATATAATCGTATTTTTCAGTTTCTAATAATTCATAAAACCAATTGTATCGCAGCTCGCGAGCCGCAACTTGAGTAGATATTTTATAATCTTCGGAGAAGGCTTTGGTGTCAAATTGTGTTATAAAAATTGAAATATTATTTGCGGAAGCATATTCCTGCACAAAATTCTGATCTCCAAAACTTTCTATTCCGCGAAGTTGAAAGTTACAATGTGCAATTCCTATTTCGTAGTCCAAGTGCTGCAACAAATGCACCATCACCATACTATCTTTGCCACCGCTAGTAGCTATAAGTATCTTTTTACCGCGTAGAAACTGAAAATTATGTAACAGGTGATTTTGAAATTTTTGTAGCATATTCAAATTTAATTAATTCCTTTTGATTTAACTTAAAACCTCTCGCATTGCTTTTGCTTTTAGCAAACATTCCTCGTATTCTTTTTCAGGAATAGACTGCGAAGTAATGGCACTTCCTACAGAAAATGAAACATATTTCTTTTCTTGATTGTATAAAATACTTCGAATAACTACATTAAAATCAAAATCTCCGTTTGGTGTAAAATACCCTACTGCTCCACTATACAAACCTCGTTTTGTTTCTTCAAGTTCTTCAATGATTTTCATCACCGAAATTTTTGGTGCTCCAGTCATACTCCCCATTGGAAAAGTTGTTTTCAAAACATCTAAAGCCGAATATTGCGCATCTAATTTTGAAATAACAGTTGAGATCATCTGGTGCACTTGCATAAAAGAATAAATTTTACAGAGTTCTTTTACTTCAACAGATCCTTTTTGTGCAGTGCGTGATAGGTCGTTTCGCACTAAATCCGTTATCATAATATTCTCTGATCTCTCTTTTGCATCTGCCGCCAATTCATTTTTTGATTTTTCATCTTCAATTGGGTCTAAAAATCGTTTTGAAGTTCCTTTAATCGGTTGCGAAACAATCAGTTCTCCTTCTTTCCTTACATAGCGTTCTGGTGTCGCCGAAAGTAAAAAGTGTGTATTATTTTTAAAAAAAACAGCAAATGGAGGCTGAGAAATTTCGTTAAGTTTTATAAATTTTTTAAAAGGATCTAGGATTGCATTTTCGGCAAAAAACTCCATGCAAAAATTGGCTTCATAGATGTCCCCACGATGAATGTATTCCAAAATTTTAGCCACTTTTTGAAGATAATTCTCTTTCCGAATTCGTTGTTGAATGGCTGTTTGTGAATCCTTATTACTGAACACTGAATACTGAACACTTATTTCTTCAAAATCTTCCTCCACTTCATCACCACACATATTGAGGTATTGAATTTCGAGTTCATTTCCTTTCAATAAAAACAGTTTTTTAGGCTGAAAGAAATACAAATCGGGAAATTCTAATCCGTCAAAATTATGAGATTGTAACTCCTCAATATCATTTTTTAAATCATACGATAAATAGCCAAAAAGCCAGTCTTTGGTACTTTGCTGGTATTGTTTCAAGTCTTCAAAAGCATTGTGAAAATCAGTTTTAATGGATGTTAATGCATCAACAGCAAGAACACAATCATAACTGGAATAATTTTGTGGATAATCATTACTGTCCAAATAAATGATTTCTCGAAACTGTTGAGACCATAATAAAAGCTGTTCTTTAAACAGTTTTGGATCAGAAATGGTCTTGTAAATTGAAGTTCTCAAAAAGTATTGGTATTTAAAATTCAAAATTACAATAAAAAATAAACCTTCAATAATTGATTTTACTAAAAATAGCTTATTTTTTTGTAAATTTGGTAAAGTAGAATCAATTTTGGTTTTTTCAGGCTTTTAATTAATCTTTTTAAAGTGTCAGAAAAAATCAGACCTTCAGACCTTCAGGAACAAAAAAGCAATTGATTTTTTACACTAATAGAATTTTACTTCAATCCACAATTTACGGATAAAAAAACAACTTGTAGGATTGTATCAGACTATAATTCACGAATAGGAACCAGCAGCTCAACAGTGGTTTAACACTACTAATTTTGCAACTTTAAATGGGCACGGATGGGAAATTGCAAATAGGATAAAAATTGCAAACCCATTATGATAATTCTCTTATATGTAACCAATAAAAACCATATAGTATGAAAATTGCAATCCTTATTATTCGATCTTTATTAGGAATCTTATTCCTTTATACCTCCGTTAGTTTTTTTCTGCACCTTGCACCTGAAGCCGAAACTACTGGTAATTTTAAAGCTTTTAATGTTGGTTTAATGGCATCTACTTATTTAATTCCTTTGGCTAAATCTTTAGAGTTCCTATGCGGACTCTCTTTTATAACCGGTCGCTATGTAACCCTCGCGAACCTTATCATTTTGCCAGTCACATTAAATATCTTGCTGATTAATTTTTTTTTAACTCCAGAAAATCTACCAGTCGCCTTATTTGTGTTTTTTGGTAATATCTTTTTAATAATTAGTCATTGGTCAAATTACAAAGGTTTATTTGTAGCAAAATAATTTGGCATTAAAAGTGAAATTTACATTCAAGTCAAAGCCTTGCTTTGTTGGAATGTCTATTTTCAGGGGTACATATTTTAACGTTTTAAACAATTTCAAATTAGCAATAACCACATGTTTAAAACACACTAGTTAGTGCTACATTTAGAATTGAATTAAATGAAGTAGAGCATTTTGCCTGTCATAGCTAACAAAAAAATAGTAATAATGGGACTCCATTTTACAAGTCAGAATCTTTATAGTGAATTTATATGGTATCGATAACCTCTTTCATTAATTGTATGCTTTTCAATTTATCATCGTGATTGAAAATGGGAGTGGTAATCATCAATTCATCAATTTGCGTGTAGTCTATAAACTGTCTTAATTCGATTTCTACTTTCTTTTTGCTTCCAATAAAGGAACAAGATGTCATTTGGTTCACATGAAAGTGTTCTTCTTCCGTCATAATTCCATCCAAAGAATCTACTGGCGGCTGCAATGGTTTTCTATCATTCCGAATCAAGTTCAGAAACATTTGGGTCAAGCTAGTGGATAACCTTTGAGCTTCTTCATCTGTGTCAGCTACAATTGCATTGGCGCAGGCCATCATTTTGGGTTTGTCTAAATATTTTGAAGCTTGAAAATTTTCACGATAAAATTGAAACGCTTGCACCATCTGTTTGGGGGCAAAATGTCCAGCAAAAGCATATGGCAATCCATTGGCTGCAGCCAAAGCAGCACTATCCATACTAGAACCTAAAATCCAAATAGGGACATCAGTTCCTTCTGCAGGAAAGGCTCTAACCTGTGCATTCGCATTATCATTTGAGAAAAAATCCTGAAGAGCAGCAACATTTTGAGGAAAGCGCTGTGACTGTTCGAAAAAATCTTTGCGAATGGCTTGCGCGGTTAATCCATCGGTTCCTGGCGCTCTTCCTAAACCTAAATCAATACGATTTGGATACAAAATCTCCAGTGTGCCAAACTGTTCAGCAACAATTAATGGAGCGTGGTTAGGCAACATGATGCCGCCAGAACCTACTCTAATATTCTGAGTTTTACTGGCAATATAACCTATGAGTACAACCGTAGCGGTACTGGCTACATGAGCCATATTATGATGTTCAGCCAACCAAAATCTATTGTATCCTAGACTGTCAGCAAGTTGCGCTAGTGCTGTTGTTTTTTGAAAAGTATCCTTTGCATCGCTATCTTGAGTAATTATGGCTAATTCTAATATGGAAATTGGAATGTTTTTTTTCATTATTAATTTCAAATTTTAACAAAAATAATCATTTCCTATCGAGCCTAAAATTCTCTGGTGTTAATAGATTTATAATGTTTGAAAAACGAAAAATAGTTTACTCCTTTGGAACCATAAAAAAAACCTGCAACTTTGAAGGGCAGGTTTTATAATTTATTTTAAAAAAGATACTTATTTCCCATCTACATAATCTTGCAAATAACTAAATCTTGGAGTCAATTTACCATTCTCAGTAATTTTAGCTCTTTTCAGAATCCCGTCTTTATCTTCGTTAAAAAATGCTGGAATTACGTGTTCTAAGAACATTTCACCAAATCCTTCACTAGCATCTTTTGGCAGTTCGCATGGTAAATTATCCACGGCCATGACAACAATTGCTGCAGGATGAAAAACATCTGATTCTTGATGTTCGTTAGGTAAATAGCCATACAAAGGTTCTGCAATCGAAGAGGATCGTAGTGTGCAAGCGATAGGACCATTCACATCACAAGAGACATCGGCAACCACTTTAATCTTGCAATCATTCGCTTTCAGCATTTCTTGGGTAAGAATTACTGGAGCATCATTACCATAAAAATGTCCTGTGATATAGATGTCAGACACTTTAGTAAATTTTTCAAAATCAGACATGTAATCCTTTGGATTTTGATAAAAATCAGTAAAGTCTAAAACCTGTCCGTCCTTGCGCTTGTTGTATTCCAATACATCAATTTGGGTGTAAACTGGTTGCGAATAATTTTTTGTCAAATAATTTTCAATGGATACTTCCTTTATTTTTATCGCATCTAAAACTTCTTTAGCTCCATTACCAACTTTACCCGTTCCAGTAATCACAAATTTTAAAGGCGGTAATACTAATCTTTTCAAATGAGCAATCAGGGCCTCTTTATCTGAAAGAGTTTCTGCTTTTGGTAATTTAAACAATTCAAATTTTATTCCAAAAGCCCGAATACTATTGTAAGCGCCCACAATTCCAGCGTATCTTCCAAAACCAATTAATCTGCGGTTTTCTCCATCTACAATAGTTTCATAGTCGTACAAATCAATGTTATTGGCTAATATTGCTTGCAACAATTTTCTATTGTAGGGTTGTCTTTTGATGGTATGGGAAAAGAAAAAATATGTTTTATTAGGAATTAAATTTTCTACCGGTACTTCTTTCACTCCAAACAGTACATCACAATCACTGATATCAGCGGTAACTTCAATTCCAAGATTTTCATATTCAGAATCGGTGAAAATCCTAATATCAGAACGTTCTACCATTACGGAAACATTTTGATATTGCTGTTTTAACTTTGTTAATGCATTTGGTGAGAAAACAACTCTCCTGTCAGGCGGATTTTTTCGTTCTTTTAAAATTCCAAATTTCATATCTCTTGTGCGCTTTAAAATTTATTTAATATAACTTTATCGTGTTTATTTGTTACAAATATAACAATTTAAACGAAATTGAATTTTTTTTTCAGTAAAATCTATAATTCGCAATCCCACTATCCACTGACGCACATAATAATACAGTAATTGTAATCAAAAGCATCTGGTAAAATAGTGTTAAGGTTTAAAAAAACAGGGAATCAAAACACATTGATTCTATATATTTGCCCTTCTAGCACTACAGAAATGAATTTTATAAAAAAAACAAATATACTACATATATTCCTGCTCCTTGTGATATTAAGCTCTTGCGCCAAAGAGAAAAAGAAAGTGGAATTAAATGATGCGCAACTCCCAAAGAGTACATTGCCTAAAATGAAGCCTTTATCTAAACCGGAGCCCAAGCTCACTGCCGCGTATATCAATTCAAAAAAGCAGGAGATTGACTCTTTTTACAAAAAAAATTGGCCAAATAATAGTGCAAATGGCAGTTTTCTGGTAGCAAAAAACGGTCAGATTATTTATGAAAAATACGAAGGGTACGCTAATTTTAGAGATAAGATAGAAATTACTAAGACCACACCACTGCATCTTGCATCAGTTAGTAAAGTCATTACAGCTACTGCTATTTTGAAATTAGTCAATGCCAAAAGAATCGAACTAGATCAAAAGGTCAACACCATTCTCAAGGAATTTCCTTATCCAGATGTTACCATAAAAACATTACTCAATCACAGAAGCGGCATGCGCAATTATGCCTATTTTACAGATCGTGATAAAACGGTTTGGGATCGGCACAATATACTGACCAATCAGGATATCCTTACGATTATGGCAACCAAAGATATTGGTCTGGAGTTCAAAACTGACACCCGTTTTAGTTACTGCAATACTAATTATGCCATGTTAGCCTTAATAGTAGAAAAAATCACAAAACTTCCGTTCAAAGAGGCCATGAAACAAATCATTTTTGATCCCTTAGGAATGAAAAACACGTATGTTTTTGATTATGATAAGGATAAAGATTCTGCTGTCACGTCCTATAAAGGAAATAAAGTAGAGATAGGAAAAGACTATCTAGATGCTGTTTATGGCGATAAGAATATCTATAGCACACCTAGAGATTTATTAAAATTTGATAGAGCAAGAAGCAGTGCTACTTTTTTAACACCAGCATTGCAAGCTATGGTATATAAAGGATACAGCAACGAACGCAAAGGAACCAAAAATTATGGTCTTGGAATCCGAATGGTGAATTGGGAAACGGGACAAAATTTTTATTTTCATAATGGTTGGTGGCATGGAAACACCTCATCCTTTATTACTTTGCGAAAAGAAGGCGTCACTATAATCGCTTTATCTAATAAATTTACACGCAAAACGTATGACGTTCGGAAATTAGCCGTCTTATTTGGAGATTATCCTTTCAAATTACGAGACGAATAAAAAAGGTATGATTTTTGACACTGTCTTTAAAGTTTAGCGATACAAATTCAACTTTAAAAGTGTATATTTGCAAACTCAAAATTCAAGTTTAAATTTTGAAATTAAATAATGGGGTCGACTGGTTTTGACAGCAAGTCGAATTGATAAGTAAGCACGTCGAGCATTGAGACCTTGCTCGTAAATATAAGATCTTACCATTTTACACGGCGAAAATAACTACGCTTTAGCTGCATAATCCGAATTATAGTACGATTAAGCCACGTTCCTATCAGATAGGAAAGCTGGATTCTCCTTGAAAGCCTTGGTTTGTGGCGTTCAGTTTAGGAGAACCGTAAAAATAAACCTAGATTTCCATGAGCTTCGGGTGGATTTCAAAATTAAGAAGATAAGTAGCGTGTGGCTGTTTCTGGCCTAGCACACTATCGAAAACTCAATCAGGAAATAAACGCGTAGAAAGCTTTTTAGTTGCTTGTTTGGACCCGAGTTCGATTCTCGGCGACTCCACTGGATGGGATGATTGGAAAATCATCCCTTTTTTTATGGTAAATCAACAAGCCTTTTTCCTGCATTAACAGGTGATTCCGAGACATTATCGGTATCATGGTAGGTGTTCGATAGACACCTTCCTGATAGTATAAATTGCTGTCGAACACCAATTTGACAAATTCCCTTTTTTGGATAATATTTGCATTATCATATATAGATTTTAGATCTCCGAGTAAGTGTAATTTTTTATGTAAAATTTTGAATGCATGTGTTTCAACTTTACTTAAACGCTCAATTGCATCTTTGCAGGAATGGATAGTACTGCTATAAGTAGCATACCATCTATCATAAGTATCTTTTGAAATCTCATTTTTAATCCACTTTTCTTCTACAGAAAACATCTTTTCTTGAGTCTCTTCTAGCAAAAGTTTCTTTTGTTCTATTATCAGTTTGTTAGATTTTAAATTTTCTTCTATTGCCACACTAGAAGACTTTTTTATTTCAGACAAAGTATTTTCTGGGAGACTCATTAATTCTAATATTTCAGCAAGCTGTGTATGGGCTTTTATTGCACTTATATTATTATGCTTTGAAGTCTTACACTTATAATAATTAAAATACTTGCCTGATTTCCCTCTTGATGGAGCACCTGTGAGTAGGTTTCCGCAATGACATTTTAAGATTCCGCGAAGTGGTAAATTTTCATCTAATATTGCTCTAACTTTTTCAGGCTTTTTCATCTTATTTTGCACCAATTGCCAAGTAGTTTTATCAATAATAGCTTCGTGTATAGCTGGAAAAATTCCCCCGGGATACTCTTTATATCCCTGAACCTGCAACATACCTGCATACACAGGATTAGTCAATACTCTTTCAACAGCCGTATTTCCTCTTGCTTTAAATCCTAATTTAAATACTTGTCCTTTAATTATATAAAGTGGTGTATCATGTAAATAAGCATCATACATAAACTTGACAACCTTTGCTTCTGTTTCTTCAATAATTAATTTTCGTTCCTTTCCTTCGCCAAACTTTATATAACCATAAGGTGGTTTAATTCCGATGTAACGGCCTTCTTTTGCTCTAGCAGTATAGAGTCCTCCCCTAATTTTAATACTCCTGTTAATATTATCCTCTTCAGCAAGCAATAGTTGTAATCCCGCTCTGAAAAAACTTCCTGGAGTATCATAGTCGAACGTAATTCCTTCGGTTACACTGACGACCTGAATATTGTATTTTCGCTGAAGCATCTTTACCATACTCATTGCTTCTCCAGCATCCCTACTAAATCTGTCCATTTGATCTACCAAAAGATAGTCCACAGTTTTAAAATGTTTACTAATAAACTCTTGAAGTTTAATAAAGTCTGGTCTATCAAATGTCTTAGCACTTCTCCCTCGATCAATAAAAGTATCTGTTAATTCAACATTGTTAAATTTCAACCATTGATCCGTATAAAGCTCCTGTCTTTCAATGGAACCATTACTTTGTCCCAACTGACTAAATCTTAAGTATCTAATCGCTCTTTTCATTTAATTCATTTAATGTAATAGAAACAATAATTTCAATCAGTAAATTTACGAATTTCTGTTCATTTAGCTTCTCAATATCAAACTTTAACTCCTCTATCTTTCCATCAATCAAGCTCTTGTCTTCCTGTTCCATTATTTACCTCCTTTGCTCTTTATGAAAATGAATTTTATTTTTACTTTGTGAATTTTATATGAACGCACACATAAATAAATTTAACAGCAAGGCCAGTAAATCGAATGGGAATGTCATGTCAAGGCTCTTTTTGACTACTAGTGGCATTTAACATCAGTCGATGTATCATTTTGTTTGTAATTGGTAACTCGTCTAAATAAATTATCTATTTCCATCGGAAATTTAAATTTATTACATTTCTATCACTCCTACTATTTCACTATTTCCTTTTCTAAACTTGAGGACTAAATAAATTAACTCAATAAATAAACAATCTATATAAATTGTCCCGTTCAGTACTTAGTACTAATGAATATACTTCTCTTTCTTGTGGATAAATATCCTTTGACAATGCATTATTTGCATAATTTTAAAATTCAGCTCAGACTTTAAGAACCCTGGGCTTTTTGTCCGCAGCACAATCCGCAAAGCACATTTATACTTTCGCTATGCTACAGTATAAAAGAGCTTTAAGAATACTCAATAAAAGAATCTTGAAAATTGAAGTTGCTACCTACGTATAATTTTCAAGATCCTTTTCCATGGCTTTAATAGCCATATCATTACTTCAAACTATAAGCCGATTAAAACCATCAGACAATATTTCTAGTGATTACCTTCTTTCTTTACAATAAAACATAATACGCTTTACAACCTTGCTTCCATCCTATCTATATTCAAAAGCCAGTATGCTAATTGTCCCATTTCAAGAGCAAAGGTATACTAGTGTTTTTAACGCAAAAAAAAGGTCAAGCCCTGCGGGTTTATCAAAAAATCTCCATCCGCCGCGGCGAATAGTATTTATTTGATAAAACCTTGTTTTTGCTAAACACTAACCTTTTATGCTCTCGAAACGAAACATAGCATACTCCGACTCTTTGGACGAATAAAAAAAATGTCAACAATGAAATTTAATACCATTTACATTGGAATTAGAGTGAAACAAAACAGCTCCTCCTCTCATTACCGAATAAATTAATTAAAAAAAATAACCCTAAAAATAAAAAATCATGAACATCATCGGAAGATTAACAAAGGATGCGGAAGTACACAGAACCGCGCAAGACAAGCAAGTAGTGAATTTTTCTCTAGCCATCAATGATAGCTACAAAAATAAACAAGGCGAACGTGTAGAGCAAACAAGCTATTTTGATTGCTCCTACTGGATAAGTCCAAATGTTGCAAAAATACTCACCAAAGGCGCTTTAGTTGAGCTTACAGGTAGAGTAAGTGCAAGAGCCTGGACAGCTAGTAGCGGAGAATTAAAATCACGTTTGACTTTTCATACTTCGACTATAAAATTGCACGGAGGCAGTAAGAAAATTGAATTTACACAAGGGTTTACAGAGCAGGATAATACAAAGATCATCACACCAGAACCTGCTGAGGATTTACCCTTTTAACTCTAAACATATAATAATTTTTTCAACTTTTAAAATTTTAATATCATGGCACACAATTTAAATTTCAACGAAAGAACGGGACGTTATTCATTTTTTAGCGTACAACAAAAAGCTTGGCACGGTTTAGGTCAAATAGTATCAGACTATCCGACAAGTGCAGAAGCTATTAACAACGCAGGACTTGACTATGAAGTTATAAAAAGTCCTCTTTATTCCAAGGTATCAAACATAATTGATCCTACTGACAGTTTAGAAATTAGGGACAATGAACTAAAAGTGCCTAATTATTTTGCTACTACCCGTACCGATAACAATACTGTTTTGGGTGTAGTCGGTAAAGAGTATCATATTGTACAAAATCGTGAAGCATTTCGTTTCTTTGATGCTATTGTAGGTGGTACAGATGGAATTATGTACGAGACTGCAGGCGCTTTAGGAAATGGAGAACGCATTTTTATTACAGCAAAATTACCTGACTATATTCGTGTGGGTACTGGTGATGATGTTACAGAAAAATATATTTTCCTCACTACTTCACACGATGGTAGCGGAAGTATTACGGCAGCTTTTACACCTGTTAGAATTGTATGCCAAAATACACTAAACGCTTCACTTCGAAATATGAGCAACGTGGTACGCATCCGCCATACTTCGGGAGCAAAACAACGTTTGGAGAATGCGCATAAAGTAATGGGATTAGCAAACGAATTTAGTAATCAACTAGAGGGAATTTTTAATGAATGGTCAAAAGTAAGAGTAAAGGACAACGAGGTTAAAAAATTGATACAATTAGCACTATGTCCCAACAAGGAAACCTTACAGCATATTAAAAACGGAAATGAGGACGAAATATCAACCGTTTTTAAAAATACGGTTGAGGATGCCTTTGCCTATGCTATGACGAGCGACTCACAACAAATGGAAACGACAAAAGGCACTTTGTTTGGAGCTTATAACGCAGTTACAGGCTACTACCAAAATGTACGTAGCTATAAGAACAATGAAGCAAAATTACAATCTATTATTTTGGGAGGTACTGCACAATCAAAATCGCAAAAGGCTTTTGAAATCTGTACCTCATTTCAAAAAAATGGTACTGACGTTTTCAACTTCAATTAAAAAGGCTTTAAAATTAAAGGCGACTACTCACAAAAGTAGTCGCCTATTTTAACAATTTCTATTATTTTTCAGAATAAAGTTTTTTTCTAAATCTTAAAGATTTTAGGGCACAACCTATTCCGGTTGCATTACTTCAAAGTCTGGATGCAAAAAGACACTCCCTTCCAATGGTCGGGAAAGTCTTTTTGCGGGAAATGATACAACCATTTTGGTAAAACAACAATCGCACAGATTCTCATTGCTCTTTATATTTTACCAAAAAGCTCGTGATTATTGGTTAGGATAGTCAGTATCCTATTTTTTTTTACTGGACTTCTTTTCTTTCCACATAAGTGACAAAAGAAAAGAAGCAAAAGAATGCCACTTTATTATTTTGGATTTTGATCGTGTTTAAATGGAACTTCTTTTTGAATTAGCACTTTGTTATCTTTCTGTTGTTTTGAATAACTCCATAATAAAAGTAGTCCAAAAATAATCAGAATATAAGCAATCCATTTTCCTGTACGTTCCAAAAATGAAATAAAGACTGATTTTTCATAACTTGAAAAACTTTCCGCTCCCAAAGGACTTCTTCTGTAAAATTTTCTTCTGTTTATCCAATAACGAATACCAAAACCACTTAAAACCATTGTTGGATTCATAATTTGATTTTTTTAAATTTTAAATTTACTAAAAACTACCTCATCAGTACGGAAATTACTATTTATAAATCAGTAAGTTGCGTACTTATTTATAAACAGTTAAAAAAACACTGTAATATACCCAACAAAAATAGGCTATATCACAAGTCGTGAAACAGCCTATTTTCCCATTATTATATTTTGAATACTATGAGAGAATTATCCTCAAATACCTCCTTTATAAAGAACCAATTTTAATTATGAAACTTCCTATCTTTTATCAGTATTGCTTTGAGTAAATCTGAATTTTTAAGTTTTATCAACTGATGTCTCGCTCCATTTTTCTCATAAATTTCTATCAGGAGTACTTTGTCATCGGCAATAGTAAATTGATCCAATAAAAATATATTTCGCTCTACCGTTTTACCTTTAATTTCGTCCAATGGTTTGTAAATTCTTAGTGGATTCAACGTCATTTCTTGTATAACCGTACGTTTGGCTAGCTTTTTATCAACTACTTTGAAAGTAACAAAATCGACAAGGAAAGAGACATAACTGCAATTAGTAACTTGAGTATGGAAATAGAACTTGCCATCATCTACATAGATTCCTTTCAATATGAACTTGACACCATAACTACTAGCACCCTTATTCTTTATTAAACGTTTGTCTTTTTTGTATATCTTTCCCATTAAATCGTCTACCAGTGAAGGCGAATTTTTTCCGAGTTCCTCAAATAGGATATCATTTCTATGCTCTCTATTTATCCCTTTCTGCATTTCCAAAAGATTATAATTTATAATCATAGGACAAGAATTATAGAGCACATTGAAATTATAAAAATGCCCGTCTTCGGTAATTACAGAAAAGTTTGTTTCCTCATCGAAATTACGGACTGAAGCTTTTACTCTTAACACATTTTCTGCATCTTCTGCTTTGCTTGCAATCAAATAGTCACTTCCTAAATCTACGTATCGTATTGCAGAAGGAAAGAGTAGATGCGACGTTTTACTATAAGTTACCTCTATCGGGTACGGATCTATTTTTTCTAAGTCCAATTTTTGGGTATTAGTAACAGTCACTTGCCCTTCTGATTCCATACTGTATCCTAAAAATAAGACCAGTACTATTACCATGTTTTTTTTTATAGTTTTCATATTTAAATTTTTTATTAAAGTGAATAATTATTTTTTTGACACTAGAAACACTTGAAGGCCTGCCTTCAAAGTGACTTTTGGAGTTTTCATTTTTTTTGAAAAATAACCTGAAATGCCCTGCACAAGGCCACGGCTCAAATCGCCAGCTATCTGCTGTCCTGGGGAACTTGAAAGCATAATACTGCTTCCTGAAGTTTGTCCCATATTGGCAGCCATTTCTTTTAGAGCGCTCATTTCGGGAGAATAGGGTACAAATAATCCTTGTTGTCCATCTAATCCATAGATAGTAAGATCAACAGGGAGGATAGTACCATCCAACTCAATAGAAGTAATTTTCATTTGGAGCCTTCCTTGATTAAATTTTGAATTTGCCGTCAACACTGTTCCTTGCGGAATAATATGATTTTGCATTTTGGCAGGCTCTAATAAACGCAAACGAACACTACTTTCCACTGATACTAACTGTGTGGTTTGGATAACTGCTCGAATACTATTTTTGAGCTGTGTCTCCTTTTCGATTTTCCCTGCAGTGTAAAATCCTCGATTACGACTTTCGCTCCAATTGGCTATAAAAGTACTGTCAGGAAGATCTCTATGCAATGAAGATACCGCACTTTTGCGAGCAGGAATAAATGAAATAAAAGATTCCTTTTCGGTTGAAGCAGTAGAAACAGCCATTGTCTTTTCATTTAATTGTTCCGTTGAAGTCTTATTGACTGGCAAATATTTAGCCGCCATCTGATATGACTTCTCCATTAACTCCAATTGATTGTCAACAATATTGGTAGGTGTTTCTTCCTTTCTTGCTAACTCTTTTTTTACCTCATCTAATTGTTTGCGTAATTCCTGCGTTTCAGATTTATCATTATTGTAAAAACTGCCCAATGTATTTTGTGCATTGCGATAACTATTCAGCGAAGTATTAGTATTGGTTTCTTTTTCTGTTTCAGGAACATCTTGCAATGATTCTTCTGTGGTCCCCTCATTCCAGTAATCAGAAAGAGAGGTTAGCGCATTTTGTTTTTCTCGATTTTTTTGTTCCACTATTTCCTGTTCATAGGCTTTTTGTTTATCATTCTGTAAACCGATAGTAGAAGCCTGAGGAACGGAATCATTGAGACCTACATCTTCTGTCTTTCTTATGTTTTCCGATGGTTTGAATAGTAGATACATACAACCAAGAAATACTATACCCATCAACGCAAACAGGATTGGCTTTTTAAATTTTTCTACATTATTATCTGAAGATTCTCGCGCTATATCTGTACTTTTATCTAAGCTACCATCCGTAACCAAGACTGTATTTTTTTTGTTTTCACTTTCTTTCATGTTTTCTGTTTTTTATAATTAACAACAAGGAATCCCGTAACGATGCTGTGGATTCGTTCTTTTTGAGAAGAGCGTTTTCAATACGCTCCTCATCCAGCTTACTGCTGTGTTTTCCGGTTTCAAACCAAACGCTAAGTGTAACAACTACAGTAAGAATCAAATAACTGATAAAAGAATACAGAATGTACTTGTACTGTTTTTGAAGAGGAAGTGCTCTCCAGCGTACATCAATCTTTATTAACCATAAGTCAATATTTGTTCGAAGATTTTCCATCTTGGTTTATTTTAACGTTCAATAATTTCTAGATCATTATTCTGCAGCACAGTAAACTTTTCTATATTGAAGCCTTGCGGATTATTATCCGAACGAACGGAATTCACAAGGTAACAGGAGGTAACTAAATTGCGTTTGGTTACATTACTAGAGCGAATGATGAACTGCTTAGCATAGGTTTTTACAGCATAAGGATAGGTTTCGAAGTTGCATACCACACTATCTACTTCAAGGCGCTGTTGAACATTACCTGAAATAATCCGATTGTAATACCCCTTTTCAGCTAAGTCTTTGTAATAATCAAAAGCGCTTTTGTCTGCTAGATTAAATGCTCTTTTCATATTATTTTCTATAGCACTCTTGTCTGGTGCCTGTGTAAAGAAAAGCTCATGAAATCGACGTATGTGTTCCCGAGCTTCTACAGGACGATTGATTGAAGCGTCTTGCGCCAGCGCTAGCATTAATGATTTACCATTATCCAACACATAAACCTTTTGACGCTGCAATTCTGCAAACCGATACGATTCCCAAATTGCATATCCTGCTACTCCAACACATAGTACTGCAAATACTATGGCATACAGTCTGATTTGTTTAAAGCTATTTTCGATATTTCTTAATATTTTAAATTCCATTTTACTTTAATTTTAAATTGTTACTTCATTAATCTCCCCCCAATATTTCCAGTAACTGCTCCCGTACCAGCTCCTACAATATTTCCAGTTTTAGCGCTAGTTTGATTTATATTACGAACAAAGTTTCCTGCTCCCCCTGCCTGAATAATCCACCCAGTCACCGTAGGAATTGTAAAATATCCAATGATGCCAATAATCATAAAGATGATATACACTGTACTGGATGAATCTGGAATAAAATTAGGATCGGATAAACTGTCAATATCCTTTTGCAGTATTAACGATTGGATCTTGGACAACATCGAGCTGAAAAGGTCAGAGACTGGCAACCAGAGATATACACTAATGTATCGAGTAAACCACTGCGTCAATGTGGACTGAAACCCATCCCAGACTGAAATAGCAAATGCTATAGGCCCCAATATTGATAGCACAATCAAGAAGAAAGTTCGTATCGTGTCAATGACCAGTGCAGCAGCTTGAAAAAGCACTTCTAAAAATTCTCGAAAACTATCGCGAATCATTTTCTTGATACTATACATTTCTCTTTCAATATACATCCCCGATATGGTTGCTAAATCAGCAGGTGACCAACCTATTTCATCCAATTTCTTATCAAATTCTTCATTTGAAACCAAATAAGCTGTCTCAGGATTGCGCAACATAGCCTCTCTTTCTAATTGGTCTTTCTGCTGTTGTAGGGCATTTAAATCCAATACTTGGTTTTCTAAAATACTATGTGTTCCTTTTACAATTGGACTAAGCACCCCATTAAGCGTTCCTAAAACGATCGTTGGAAAAAACATAATGCAGAGGCCTAATGCAAATGGCCTAAGTAGCGGATATACGTCTATCGGTTCTGCACTACTGAGTGCCTGCCACACTTTTAACGCTACATAAAACAAAGCTCCCAATCCAGCCAATCCTTTTGCTACTGCTGCCATATCTGCTGATAGTGGTAGCATCTCGTCATAGAGCGAACGCAGTACTTGGTGAAGATTACTAAATTCCATGGTTACCAGTATTTTTGGTTAGCATTTCCATAAAGCTCCAAAACTCTTTTACTAGCGTTTGCTTTCTTAGCTCGCAGATAACTAACCGAAATATTTTTATTGGTAAAATAACGAACCAAATTGTGGTACTCTTTTACTTTTAGATAAACACGATCAATAATATCCATTCGCTCCTTATCAGTAAGCGACAAGCTGGAAGTGCTTACAATTTGCTTTAGCTCTTTCAGAAGTTCGGTACTTTCATTTAACAATATGGAATACCCATTAGCAATAGCCGTTAATTCTTGTTCATTAAAATTAGGATCGTTCAACATTTTCCCAAAATTACTTACATACATCTCAGATACATCACCAACAAGTAATACGGTCTGCTGTACTTTTCGAGCATCCTTTACTAGGTTATTTACAGCCTTTAGCTTGTCATAATATTCTTTTCCTTGATTATATACTTTTTGGACTTCTTTAAAGTTGTTAATCATGTTAGTCGCTGTGGTTGAAGTTTGTATAATCTGTCTCGCTGAATTGACTATTCCTTGAGCCAAATTGGTTGGATCTGTTACCACCCACTGTGCTTTAGCAGTCGGCATGACAGCAAATAAAATTACCATGCACACCTTAATTTTTAAATTTTTCATTTTTATTCGTTTTTAAATTTTTACTATTTGTTTTCTTTTTCTCTTTTCTCAAGAGCTAACCTTTTAATGGCCTGTTCTACATTTCCATCCAGTTCTCCCGCAAGACGCATCACTTCTAACTTTTCGGTTTCTTCTGTGGTATAGGCTAAATATTCTTCAAGACTCACTTCTGTGGCATATACTGCAGAATGCGTTCCCCCTAGCCCAATCCAGACTTCTTTGTATAATCTTTTAGGATCATTATTCATATTGATTGAAAGTACCTGCGCTTTTTCTTTCTCGGTTAGACCAAGCATCGCTTGGATATCATCAAATTTGTTCATGTACTTCCGTTGGTCAAGGAGTATTTTACAATCTGAATTATTAATGATACTTTCTTTCACAATAGGTGACTGAATAATATCATCTACTTCTTGGGTTACTACAATCGCTTCTCCAAAAAACTTCCGTACCGTTTTAAAAAGGTATTTGATGTACTCTGCCATTCCCTCTTTCGCAATCGCTTTCCAAGCTTCTTCAATCAGAATTAGTTTTCGTACTCCTTTCAAGCGACGCATCTTATTGATAAAAACCTCCATAATGATGATCGTCACAATGGGAAAAAGGATTTTGTGATCCTTGATGGCATCTATTTCGAAAACAATAAATCGCTTACTAAGTAAGTCAAGTTGCTTCTCTGAGTTTAGCAGATAATCATATTCTCCGCCCTTGTAATAGGGTTCTAATACATTTAAGAAGTTGTCAATATCAAAGTCTTTTTCTCGTACCTTTTTATCTTCCAATACCTTTCTATAGTCCCCTTGTACAAATTCATAAAACCCATTGAAAGACGGAAAATCGTCATGCTGCTTGATGCGTTCAATATAACCACTCACAGCATTAGACAATGCGACTTCTTCCGAACGAGTTGGTGGTTCATCATCCCGTTTCCATAAGGTTAATATCAAAGTTTTGACACTTTCTCTTTTCTCAATATCGAATATGCCATCATCGGTGTAAAAAGGATTAAAGGCTATTGGATTGTCCTCAGTGTAGGTGAAATAAACCCCATCTTCGCCTTTGGTTTTTCCTTTGATGAGTTCGCACAAACCTTGATACGAATTACCAGTGTCTACCAATAAAACATGTGCCCCTTGCTCGTAATATTGTCTGACCATGTGATTGGTAAAAAATGATTTTCCAGAGCCTGAAGGCCCCAAAATAAACTTATTCCTGTTCGTGATAATACCCTTTTTCATTGGCAGATCAGAAATATCCAAGTGAATCGGTTTTCCTGTAAGTCGGTCAGCCATTTTAATCCCGAAAGGAGAAGGTGAACTTTTATAGTTAGTTTCCTCCGTAAAAAAACACAACGCAGGTTCGATGAATGTGTAAAAACTTTCTTCACTTGGAAAATCTCCTGCATTGCCTGGCATTCCTGCCCAGTAGAGCGTCGCGACATCTGTAGTGTTGTGCCTTGGTTTGCATTCCATCAACGCCAAAGCGCTACCTGTGTCGTTCTTTAACTGTTTTAGTTCTGCTGGATTGTCTGACCACGCCATTACATTGAAATGCGCTCGGATAGAAGCATGTCCGAAAGAATGTGCTTCATTCAAATAACGTTCGATCCATTCTTTATTGATTTGATTGGCTCTGCTATAGCGTGCCAACGAATGCATGTTTCGTGCTGATTTCTCAAACTTACGCAGGTTGTCCTCACTGTTATCCAAAAAAAGATACTGGTTGTAGATGTGATTGCAACTTAACAGTAATCCAACTGGCGCAGCAAAAGACAACAAACAATCACTTCTATCGGTGGACAATTTTTCGTAGCGAGTTTCTGCAGATACGGAACTAGGCAAATCATCGGTATCGGACAACGTATGCAGACAAAGTCTTTTGTTTCCAATACGAACTTCTTCCCCTCCCAAAGCTATATCCTGCATTGGTGTCCCCTCCTCTGTTGAAAGACTTAGGTATTGTTCCAATAATCCTTGTTTGTCATTTGTTCCAATGATGTCTTCCTCACTTAAACGTTCCAATTTTATAAAACCGGACTCATTGACGATCCGTTCAAATTGCGCCACCGATTCCATAAAACGAGAAATGGTTTCCTTATCTCTTATTTCTTTTGGAATAAGTACCCCTCTGCAAAGCGAAGAGAAATTACTCTGCATGCGCATGCGCTCTTTCGTAGTTTTTGTTAAGAACAGATAGCAATAATGATTGAGAAACGGACGCTCATTAAAATGTTGTTGGTAGGATTTCGCCAAAAAACTCAAATCCTCTTTTGCAATATCAGGAGCATAATTTTCCTTGATGTACCAATCCTGTTTGTGTACCACCGTATAATCAGGCAAGGTCTTAATAGCCTTATGCCACGCTGAATGTATCGCTTCATATTCCGCAGAGGCTACTGTGAAAAGTTCTGGTAGCTGTACTCGAAAACAAGCGGTAATATCAGCATCCTTTGAGATGATACAATTATTTTCTAGTGCCAACAACGGAAACTTACTTTCAAGTGTAGTTGCTTTTGATTTATTTCTCATAGCTAGTACAATTTGGAGTTAACTTGAAATAGCGATATACAGGCTTACGACAGATGATGTATCGTGGATGTCGTTTATTGGCTCCTACTTTCATCAAGCCATGTTCACCATACTTTTTGTTAAGTGAAAATGTTTGCCACACCAATAGCGATCCCCCACCGATTCCGATAAACAGACACAGATATGAATTGACTCCAATCATGTACAAGATCATTATCAGGATAACCATCCCGAGCAAACCTCCTGCGAATAGGAACAAGTATTGTGCTTTCAGTCCTTTAAACTCTACTGTTCTTCCTATTCCCTTATTTATATTGTAAATATTCATAAGACAATAATTAAAGGAAGAAAGAACGTAAAACAGTTGCCGCTACGATAAGGAATATACAAGCACCAAACCAACTGGCTGCTGTCTTGCTTGTATCAGGATCACCGCTACTAAACTTGTTATACACCTTTACCCCGCCAATGAGCCCCACTACTGCTCCAATAGCGTAAATGAGTTTTGTAGCAGGATCAAAATAAGAGGTTACCATTTGTGTAGCTTCCGTGATTCCTGCAGTACCGTTTCCTTGTGCCATTGCACTAATTGTTGATAGTGCAATTACTATCAACACTACTTTTTTTCTGTGTTTTTCCATGCTTTTAATATTTTTTTTGTTCTGTATTCCTACGTTTTGCAGGATTTTGAAACAAATATCAAGTAGAAACAGTTTCTGTTTAATATGTTGTCGTTAAGTGGATTTGTTTGGCATAAGAAGACGTTAAAATTAGTTTTAGCATCGTAAAAACATTAAATTTGACTTGAAAACAAACGCAAATCGCAATATGCGATATTCTGAAGTTTAAAATTGCATATTATAGAATTTATAATTAATATTGCAGATCGCAATATTAATTATAAGGATGGTACAAACAAAAAACAGTCTCAAGCCACAGGACATCATAATCTTGTTAAAAGTCATTGCACTAGGTGAAAAGCCGTGGTTTCATCATACTATTGCTCAAGATTTAGGTATGAGTCAATCGGAAGTAAGCCAATCCTTAAATCGTTCCAAATATGCTGGACTAATTGATAATGCCAGAAAAAAAGTAAACAAAATAGCTTTTAATGAATTTTTACTTCACGGTGTGGCATATGCTTTTCCACAACAACCTGGTGCCTTGGTTAGAGGAATGCTAACCGCCCATTCGGCAGAACCTTTGAATAAAATAATACAAGCAACGGATAAGTATGTTTGGCCAAATGCAAAAGGTTTAGATCGTGGGCAAGCTATAGAACCCTTATACCCTACTGCCGTTGAAGCTTCCTTAAAAGACAACGAGTTATACGAATTACTAACTTTAGTCGACGCTATTAGAGTGGGAAGAGTTAGAGAAAAAGAAATGGCAAAAAGAGAATTAGAAAAAAGGATCCTGAATGTATAATAAAATAATCAATCTCGCTTTAGTAGCGCAAGTAGCCAAGGGTTTGAAGGAACTTAATGAAAAAATGGTGTTCATTGGTGGAGCAGTAATTAGCTTGTATACCGATGATCCTGCTGCGGAAGAAATTCGTCCGACTACTGATATTGACATGACTATTAATTTGGCCAATTATTACGAATGGACACAGATGCAGGAACGATTGGCAGACCTAAATTTCTATCCAGATCCTGAGGGACATTCTATTTGTTCTTATAAATTTCAAGATATTGCCATAGACATTATGCCTGCTGATGATAGTAGCATTGGAGTATCCAATAAATGGTACAAACCAGGATTCAAATACCTACAACAAATAGAATTGCCAGAAGGAATTAAAATTAACGTATTACCATCACCTTATTTTTTAGCTACCAAATTAGAAGCATTTAAAGATAGAGGACAAAATGACTTTTACGGAAGCCACGACTACGAAGATATTATCTATTTGATTGACAATAGAACAACAATAGTTGAAGAAATATTAGCAAGTGAAGATGATGTAAAACAATATATAAAGGAAGAACTTACAACCTTTAAAAACCATCCACAAGCAGAAGAAATTTTAGCCATGCACATACATCCACTTATTAGAGAGGAAAGATTTCAAATGTTAATGGAGAAAATAGAGGGAATAATAAAATAATAGACGAATTTTCAGAATTGAAATCATGATAAAATCCCTAGCAAAATTAAACACAAATTAACTCACAAAAACTTTAACATTCTTAGTAAATCACCTAAATTTTACTACTTTTTTCAGTTTCATTTCGATACATTTACATTTATCAAATTTTAATAATAAGTTTAAGAATAAGGAGACGCCTACAAATATAAAAATATATGCAAAAAAGATCAAACTTAATTTTTGTCAATTTAGAAGATTTAGAATTAGATATTAATAACCCTCGCTTTGGTGAGTTGTATAATGGTAGTAAAAAAGAAGAGGACTTAATTGAATATTTACTTTTTGAAGAAGCTGCAGAAGAAATTGCTAAATCAATTGCCTTTAGAAATGAATTCTATGAAGATAAAGCTTTATGGGTTATAAAAAATTCTGAGGGAAAGTTTACAGTTCGAGACGGAAATAGAAGATGTGCAGCAGTTAAAGCACTTCAAATGCCTGGAAGATTTAGACTTTCAGAAGCAAAAACAACTTTTGTACAATTACCAGTTTATGAATATACGGATGAGGACGAACTGAAATCAAGAATAGGTGAAGAACATGCAGCATCACTTTTTCGTAGTTGGGAACGCATTGCAAAAGCTCTACAAATCCTTGATTTAGCTAACACAGGTAAACAGGATGAAATGATAGTTTCTATAGAAGTTGCTCCTTTTTTCATAATTACATCTTGCAACAGCTGCGTAAAAATAAGGGTGCTTTCCATAACCAAACGATCAGCCGTAATTGGCGTAAAAATGTGGTGCATTCCTGCCAAAGCTTTCAGAATACCAGGAGTATTCACCGTTCCAGGGAGATCAAAAAACAGGACATCAATTGGTACATCAGAAGTATTTAAAAATTCCTCAGCAGCCTCCAATACGCTTTCCGCTTTGTGTTGTAGAATGGGATAGGCTTTTTTGTTGATGGTGGTAAATTGTTTGTAGGCTAGTTTTTTCAAATGCTCATTTTCCATAACCATAGCCAGATCACGAGATTTCATTTTAATCAAACTATGTTGCGGAAAATCGGCATCAAAGACGGCTACGTTGTGACCTAATCGATAGTGCAATGTACTTGCAACTAATGTTGTAAACGTACTTTTTCCGACACCTCCTTTTTGAGAAGAAAAAGCGATAAATTTTGTGTTGTGATTTGCATTCATAGTTCCACTGTTTTTAATTATTTATATCGGTATTAACTTGTATTTGTACATCTTTACTTAGATACCTACAGCAATATGTCTGTACCTCTTTATCTATGATTTTATGTAGTTAAGTAAGCTGTTAACAAAATATCTGCACATTGCATTATGTATTGATATCTGTAGGCAATTCCATGAATATTTTTCCGCACTAGTACTTAGAAACACAAGTACTACTATAATTAATCATGTATTTATCTAGTTCAATCTATCTCTATTTATAACTGTATGTCTGTACTTTTCTATAGTGATACTTATATAATTATGTTGTTACGTACATAGCTAACTAGGTATACCTGTTTGTTTATAAGTACAAAGAAACAGAGCGATATAAGTGCTTTTAACATTGTGGTTGTTCTTGGCTTTTATTGACACGTTTTGGCAATTCCTTTAAGCATAACCATAAACCAATCAATGTCTTACTTTGTAAAAAGACAAAAATGATTACAAAATGAAGGCCATAAATCGAATTTCAAACAAGAACTGGAACGGCCTGAAGCCGTTTTTCCCTGATCTATTAAATCTGTTCCGCCGACAGGCGGACGGATTATCTGTTCACCAGAACAGAGCAAGTTGTGTTTTGAGGCACTCGAAATGAATTCCGTGCCTCAAAACAACTTGCCCTTGCAGGAAGCTAAAAACTCCCTCCGAAGTCGGGGTTTTCTAAAAATTAAAATTGGAATGATCATGGAGAATCAAAAGAACAAAAAACAACACAAAGGTGGTAGGAATCCCAAAAAGGATCCTAGCATTCATCGTTATGTTTTTCGTTTAACGGATCAGGAAAATGCTAAATTCCTTTCGCTTTTTGAAGCTTCTGGATTAGACAATAAAGCTCGTTTTATTACTTCGGTACTATTTGAAAAGCAAATAAAAACGGTAAAAGTAGACATGGCAGCAATGGATTATTACATGCGTTTAACCACTTTGTATGGTCAGTTTCGGGCGGTTGGTGTCAATTACAATCAAATTGTGAAGATATTGTACCGCAATTTCTCCGAAAAGAAAGCAGCAGCTTACCTCTTTAAATTGGAAAAACAAACTATAGAATTAGCGCAGTTATGTCGAGATATCGCTCAATTAACAGCAGAGTTTGAATTGAAACATTTGAAAAAAGAAGAAAAATGATAGCGAAAATTGGTCGTGGAGCAAATATAATTGGTGCACTTACTTATAATCAACTCAAAGTTAACCAAGAAAATGGAGCAATACTAGCGACTCATAGAATAAGAGAAACAGTCAATGGACAGTTTACTGTTAACCAATTATACAGCTCTTTTGAACCCTATTTAATGGCAAATAAACGAACAGAAAAACCAGTTTTACATATCTCACTCAATCCAAATCCTAAAGATAGTGTCACTGATGAAGACTTTAAAAAAATCGCAAAAGATTATATGGATCTTATGGGTTATGGTGACCAGCCTTATGTAGTATTTAAACACACTGATATTGAACGAACGCACATTCATATCGTTTCGACCTGTGTAGATCGTTACGGTAAAAAGTTATCCGACTCCTATGAGAAATTGCGCTCTATGAATGCTTGCCGCGAACTGGAACAAAAATATCAATTGCTTCCTGCTACTGAAAAGAAACACAATTCGAAAGAAGTTATTTTTAAACCCGTTGTCTACAAAGAAGCCAATGTAAAAAGTCAAATAGCATCGGTAATTCGGCATTTGCCAAAGTATTACCAGTATCAAAGTTTAGGAGCTTATAACGCATTACTTTCCCTATTCAATATCACTGCCGAACAAATAACAGAAGAAATTCAAGGTCGAACAAAGCAAGGACTCGTTTATTTTGCACTGGATAAAAATGGAGAAAAAGCAACAAATCCGTTTAAATCCTCACTCTTTGGTAAACAGGCTGGAATGGAAAGTTTACAAAACCATTTTGAACAATCGAAAGTAAAAATGAAGACAGAGCCTTCGAAAGAGATTTTAAAAAATTCAATTGAAGTCGCCATGAATACCACCACTAGTGAAACCGACTTTAAAAAACAACTAGTCGAACAGGGAGTGAATACCGTTGTTCGAAGAAATGACCTAGGGCGAATATATGGAATGACTTATATTGACCACGAATCCCGTTCTGTTTGGAATGGATCCCAATTGCGTAAAAATTTATCTGCCAACGTTTTTAATGAGTTATGGAAAAAGGATGGAACGCAAAAAGTTCAGAATGATGATAAAATTGATAAAAAAGTCTCATCCCAAAATCAAGAAAATGATTCCAAACCAGAAAATGAAAAACCGCATGCTCTTTTCGATTTCCTTAATGGAAATAATTCAACCTATTCTACTACTGATTTTGGCCTTGTAGACAGCCTTGGAAGTTACCTTCCAAATGCTCAAGCTGAAGATTATGAAGAGCAAACATTTGCTAATCAAATCAAGAAAAAGGCGAAACGAAACAATCGTCGTGGCAGGAAATAGTTTCAGCGAGACTACAAATGCCAAAAGACGACAACAAAAGCCAATTCAACTATATTCCTTTACGCTCGATCTACTTTCGCTCGTTATATTTTAAATATTTCTACTATGCAAGGAGAAGACGATTTAAGAGGACTCGCCAAAATAATGGCTTTCATGCGTGCGGTAAGCATCCTATTATTATTGATGCACTTTTACTGGTTTTGCTATAGTTTTTTCTTAGAAAAAGGTTGGACGCTAGAAATCATCAATAAAATACTTGGCAATTTCCAACGAACAGCAAGCCTGTTCTCTCACACCCTATACACAAAGATTTTTGCTCTGGTGTTGTTAGCTTTAAGCTGTTTGGGAACAAAAGGAGTAAAAAACGAAAAAATTAGTTGGACAAAAATATACAGTGCCTTAATCATTGGATTTATACTTTTCTTTCTCAATACACCTTTGTTGAAGTTGCCTGCTGCAATCGCTATCTCCTTGTACATCTTGACTACTTCAGCGGGTTATATTTCGTTAATGGTAGCTGGTGTATGGATTAGCCGCCTACTGCGTACCAATCTTATGGATGACGTTTTTAATAATGAGAATGAAAGCTTTATGCAAGAAACTACATTAATGCAAAATGAATATTCTGTTAACTTGCCAACCAAATTCTACTACAAAGGAAAATGGAATGAAGGATGGATAAACGTTGTAAATCCTTTCCGAGCCTCCATTGTTTTGGGAACACCAGGTTCTGGAAAAAGTTATGCCATCATAAACAACTACATCAAGCAGCATATAGAAAAAGGATTTTCGATGTACATCTACGATTTCAAATTCGATGATCTTTCGACAATTGCATACAATCACTTATTAAAACATAGCGATAAGTATACTGTTAAACCAAAATTCTATATTATCAACTTTGATAATCCTAGCAGAAGCCACCGCTGTAATCCCATCAGTCCAGATTTCATGACTGACATATCAGATGCTTATGAATCGGCTTATACCATTATGTTGAACCTTAACCGCAGTTGGATACAAAAACAGGGCGATTTCTTTGTGGAATCTCCGATTATTTTGCTGGCCGCCATAATCTGGTTTCTGAAAATTTATGATAGTGGAAAGTACTGTACCTTTCCGCATGCTATTGAATTACTGAACAAGAAATATGTTGAAGTATTTACCATCCTTACTTCCTACCCTGATCTCGAAAACTATCTTTCGCCGTTTATGGATGCTTGGCAAGGTGGCGCGCAGGATCAGTTACAGGGACAAATTGCTTCCGCAAAAATTCCGTTGTCACGAATGATTTCGCCCCAACTCTATTGGGTTATGACCGGAGATGATTTTTCGTTGGACATTAACAATCCTAAAGAGCCTAAAATTCTATGCGTTGGTAATAATCCAGATCGTCAAAATATTTATTCGGCGGCACTGGGTTTGTACAATTCGAGAATCATAAAACTGATAAATAAGAAAGGAAAATTAAAAAGCTCAGTTATCATTGATGAGTTGCCAACAATTTACTTCAGAGGATTAGATAATTTAATAGCTACCGCTAGAAGTAATAAAGTAGCGGTTTGCTTAGGATTTCAAGATTATTCGCAATTAACACGTGATTACGGTGACAAAGAAAGTAAGGTAATCCAAAATACCGTAGGCAATATATTCAGTGGCCAGGTTGTGGGAGAAACAGCCAAAAGCTTATCAGAACGCTTTGGAAAAGTATTGCAGAAACGCCAGAGTCTAACGATCAATCGAAATGACAAATCAACTTCGATATCCACTCAATTAGACAGCTTGATTCCAGCTTCCAAAATCTCCACGCTTACCCAAGGGATGTTCGTGGGAGCAGTTTCCGACAACTTTGACGAACGCATCGAACAGAAAATTTTCCATTCGGAAATTGTAGTCGATAACGAAAAAGTAGCTTATGAAACCAAGGCCTATAAAAAAATTCCCGAGATTTTATCTTTCACTGACGAAAACGGACAAGACAATATGAAGATCGAAATTGAAGCTAATTACAAACAGATAAAACGGGATATTGTTTTAATTATCGAAAGTGAATTGGATCGTATTAAAAATGATCCTGATTTACAGCATTTGGTGCAGGAGGGTTGAAATAGTAAAACGTGAATTATAGAATTCAATACATAATGTTTGTTATTATGTACATATTTGCTATTTTTGTTCATATTAATGAACATTTACTGAAATGAGCGTAAAGAAACAAATTGTCTTCCCTAAACACCAACTCCTTTTAGAGCAAATGGGTGAGAATATTAAATTAGCTCGAAAAAGAAGAAAACTAACCGCCATACAAGTTTCTGAAAGAGCCGATATTGCTAGAACTACGTTATATCAAATAGAAAAAGGAAATTCTAGTGTGGCAATAGGTGCTTATTTCAATGTCCTCAGGGTATTAGGCTTACAAGATGATTTTTTAAAATTAGCCGCGGATGATGAACTAGGAAGAAAACTCCAAGACCTTGACCTGTTAAAATAATAAAACACAAAATATGTTTCCATCTAAAACCGATATCTACGTTTATGCCCATTGGCAAGAAATGCAGGAACCTAAATTAATAGGTATCTTATCTGCGCAACAAGCCAAAGGAAAAAAAGCATTTAGTTTTGAATACGATAAAAATTGGCTTAAAACAGAACATAAATTTCTTTTGGATCCGGACATCCAATTATACGGTGGTCCACAATACCCAAACCAAAAAGAAAACTTCGGTATTTTTTTAGATAGTATGCCTGATACATGGGGACGAACTTTAATGAAACGTCGCGAAGCCCAACAAGCTAGAGAACATAATGAAAAACCAAAAACACTTTATGATATTGATTTTCTTTTAGGCGTGTATGACGAAAGTCGTATGGGAGCGTTACGATTTAAAACCGACCCAAATGGAGATTTCTTAGACAATAACAAAACAACTTCAACACCACCATGGTCTTCCATTCGAGAACTACAAAATGCAGCGTCCATTTTCGAGAATGATAACGACAACGAAGAAGTCAATAAATGGTTAACGGTATTAATGGCTCCTGGTTCTTCATTAGGTGGAGCAAGACCTAAAGCCAATATTTTAGACAATGACAAAAGCCTTTGGATTGCCAAATTCCCTTCCAAAACGGATACTATTGATAAAGGAGCTTGGGAGTTTCTAGCCTATCAACTAGCAATCAATGCTGGTATTGACATGGCTCCCTCTAGAATCGAAAAAATCATGGGCAACCACAACACCTTTTTCACCAAACGCTTCGATAGAGAAAACGGGACAAGAATTCATTTCGCTTCCGCTATGACCATGACAGGCAACAACGAAAATACCATAAAGGACAATCCTGCAAGTTATTTAGATATTGCCGAATTCATAAGCAATCATGGTGCGAACGTCCAAGAAAACCTCCAACAATTATGGCGCAGAATAATCTTTAACATCGCTATTTCAAACACTGATGATCATTTGCGTAACCACGGATTTATATTGACCAAAGAAGGTTGGATCCTCTCCCCTGCTTATGACCTAAACCCGTCAATTGACAAAGATGGTTTGGCCTTAAATATTGATATGGATAATAATGTATTAGATTTTGAATTAGCTATAAGTGTCGGTGCATATTTTAGACTGAACTCTTTGCAAATGGATGACATTATTCAAGAAGTTACACAAGTTACAAGCAACTGGAAAATGATAGCTAAAGAAATAGGGATTCCAAGAAGTGAACAGGAATTGATGGAAAAAGCTTTTATTATACCCTAAATTTAAAATATATAAACTCAATTCCCCCAATTTGTAAGGCTTATTTATTAATTTCGGCAATTGATAAAAATAGAAGCTTTTTACCATTGGCATAAAGTTTTAACATTAAATAATCCAATAAAAAAGAATGAGCATAAACATACTAAAATACGAAAGTGATATTTGGAAAACAGCAAATTTATTAATTGCATCAGGTATAAAACAAAGTGATTTCCCAAAATTTATGATGCCTTTTTTCGCTCTTCTAATGGTAGAAAGTAGATTAGTAAGAGAAGCTAAAAGACTGAAAGAAGAAATTGGAGATATTGATATTGAAGATTTTATAGAAATGTTTCAATTAGAAGGTCTAGGATATAACGATTTTGTAATCAGAAAAAATAAAACGCTAAAAGACATTTGTAAAAATGATAAAGCTTTTGATGTTGATTTTCACGCTTATTTAAAAGCATTTGACCCAGAAACAAAATATTTATTAGGAGTTGATAAAGGAACTGAAGAGGAAAAGTTTTTGGATATTTCGGGTATTAGTGGACAGTTAAAAAAGAAACGTATTTTATTTGAAACAGTTCAAACTTGGAGTGAGATTGATTTAACGCCATTCAATAATTCTGAAATTACAACTTTAGAAGAACACATTAAAAGAAAATGGGCTGATATTTCTGCTGAAACGGCTGGAGAACAATATACGCCAGATGATATTATTTGGCTTATTACAGATATTATTCTCTCAAAAATTGAGGACAACGATAGCTTTTTAACGATTTATGATCCTACGTGTGGCGGAGGAAATCTACTTTTTGGAGTTGAAGATAAAATTAAAGAAAAATACAAAAGACCAACTAAAACATTTGGCGAAGATTGGAGTGATAGTTTATTTGCTTTAGCTAAAATTGAAAGTCGTTTTAGAAACGATAGTGATATTCGTTATGGAAATACATTAACCAATATTTCATTTATTGAAAAACGTTTTGATATCATAGTTGCAAATCCACCTCACGGTATTCCGTGGGATGGTTATAAAAAAGATATTTACAATGACACAACAGAACGTTTTGTAGCATTACCGGCAATATCAGACGGGCAACTTTTATTTGCACAACACAACCTTTTTCAATTATCTGATACAGGTTTAGGTGTTGTAGTGCATAATGGTTCTGCTTTGTTTAGTGGCGATGCCAAAAGTGGTGAAAGCAATATTAGAAAATATATTTTTGATAATGATTGGGTTGAGGCTATAATTCAAATGCCAACAGATGAATTTTTCAATACTGGAATTTATACTTATTTGTGGATTTTCAATAAAAATAAAGTAGCCGAAAGAAAAGACAAAGTAATGCTAATTAATGCAGCCGATCTGTTTGTGCCTTTAAAGAAAAGTAAAGGTAAAAAGCGTAAGGAAATGAGCGTTGAAAATAGATTAGACATTGTAAAAGCGCTAACTGAATTTAAACCAAATGAGTTTAGTAAAGTATTTGATAAATGGTACTTTTATTATAACAAGCAAAGCATAATTCTTACCAATGTTGATGATTTTGGTAATGCTATTGAAATGCCAAACAAAGTATCTAAAGATGGCGAAGTAAAAGAGGAAAAGAGCATTAAAATTGATGTAAAAACTATTGCGGTTTTGGATAGTTTCAAAGAAAATGGAATGAAAGCCATAAACACTACCGAAATAACCGAATTTGATAAAACAGCCTATTCAAGCTTATCAGATTATTTTGAAAATCATTATAAAGCTCTTGTAAACAGTATTGAGTATAAAGATGATGCCTTTATATTATTTGACAATCAAGGCAATTCATTTACCTATGATAATAACAAAGAAAGTATTGTTGTAAAAGACAAAAAGCAAAAGGAGAGCTTTTTAGGTAATGGTAAAATAGTTATTAAATCTTCTTATAAAAAAGCAACTAAAACCAAAGCAGAACATATTTTGGTAACTGCTGAACTCACAAAAGACTTGCAAAAAGATTATGAGGTAATTCCATATAGCCCAATTGAGGAGACAAACCAAAAATACATTGCCGATTTTATGGCAAAATATGTAACCAAACCATTTGAATATTTAGAAAATAGTATTGGCGTTGAAATTAATTTCAATAAAGTTTTCTACAAGCCAGAGGTGTTAAGAAATATTATTGAAATTTCTGCCGATTTAATGGAATTAGAAAATGATTTAGCTAACCTTGAAAAAGAATTAGCAATATGATTAAGTACGACAAATAGAAATCATCAGAAATAAATTGGTTAGGTGATATTCCAAACGATTGGGAAGTTAAAAGGGTAAAAGATTTGGCTAAAACAAAGTCAGGTACAACTCCTCACAGTCAAACAAAAAAATATTATTCGAAAGGTATACATAATTGGGTTAGGACTACAGATTTAAATGATGGAGAATTATTTGAAGTTGAATATAAAATTACAGATATTGCTGTAGAAGAATGTAATGTGTCATTTTTACCAATAAACACTATTTTAGTTGCAATGTATGGTGGTTTTGGAACGATTGGGAAAAACAGTATTTTAAAAAAAGCTTCAACTATTAATCAGTCTGTATGTGCAATTTTACCAAGTAATAAATTGAATTCGGAATACTTTTTATATTTCTTAAAATTCTTCAGAAGTAGTTGGAAAATTTTTGCAGATGGTGCGAGAAAAGATCCAAATATAAATCAAGATGCTGTTAAAAATTTATTTATTTATTTTCCAAAAATTAAAGAGCAAAGTCAAATAGTTAATTTTCTTAATACCAAAACCCAAGCCATTGACAAAAAAATAAACCTACTGACGCAAAAAGCCAATTACTACAAAGAATATAGAAAAAGCATTATTAACGAAACCGTTTGCAAAGGTTTAGATAAAGATGTAAAGTTGAAAGATAGCGGCATTGATTGGATTGGTCAAATTCCGGAACATTGGGAAGTGAAGAGATTGAAAAATATTGCTAAAACAATTAAAGGAAAAAATCTTGATTTCTTTGATGAGCATTTTGAGAATAGTTTGCCAAATCTTTCATTAGATTATTTAAGAAATGATACTGTCACGTTTAATAATTTTTGTTATTCGTCTGATAAATCTTTGTTAGCCGATGAAAAAGATATTATTATTATTTGGGATGGTGCTGGAGTTGGCGAAATTTTGAAAGCAAAAAAAGGTTTCATTTCTTCTACAATTGCAAAGTTTGATTTTCATAAAAGTTTATCATCTAAATATTTCTTTCATTTAAGAGATAATATTGAATATGTTTTGAAACAAATACCAACAGGAATGGGAATACCACATTTAAATCCTCATATCTTAAATAATTTTCCTTGTCCGTTTCCACCTTTAAGGGAACAAACAGAAATTGCCAAATATTTAGATACCAAAACCCAAACAATTGATAAAATAGTTTCAAATATCAATACACAAATTCAAACGCTGAAAGAATTACGTAAAACATTAATAAATGATGCCGTAACAGGTAAAATAAAAGTAAATTAAACTGATGAATAAAATCAAACTATTTATAATGTCGTTTTGGATTTTTTTCCTTTTACTAATTATAGTAACGGTAGATATTCCATTTTCTTTTGCTAAAGAATTCAAATTAGTGCAATTTTCAAGTTTAATAACTATTTCAAACTGCATTGCTTTTGGAGGTTTTATTTTTCTTCTATTAGGTGGTTTATTCTATTATCAATTTAAAAATAAGTTAAAAGGAGATTTGGATATTCCTGTTGAGATTTTAAAAATTGAAAATATAAATTATGAATATTTTGCATTGTTGATGACCATTATATCACTAATTTCTTTTGATTTTAAAACTATTAGGGGATTGATTTTGTTGACAGTATTACTAGTAATATAGTTTAGCCCCTTAATAGTTCGGAGTGTTATTTTAAATTTCAAAATTATATATTTGAGATATGAAATACAAGAAATGGACTTTAGCTCAGAAGCTAGAAATACTAGCTGCTTCAGAGGATACTGGTATTGTAGAAGCATGCCGTAAGTTTGGCGTGAGTACGGCAAGTTTATATAACTGGAAGAAGAAGTACGAACACAAAGGCGAGGCTGGCTTAAAAGTCACCTATGACACTAAAAGCAAAGAGCTGAAAGATGCAGAAGAGGAAAATCGGATTCTACGCAAGCTACTGAGCAATAAAGAAATAGAATTAGAGGTACAAAGGGAGCTTTAAAAAAAAAAGTTTGGGACATCCGATCCAAGAAAGATTTAGTGAACTCTATTTATCAAAAGCATAAATGTAGCAAGGCTAAGATAATAAAGATGGTTGGTATAATTAGCAGTAGTTATTATAGAAAACCAAATTTTGGTAAGAAAGGCAATCATCCTACGGCAGTAACATTTCATCATAAAAATGGTTTTGTTAGTCAATTAGATGTTGTAAAATCTATTAAAAAAATCTTAAAACATGAATTTATAGATTGTGGTTATCGGTTGATTACCAAGTATCTAAATAGAGATGGCTACCAAATAAATCATAAAAAACTGTACCGAATTATGAAAGAAGAAGGACTTTTAAAACTCGAGAATAGAATTAACAGAAGTGGTTCTGGACGTAAGTTTGTGAAATTTAGGAAAGTTTATACTTCTAGACCATTGCAATGTTTAGAAATGGATATTAAAATGGTATGGGTGCCAAATGTTGGTAAAAATGCATATTTATTATCTGTAATTGATGTTCATACACGACGAATTTTAAAGGATTATTTTTCTTTCAACATAAAGCAAAAACACGTTATAGAATTACTATCCCAACTTTTTGACGAATATAACTACCCTGAAAGCGTTGTTATTAGAAGTGATAATGGAAGTCAATTTATAGCTAAAAGCGTCCGTGAATATTTAGGGTTAATAGGTGTTCAACAAGAATTTACCCATGTCGCAACACCTGAAGAAAATGCTCATATAGAAGCCTATCATGGAATCTTGAAGAAGGAAGTGTTTTCCAGGTTCGATTATCGAACTTTTGGAGAGGTTCAGCAGATATTAAAACGATTTGTCTCTTTTTATAACAATGAAAGACTTCATGGACTCCTAGGAAGAATCACTCCAATGGAGAAATGGAACTCGGATAAACATCTAATAGAAATGAAAAAATTAACCGCTTAATTAAAAATCGAAATTTAAAATAGTACTCTTGTTTTATAGGGGTCAAAACATAATAATGGGAGCAATTTTTATTAAAACAGAATTATTTTATTCAAATCCCTCTTTTGCATTATTGGGGTTTCATATTTACAGAGCTGAAACAAACAATTCTTTACTTTCGTGCAGTATATTTATTACAAAGGATAAAATTAAGGAAGGAGATAAAGTTAAATATTTAATGATTTCCGAAAAAGTATATTTCACTAAAAAAATATAAAGTATGAATTTAGAAGAGATTAAAGAGAAGTTACACTCCATTTGCGAAATGGAAGGGATTGGAATTAATGTATATTTTCTTTTGAAGGCAGAAAATAATTATGTTTTGAAAAGAGCAAATATTATTGAGAACGTTAAAACTACAATAATAAGTTCATATAAAAATTCTTTAAATTCAATTATTCAAAATGAAGATTTAGCCCTACTTAATTTATCTGCTGCGGACGATAGAATTCATGCTTTTTATAAATATGATTTAGAAGAAACACCAGGAGTATTTAATTTTTTTGAGGAAATAACTAATCCTCAAAATCAAATACCATACTTCTCTTTTGACTTGGATGAATTAGCGGACTTGGAAGGATATTTTGTTTATTTTGGTGACCATGCAAACAATGTTTTATTTTATAGAAAACAAATGTCGGTAAATCTCTTTAAGCAAGGAAAAATCTATCTAATAAAAGGTCATGAAACACAATTTACAAGCATTGACGAGGAATTTTTAAGAATTGATGGTAAAATAGATGTTTTAAAAATAGAAGCTGTTATTTATATAAATAATATAGACATACTAGAACGCCACTACGAGTTTAGAAATATAATAATTAATGAAGCAACAGCATCAATAGAGAACATAAGTGCTTTACAAATTCTTGAAAACATTGAAGTTTTAAGTGAAAGAATAAATGATGTTGCTTTTGCTAGAAAATTATCTAAAATTTCAACTACTTCTCCAGTCTTTCAACTTCCAAAAGAAACTATTATGAATTTTGTTAGAGGACATCTAACGTTAGGACACGAGTTTCGCTATTCTCAAGATGGTACAAAAATACTTTTAGACACAAAAAAATCTCAAAATTTCTTTTTACGATTGATGAATGATGATTTTCTTCATTCTCAATTAACCGATTATGATTATGTGACTCCTGCAAAAGATAAATTATAAAAATGAACGAACTCGATTTACAAGACAAATATTTAGTACACTTTTTTTGTGAGCGTCCAGATGGTTTACAATACAAAGAAGCTAAAGCCAATACGGTTTCAGCTCAATTCTTTATTAACGAAGATTTAAAGCAGTTTATTTCTGAAACGTCATTAAACAAAGACAATTATAAAAAATTGTTACGCAAATTTTCCAATAACGAAAAGGAGTTAATGAATGCTATTACTTTGTTTCTTGACGAAAAAGTAAAGTCGTCAATGAATATGGCTTTATTTATTAATACCAATAAGTCAGTTACTTTCGAGGGAATAAAGTTGCATTTGTTTTATCCAAGCGGAAGCGAAACCCACGAAGATAAATTGTTTGACGAGAATATATTTTCAATAGTTCAGGAGTTGCCTTATACATTCAAATATGATGGTAAACCTCGTTTCTCTTTTCGTCCTGATTTATCCTTTTTTCTTAATGGTATTTTTCTTGGGTATAGTGAACTAAAAAGCAATTGGAACAATCAAAATGCTAAAACCAACGGCAGAAAAAAAGTAGCTAAAGATTACCTTTCAGCAGTTCAAGAATATTTACAAATTGCCGATGGTAATGATTTATCTCAAAGTATCAAAAAAGATTTCCTAAAAATATTTGAAAAAGCAATTCACATCACTTCAACAGATATAAATGAAACCTACGTTATCAGAAATATTTCCAATCAATTTGAAGAAATAAAAGCAACAGTTGTTACTGGAGATTATGATTTTGAAAATTACAATAAGAAGATTTTAAAAGATTTTAAACCTTATCCGCTTTTAAACAAAGAAGCCGATAAACTACATAAGTTTGAAGAGGTTTTTAAGGCATTGTATGATAAAAAAATGATTGAGAAAGAAATTCTTTATTACAATTTTATTGAGCGTGAATTAGTTAAAAAAGAAGGTAGTAACGTAAAAGAATATAAGCACAATGATGGGAGATTAATAAGTCCAAGACCAAAGCAAAAGTTCGGAACAGATAAAATAATAAATAAAATCAATGAGTTTTTAGAACACGAAAGCGAACCTGATTATTTTATTACCAAACTCGAAAAAGAGTTAAAAGCAAAAGGTATTGGAGAAACCCAAATAAAAGAACTAATTGCAAAAAGGTTAAAGTATCAAAACAATAAAAATGTCTATTCATTATTATTGCAATATGCAGCAGGATTTGGAAAAAGTAACATTATTGGTTGGACAGCATTACAATTAAAAGATTATCGCAAAGAAGGCAACTATGTTTACGATAAAGTAATGTTGGTTGTAGATAGGTTACAACTTCGTGACCAATTAGATACAATGCTTCATAATATGAATATTCAAAAAGGAATGTTTCTAGAAGCTTCAGATAAAAAAAGTTTTATGACTGCTTTAAGTAGTGATAAAAGAGTAATTGTAGTAAATGTTCAAAAATTTGCAACGGTTAAAGATATTCTTGATGATGAGGTTACTACAAAGCTTTCAAAATTAAGGATTGCATTTCTAATTGATGAAATCCATAGAAGCAATAGCGGAGCACAACACGAAGAAATGATTAGTGTTTTTGATGAATTGCAAAGTAGTTTTGATAATAACAAACAATACCAATCATCAGCTAACAAGAAGAATTTAATCATTGGTTTTACTGCAACTCCAAGCGATCATACATTAGCTCGATTTGGAGAATATAATAAATATGCCGAAGCCGAGAAAATATGGATACCATTTGACAGCTATACTATGAAAGAAGCCATTGAAGATGGTTTTATTTTAAATCCAATAAAAGGGATTGTGCCGGTATCTGCTAAAATGTATTTCGAAATTCCCGAAAATGAATTAGAGGGTTTTGAAAAGTCAATGGGTTATGAAGAAATCCCTGACGATACCGATACTGGAATAGATGATGAAGGTAAAAAATATGCCATCCGTAAAAAGAAAATATATTCCAATCCGCAACGAATTGAAGCTATTGCAAAATTCATTTCCGAAAGATTAGTAACAACAGTATATCATAACATTAGAGGAACAGCTAAAGCAATGTTGGCAGTATCATCTATTCCAAATGCCATTAAATACAAAAGATTAATTGACAAGCAATACAAAGCATTAGTTGAACAAAAGAAATATGATAGGTTCAAAGATGCGCCAATTTATATTGTGTATTCCGACAGTCAAGACCATCCAACTAGTAATAGTGTTAATGATGGCTTGAATGAAAAACAAGTCTTGCAAAATTTTAAATTGGCTAAAAATGGTTTAATAATAGTAGTTGATAAATTGCAAACTGGATTTGATGAACCTAAATTACATACTTTGTTTTTAGACAAAGAAATTAGAGGTATCAACGCTATTCAAACTATTTCTAGAGTAAACAGAACAACCAAATATAAAAACGATTGCAAGATTATTGATTTGTCTTATAAAAATGTAAATGTAAAAAACATCAAATTAGCTTTTGAACATTTTAGTAATGTAGTAGTTTCAGACTTTGACCCATTAGGAGACGAAGAGAAATTAGAAATTTATTTGAAAGAATTAAAAGAGAATGATTTATTTATAAAAAATTTCAAATCCTTTCAAGAATACAATACTACTAATGCAGATATAAAAATCATTTTAGCAATTGATAATGATTTTACACGATTTATAACTACACAAAAGAAAGAAGCAAAGAAACTTAAAAAAATAGTTAGTGCGTATTTCAAAATATTAAATCTAATAGAATTTGTAATTGAACTAGACAAAAAATATAGCCAAGAACTATTTTTACAATTCTGGCGTAAGTTCAATATTATTTACAGCCAAATCAACAAAGACAATGAAGTTATTGATGATGTAGAAATATATTTTGATAACAAAATAGGTATTGTTGCTCCACAAGATTATGCAGTTAAGGATATAAAACTAAAGGTGCTTGGAGAACCTAATGGCGAATACGGCGAAAACAAATTCAAATACAATATTTTAAAAGTAATTGAAAAACGAAATCAAGAAGAAGAAGCTATAGCCGAATTGATTGTAGATTTTGAAAGTAAAATAGATACCTTTTTTGGTTTCATCAAATCGGACGATATAGGTAAACGCTTAATAGCAAAAATTAGAGATGGTGGTTCTGCATTCTCACAAGATGAAATTTATTCAGACTTTAATAAATTGTATCGAAAATATACCATAATGAATAAAGATTTAGGAGAGTTTTTCAAGAGAGAAACAAAGGATATTCTAAATCAATTATGTGATGATTTTGAGAGGAATTTAATTTAATAACCAATATTACAGAGTACCATAAACTAATTAAAATCATGAATCTTTACCATCTCAATAATCATCAGCTTTCAACTCTAAAAGAAAAGCCCTTTAAACTAGAAAAAGAAATACAAACGTTGTTTGAACAGAACCTATTTCAAATTACAGGTTTAGAAATGGTAAAAAGAGAATTTAGCATAAAAGGAAAACGTATTGACACGCTAACTTATGATAGTCAATCAAATGCCTTTATTATTATTGAATACAAGCGAGATAAAAATGTGAGTGTTGTCGATCAAGGATTTACCTATTTAAGTTTAATGCTGGAAAACAAGGCAGATTTTGTATTGTGTTACAACGAAACCCTTCAAAAAACATTACATAGCAGTAAAATTGACTGGTCGCAAACACGGGTTGTTTTTGTTTCTCCTAGCTTTACCGAAAACCAGCGATTAGCCACCAACTTCAAAGATATTGCAATTGAACTATGGGAAATAAAACGCTATGAAAATGATTTGATAAGCATAAACCCTATCAAAAAAACCAAATCAGCTGAAAGCATCAAGCCGCTCACCCAACAAAATGGTATCATAAAAGCGGTAACGGATGAAATCAAAGTATACACTGAAGAAGATCATACAAAAGGATATCCAGAAGAAATAATTGAATTATATGAAACCTTTAAAAATGCAATTTTGAATTTGGCTGATGATATTGAAATTGTTCCTAAAAAACTATATATCGCATTCAAAAAGAATAAAAACATTTCAGATATTGTAATCACTAAAAAAGGAATTAGGATATTTATAAACATGAAGAAAGGGCTATTAGATGACCCTAAAGAAATAGTGAGAGATGTTTCTGAAATTGGGCACTGGGGTAATGGTGATTATGAAGTTTTTGTTATAGATACAATATTTTTAGAATATATTATGAGTTTGGTGAAACAGGCTATAATTTAATTGCAATTAGTAGTATATTTACATTATGAATTTAGAGAGTATCATTACAATAATTGCATCAGTAGTTTCCATCTTGTTGGCTGCTAAAAATGACACACCCTTATTCTCCTTTTTAAAAAAAACCTTTTTTTAATATTTTGAGATACGAAAACGTCCCAGTAAAATATTAAAAATATTGATTTTCAAAAAGTTAAATAGCAAATCGTGACCCCTCTAGGATTCGAACCTCTACAAGTTTTACAGTGATTTTAAACCGGAAATTGTAAAAGATGTAAGCCTAATGCTTCATAGAATAAGTGAAAGATGAAAGAGATTAAACATAAAGATTTCTCGAAGGAAATAGCAATCATTATAAAATTTGAAAATTTCAAGAAACAAGAAATTGTACTAGAAAAAGGAGGTGAAAAAGCATTTCTCACGAAAACGAAGACTGATTATCAACTTTACTTTGATGGTATTTTTCCATATAATGGAACCAAAAAACTTAAAGTAAGGATCGATGGAGAAGAATACACATTAAAATCAACCGATTTTCAAGAACCGATGCATTCTGGACTTGCACTCATTCCAGCACAGTATACTTTTGATGTAGAAAGCGTATCAAAAGGAACTATAAACGATGCTGCTTTCTTTAAAATGTTCTTTTTTGATGACTCGCAAAAAACGAATATCTTTTATTCAAAATTGGAGATCATTCGCGATTATGGACATTCTTTTAACTGCGTTCAACTTTGTATTTTACAAAAAAGATATGAGATATATGCTGCTCCCCAAAAAACGTACAACTTTTTGTGTGAATTTAAGATAGGATTAAAAACCTTAAATTAGCAGAATTATGTCAAGAACAAGAAGAG
>NZ_FRBU01000010.1 GCF_900142695.1 Flavobacterium xanthum | reverse complement strand
AAATTCGCAAATTTTTTATTTGAGTACTTGGTGTAGTCTTGGTGTAAAAATTAGCCACAGATTCACAGATTTTTTATTTGATTCAATAATTGGTGCATTAGTGGCGTAAAAGTGAACGCCGCAAATTCGCAAATTTTTTATTTGAGTACTTGGTGTAGTCTTGGTGTGAAAATTAGCCACAGATTCACAGATTTTTTATTTGATTCAATAATTGGTGCATTAGTGGCGTAAAAGTGAACACCGCAAATTCGCAAATTTTTTATTTGAGTACTTGGTGTAGTCTTGGTGTGAAAATTAGCCACAGATTCACAGATTTTTTATTTGATTCAATAATTGGTGCATTAGTGGCGTAAAAGTGAACGCCGCAAATTCGCAAATTTTTTATTTGATCACTTGCTGTAGTCGTGGTGTGAAAATTAGCCACAGATTCACAGATTTCTCATTTGATTCAATAATTGGTGCATTAGTGGCGTAAAAGTGAACGCCGCAAATTCGCAAATTTTTTATTTTATCACTTGGTGTAGTCTTGGTGTAAAAATTAGCCACAGATTCACAGAATTTTCATGGATTGAATGGCTTGATTTGTGGTGAGAAAAATAACCGCAGATTCGCAGCTTTTCTTAAATTATTGGGCTAGGAAAATTATCGAGGGCTTGCGTTAGGGATTGCAGTGGAAATCCTTTTTGTCCGCCTTTTCGGCGGGTAAAAAGATTGTAACGGAAAGCCCGCCCTTGTTGCTTGGAAGGTTGTGAATCTTCGTAGGGCTTGCTGCAACATGGGAACGCCCAAAAAAAAATCCGCCCTGTGTAGAGCGGATTAGTATTATTATGTATGTCACTTCGAGTAGCGCAGCGTATCGAGAAGTTTGTTCCCTTTCTATTCACAAAAAAACTCGAACTGACGTTATCGATACTTATTATTTTGTCAACTCCACGAAATATTTATAAAACAACGGAATGGTTTCAATTCCTTTGAGGTAATTAAAGATCCCGAAATGTTCGTTTGGCGAGTGAATGGCATCGCTATCCAGACCAAATCCCATCAAAATAGTTTTGCTTTTCAGTTCTTTTTCGAATAACGCAACGATTGGAATACTTCCTCCAGAACGCACCGGAATGGCTGGTACACCAAAGGTTTCAGTATACGCCATGTTGGCGGCTTTGTAGCCAATGCTGTCTATTGGGGTTACGTAACCTTGTCCGCCATGATGTGGTTTTACAAGTACAGTTACGCCAGCAGGAGCGATGCTGGTGAAGTGTTTGGTAAACAATTCGGTGATTTGTTCCCAATCTTGATTAGGAACCAAACGCATCGAAATTTTGGCGAAAGCTTTGCTTGCAATAACTGTTTTAGCACCTTCGCCAGTGTAGCCACCCCAGATTCCGTTTACATCCAGTGTAGGACGAATGGAGTTGCGTTCGTTAGTGACATAGCCTTTTTCGCCATAAACGTCATTTAAGTCGATTGCTTTTTTATAATTTTCAAGATTGAAAGGCGCTTTGGCCATTTCAGCTCTTTCTTCTAAGGATAATTCTTCGACATTATCATAGAAACCAGGAATAGTAATGTGGTTGTTTTCATCATGAAGCGAAGCAATCATTTTAGCCAACACATTGATTGGATTAGCAACGGCTCCGCCATACAATCCAGAATGTAAGTCCCGGTTTGGTCCCGTAACTTCGACTTCTACATAGCTTAATCCACGCAATCCTGTTGTAATTGACGGCTGCTGATTAGAAATCATTCCAGTATCAGAAATTAAAATCACATCGTTTTTTAGTTTTTCCTGATTGCGTTCAACAAACCAGCTCAAACTTTTGGAACCAATTTCTTCTTCGCCTTCAATCATGAATTTCACATTACACGGCAAAGTATTGGATTGAACCATATATTCTAATGCTTTTACGTGCATATACATTTGGCCTTTGTCATCACAAGCACCACGGGCAAAAATAGCGCCTTCAGGATGAATTTCGGTTTTCTTGATTACCGGTTCAAAAGGTGGAGAAGTCCATAATTCGACTGGATCTGGTGGTTGTACATCATAATGTCCGTAGACCAAAACGGTAGGCAAGTTGGGATCAATAATTTTCTCGCCATATACGATTGGATAACCTGGAGTGTCGCAAATTTCGACAAAATCACAGCCCGCTTTCTCTAAACTGGCCTTTACGGCATCAGCAGTTGCAAAAACATCATGTGAGTACGCAGTGTCGGCACTCACGGATGGGATTTTTAATAATTCGATTAACTCATTGATAAAGCGATCTTTGTGTTCTTGAACGTATGCTTTAATATTTTCCATTAGGTGAAATTTGTTTATATTCCAAAAGTACAAAAAAGAGTATGAATATTTTTTGTCTAAATTGTTTTGAAAATTGGAAGTTAAGTGTATCTTTGCACCCACAATTGCGCGGATATGGTGAAATTGGTAGACATGCCAGACTTAGGATCTGGTGCCGCAAGGCGTGTAGGTTCGAGTCCTATTATCCGCACAAACATTAAGACTTAAATAGCTGATTATCAGTTTTTTAAGTCTTTTTTGTTTTGTGTGTTCCCCAAAAAACAACACTCTTTCCTAAACCTGTGCCCTAGAGCACCTATTTAAACTTAAATTATTCTAAAAGGGAGAACTTTTTGGGTTTATGATTTCAGGCAAACAAAGTTAGATTTCAAAGGACGGATTTTCAGAACCGACACAACTTTCGATAAAATTAAGAGACTTTGTCGTCTGCCGACTTCGATACACAAGTTAAGGAAATTGAACAGGGTATGAAGAATAAACGCAGTAAGTGAAAAGAAGCAGGAAAGAATTTGCAAACGGCAAAAGGTAAATTTGTCAGCATTTTTAAATCGCAGTTGAAAAGGAGTACCATCAATATGTGCTTTTTTAATTTTTAACAAAGCTTCATCACAATATTTTGCATATTGAATGTCGGGAACATCGAGTTCTTGGAGTATTTAAGCCGCACCCACATTATTAAAATCGATATCAATCGCAATTAAAACTTTTGTGAACCTATTTTTGTTAAATTATTTAGGAAGTAAAATTTTAGCTTTGAAACCTTTATTGATTTGAGAATCGAACATAAGTGTTCCTTTTACTGCCTGAATGCGGTTTTCCGCATTTTGAAGTCCATTTTTTAAAATTAGTTTTTCCGTGAAGCCCACCCCATTATCTGAATAGTCAATTATCACATTATTCTGATCGCTATCAAACCCAATGATCACAAAATTGGCTTGGCTGTATTTTTTCATATTGACCATGAGCTCTTGCAATACCCTTTGTATTGCGATCTTTTTTTCGTTTTCGATTTTTGACCAATCTATTGAATTTCCATTTTTTATAATAACTTCAACACTGTCATTTTTATAATTACTAAGCATTTGTTTTAGATTGTGTTCAAAACGTTCTCCTGTTTCTATAGTGCTATTCTCCTTAGAGAAATCTCGTGTTCTAACGTATATTTTATCAAGATTGTCTAATAGCGTTTCTTTTTTTATTGGGTTTAATAAATCTTGCGTTTCGGCAAAAGTCATCGCATAAAAAACATCATTAGCGAGTTCATCATGGAGTTGTTTTGAAATTCGAGTTTCAGTATTGTAACTTGCTACTAATAGCTCTCGTTTATTTTTATTTCTAAAATAGTGGATAAGAAAACCGATTCCGCCAAGTAGTACAACTAATCCAAAACTGAGCAAGTACTTTTGGTTTTTTTGCGTTTCAAGTTGCAAAAGGGTTTCTGCTCTTTGCCGTTTATATTTTATATTTTTTAAAGTCGCTTCTCTGGAATCATATTTAATTTTTGCAAATTGATTAGTAGCATTGTTGCGTACCTTTTTGATGCTATCATTAAGATTTATGAACAGAGTAGCATAATTATTTACTCCTTTTTCTAAATTGTAAGACATTAAGAGTTCTAATGCCTCCAATCGTTCATCGATACTTTGATACTTTGTGGCTACCTTATAAGCCTGCAATGCATTCTCCTTCGATTTTTGATAATCTCGATCTTTATAAAAATCAGCTAAATGCAAATAGCTTTCAATGCTTCCATAAGAATCGTTAATTTTTTTTCTAATTGCTAATCCCTGATTCATTAGAGCTAGTCCTTTTGGTATAGCATTGTCTTTATAATAAGCAAATCCCAGATTGTCAATAATTCTGGCTTTTTTATACAGTAAGGTATCTAAAACATTCGATTTTAAAATTGGCTTTAAAAGAGCAATAGCTTTTCCATACTTTTTTTGCTCCATATAAACAGTAGCGATGTTGTTAAAAGCCGTCACTCTGGATATGGAATCGTTTGCTGTTTTTAAAATTGAAGTAAAATAGATGATGGCGTCATCGTAATTCATCAGTTCTTGTGCTGCAATCCCAAATAAATTATTTGAGGCCATTCGGTATTGCAACTCATTATTTATATAGGGTAAAGCCTCAGTCAACGTTTCTTCACTGCTATAATAATCTCCTGAAGTCTGTTGGATTTGAGCCATTGCAATAAGATTATAGGCAATATAAGTATCACTGCCTTCCTCTTTAAATAGTACTGTAGATTTTAAATAATAATAGAAAGCACTATCTAATTTATTATTTCCATAAAAGGAATCAGCTAATGTTGAGAATTTTTGGGCTTGTATTTTTTTTGGGCTTACTTGTTTTGTAGAACTAACACAAACTGTATTTAAAGGCTTTTGACAAGAAAAAATTAAAAGTAAAAACAGTAAAATAAAAATCGGGGAACGCACCATATAAAGTAACTTTCCCCGAAATTAGTATTTAATTAGTAATAGTAACTTATAATTTTGGGTTTTTTGGAGGTGTTATGATAATTATGTCATTACCCGGTCCATCATCACTAGCATTGGCTGAACTGGAATTAGCGAAAGAAATTGTATTATTTTCTTTTGATTGTGGCGTTGAACCCTCAATTGCTTCAGTATCACAGGACACCATTGTTAAACCTGATACTACAACAATAGCTACAAAAAATATTTTTTTCATGATTGTAATTGTTAAAAATTGGACATAGGTTTGGCTGTTCGATAGCTGTAATCGAATAATTAGTAGTGGCCAAACCAGTAAAATGAGAACAGTTTGTTTTGGTTTCGGGAAGTAAAGTGAGCTAGTACAGAACCGTTTAATTATACTTCCCGGAATAAAAATTCTGTTCGGTATAGCGTCACTTTTATAGAAGTAGTTTTGTACATTTGCTCGTATCGCGAAATAGAACAACAACTAATTCTGAGGCAAAGTACTGATGCTTCTGAAGTAAAATTGATACGGAATTCCTATGATTCCCAGTATGACGAAGGATTCCTGATAATTCCTAAAAATTCCTGTAAGCTTATGGTGAAAAATACTTTAGAAGATTATAAAGCAGCTATTCAATTGAAGTATGAGAGAGAAAAAAGGGGAAGTCATTCCAGTTTTTTGCTAAATCCTTCTCGCGCTAAATTGAGGAAATTGTGTGGCGAGTTATTTAAAAACGAGGCAAATGCTGACGATTTAAAAAGCTTTTCTGCTTTTTTTCAATTTGATTTTCTTCCAAATTGCTCCAATAAATTAAAAGAGCAAACAGATAGATTCAGGCCAATTGAAACCTTTTTTAAGGGAGAAACGGATTTAACTGATATTGAAGCGGTGAATATTGCAGCAATATTGGTCGATTTTAATCCAAGACCGTATCTTAAATTTTCAAGAACAGAATCGTTAAAAAAAGAGAGTAGTCTTGTTGACAGTAATGAAAATAGTGTTGTGCACCAAGTTACCGTTGAAGATAAAAGGGCAATAATTGACAACCGTGAGGATGAGAGCATAATTCAATCATCGTTCTTGGTGAAAAAGCAAATGCGGTCTTTACAGACACAGCAAATTATTCCAGCAATGCTTCTGATTTTAGTCCTAGGTGGTTTTGGATATTGGTATTTTTCAAAAAAACCGTGTATGCAATGGCAAAAAGACCATTATGAAGTGGTGGAGTGTGAAACTGAAGAAGTCGGGATTGTAAACCTCTATTCCAAACTACCGATAAATCAAAATATGCTAGGTTTTAAAAAAATTGAGGTGTCGGATACAACAACTTTTTTTAAGCATAATAAACCCGTTTTATGGTATTGTAAAAATGGAGATCGTCTTGATTTTTTTAATGGTCCAGGTTTTCATCCTGAAAATGATAAAACGTTAAAACCGATTACCCAATATATGATAAATAAATACGTGAAGTAAGCCTTGACTACTGAAACATTCATACGGTTTGTCCACGGACGTTAGCCTTTTATCCTATGGAACGAAATTGCTATTTGTTTGATAGCATATCTTTAGCAAATTAGAATTAATGGTCTTGAAAGTTGGTAGTAGGTTTAAAAGCGTTAAAAATCAGCTTTTAAATAAGGTCTCTTTCTTCACTTTATATTAAAAAAGGAAAACCGCTTTGAAATTATAGTAGAGAAACTAAACAGTATTGAAAAATTTTTCCAAGAAAACCACCAAGATAAACCGATAATTTTTGCAAATGAACTACTGGATGTAATTGTATATCCAATAAGAGTGAAAATACAGTATTGAGAATGTGGATTGATCTTATTAAGATTTATGATCCGCACATAAAAAATGCTTCTCAATGGAGAAGCTTTTTTATACCTACTTTTAATAATTATTTATTCTCAATCCAAGCATTGATTTTCTTTTCTAATAATGCTAAAGGCATTACGCCAGACTCTAATACTTTTTCGTGAAATTTCTTAATATCAAATGTAGTACCCATCTTAGTTTCCGCTTTTTTGCGAAGCTCCATAATCTTTAACTGACCAATCTTATAGGACAATGCTTGCCCCGGAATCGCCATGTAGCGTTCGATTTCTGGAATTATGCTCGCTTCACTTTCAGCTTCGTTTGCTAACGAATATTTAATAGCTTGCTCTCTGGTCCACCCTTTAGAATGTAATCCGGTATCAACTACTAATCGTACGGCTCGGTGCATTTCATTACCCAGCATCCCAAAATACTGATACGGATCTTGATACAAACCCAATTCTTTTCCTAAACTTTCCGTGTACAAAGCCCAACCTTCGCCATACGCGCCAAACCAATTGAATTTTCTAAAATCAGGAAGACTCTCGTTTTCTTGCTGTAAGGATATTTGAAAGTGATGCCCCGGAATCGCTTCATGCAAAAACAAATCTTCATCACCATACATATTATAATTGGCTACATCGGGAATTGGCACATAGAAAATACCGGGACGTGTGCCGTCAGCCGTTCCTTGGTTGTATTCCGCACTAGCTGTTTGCTCTCTAAAAGCTTCTGTGCGTCTGATTTCAAATTTCGTTTTAGGTTGTAACGCAAATAATTTATCTACATTCGGTTTAATGCGGGTGTAAATGCTTTGAAAATTAGCAATAACTTCCTCTGGTTTGGTAAAGGGTTTTAATTCTTTTTTGTTTCGAACCTCCTCAAAGAATTCTAATAATGTGCCTTTGAAACCGACTTGCGTTTTTACCTTTTCCATTTCGGCAGTCAGTCGAGCCACTTCTTTTAGTCCTAATTCATGAATGGCTTCTGGAGTCATATCAGTAGTAGTCCACTGTTTTACGTAAGCGGCATATAACTCTTTTCCAAAAGGCAAACTTCCAATTCCGCTGGTTGCTCTGGAAGCAGGAAGGTATTCTTTATTCAAAAAATCAGCCATCTTCTTATACTGCGGAATCAGTTTGGTATTGATTGTCGCTGTATATTTTGCCGTTAAATCTTCTTTGATGCTGTCAGGAAATGAAGCAGGCATTAATTTTATAGAAGAGTAAAATAGATTGTCTTCAATATTTGGCGTAGCCATTTCGGCAAATTGTGGAATTAGTTTTATCGTTAATGATTTTGGTAATACCACTCCTTTGTCTAATCCTTTTTTCATGTATACCATCGCGGAGTCTATCCAAACAGCGTATTTATCCATTCGCTGTAGGAAATTAGTATAATCCTCTTCTGTTTTAAAAGGTTGTGCGCTGGTTCCTCCCGCAAACTGTCCCATAGTGAGGTGTGTACCCCAAAATTGATGAACAGGAAGCAAATTGGTAGGTTGTTTTAATAAATCTTTACCAATTTCAATTTCCCATTTGATGATTTCGTAACTGTTTTTTTCTTCCTCGGATAAGTTTTCTTTATCAATTTTATTTAAAGCAGTTTGGTATTTGTCAAAAAAAGCTTCTTGCGAGTTTCTAAAACTGTCCGTCATCTCAAATTGCAGCTGATCGTTGTATTGGTTTTGACCACTTTGCGTTGCTCCCAAAGGATCTAAAGCATTTTTGTCGTCAAAATAGTTTTTTGTTAAACTGGTAAAATCTTCTTTTTTATCTTCGGATTTGCAATTAACTAGCAGCAAAGAACCTGTTATTGCAAAGAAAAGAGTGGTTATTTTTCTCATAATGAATGTTTGATTATAGATTTAGCTAATTTATTCTTTTTTTTTAATTTTCTATACTAGATTAGGTAGAGGTTTAGTAAAGTACTATTTCTTTTTCATAAAATTAAGTTAAGGCGCCGCTGTAGTTCTTAGTTTGAATAGATTTCGGCTAAATTTACGACTCTAATTAATTAAACTCAAATGAGAAAAAAATCCTTTTTCATTTTGTTAGTCATTGGGAATATGCTAACAATTGAAGCACAAGAGAAAAAAGAAAACACCACTATGAATCCATTTTTTCAAGCTTATGACACGCCGTTTAATGTGCCGCCTTTCGACAGAATTAAAAATGAACATTTTAAACCCGCTATTTTAGAAGGTATCAGTAAACATCAAGCGGAGATTAATGCTATTGCAAATAATACGCAGCCTGCCACTTTTGAAAATACGATTCTTGCTATGGAAAACGCAGGGGAATTATTATCGAATGTGAATACGGTTTTTTCTAATCTGAATTCGGCGAATACCAATAAAGAAATTCAGAATATTGCCAAAGAAATGGCGCCAAATCTTTCTGCACACCGAGATAATATTTACTTAAACGAGAAATTATTCTCAAAAGTAAAAACACTTTGGGACAAAAAAGAAACATTAGGCTTAAATTTAGAACAAGCTAAAATTTTAGATAATGCGTACAAAGATTTCGTTCGAAGTGGTGCTAATTTATCCAATGCGGATAAAGAAATATTACGTAAAATAAACGGAGATCTTTCTTTGACCAGTTTAAAATACGGACAAAATATTTTGGCGGAGACTAATTCATACGAGTTGGTTATTGATAATAAAAAAGACTTGGCCGGATTGCCACAGGGATTAATCGATGCTGCCGCTGTTGATGCTAAAGCAAAAGGCAAAGAGGGAAAATGGGTTTTTACCCTTTCGAATTCCAGTGTAATGCCGTTTTTGCAATACAGTTCCAACCGAGAATTGCGTAAGCAAATTTGGAATGCCTACCAAACCAGAGGCAACCATGACGATGCTTTTGATAATAAGAAGAATGCAGTAGATTTAGCCAATCTTCGTGGGCAAAAAGCGAGATTGTTAGGATTTAAATCGCATTCTAATTATGTGTTGGAGGAATCGATGGCTAAAACACCGGAAAATGTAAACAAGCTGTTGAATGATTTGTGGAAACCAGCTTTGGAAATTGCCAAAACAGAAGCCGCCGATATTCAGAAAATGATGGCTAAAGAAGGAATAAAAGGCGCGGTTCAACCGTATGATTGGAGATATTATACAGAGAAAATCAGAAAAGAACGTTTTGATCTTGACGAAGAAGAATTGAAACCGTATTTTAGTTTAGATAATGTTAGAAAAGGTGTTTTTCAAGTAACCGAAAAATTATACGGAATTCAATTCAAAGCGTTGACTAATGTTCCAAAATACCACGAAGACGCAACCGTTTGGGAAGTTTTAGAAAAAGATGGTACGCATTTGGGTGTTCTATACATGGATTTTCATCCGCGTGAATCGAAACGTGGCGGTGCTTGGATGACCTCGTACAGAAGTCAGAAAACGGTGGATGGAAAACGTGTTGCTCCGGTAGTTTCTATCGTGTGTAATTTTACAAAGCCATCAGCAAATGCTCCGGCACTTTTGACTTTTGATGAAGTGACGACTTTCTTCCATGAATTTGGACATTCCTTACACGGATTATTGTCGAATGTGACGTACAAAAGTTTAGCAGGAACAAGTGTTCCTAGAGATTTCGTAGAACTTCCTTCCCAAATTATGGAAAACTGGGCGGCTGAACCCGAGGTTTTAAAAATGTATGCAAAGCATTATAAAACTGGCGAAGTGATTCCAGAAGCACTAGTAAATAAATTGAAAAAAGCAGGAACTTTTGATCAAGGTTTTGCCACAACAGAATACCTTGCAGCTTCTTTGTTGGATTTAGAATACCATTCTCAAACCAAAGACATTACTGTTGATGCAAACGCTTTCGAAAAAGCAGCGATGACAAAAATTGGTTTGATTTCCTCTATTATTCCAAGATATAGAAGCACGTATTTCAGTCATATATTCTCTGGAGGATATTCTTCTGGATATTACAGCTACATTTGGTCAGGAGTTTTAGATACCGATGCTTTTGAAGCGTTTAAAACGACTACTTTGTTTAATCCAGAAAAAGCCAAATTATTCCGTGAGAATGTTTTGGAAAAAGGAGGAACCGAAGATCCGATGGTGTTGTACAAACGTTTCCGTGGTGCTGAACCTAGTATTGAGCCGCTGTTGAGAAAACGTGGTCTGGACAAAAAAGAAGAACCCCTTAAAAAAATAAAAGGATAATTATAATTTTCTTCTAAAGCAAAAACCCTACGACATAAATAAATTGTCGTAGGGGTTTTTGTTTCTAATCAAAATCGGTTTTTATCCGTGATACACTCGGGAAGCAATTATTTTGTCTTCTCTAATGTCCAATACTTCCGCTACCAATAAATCTTCTTCACCAGTAACTGTTCTGATGTATTCCATGAAAACGCGGTCGCCATTGGCAGTAAGCGATTTTACTTTGTAATTCAAGCTTGGTAAACGCTCAAAAGCATCTTTCCACCATTCTCGTAATGCTTCTTTACCGGTAACAAAACCATTACTTTCCGGTTTATACATTTTTAATTTTGGACTAAAATGAACGGCATCTTCGTCATATAAAGACAGTAATTTTTCTAATTCTTTATTATTGAAAGTTTCAAACCATTTAAAAGCAATTGATTGTAATTTTTCTGGTGTCATACTTATTTAGGATTGAATTTTTAATTAAAAAAATCCCATTTCGCTATGCGAAAGGGATTTCATTGTATAATTTCAAAGAAATATTAAACGTTCTTCAAATTGATAATTTCTTGTTCAGTAAGCAATCTCCAGTTTCCTCTTGGCAAATTCTTTTTGGTCAAACCAGCAAAAGAAACTCTATCAATACGCAAAACATCATAACTGAAATGTTCAAAGATATTACGAACCACTTTTACATTGGATGATCTTAACTGTAATCCAATTTCACTTTTAGCTTCACCTTCAATGTAGCTTACATCTTCCACAAAAACACGGTGTCCGTCAAGCGTCAAACCTTTATTTATTTTTTCTAAATCTTCAAATTTCAAGTTTTTGTCTAGTGAAACTTGGTAAATTTTAGATGATTTTTGACTTGGTAATGTAAATTTACGAATCATGTCCGTATCATTTGTGAACAATAACAAACCAGTTGTATTCTTGTCCATTCTCCCAACTGCACCAATTTTTGCAGTAGTAGAACCTTTTACCAATTCTAAAACATTACGATATTCCTGACCTTCGTCCATCGCAGTGGTAAAGTTTTTAGGTTTGTTCAGTAAGATGTATACTTTTTTCTCCGGTGTCAAAGTAGACCCGTCAAAATTCACAACATCACCTGGTTTTACCATGTATCCCATTTCGGTAACAGGAATTCCGTTTACTTTTACAGTCCCGGATTGAATATAAATATCCGCATCACGACGCGAGCACGCACCTGAATTAGCAATGTATTTATTCAAACGAATTTCGTCTTTTACTTTCGGTCTCTTTGGTGCTTGATTTGGTTTTTTCTCTACTTTATCAGTAGCAATATCGGCAACTTTAGTAGTAACTTTAACTTTTTTCGGCCCTTGAGCGCGCTTCTGCATGGCAGGTTTTGGCTTATTCGAACTGGGTCTTGAGCTAGCTGCTCTTGGACCACTTTTCTTATTATTGCCTTCCTTGTTATTCATAATATTCCAATAATTTGTGCAAAGATACTATTTATATACTTGACAATCAATAACCACCAATTATAAAAACGCTAACTGTCTAGTTAATAAGCCAATTAATATATTTTAGTATGATTTTTTGGAGCTATTTCCCGCTATCGTTTCAATCTTTCTAGTCCTTAACTTGTTTCAGTATCCTGAAACAAGTTAAGGACTAGAAAGGATTTTCTCTACTATCGGGGCTACCCTATCGGGGAATATAGGAGAATTTCGAGAATGTTTTTTTATCCTTTTTATAATTTGGAAAAAGGCAACATTAAACCATCAACAATCTTTTTCCATGCCATAAAACACTTGGATTAATCAAGACAATGCAAAATACTCCGGCAACAATAAGGAATTTCAATACGTTGTGTAGCAGCAAAAACTGTGGTTTCGCATTGGATTTCCACAAGTAAAGCAAGAAGAAGATTAAGATAATCAGACAAGAATAAAAATAAATATCCATATAGCCCACATCATAAATATCAATCAAAGCATAAACGGGTAAAACAGTCAGAATGGTCAATACCGTGATGGTTATTTTTGATATCTCTTCGCCGTAAACAATAGGAATCGTTTTATAATCATTGGCTAAATCCCCTTTTAGGTTTTCTAAGTCCTTTATCATTTCCCGAATCAACAGTAATAAAAATAAAAAACTGGCATGCGAAAAAATAACTCCAAGTTGTCTTTTATAATTCTCTATATCTTCAAAGGGAATGCGGGTGTAAAAGTAGAGGAGTATCGCAAAAAAAGGCAAAACTGCCAATACTGCCGCAGTAAGATTTCCTACAATAGGGTATTTTTTTATTTTATGAGAATAAAACCAAATGAAAAAGATATATCCTGAAAAGAATAAAAACACGCGCCACGAAACGAATAATGCCATCAAAGCCACAATAAAATTAAGCGTAAAATACACACTTAGTTTTGTTTTCTGGCTTACTAATCGATCTAACATGGACTTATTAGGTCGGTTAATTAAATCCTTTTGGCTATCATAAAAATTATTAATAATATATCCCGAAGCAATGGTAAGCGAAGAGGCAAAAACGAGTATAAATAAATTAAAATCAAGTAGAATGTCCAGCGCTCTTTTTTCGGGAGCCAGAATAAATATCGCAGAGAGATACTGCGCTAGAATAATTATTGGAATATTATACCCGCGAACCACCGAGAACAAACTTATAATTTTCATCAATAAAAGTTTGTTCTTTCTGTTCATTCTTGTTATAGGTTAGCCACGAACCTGGCTAGTGCAGGCAGGGCAGGAAGGTGAAAATGTTTTAAAGTTTATTTGAGTGTATTCTACTTTTTTTGAGAAAGAGGAATTAGAATTGATACACTACTTCAAGTTTGTAATCTTTCAAAGAAGCTTTTGCTTTTTCTAAATCTTCGGTAAAACCTAAGATGTAACCACCACCACCGGATCCACAAAGTTTTAAATAATAATCATTGCTGTCAATTCCTTGTTGCCAAATTCCGTGAAATTGTTCTGGGATCATTGGTTTGAAGTTATTCAAAACCACTTTTGATAATTTCTTGGTGTTCATGAACAAAGATTTCATATCTCCGCCAAGGAAATTTTCTACACAAGCATCCGTATATTTTACAAATTGATTTTTCAACATCGCACGGAAACCTTTGTCTTTTAGGTTTTCCATAAAAATATTTACCATCGGAGCCGTTTCGCCTACAATGCCTGAATCCAATAAAAATACAGCGCCTTTTCCGTCAAAACTTTGGGTAGGAATACCAGTTGCTTCAATATTGTCTTTCGAATTGATTAGAATTGGAATACTCAAATAACTGTTTAAAGGATCTAAACCAGAGCTTTTTCCGTGGAAAAAACTCTCCATTTGAGAAAATATATTTTTTAATTGCAATAATTTTTCCCGTGTTAAATTCTCTAAAACCGTGATTTTATTGTGAGCATATTTATCATAAATTGCAGCTACCAATGCACCACTGCTTCCTACGCCATATCCTTGCGGAATGCTGGAGTCAAAATACATTCCTGTCTCAATATCACTATTTAAAGTCGTTAAATCAAAAGTAACCAAGTTTGGCTGCTCGTTTTGTAAAGTTTCTAAATACGTTACAAAACGCCTTAAATTTGCATTTGATTTTATTGCCTCAGCAGAAGGATTTTCTTCTTTCTTAAGCGCGCCATTATAAAAATTATAGGGAATTGAAAGCCCTTTTGAGTCACGAATAATTCCGTATTCTCCAAAGAGTAATATTTTTGAGTAAAACAAAGGTCCTTTCATAGGGTGTTGTAAATTAACAATTTGGGGGTTGATAATTAGGTATTTATTTTATAATTTTTATAATTCAACTTGGTCTCCACGATTTGCTTCTTGAATTCTAAGATCGATTTTCTCTTGTTCTTCGGCAGATAATTGTTTCCAAATGTCCTTTTTTTCTGATTTGAAAATGTTTTTTATAGATTCTATTATAGCTGTGTCGTCCGTCTCTATAAGTAATTTAATTAATTCTAATTTCTCTGATTGGATGTCCATAGTTATAACTCTTTAAAAAATAAAGATAGTTAAAAAACAGATTAAATCAAAACAGCACCATTTCCAATTCTGTCGCAAATGTACTGCCCATTTTGGCAATAGCCAACTAATTCGTCCTTAATAAATTGCAAAACTTTTTCGCTAGTGTTTTCGGGATACAAAACATGTACATTGGCACCAGCATCCAGCGTGAAACAAACAGGAATTTTAGTCTCCTTTCTAAATTTCCAGATCGCATTTATGATCTGTAAGGTGTTTGGATTCATTAAGATAAAATAAGGCATTGAAGTCATCATCATGGCGTGCAACGTCAAGGCTTCGCTTTCAACTATTTTTATGAAAGCGTCTAAATCACCATTTTCAAAAATAGTAATGAGATGGTCTAAATTTTCGTGCGCTTGAGCAAATCGTCTTTCGGCAAAAGGATGCTCGTGCATTAAATCATGACCCACTGTGCTCGAAACCTGCTTTTCGCCTTTGTCAACTAGTAAAATAGTATCCTGATAATTAGTAAAATTTTCGTGAATTGCATGTGGAAATTCTACTCCAAAAAGATCAGAGCTCGCTGGGATATTCTTTTGATTTCCCCAAACTACGACTTTGCCTTTTACACTGCGGCAGGCACTTCCAGAACCCAAACGCGCTAATAAAGATGCTTTTTGAAAGAAATAATCATCGGTCATTTCCGGATTTAACGCTTTTTCTAAGCTCATCAAATTCATGGCTAAAGCGGCCATTCCTGATGCCGAAGAAGCAATTCCAGAACTGTGTGGAAAAGTATTCTCAGTGTCAATCGTAAAATGATAGTCTTTTAAAAAGGGCAAATAGATTTCTATTCGTTCTAGAAATTTTTGAATTTTTGGCTTGAAATCTTCTTTAGGTTGTCCTTCAAAAAGCAAATCGAATGAAAAAGAACCTTGGTTCTCTTTTTTGGCGAAAGCCAATTTAGTAATCGTCTTGCAATTATTCAAGGTAAAACTCACCGATGGATTAGCTGGAATTTGATTGTCTTTTTTGCCCCAGTATTTTACAAGGGCAATATTGCTGGGTGCACTCCATTGAAAAAAACCGCTTTCAACCGAATGCGTATATTTTGATGGAATAAAATCGTTTGCTGAAATCATGAATGATAAAATTTACGCAAAGATACTTTTTTTTTGTAACCGCTGATTCGCTGATTTTTTTTTAATGATTGGTTATGGCAATCATCATTTTTTATTCGTTCTTTTAATTGTTTGGTCTACTTGAATATGATTCTAGCTTGTATTTTTTTAAAATTACACTTGCTGTTTAAAGCTGGGATAGTATGGTCGTGTAACGAACCTTAATGTTGTTTACTTGAAATGTGAACAAGATTTCATTAGATTTGTAAATCGTAAAACACATCAAAATGAACAAAATCACCCGAATCCTAGCTGTTGTTGTTACTTGTCTTGTTATTGGTTATTTCTCAGGAAACGTAACCCGCTCTGCGATCACTACTTGGTATCCTACGTTGATTAAACCAAGTTTTAATCCGCCAAATTGGGTTTTTGCACCGGTTTGGAGTACGCTGTATGTGATGATGGGTGTTGCGGCAGGTTTAGTTTGGAACCGGATAGAAGAAGAGCGGGATTTAGTCAAGAAAGCATTGGTTTTCTTTGCCATACAATTAGGGCTAAATGCCTTGTGGTCTTATTTATTTTTTGGCTTGCAGAACCCGATGTTAGCCGGATTAGAAATTATTGTGCTTTGGCTAATGATATTTGAAACCTACATTCAGTTTGCCAAAATCAATAAAATCGCGGGTTATTTATTTATTCCGTATTTGGCTTGGGTTAGTTTTGCTGCCGTTTTAAATGGAAGTATTTGGTGGTTGAATCGATAGTTGGTTTTAGTTTCAGTCAAGAGTTTTTATATTAATTGGGTGCAAAGTTTAATCGGGTTTGTAGTGTAAAATTTTTGTACTCATAAATTCCATTAACGTCAGTTCATTTCTTTCGCTAGCTATGCTATCGGCTTTTGGGTCTTTGGCACAAAAAGCCAAAAAATCATCAATTTGTCTTGGCTTTAGCTGTAAGGTTTCGGTAAAAAAATCAGCTTTACATCTCGTTTTTGCAGCGTTAGTAAAAGATAAAAGTGGGCCTTTATCAGCACCTACCTCTTTCTCTTTTTTAAATAATTTAAAAATCATTCCGCCAATTCTCATTAAATCCATGCTGTTCTCAATGGTGCCATCGTAAACACTTGGATTTTTTAATTTTTTTGCATTTTTCTCCAATGTGTATTGATCCAATTTTGCTTGTTCCCATTTCGCATCTTTACTAAGCTTTATGGACGGCATATTTTGCACGACTACTTCTTTTAGTTCTTCAATTTTAGAAGATAATGTGACTTTAAGAAAACCTTGGTTTAATACCGCGACTGAAATTTTTAATTCTTTTATTTCATGATTTTTTGCAACAAAAACCAAAACATCATTAATTTCAATATTAATTGTAAAATTTCCATCAGAATCGGTCAAAGTAACGGTTTTGGTGGTAGCATTGATTACCTCAACTTTGGTTGCGGCGGTTTTATCAAAGTGCACTTGTCCTTGAATGCGTTCGCTTGCTTGTGCAAAACCACTTTGATAAAGTATAAAAGTACAAATAGAAACGAGTAGTTTTGTTTTCATAAAGATCTGATAATACGGTGGTAAAGTTATCAGAATCTTCTTAAATAAAACTTATTGAAGTTTTAAACTCTTGTTAATTAAATTCAAATTGAAGCTGCCACAATAAACCCGCTTGTCCATGCATTTTGGAAATTGAATCCTCCGGTAATGGCGTCAATATTAACAATTTCACCAGCAAAATAAAGGTTTTCATGCAGTTTACTTTCCATAGTTTTGAAGTTGATTTCTTTTAAATCGATTCCGCCAGCCGTTACAAATTCTTCTTTAAACGTACTTTTTCCGTTGACTTGAAAAGTGCCATTTGTAAGTTGATTTGTTAAGTTTTGCAGCTGTAATTTTGATAAATCAGCCCATTTCGTTTCGGCTTCAATTCCTGAAGCGAGCACTAAACTTTCCCATAATCTATTGGTGATTTCAAATGGTGATTTTTTGGAAACTGATTTTTTAGCGTGTTCTTGCTTTAATTCTTTTAGCTTTTTCTCCACATCTTCTTTTTCTGCGTCATTCAACCAATTCACGAAAATGGTAAACTGATAATTTTTATCATGCAAGATTCGGGCACCCCAAGCGGAGAGTTTCAATATCGCAGGTCCACTCATTCCCCAATGCGTGATCAATAAAGGTCCCGTGGAAGTAAGTTTGGTATCTTTTACTTTTACGGTTGCTAAAGCGGCAACACCAGGTAATTCTTTTATTCTAGAATCTTTGATATTAAACGTAAATAGGGAAGGGACTGGAGTAATTACAGCATGCCCAAAAGACTGCAGCATTTCCCAGATTTTAGGATTGCTTCCGGTAGCTAGAATCAGTTTTTCGGCAAGATAATTTTCAGTTTGGGTTTCTATTTTCCAAAATTTTTCTCCTGAAACTTCGGGATTGAAAATAGATTGTACGCTTTGACCGGTCAGTACGGCAATTCCAAGTTTTTGTGTCGCTTTTAGGAAACAATCAATAATGGTTTGTGATGAATTGGAGACCGGAAACATACGTCCGTCTGCTTCAATTTTGAGTTCCACGCCATGTTTCTCGAACCATTCAATGGTATCGCCAGAACAAAACTGATGAAATGGACCTCGCAATTCTTTTTCGCCACGCGGATAGAACTTTACTAATTCGTTCGGTTCAAAGCAAGCGTGGGTTACGTTGCATCTTCCACCGCCTGAGATGCGTACTTTCTGGAGTACATCACCGCCACGCTCTAAAATGGCGACTTTCAGTTTTGGATTTTTCTCCACGATGTTAATGGCTGTAAAAAAACCCGCTGCTCCACCGCCTACTATTATTATGTCGAAATTTTGATTCATTTATTATCTATTGCTAGAGTTAGGTCGTTAAGTTTTTTATGCAAATGTAGTTCCCTTAATTGTTTTATTATTTTTTTTGAACCATTAAGAGAGTAAAGCTAATTAAGTTTTTAGTGTTACTGTAATTTTCTTAATGACCTCAAATTCCCTTAATTGTTGAATCATTTCTTTTTAACAATTAAGAGATTTAAGTTATTGTTACTGTAAATTTCTTAATGACCTTAATTTGCTTAATTGTTTAATTATTTTTTTTAACAATTAAGGGAGTTAAGAGATTTAAGTTGTTGTTACTGTAAATTTCTTAATCATTCAGGACTTTTAAGTTATTCATCAGATAGTCGTAAAAAATACTCGTTAATTAAAGGCTTACACGATTTTGAAATGTTAGTAGTATTGAAATTGACTAGTAATCCTTGTGGCATGCCTAATAATTTCATGTAGGTGAGTAGTTTTGTTTCGTCAATTGGATGAAATTTTTCCACAGTTTTTAACTCAACAATAATTGATTCATTTACCAGCAAGTCCAAACGTAATGCATGTGCGAGTTCTAAATCGTAGTAATCTATTTCAATATTTAATTGTTGTTTTACATTATACCCGTTTTTTTCTAATTCATATTTCAAGCATTCTTCATAAATTTTTTCTAGTAGACCGGGTCCTAGTTTTTTATGAACTTTTATTGCGTAACCAATAATTTCATAAGATAATTGTGTAATCTCTTTTTTTGTCATGAATTGAAACTTTTACCTAGTTACTTAAATGACTTAATTTTCTTAATGGTAGAGAAAAAAAACATTTTGTCAAAAATACAATATTCTAGTTCATATTCTATTGGGAAAATCAGTGATGATTCCGTTTACGTTGAAGGTTTTTATTTTTTGAATGTCTTCTAATTCATTAATTGTCCAAGGGAAAACATCGAATCCTTTTACTTGGATTTGTGCCGTATTTGCTTTGGTCAATAGATGAAAATGCGGATGAATTGATTTTGCCTGAATGAATTTGGCGAAAGCCAAAGCCAAGTCTAAATCGGTTTCTGTTAAAACTCCAATAGGGATTTTATCATTTAAAAACGCCACTTGTTGTAACGCATTCCAATCAAAACTGGAAACTAAAAATTGGTCGTATTTCCAGCCTTTTTTGGTAACATACTTTTCAATAAGTGCAACTACTTTGTCCGTTACTTCATAGCTTTTTAGTTCAATATTGATAAAACAATCTTGGTTTACCAACTCAAGGACTTCTTTGAGTGTTGGGATTTGCTGCGCTAGTTCGTTTAAATGCCTAGGGTTGTTTGTTTCATTGATTCGAAAAGCCTTCAATTCGCGTAAAGATAAGGTGTTTACTAAGCCTTCTCCGTTGGTAGTTCTATCTATAGTTTCGTCATGAATTACTATTATTTCACCGTCAGCACTTAAATGAACGTCCAGTTCAATGCCATCCACTTGCATATTCAATGCTTTTTGGAATGAAGCCAACGTATTCTCTGGTTCATGTCCTCTTGCGCCACGATGTCCAATTTTGAGCATGGAAGTAATTTTTCACAAAGGTAGTATAAATACAAAAGCACAAACTTAATTGGTTTGTGCTTTTATAAATGGATTCATTTGTGGTTTGCATTAAAAAATTACTTTAAGTCATCAACAGGTGTAGTAGTTTTTATTTCTTCACTTTTATCTTCTCCTTTTAAGTAAGTAGGTAAGTTAAGTCCTGCCATGTTGAACAAATCGTTTAAGGGAGGTACGGTTTTCATCATTCCGGCGACAAAGTTGGCAGTGGATCCAGCCCCGTTGTCTCCTGCATTACCAGAATCCCAAACAGTAATTTTATCAATTTTGATATTTTTAACTGCTTCAACTTGGGTTTTTACTAATTCGGGCAACTTTTCAATTAATAATAATTGAAAGGCTTTTGTTGGGTCGCCACCTGCTGCACTAACTACTGCACGGTACCCTTCGGCCTGTTTAGTTAAAATTTCATATAAACCCTTCGCCTCGGCTTCCATTTTTGCAAAGATGGCGTCTGCTTCCCCTTTTGCTAATTCTCTTGTTTTTTCTGCTTCCGCCTGTGCATCTATAATTGCTTTTTGTTTCGCAATTTGCGCAGGAATAACCACATTTGCATTTTGTGTAGATCGTTCTCTTTCTGCACGAGCTTCTTCCGCTTTTTGTTCGGCAGCATAAGACTCTTCTAATGCTCTTGCACTTTGTACTTTTCAGATGCTAAAGCAGTTCGCAACGCTTCCGCCTCGCGCTCTCGTAGCGCTGCTTCTGACTGTGCAATAGCAATTCGGGCTTCATTTTCCCCTTGAATTGCAACGGCATTGGCTTCAGATGTTTTTACGCGGGTATCTCTTTGTGCTTCTGCTTTACCAATACTTTCGTCTTTAAAAGCAGCAGCAATACTAACTTCTCGGTCTTTATTAGTTATTGCAATTTTCACATCACGATCTCTGTGCGTTTCAGCAATTTGAACGTCTTTTTCTCGATCAGCCAATGCCTTTCCAGTTTCTCCAATTCTTTCTTGTTCAGCAACTGAAATTTTTGCTTCATTGATTGCTTTTGCAGCAGCTTCTTTTCCTAAAGCTTCAATATATCCAGATTCATCTTTGATATCCGTTACGTTAACGTTAATTAATTTTAAACCAATTTTCTTTAATTCAGAATCAACGTTTTTCGAAATGTTATCCAAGAATTTATCTCTGTCAGAATTAATTTCTTCAATTGTCATAGTCGCAATAACTAAGCGTAGTTGACCAAACAAAATATCCTTAGCTAACTCTTGAATTTGCTCCGGTAGTAAACCTAATAGACGTTCAGCAGCGGTATTCATACTTTCTGCTTCGGTTGAAATGGCGATAGTAAATCGACAAGGAACATCAACACGAATATTTTGACGCGACAAAGCATTTGTTAAATTGGCATCAATAGAAAGGGGCTTTAAATCTAGGTATTGAAAATCTTGAACAACAGGCCAAATAAAAGCACCGCCACCATGCACACATTTTGCAGAGGTTCCACCTGTGCGGCCATATATAACTAGAATTTTATCTGAGGGACATCTCTTGTATCGAGAAATAAGGGTTAAGAAGGTTACAAAAACAACAAATACGGCAACAACAATAATGATAATTTCAGTCATGGTTTAGTTTAATTTAATTTTTTTCTACAATTAATATGTTGTTTTCGATAGCCACGACTTTTACCGAACTGTTTGAAGGAATTTTTTCAGGTGAAAAAGTCATGGCATCTAATTCATGAAAAGTTCCATTTATACTAATAAGTATTTTTCCTTTGCCGGATTTCGATTCAGGGATTGTTAGGTATACTTGTGCTGTTTTGTGAAGTGCGTATTCTATTTTAAAGCTATTGTTCTCAGACAATTTTAAAATTTGTTTAATTACGAAAAAGAATATAGCAACAAAAAACAACCCTACTAAAACAGAAATAATAATTAAAATTGTTTTGTTTTGGATACTGTTATAAAATGAAATTCCGGTCCAACTAAATCCTAATAAAAAGTTGATTAAGTTACGTAAAGTAAAAATTTCAAAAGGTAATTCTCCGTCGATAGCATCAGAATCAATGTCGGTTTCACCGTCGCTTAAACCAATAAAGGTCATAATGGTTTGGAGTCCAAAGAATAAGCTTACTGGTAAAGCAATGTACCAGAAAGCCTTGAGTAATGGTTCGTAATTTTCTAAAAAATTCATAGTTATGATTTGATTGTCTAAAGTAGACGATATTTTTTACAAAAGGTTACAAATGGAAAATATTATTTATTCTAATAAAATCTATCTTAAAATAAAAGGCACAGATCGCTTTGAAACTGTGCCTTTTGGTTGTAAATATACTTCTCGTAAAGTCCTAAATTAAATTTTTGAAGTTCTGTAATATCCTGATGAGTTTTTCTTCAAACTATTTTTTCAATTCCAGTAATACAAGATCAAATGCTGAATCAATTGTTACTTTTCCGCTGGAAACGATGGCTTCCTTGCCGGAGTAGGCATCTTTTACTTTTGATCCATCTTCGAAAATTGACACCACTGAAAGTTCTTTGGTACCAACTGCTAAATCCAATCCGATCACCACTTTATCTGAATAATCTCCTTTAGAAAGAGTTCTGGAAAAAGCATACGGTTGTGCCGAAATTTGCTGGTGAATTCCTGCTCCAACCGAAGGGTGATTTTTTCTAAACTGTCCTAATTTTTGCCAATGCAAAAGTGTATTCTGTGTTTCTGGATTTGATTTGATGTCTTCCCAATTCATAAAGGAACGCAAAGTTGCATCGCCTTGTGTACCTTCAATTACGAGAGAACGAGCACTTTCATCACCATAATATACTTGTGATACTCCAGGGGAAAGCAATAATTTTGTCCCTGCTTCTTTGCTTTTGGTGCGTTTGGCATCAAAAGGCCCGCCGTCATCGTGCGAGGACAAATAGTTTAAAACACTGTATCCTTTCAGTTCATTATTGAGTTTGCTTGAATATTTGGAAAATATAAATTCATAGTCTTTTTGTGCATCCCATTTGAATTCAAAATTGATCATGTTGTTGAAACCATTTTTGAAATAGTTAATTTTTTTGTCTCCAAAATCAAAATCTTGTCCGCCGCTAATGCCGTAATTGTATACTTCAGCAAGGGTATAGAAGGAATTGTTATCCAATACTTTTGTAGGGTTGTTTTTCTTCCAAGTGGCAAACGCATAATCACATTGCGTTTTAAATTCGGCCCAAACGGTTTCATCGGTATGTTTTACGGTATCGCCTCTATATCCATCAATTCCATATTCTGTGATGTAATCTGTCAACCATTTGATGATGTAATATTTAGGGGCTCTCGGATATGCGGTACGAGCAAAAAACGCGTCCAATTCTTTCATTTCCTGTTCGTAACGTCCTTCTTTTTTCCATTTTTCGATTAAAAAAGGCGGTAAAGTCACTGCTTGATTGTTCTCTGTTTTTATATCCGGAAGATTAGCAACAAGTGTACAAGCGGTTGTTCCATCAAAAGATTTGTAATCGCAATTGGGTCCGGTTCTCACCCAGTCATTTGGCCAAACCGTATCTTCGGCAGTTACGGGTCCTGTATGATTGATTACGCCATCTAGAATGATGCGGATTCCGTGTGCGTGTGCTTTTTGAACTAAAGCGGCTAAATCTTCTTTGGTTCCAAAGTTAGGATCTAAGTTCGTCCAATCTCTGGCCCAATAGCCATGAAACCCATAACTCAATCCCGTTCCTTCATCAACGGCATCGTGGATTTGTTCTACAATTGGTGTAAACCAAATGGCATTGATTCCTAATTTATCAAAATAACCTTCATCAATTTTTTGAGAAATCCCTTTGATATCGCCACCTTCAAAACCACGCAATTTTCCCGTAGTTTTAGTTCTGTTGAAGTTCATATCATTTGAAGTATCTCCATTATTAAAACGGTCCGTCATCAGGAAATAAACATTCGCTCCTTCCCAAACGAAAGGGGTTTTGTTGCTCTCAGTAACCGTTTTTGTGCTGGAGCAACTACTTAGTAAAGTCATCGTAATTAGTAAAAATGGGATTGAATATTTTTTCATTTTTTTGTAATTTTTATTTCAATTCTAAAATCAAAACCGATTTAGGTTCTATTATTATTTCGTTGGTAATGTCAAACGTTAATTCAGAAATCACATCTTTTCCTGTTTTAAAGTTTTTCCTGTTTTCTTTGAAACGGTCTGTTTTTATCGTTTTGGTTTCATTACTGTTGTTTAGTAACACCATGATGGTTTCTTCAGCATTGTATCTAAAATAGACGTAGGTGTTATTTTCAGGAATGTAATGCGTCATTTTTCCGGAATGAATCACTTTTTTTGCTTTTCTCCAGTTGAATAATTTGGAAGTAAAATCAAAATACTCACTTTGTCCAGGAGTTCGTCCTTCTTTAACAAAAGCATTGTTTGGATCGCCTTCCCATCCACCAGGAAAATCCTGACGGATATCCGCATCACCTTTATTTTTGTCGCCGGCCATTCCTATTTCGCTGCCATAATACAATTGTGGAATCCCACGAACCGTTGCCAAAACGGTCATTGCCATTTTGTATTTTCTAATGTCGTTTCCGTAGGTTTGATTGATGCGATTGGTGTCGTGATTTTCTACAAAAATCAACATATTGTTAGTGTTAGGATACAAGAAATCATTTGAAAAATTGTCATACAATTTCATTATGCCCTTCTCCCATGATCCTTCATCTTCGCTGAAAACTTTCGTTGCTGCTTCATATAAAGTAAAATCCATTACACTTGGTAAGTACGAATTGTAATTTTGAATAGCGGCAATTTTGCTGTCTTTTTGCCAATAGGCCATTTGCGCTTGACTTTGCATCCACACTTCTCCTACAATATTAAAATTAGGGTATTCATCAGTGATGGATTTGGTCCAAGTTGCAATTCCTTTTGGATCAGAATAATTATAAGTATCTACTCTAAAACCATCCAAATCAGCGTATTCAATCCACCAAATCGCATTCTGAATCAAGTATTTTAAAGTCAAAGGATTCTTTAAATTTAAATCAGGCATTGTGGGAACAAACCAACCGTCTATGGCAATTTTTTTATCAATTTCAGAGGCATTAGTGTCATGAATTACCGTTCGTTTATGATTGGTTTGAGTGTAGCTATCAAAATGATTAATCCATTCTTTTGTTGGTAACTCTTTCATCATCCAATGTTCAATTCCCCAGTGATTCGTCACATAATCCATCACCAGTTTCATGTCTCGTTTGTGCATTTCAGCAGCCAATCGTGCATAATCTTCATTAGTTCCATAACGAGGATCTATTTTATACACATCAGATTGTCCGTAAGTGTGATAGGAATAAGCAGCATCATTGTCCTCGCAAAGTGGTGTGCTCCAAATGGCTGTTGCACCCACGGACGAAATGTAATCAAGGTTTTTTATAATACCCTCGATGTCTCCGCCATGTCTTCCGCCGGGTAAATCTCTGTTGTATTTTTCTTGGGTCGAATTTTGGCTGTCGTTATTCCTGTTTCCATTTGCAAAGCGGTCTGGCATCAATAAATACATCATATCCGAAGAATCAAAACTTTTGCGTTGCGCAGACTTTTCTCTTCGTTTCTTTAAACTGTATTTTTGTGTTAATGTTTCTTTTTTGTTGCTTTTAAAAGTAAATACGAAGTCAGTTGCTCCTACTTTTTTGGTGTCAATGGTGACAAAAATGTAGTTGGGATTTTCGGTTCTTTTAACGTTGGTAATTTTTATTCCATTTGAAGCTGTAACTTGGTATTGTGCAATGTCTTTGCCGTACAATAATACTTGCAACTCAGGATTTTGCATACCTGCGTACCAAAACGGCGGTTCTACTTTGTCGATTTGAGCGTGTAAAGTTAAAGACATAAAAAAAAGGAATAAAGTTATTTTTTTTATAAAGCTCCTGAAGATAAACGGTAAATTAATAATTTTATTCATTATCAAATCTGTTTTTAGTGTTTTAATTTCTCTCTTTAATTCAAACTGGTGCCTATTTTTTTTCCTTTTCAAACTTTGGTAAGTAAACAATCCCAATAGGAATTGGGATTGTTTGTTAGCTCAACTGTGTTTTTAATCAAATGGTAGGACGAACTGAAAGTTCCGATAATTGTTTTTATACAGTAACTAAATTCTCAGACTTAACTACAATTGGCTGACCGTTTACTATGATTTCCAATTCCTTAGTGCCATCAATGGAAAAAGTAGTTTCGTTGTGATTGATTGCGACTTTTAAAATTTGGTTTCTAAAGTTTATTTTAAAGGAATAGCCTTCCCATTCTTTCGGAATTTTTGGAGAAAAATGAAGTTTATCCTCTTTAATTCTCATGCCTCCAAATCCTTCTACAATGCTCATCCAGGTACCAGCCATTGAGGTGATGTGGCAACCCTCTTCGACCTCCTTGTTGTAATCATCTAAATCTAAGCGTGAAGTTCGCAAGTAAAACGTGTATGCCATATCCATTTTGTCCAACAAAGCAGCTTGAATCGAGTGAACGCAAGGCGAAAGAGAGCTTTCATGAACCGTAAACGATTCGTAAAATTCAAAATTGTTTTTCAGTTCTTCTTTCGAAAAATGATCTTCAAAGAAATAAAAACACTGTAAAACATCGGCTTGTTTGATATATGGCGAACGTAAAATTCGATCCCAAGACCATTTTTGATTAATAGGTCTTTGGCTTTTATCAAGGTCGGCTACGGGGACTAATTCTTTGTCCAAGAAACCGTCTTGTTGCAAGTATACGTTGTGCTCTTCTGAAAAGGGAAAGTACATATTATCCGAAACCTTCTTCCAAGATTGCAACTCGGAATCCGTGATTTTTACTTTTTCCGTAATTCTTTTGTGATCCGAAGGGTATTCCAGAGACACTTTTTGAATTTGTTCATAGGTATATTCCAGACACCATTTTGCTATATAATTCGTGTAGAAATTATTGTTTACGTTGTTCTCATATTCATTAGGACCCGTAACGCCAAGAATTACATATTGGTTTAAATTAGTCGAAAAATTCGCTCTTTGATGCCAGAAACGCGCAATTCCGATTAAAACCTCTAGTCCTTTTTCAGGAATGTAACTGTAATCGCCAGTGTATCTGTAAAAGTTATAAATGGCAAATGCGATGGCACCATTTCTATGAATTTCTTCAAAAGTAATTTCCCATTCGTTATGGCATTCTTCGCCGTTCATTGTCACCATTGGGTACAAAGCAGCTCCGTTAGTAAATCCTAATTTGGTTGCATTTTCAATGGCTTTGTCCAATTGATTGTAGCGGTACGTCAATAAGTTTCTGGCCACTTCTTGGTCTTTGGTCGCCATGTAAAACGGAATGCAATAGGCTTCGGTATCCCAATACGTTGATCCACCGTATTTTTCGCCGGTAAATCCTTTTGGTCCAATATTCAATCGGGAATCTTTTCCTAAATAGGTTTGGTTCAACTGAAAAATATTGAAACGAATTCCTTGTTGTGCTTTTACATCGCCATCAATGGTAATGTCTGACATTTCCCAAATTTTTGCCCAAGCATCAATTTGGTCCTGCAACATTTGTTCATATCCTAATACCAAAGCGGATTGAATCACTTTTTCGGCAGCAGTAATGGTGTTTTCATGATTTAAAGAAACCGTGTAGCCACCAATTTTTTGTATCGATGATTTCTGGCCTTGAGCCACAATAACATCATAGCTAAATTGAATTTTATCTGCCTTTGCATCAATATTAGAAGGAGAAATTCCCGTTTTTTCACCATTTGTCAAAATGGTATTTTGCATGAAAGTGGTAGCTTTGAAATGAGTTTTGAATGTTTGAGCGGTTACAAAAGCCTCATTTCCAGATTTTTTTACGTCAAGCGGTTCCCAGAATTTTTCTTCCCAGTTCGCATCTTCATTGGTTACACCAGCATCAATATACGGTTTGTAAATTATTTTTGCATCCTTATTCAAAGGTGTGATTTCGTAATTAATAACGCCAACCTCATCCAAGTTCAAGGAAAGAAAACGACGCACGTTTACGGAAATTTCGGTACCGTTTTTCAAATTAGCTTCAAAAGAACGATAGTACCAACCTTCTTTCATATTCAGCTCACGACGAAAATTTTTAACGTCAGAACACGTATTCAAATCCAGTTTTTCATCGTTGATTTCAATGTCGATTCCAATCCAGTTTGGTGCATTCAAAACCTTGGCAAAATATTCCGGATAGCCGTTTTTCCACCAGCCCACTTTAGTTTTATCTGGATAATAAATTCCGGCAATATAACTTCCCTGGAAGGTTTCTCCAGTATAATTTTCTTCAAAATTAGCACGTTGTCCCATGGTGCCGTTACCAATGCTGAACAAACTTTCGGATGATTTTACACACTCGGCATCAAATCCTTCTTCTATGATAGACCAATTATCCGGTTTTATATAATCTTGATTCATTTTTTTCTAATTTAAAAATTCAATCATTTAGAAATTCAAAGATTGTTGTGATCCACATTCAATCTAATCTTTTTTACTTTTTGAATTTGTTTCTTTATCCTTTAATTAATTCTTCTATAAAAGCGGTGTCTATGGCTGTAAAATCCGTAAAGATATATTTTGCCTCATGTAAAGTACTTGCTTCTCCTATTCCTATGCTGGTCATGTTTCCAATGTTAGCTGCTTGAACTCCTGCCACTGAATCTTCAAAAACGATTGAATCTTCGGGTTTGGTGTTCAATAATTTTGCAGCCATCAGGAAAACTTCGGGATCCGGTTTGGCATTTGTCACATCATTTCCATCTACAACAGCATCAAAATAATGTCTGATTCCCGTTTTCTCCAAAATAGGACGTGCATTTTTGCTGGCTGAACCTAAAGCAATGGGTTGGTTTTTTTCTTTTAAATATTGTAACAGGGTTAGAACGCCGGGCAGTAGTTCGCTTTGATCCATGTCTACCAAATACGTCAGGTATTCTTCATTTTTCTGAATCAGCCATTTGTTTTTGTCTTCTTGCGAAGCGGTTACTTTTCCTAATTCTAAAATAATATCAAGAGAGCGTACTCGGCTTACGCCTTTTAATAGCTCGTTGTGTTCTAATGTAAAGTCAATGTCTAACTCATTTGCAATTTTTTGCCATGCTAAAAAGTGATATTTCGCTGTATCAACAATTACTCCATCAAGGTCGAAGATGAATGCTTTCTTATTCATTTATTATAATTTTTGATTCGTCATTAATGGTTAGAGCTATAATTCCCGCAAGGATCATGGAAGCCCCACCAATTAATAGGGCATAAATAGGTTCGCTGTTAAAGAATTGAGAGATTAAAAATCCTAAAATCGAGGCAGCTACTAATTGTGGGATAACAATAAAGAAGTTGAAAACTCCCATGTAATACCCCATTTTGTTAGAAGGTAAGGAACCCGATAACATGGCGTAAGGGATGGACAGGATGCTGGCCCAAGCAATTCCAATACCAATCATGGGCAGCCATTCCATCATAAAAGCCGTAGGTTCCTGGATGAAATAGATAGAGATAAGTCCCAAACCACCGCATACTAATGCAATAAAATGAGTAAATTTTGTGCTGGTATATTTTGCCAATAGCGGGAGTAAAAAAGCGGCAATGGCAGCAATCAAATTATAATTGGCAAACATTTCACCTACTTGATTCGCCCCTGTATTATAGGCTTCAGAGGTAGTATCTGTTGTTCCATAAATGTGTTGGGTCACCGCTAGTGTCGTATAAATCCACATGGAGAAAAGTGCAAACCAAGAAAAGAATTGTACCCAGGCTAATTGCTTCATGATTTTTGGCATGAACTGAAAATCATTCATGATGGTCACAAAACCATTGTTAGTGCTATTGTTTTTTTGCATGATACCAGAAACCAGCATAGCCAACCCACCCAAACCGATAAGCCCAAGGGAGAGGACATATAAGTCTTTCTTTAAATCGTAGTTATAAATCAGTGCCGAAAATAATACACTAACGATCAAAAATAGAATTCCTTTTGATAAATGTGATTTTCCATTAGTAATGAACCAGTCTGCAGTATGTTCTTCTTTTGTGAATGTGGTTTCTTTGTGTTGTTCAAAAGCGGCTAGCTCCTCAGGAGAATATTCCTTAGAGGTGATAACAGTCCAGAGAACCGTTACAATAAATACAATTCCGCCAAAATAGAAGGAATATTTAACTGAATCAGGAATTACACCAAGTGGTGCGGTGTTTTCAACGCCAAAATGGGTAAAGATTAACGGTAGTTTTGATGCGAAGTAAGCGCCAATTCCGATAAAAAAGCTTTGCATGGCAAATCCCAGGGTGCGTTGTTTTTCTGGAAGATTGTCTCCAACAAAAGCGCGAAAGGGTTCCATTGAAACGTTAATAGAAGCGTCCATAATCCAAAGCATTCCTGCTGCAATCCATAAAACGGGAGAATTGGGCATGATAAATAATGCTGCCGAAGCTAAAATAGCCCCTGCTAAAAAATAAGGTTTTCTCCGACCTAATTTAGTCCAGGTTCTATCTGAGAAATACCCAATTATAGGTTGGATAATTAATCCAGTCATAGGAGCAGCCACCCATAAAATAGGGATGTCATCAATGTTAGCGCCTAAAGTTTGAAATATTCTGCTGACATTCGAATTTTGCAAGGCAAAACCCATTTGAATCCCTAGAAAACCGAAACTCATGTTCCAAATTTGCCAGAAACTTAATTTACGCTTTTCCATTATCGTAATTTAAATATTAATACGATAAGCGCTATGCTTATCAAAACTTATCTTATTTTCGAAGTAAAAGTTAAAGTTTTGAGGGGTAAATATAAAAATATATTTCAAACTTTTGTTTTTGAGAAACAAAAAATAGAGAACTTTTTTTACTACAAGGTTGTAGTAAGTCAAAAATTAACAAACAAAAGCTAATTCGTTGATTCTCTTTCGATCAAATGGGTTTCAATTACTTCGGTTTTATAGTTTTCATCTTCCTCATCTTCTTTCGACTCTAGTCTTTCAATAAGCATTTTTGCGGCCTTGTTTCCCATTTTTATGCCGCTTTGACTCACTGTTGTAATAGTAGGAGTAGAATATTTAGAAATTATGCCATCCGTAAAGGCGATAACAGCTAGATCTTTAGGAACATTGAGTCCTATTTTATTGGCCGTTTTAATGATGGTTACAGCAAATAGTTCATTTACAGCAAAAACAGCATCAATAGCTTTGTCTTCTAATAGTTTTCCAATAGTGATTTCGCAAGTATCTACATCTTCGATTTTTATAATTAGGTTTTCATTGAAGGGGATGTCATTGTCTAAAAGTGCTTTAATGTAACCATCCGTTCGGAGTTTACCCACGCTCACGTAATCTACAGTGGTCACAAGGGCAATCTTTTTCCGACCTTTATCAATCAAGCTTTGAACGGCTTCATACGCTGCAGATTGATCGTCAATTATCACCTTATCGCACAGAATATCATTGGTAACTCTGTCAAACATGACAACTGGCATGCCTTGATTGATAACTTCTGTAATGTGATGAAAATCTCCTCTAAACTGGGTTTCTTTGGAGAGTGACATGATGAAACCATCGATACTTCCGTTGGCAAGCATTTCCATATTAAGCACTTCTTTGTCAAAGGAGTCATCTGAAAGACAGATGATCACACTATAACCATGTTCGTTGGCTACATGTTCAATTCCGTTGATGACCGTAGAGAAAAAATGATGCACAATTTCTGGAATGATGATTCCAATAGTTTTGGTTTTTCTATTTTTTAAGCTAAGCGCAATATTGTTGGGTTTGTAATTGTAGAATTTGGCGAAAGCCTGCACTTTAAGTCTAGTTTCTTCGCCTATTTCGAGACTGTTTCTAAGTGACTTGGAAACTGTTGAAATGGAAACGTCTAATTCTTTTGCAATTTGTTTAAGCGTTATTTTCCTTTTCATAGTAGTTTTTGGTAAAAATTTATTTCTTACTAAAGGTAAAATTAAATTTTACAAATGGTAATTAAAGTGGTAAAAATTTAAATAAATCAGAAAGTTTTCAACACTATTACGTTTTCGTAACCCTTTAAAATTTGGTCTTTGTCGGGAGTACTAAAATTTACATAAATTTAACATTCGAAGTACTAGTTAAGCTTGAAAATTCAAGAAAAATTAAATTAAATTAAACAAAAAGTATGAAAGCAATTTATAAAAAGTTGTTAATTTTATTACTGCTACTCCCTTTTAGCGTTCTGGCTCAGAATACGGTGGGCGGAACTGTTCTGGATAAAGCATCTGGACAACCAATTCCGGGGGTAAATGTAAATGTACAGGGTGCTGCAAACGGAGTTTCTACTGATTTTGATGGTAAATACCAGCTTACAAATGTAAAAAGAGGCGATAAAATCGTTTTTTCTTATATTGGTTACATGAATACCGTTGTGGATTATGTTGCTCAAAATTCATTGAATGTATCTTTGGAAGAAGATGCCAATCAGTTAAAGGAAGTTGTAATCCAAGTGGGTTACGGAACGGTTAAGAAGAAAGATGCTACAGGAGCTGTAACAGTTTTGACTTCAAAAGATTTTAATAAAGGGCCAGTAACTTCTGCGGATCAAATGATTCAAGGTAAGGTAGCTGGTTTACAAATCATCAATGGTGGTGGTTCTCCAGGTGAAGGTGCTACGATTAGAATTAGAAGCGGATCTTCATTGTCAGCTAATAACGATCCTTTATATGTAATTGATGGTGTGCCAGTTGCTGCTGGTGGGGTAGAAGGTAGTAGAAATCCATTGACTACAATCAACCAAAATAATATCGAGTCTATTTCGGTTTTAAAAGATGCTTCGGCAACGGCTATTTATGGTTCTCGTGCTTCGAACGGTGTGATTATCATTACTACCAAAAAAGGAAAAGCAGGTGATTTACAAATAAACTATAACGGAAGTTTTCAAGTATCTGAAATTACAAAAAAAGTAGATGCTTTATCTAGTACACAGTTCAGAGATTTTGTAACGGCTAACGGAACCGCCGCTCAAATTGCATTAATGGGAGCTGCTGATACGGACTGGCAAGATGAAATCTATAGAACAGCTATTGGTACAGATCATAATGTTTCTTTAAGCGGGGGTTCTGATAACATCGTTTATAGAGCATCGGTAGGATATGCTAATTTGAATGGTATCTTGAAAAGAGATAATATGGAGCGTAGTACCATGTCTGCAAATGTAACAGGGAACTTTTTGGAGAATCATTTAAAAATTGAAGTGAACAACAATACTTCTCTTATTAAAAGTAACTATAGTAATCGCGGCGCTATTGGTTCGGCAATTCGTTTTGATCCAACACAAGTGGTCAGAAATCCTGATGGAACTTTTTTCCAATGGTATACTTCTCCAACTCAAATAAACCAATTATCAGGAAGAAACCCTTTATCTCAAATTGAACAACAAAATAGCTTTGGAACTGCTTATAGAAGTATTGGAAACATCCAAACAGAATATAAAATGCATTTTTTACCAGAATTGAAAGCGGTTGCTAATCTTGGTTACGATCAATTAACAGGAAGATCTTTTGGTAATACTGAAGCTGATTATCTAAATGGGCTTTCTGGTTCTGGGTATAACAATACCTACGAAAAAACACAATCCCGTTTCAATAAATTGATGGATTTGTTTTTGAATTATAATAAGAAATTGGAGTCTATTGATACACAATTAGATGTAACTGCAGGGTATTCGTACCAAGATTTTAGAGAGTCATTTAACTCTTCAAATTTTAATTTCCAAAGTAATAATACTACTGTTGATCCTAACTTTCCTTCCCGTATCAATTTGCAATCGTTTTTTGCAAGAACAAATATTTCAGTTGCTGACAAGTACTTATTAACTTTGTCTTATAGACGTGATGGTACCTCAAGATTTACGGAGTCAAATCGTTGGGCTAATTTCCCTGCAGTTGCTTTGGCTTGGAAGTTAAACGAAGAAAATTTCTTGAAAGACGTTGAAAGTATTTCTACTTTAAAACTTCGTGGAGGTTGGGGTATTACTGGACAACAAGATATTGGAATTAGCTATCCTTCTATTCCTTTGTATTTAGCTTCTAATACAGCTGCTCAATACCAACTTGGAAGTGATTTTTATACCACATATAGACCACAACCGTACAATAGTAATTTGAAGTGGGAACAAACCACTACGGTTAATGCAGGTTTAGATTTTGGATTTGTGAATAATAGAATAAACGGTAGTGTAGATTTATACAAAAGAACTACTGAAGATTTATTATTGTACACTCAAAATCCTTCTTTCTTCGGTTTTTCAAACTTTGATAATTACAACGTAGGAACGATAGAAAACAAAGGAATTGAAATTGCAGCAGAAGTGATTCCTTTTCGCAATGACAATTTTGAATGGAGAATTGGTGGAAACGTAACGTTCCAAGATTCTAAAATCACAAAATTGACAACTACACAACCAAATACTCCAGGAATTAACATTGGTGGATACGAAGGTGCTACAGGGAATACGATTCAAAATCACCAAGTAGGATTTGCGCCAAGTTCATTTTATGTATATGAGCAAGCGTACGGTGTAGATGGAAAAGCAATAGATGGCGTGTATATCGACAGAAATAATGACGGATTGATTACACAACAAGACAAATACCGTTTCCACAAACCTGCAGCTGATGTTTTTTACGGTTTCAATACAAGTGTGACCTACAAAAACTTTGATATGGGAATGAACTGGAGAGGATCTTGGGGTAACTACAATTACAACAACGTAGATTCAAGCAAAGGTTCTTTCAATAACATTTTGATCAGAAATACGGATTTATCTAATGGTGTTGAAAATCTATTGGAAACGGGTTTCAGATCTAATGATACCAAACGTTTCGAATCCGATTACTACATTCAAGATGCTTCTTTTGTAAGATTAGACAACGTAAGTGTTGGATATACTTTCAATCAAAAAGACAAAGCCTCTTCATTAGTAAAAATGACATTGTCTGCTCAAAACGTTTTGATAATTACAAAATATGAAGGTTTGGATCCAGAGATTTCTGGAGGTATAGATGGGAATTTATACCCACGACCAATAACTTTTACGTTAGGTTTAAACGTTAATTTCTAATACAAATATCAAGAAAAATGAAAAAGATACAAACAAAATTATGGGGTATTTCATTGTTACTGTTGGTGCTATTATTCCCATCGTGTACAGATGATTTAAGCCAGTCTCCAGAGGGCAACGTTGCTGTTCCTGGTGAAGAATTTTTTAGCACGCCAGAATCGTACAAACAAAATTTAGCTAAATTATATGCAGGATTTGCTACTTCAGGTCAAACGGCTGCTGGTTCTCCTGATATCTCTGGAATTGATGAAGGGGAAAGTCAATATATTAGAGGTTTCTGGTTGATGCAGGAATTGACTACGGATGAGGCAGTTATTGCTTGGAATGACGGAACAATAAAAGATCTTCACTCACAAACGTGGACTTCATTAGACCGTTTTATCACAGCTACATTTGCACGTTTTTCGTTCCAAATCGTAAACTGTAACGAGTTTTTGAGACAAACTACCGATGAAAAATTAGCTGCAAGAGGTCTTGATGCTGCTTTGATAGCAGAAATTAAGACGTACAGAGCTGAGGCACGTTTCATTAGAGCATTTACGTACTGGCATTTAATCGATATGTTTGGTGGTGGTTCATTGGTTACTGAAAATTCGCCAACGACCTTTTACTATCCTGAATATGCTACAAGAGCAGAATTATACAAATTTGTTGATGAGGAGTTAACTGCGATCATTCCAGAATTGAAAGCGGCAAAATCAAATGAAGCGTATCGAGTAGATCAAGCAGCTGCTTGGATGTTGCAAGCAAAATTGTATATGAATGCTAAAGTATACATTGGAACTGATAATTATGCTGGAGCATTGCCATTGATCAATAAAGTTATTGCTTCAGGTTATGCATTGCACAACAATTACAACCAATTATTTTTTGCAGACAATGATAGAAACGGAGCTCAAAATGAATTTATTTTCACAATTGCCTTTGACGGTCTTAGAACACAAACGTACGGTGGAACTACTTTCTTGACACATGCCCCAGTAGGTGGTTCTATGAAAGCTTCTGAATTTGGAATCAATGGTGGTTGGGCTGGAATCAGAACAACAGCAGCATTTGTTGACAAGTTTAGTGCAAACACAACAGATTCAAGAGGTCAATTTTACACAGATGGACAAACGAAAGAAATTGTTGATATTAGTAATTTCACGGATGGATATGCTATTCAAAAGTTTAGAAATGTAACAGTAAACGGTGTTCAAGGTTCAGATAAGTCAGGTGATTTCTCTGATTCTGATTTTCCAATGTTCCGTTTAGCCGATGCCTATTTAATGTATGCTGAATGTGCCGTTGTTGGTAAAGTAGGAGATCTTGGAACGGCTAGAGGGTATGTAAATGCGTTGAGAACCAGAGCAAATGCTTCGATGATAAACACGCTTACTGCTGATGCAACAGGTGCAACTTTAATTCTTGACGAAAGAGCAAAAGAATTACACTGGGAAGGACATAGAAGAACGGATTTAATTCGTTTTGGTAAATTTTCAGGCGGTAGCTACTTATGGCCTTGGAAAGGAAACGTAGCAGGTGGAGCGCCAACACAAGCGTTTAGAAATTTATTTCCTATTCCTGCTACTGCATTGTCATCAAATAATAAATTACAACAAAACCCTGGATATTAATAACTATAAAAAATAAATAAAAAATGAAAAATATAACTAAATCAGTAATTGCTTTATTTGCGGTACTTGCCTTGTCTTGTAGCGTAGAGGACGTAGAAGATAGACCAGTAATTCAGGGAATTGATACTCCTGAATTAGTTGCGCCAGAAAATGATAAAGCGTATGTTTTATTAGAAGAAAATGCAGAAGAAGTTGCAGAACGTTTTGTTTGGACGAAAGCAACGTACGATGGAAATGTAGAAATTGGATACAAACTTCTAATCGACGTTAAAGGGGGTGATTTTACAAAAGCAGTTGAAATAGGAGGAACTTCTGGTGCTACTCAAATCGAGGTTACGGTTAAAACTTTAAACAACGCAATAATTGCTTTGGGAGGAACACCTGATGTATTAGGTTCTTATGATGTTAAAGTAATGTCAAGTTTAGCTGGAATGGAAAAAATGATGTCTGAAACTCCATTGACTATTTTAGTGAATCCATACACAGGATTAGTTCCATACGCATTTACAGATTGGTATTTGATAGGTGCTGCAGTTGAAGGTGGTTGGGATAATAATGCTGACACAAAACACCAACCTATGTTTAGAGGTGGAGTAAATCCAAAAATTTATAAATTTACAGGTTACTTTAATGCCGGTAATTTTAAACTAATTTCTGTAAAAGGGAGTTGGGCTTCTCAATTAGGGAATGCAGGAAATAACACTATTGAAATTAAAGATAATGCAGGTGAATTTACAATTTCAGCTTCAGGATACTACACTTTTACATTTAACGTCGAAACGTTAGCGTACACTTTAGTTCCTTATAATGCTGCTGCGGCTTCAGTTTATTCAAGAATTGGTTTCTTAGGATCATCTAGAACGGGTACTGATGCAGGTTGGTCTGGCGATGATTCAGAAATGACTGTTTCAGCATTTAGTCCACATGTTTGGTCGATGAATATTTCTTTATTTGATGGTAAAGGGAAATTTAGAGCAAATAATGCTTGGGATAAAAACTGGGGAGGAGATACAGAATTTTCTGGATTTACAGGTAATGGTGCTAGTGGAGGAGATATTCCAGTAGCTAAATCAAAATACAAAATCTATTTCAATGATTTAGATGGTAGCTATTTGATGTTGCCAAATCAAGAATAATTTGTTTTAAAAAATTTAAGGGCTATCTGTGTGATAGCCCTTTTTTATTTTCTAATTTAATCATAATCTAACTATGAAAAAAATTATACTTTTACTATCGCTTTTTTGTTCAATGGCAGCATTTGCTCAACAACAAGCAGTTACTTATAGCATTAATCCAGCTACTTTTGAAGAAACAACTTCTATAACTATTACCGTAAATGGAAATAGTTTTAGTGAAGCAAATTGGGGAATAACTGGAAATGCTTTGTACATGTGGGCATGGTCTTTTGATCTCAATGATGCTAACATTGCTGATTGTCCTACAAATGGTGCGTGGACTGCATCCAATGAAGCGAACCGATTTACCTATGACGCCGGTTTAGATACCTATACAAAAACCATTACTCCTAATACCTTTTACAACAGAAATGGAATAGGAAGAATCGGTTTCTTGGTCAAAGCCAAAGACGGTACAGGAGATAAAAAATCACAAGATATATTAGCTGAAGTAGGGAGTTTTCAAGTGACCTTAACTGCTCCCAAGGAAAATAGCGCGACCATAATTACATCAGGCGGAAGTTTGAGTATTGCAGCCACTAATACCGGTGGAAATGCCAGTTATGTATTAAAAGCAAACGGTACAACTTTAAATACAAATGCTGCAACTTCCAGTTATGCTTTTAATCATTCTGCTATTAATGGGAATCAGAATTACGAATTACAAGTTACACAAGGAACAACTATAATCACCAAAAAGTTTAGTGCCATAGTGAATCCAAATGTGGTTAGTGCAGCATTGCCAGCAGGTTTAGTAGATGGAATTAATTACAATACTACCGATGCTACAAAAGCGACTTTGGTTGTAGATGCTCCATTTAAAGACTTTGTATATGTTGCTGGAAGTTTCAACAATTGGCAACCTACAGGTTCTTTTGCGATGAAAAAAGATCCGGCTTCGGGTAAGTTTTGGTTGGAACTAACAGGATTAGTTTCAGGTACAAATTATACATACCAATACTGGGTAGTGGACCAAACTCCTATTGCTGGGACACCTTCATTGGTGAAAACGGCAGATCCATATTCAACTTTAGTCTTATCTCCTTTTGATGATGGCGGGATTCCTGCTTCCAAATATCCAAATATGCCGGTCTATCCAGTTGGTCAAGAAAGAGAAGTTACCGTTTTGCAAACTGGAAAAACTCCGTATTCATGGAGTAGTGCTACAACAAATTTTATCAAACCAGCTAAAGAAAAATTAGTAGTCTATGAATTATTGGTTCGGGACTTTGATGCCAACAGAAGCTATCAAGACTTAATTAATAAAATCGATTATTTCAAAAATTTGAAGATAAATGCGATTGAGTTAATGCCTGTAATGGAATATGAAGGCAACGAAAGCTGGGGATACAATACCTCTTTTCACATGGCATTGGATAAATTCTATGGTACTTCAGATAAGTTGAAAGAGTTTATTGATTTATGTCATCAAAACGGAATAGCCGTTATTCTTGATGTCGCTTTGAATCATGCTTTTGGAAGAAATCCAATGCTTCGGATGTGGATGAATGATCCTGACGGAGATGGTTGGGGTTCTCCTTCAACCGAAAATCCATATTTTAATACTACTGCAATGCATAGTTATAGTGTAGGGGAGGATTTCAACCACCAACAACCTAGAACACAAAATTATGTTCAACGTGTCATTAAACAATGGGTAGAAGAATATAAGATTGACGGATTCCGCTGGGATTTAACCAAAGGTTTTACCCAAAACTGTCCTGCGAACGTACTGGGTGGTCAAGAAAACTGTACGGGTAACAAGCAACAAGATAGGGTAGAAGTATTGCAAAAATATGCAGACTATTCTTGGGGTTTAGATGCAAATCATTATGTTATTTTCGAACATTTGGGCGGTAATGATGAAGAACAACAATGGGCCAATTACAGACTGAACGAAACGCCAAGTAAAGGCGTTATGATGTGGGGAATATTGACCTCGGAGTACAATAATTTAACCAAAGGGTATGCAGGTAACATTTCTAGAATGAGTTCTTCAAGCCGAGGATTTACTGCACATCGATTGATGGGTTATGCTGAAAGTCATGATGAAGAGCGCTTGATGTACAATAATTTACAATCAGGCAATAACTCAAACCCGGATCATAATGTAAAAACATTAAACGTTGCATTGTCTAGAATGTCCGCTTTAGGAGCCGTTTCTTTGCTGGTTCCAGGACCAAAAATGATTTGGCAATTTGGAGAACTAGGGTGGGAAAATTCTATTTTTACGTGTAACAATGGAACAGTAAATTCGCCTTCAGATGGTACTTCTGGGGATTGTAAACTAGACACAAAGCCTCAGCCGCAATGGACAAGTAATTGGCTTGGAGATACCAACCGTAATAAAATTTATAATGATTGGGCCAAAATGATTACAATGAAAACGGTGGAGCCTGTGTTTTCAGGAACGGCAACAATCAACAATAGTAGTTCGTTATTTCCAAATATCAAAATCACGAATAGCGCATTGGCGTCAAGCCAGCTGAAAGATGTTTTGATTGTCGCTAACTTTAATGTAATACCACAAAATGTTCCTTCCGGATTTCCATATACAGGAACTTGGTATAACTTAATGGATAATACTTCTATTAATGTGATTAGTACCTCAGCGGCAATTACCTTGCAACCTGGAGAATTTAAAATTTACGGAAACAAAAGTGCCTCTTTAGCAATAGCCGATTATGAGAAAGCACCATCGATTGTATTGTACCCAAATCCAGCGTCAAATTACTTTACATTAAATGAACCGATAGCTAAAGTCCAAATTTTTTCGATTACTGGACAAATGGTTAAAAGTTTTGAGGCAAGTCAAGCTGCAGGATATCATTTTTCGATTAGTGACTTGAATCAAGGCCTTTACATCGTAAAAACATTTGATGAAAATAATAGAATAAAAGTATTGAAATTTTTAAAAAATTAAGACTTTTATTGTTTCTAAAAAGTTAAAAAAGATAGGGTTTTAAAATGATAGTGAAAAATAAGTATAAGCTATTTGTTCTAAACCAGTCGCTTTTAGTAAAACTATAATTGGTAAAAGAATCCTTGAATTAGTGAGGAAAGCTGTCTGTAAAAAGACAGCTTTTTTTGTATAAAAAAACTGCTCCAATGATGAAGCAGTTTTTAACTACAATTAAAACTAAAAACTAAATTTTACCCTCTTTGATTTCATCTACAATTTCAGGATTCAATAACGTTGAGGTATCTCCAAAATTAGAATAATCTCCTTCGGCAATTTTGCGCAAAATTCTACGCATAATTTTTCCAGAACGGGTTTTTGGTAAGCCAGAAACGAACTGTATTTTGTCCAATTTAGCAATAGGTCCAATATGATCGGATATGTGTTGATTGATTTCTTTGCTTAGATTTTCTCTGTCGCGGTACTCTCCGCTTTCTTTTAAGATCACAAAACCATACAAAGCATTCCCTTTGATGTCATGTGGGAAACCTACAATAGCTGACTCGGCAACAGCAGGATGTTCATTAATGGCGTCTTCTATTGGTGCTGTACCTAAATTATGTCCGGAAACGATGACTACATCGTCAACGCGACCCGTAATTCTATAATATCCTACTTCGTCACGCAGTGCGCCATCTCCCGTGAAATATTTGCCCGGAAAGGCAGAGAAATACGTTTCTTTATATCTCTGGTGATCGCCCCAAATGGTTCTGGCGATTCCTGGCCAAGGAAATTTAATACACAAACTGCCTGTAACCTGATTGCCCTCTATCTCGTTCCGTTTTTCGTCCATCAAAACAGGTTGAATTCCCGGTAACGGTAGTGAAGCGTAAGTAGGTTTTGTTGGCGTTACAAAAGCGATGGGCGAAATCATAATTCCTCCCGTTTCTGTTTGCCACCAAGTATCCACCACAGGACATTTTTTATCACCTACGTGGTTGTTGTACCAGTGCCAAGCTTCCTCATTAATAGGTTCTCCTACAGATCCAATTACTTTTAAAGATGTTAATTGATAGCGTTGCACGTATTCGATGCTTTCTTTAGCCAAAGCTCTAATGGCTGTTGGAGCAGTATAAAACTGAGTAACTTTGTGCTTTTCGATCGTTTGCCAAAAACGACTGAAATCAGGATAAGAAGGAACGCCTTCAAAAATTACAGTTGTGGCTCCATTTAGTAATGGTCCATAAAGAATATAGGAATGTCCTGTAATCCAGCCAATGTCAGCGGTACACCAGAAAATATCATTGTCCTCATAATTAAAAACGTTCTTAAACGTATAAGCGGAATAGACCATATAACCCGCTGTAGTGTGTACCATTCCTTTTGGTTTTCCAGTAGAACCAGAAGTATAAAGGATAAACAAAGGATCTTCGGCATCCATGATTTCAGCCACATTATTGTCCGAAGCTTGGTCTAAAAGCGGCTGCAACCATTGGTCGCGACCTTCTTTCATGTTGATAGTTGAGTTGATTCTTTTAGCCACTAAAACGTTCTCTACACAAGGACAATTCACTAAGGCTTCATCAACGATACTTTTTAAATCGATGGTTTTGTTCCCACGATAGCCACCATCTGAAGTGATGACCATTTTGCATTCGCTGTCATTGATTCTTGCTGCAACTGCCGTAGCAGAAAATCCTGCAAAAACAACCGAGTGAATGGCGCCTATACGAGCGCAAGCCAAAGTGGTAATCGCAAGTTCTGGAATCATTGGCAAGTAGATGCAAACCCGATCTCCTTTTTTTATTCCTTGTTCTTTTAAAACATTAGCCATTTTACAAACGCGCTCGTAAAGCTCATTGTAAGAAATATGTAATGCTTGTTCTGTAGGATCATTAGGTTCGAAAATAATAGCTGTTTTATCTCCTTTTTTGGCAAGATGTCTGTCAATACAATTTTTGACAATGTTTACTTTGGCATTGGTAAACCATTTTATTTCGGCATCAGCCATATTAAAATCAATTACTTTGTCCCATTCCTGGTACCAAGTGAAATTCTCAGACGCTACTTTGTCCCAAAATTTTCTGGGTTCACGCACTGATTTTTTGTAATGTTTAAAGTATTCTTCTAAATTATTAATTTTATAGTAACTCATGGGTATAGATAGTTTTAGTTATTCTTGTTTTGTAGTATAGATTCCAATTTCGTGTTTTGCTAAAACGGCTGCAATTTCATCCACAATAGATTCGTCATCAATAGTAGATGGGATTTGGAAATTTTCACCGTCGGCTATGCTTCGCATCAATTTTCGCAAAATTTTTCCAGAACGTGTTTTGGGCAATCGTTCTACGATAACCACGTTTCGGAGCGAGGCTACTGCCCCAATTTGTTGTCGCACTAATTTAATTGTTTCTTGTTCCAATTGAAAATGTTCCATTTCAGCATTTAATTTGGTCACCACCAATGCGAGTGGAATTTGCCCTTTCAATGCATCATGGATACCAATCACAGCACATTCTGCCACTGATGGATGAGAAGAAACAATCTCTTCCATTTCTGCTGTCGAAAGGCGATGTCCAGCAACATTGATTACGTCGTCTACTCTTCCTGTGATGAAAATATAATCCTCGCCATCTTTAAAGCCACCGTCACCAGAGAAATAATAGCCAGGAAATTTATTTAAATAACCTGCTTTAAAACGCGGATTGTCCTTCCATAAGTCTAATAAAGTTCCTGGAGGCAAAGGTAGTTTTAGCACTACATATCCTTCTTCATTAGGACCTAACTCTGTACCGTCTTCACTAAAAATTTTAATGTCATAGCCACAAACTGCTTTTCCTACAGAGCCTGGCTTTATGGGTAAAGGTTCTACGCCCATCATATTGGCAATCATTGGCCATCCAGACTCTGTTTGCCACCAATGGTCGATTGCAGGAACGGGAATGTGTTTTTGATACCATTCTAATGTAGCAATGTCACAACGTTCACCGGCTAAAAATTGCGTTTTTAAAGAACTTAAGTCATATTGTTTTATAAATTCACCATCAGGATCTTCTTTTTTGATAGCTCGAATAGCTGTTGGGGCTGTAAACATGGCGTTGACCTTGTGCTCTGCAATAATTCTCCAAAAAGTACTAGAATCGGGTGTTCTTATCGGTTTTCCTTCGAAAATAAGCGTCGTGCTTCGGTTAATTAAAGGCCCATAAACGATAAAACTGTGTCCAACCACCCATCCTACGTCGGAGGCAGCCCAAAAAACTTCATCTGGTTGTACATTGTAAATATGTGTCATCGAAAACTTCAATGCAACGGCGCAGCCACCGGTATCTCTTACTACGCCTTTTGGTTTTCCTGTGGTTCCTGATGTGTATAGAATATACAAAGGATGCGTTGTATTTACAGGAACACAGGCTGTTTCCTCTGATCCGTAAACCAGTGCATCGTAATCGACATCGTATTTTTTAAACGGAACTCTTGCACCTAATTTTCGGTTGAAAACAATCACTTTCTTAGGGCGGTGTGAAGCTAATTCAATAGCTTCATCGACTAATGGTTTGTATGCAATTAAACGATCAATCTCAATTCCTGAGGAAGTTGTAATGATCAATCGGGGTTTACAATCATCAATTCGAATGGCTAATTCATGGGGTGCAAAACCTCCAAAAACAACCGAATGAGTAACGCCAATTCTTGCGCAAGCCAGCATCGCAAAAGCTGCTTGAGGAATCATAGGCATGTAAATAACACAAGTGTCGCCTTTTTTTAAACCCAAGGATTGCATACCTCCAGCTAATTTTGCGACTTCGGTTTTGACTTCCGAGTACGTGTATTTTTTTACGGTTTGCGTTACTGGCGAATCATAAATAATAGCAGTCTGATCGCCATAGCCATCCTGTATGTGTTTGTCGATTGCTAAATAGCAAATGTTCAATTCTCCATCTCGGTACCAAAGCGGATATCCATTGTCATCTTTCGATAATATAGTCTCCGGTTTACTGTACCACTCAATAGCATCAGCTTGTTTAGTCCAGAATTTTTCTGGGTGCTCGATGCTTTCTTCATAAATTTCCTTGTATGTCATTGTGTTGAATTTGTTTCTTATTGAATTAATTCATGAACTTGATCGACCAGTTTTTTGATCGAAAACGGCTTGGTTACATATAAATTTGCACCTAAAGAGAGGCCTTTTTCAATATCCTTTTCTTTATTTTTTGCCGATAGAAAAATCACTTTGCAATGCCGCAGGCGTTCGTCTTTTTTTATTTGTTCCAATGTTGCAAAGCCGTCTACCATAGGCATCATCACATCCAAAATAATTACGTCTGGAAGTTGTTTCTTTAAAATGTCCAAAGCCTCTTGACCATCGCGAGCTATGAAAACTTCAAAATTATTCTTCTTAAACGTATATTCCAGTGACATTACTATGTTAGGTTCGTCATCTACAATTAAAATCTTCTTCATCTTGTTAACTATTTTCTGCTGTGTTATAATTGGGTAAAGTAAATACGAAAGTGGCGCCTTCCACTACATTATCCTCGGCCCAGATCTTGCCTTTGTGATGCTCAATAATTTGTTTGCAAATGGCTAATCCCAATCCACTTCCTATTGGTTTTTTTACGTTCTGGTTGCGAGATTGATAGAATTTATCAAAAATGGCTTCGAAATCTTCTTTCTTAATTCCCTTGCCATTGTTGTGGACCTTGACTTCAATATTGTTTTTATTCTCATCAATCGAAATCACTATTTTTCCATCGGTATCGGCACTAAATTTTATGGCATTCGACAGTAAGTTATGGATGACCTGAATGATTCGCTCTTCGTCATAAAAGGCTTTTATTTCTGTGGAGGCACTACTGAATTCAACACTAATTTTTTTATTTTTGATCAATTGCTGAACGGAATCCAAGGTGTTTTTTATGGTTCTTGAAATATTGTTTTTAGACAAGTAAATTTTTTGCTTCCCAGTTTCAAATTTCTCTAAATCCAGTATTTTATCAATCAAACGATTCAAACGATCCGATTCAGAAATAATATTCTGTAAAAACTGTTTTCTCAACTCTTCTGGAATATCGTCGTCATCATGAAGGATTTCGCTTGCCGCTCGAATGGCCGTAATTGGTGTTCTAAGCTCATGCGTAACGGTATCTAGAAATTCATCTTTTTGGATGTCTTTGTTAACTAATTCTAAATTTGCATTTTTTAGTTGTTCCGATATTTTTTTTAATTCATTGGAAGTGTCTGTCAGTTTTTTATTAATGATCAGGTTTTCTTGTGATTCTTCTAAAATTCGCAATACCTCCGGCAGGCTAATTTTATCTTCCTTAATAACACTCGATATTAATATTTTGGCGGAAGCCGTGCCAATATGGCCTGTCAATAAATTCTCGGCAAATTTTATAAATCGAGCATCCGCTGTTGTGATGTCTTTATCAACATTGTATTTTAAATTGAAAATAGTCAAGGCTCTTTTAGTCCTTTCTTCTCCTAAGAAACGCTGCAATACTTTTTGTATATCCGAGATGTAAGCAGTTCCTTTCCATACAAAAGCATTTTCGTGATTGGTGATGTATTTGTCAATATCTACAAACATTTCGGCATAATTACGTTCTCTGTAATTTCCTTTAAAACTCACTGATACCGCTGCATAACTCAAGATATTAATTAATAGACTCCAAAACACAGCATGTGGTATGGGTTCTAAATAATCCAAACCAAAAAGCTGAAACGGTTTTAATAGTGCTATTCCCCAAGGTCCTTCCTGAATGAAAAGGCTCGTGGATTTTGTAAGCCCCATGGCATACGGGATTAAAAGCGTATAAACGCAGATAAAAAAACCAAGAAGCATTCCTGTAATTGCACCGTTTTTAGAGCCTCTTTTCCAGAATATAGCGCCAAAAAAGGAAGGAGCCAATTGTGCTATAACTACAAAAGCTACTAGACCAATGGAAACCAGAGAATAATCTAAAATGAATATTCGATAGATGGCGTAGGCCAAAATTATAAGTGAAAATATTCCTATTTTACGGCTGTTTACAATTCGTTTATTGTTCTTTTTCTGTGATGAGTTTTCCAATGATCCAATAAAGCCATACGGAATCAGTAGATTGTTGCTTAGCATGGTAGCAAGAGCAATGGAAGACACGATTATCATCGAAATCGCTGCTGAAAACCCACCTAGAAATACCAAAACAGTCAATACATTATTATCAAAAAACTGTGGAATTAGTAGTGAATACGTATCTGAATTGTGGCCTTTGCCGTCAAAAAGTATGTTCCCGCCCCAGGCTATTGGAAATACAAAAAGGTTAAAAAGTAATAGGTACAAGGGGAATAGCCAGATGGCTGTTCGAATGTGCGTTTCTTTATTATTTTCCACAATGGCGGTATGGAATTGTCTTGGCAATAAGAAAATAGCAAACATGGATAATATACAAAGAAAAAACCAGTTGATGCCATTTGTTATGCCACCGATTGAATTTTTTTTGTCAAAATCTTTAAGCACAGAGGCTTTTTGATAAATATCATCAAATCCATCAAATACAAAATAGGTTACATAAATACCTACGATTAAAAAGAAAACGAGTTTCAAGATAGATTCCATAGCAACAGCTGTAACAATGCCGCGTCTTTTTTCCGAAGCATCTACGTATTTTGTGCCATAGTATGAAGCAAATAAAGCTAAAGTTAAACAAACATAGGTTGTAGTGTCAGTAAAAATATTATCACTTGCCTGTGTTTTTGTAACAATGTGAAAAGTGTCTGAAATTGATTTTAGTTGTAAAGAAATGTATGGTAATATGCCAATAACACAAATTATGGTCACCAATGCTCCAAGAAATCTACTATTTCCGTATCGTAAAGAAATAAAATCTGCAATGCTGGAAATTTTATTTACTCTCGAAATTCTAATGATTCTCTTGAGAATTACCATCCATGTAGGGACGATAAGTATTGGGCCTAAGTAAATAGGCAAATAACTTAAACCAGATTCTGCGGCCACACCAATACTTCCGTAATAGGTCCAAGCAGTGCAATAAACGGCTAAGGAAAAGGAATAGACGTAGGGATTATTTGTCCATTTAGAGTGGCTTCTTTTTTCAGACCAATAGGCAATGTAAAAAAGAATCGACAAATAAAGCACCAATATCAGTAAAAGTCCAATGCTATTCATAATATCTTTTTATAATTAAGTACGAGATAGCAATTGAAAACAGCCATGCCGAGAAGATATAAATGTAAATTATTGGAAACCCGAAAAGGGGTTTTGAACTGTCAAATAGTAGCAAAAGAGGCACGTTCAAAGCCAATAGCATTAGCATTGAAAGAATAACCAACTTTTGTTCATGTCTCTTTTTCATAAGAAGATGCGGTTTGCTTTTCAGCAGAATGTTCTTTCGCCTTTTTTTATAATTCTGTTTTAGAATTGGAGGCTTTGTTTAAAAAAATAAACAACCTCTGCAAATTAATGCAGAGACTGTCTATTGTGGTAATGGTTTGGTTAATTGTCTTTTTCATCGTAATCTCCCATTAAGGAGAAGTACCCAAAGGTTCCCAGTCCTAAAACAATTAATGGGGTTAGTATAAAGAGTATAATTATTCCGAAAACTAAGTCTTCTTGTTTTCCGGACATCAATTTTGGTAATCCAAAAGTGAAGATGCAAAAATAGGCTGCGGCAGCTGCTAATGCAATCCAAACTAGTCCTAATATTCTTTTTAATTGATTCATAGCTGTGTTTTTATTCGTGAGCGTTTTTATCTTTATTTTTAATGTAAACCATTCCAACTACAAAACTAACTGCAGCAATAACAATTGGATACCAGAGTCCTTCAAGATAAAATTCCGGATGGCCGAGGTCTTTTGCATTGGTAACAAAATAGGTTGAAATAGCAGGTAGTAAGCCCCCGAAGATTCCATTTCCTACGTGGTACGGCAATGACATCGATGTGTACCTGATTTTTACTGGGAACATTTCAACTAAGAATGCGGCAATAGGACCGTAAACCATAGTTACGAAGATCACTTGTATGAACACTAAAAATACTAAAACCCAATTGTCACTAGAATTAATTTTCACCGTTGTTTTAGTGTCGACTTTAGCTTTGCCATCCACCACGATTGCTACACCGTTTTCTAAATGTACGGTTTTTATTTCTTGAAAAGTAGTTCCATCCACATACTCTTTGTTAGTCGTGTAGATTGAGTCCATCGTCTGTTTTTTGTTTTCCTTTAATTCAGCTAGTAGAGTCGTTTTTTCCACCATTTCAGTTTTGTTTTTTACTGATGTGGTTTCGTACATTTGTTTGTAGATGGGTCTGTATAATAAAATGGCCAATAACATTCCGCCCATCATAATGTATTTTCTACCTACCTTATCACTCAACCAACCAAAAAATACGAAAAAGGGTGTGCCAATAATCAAAGCAACTCCTAATAAAGTATCCACTTGAGAGGAATCAATGGACATTACTGTTTTCATGAAATTCATTGCATAAAACTGACCAGTATACCAAACAACACCTTGTCCCATTGTAGCTCCAAATAAAGCCAACAATACAAATTTCATATTGTATCGATTTCCAAAACTTTCTTTCAAAGGATTTGTACTTGTTTTTCCTTCGCTTTTAGCTTTGGCGAAAACAGGTGATTCATCCATGTTTTTTCTAATCAAATACGAAACTCCAACCATGACGATGGATAACCAAAATGGAACTCTCCATCCCCATTCGTCAAATTGTTCCGGTGTTAGGATATTTCTTGTGGCAAGAATTACCATTAAAGAGATGAACAAACCAACTGTTGCGGTAGTTTGAATCCAAGAAGTCCAATATCCTCTTTGTCCTACTGGCGCATGTTCGGCCACGTAAGTCGCTGCTCCACCATATTCACCACCCAATGCAAGACCTTGTAACAAACGAAGAATTAATACTAATAAAGGAGCCATAAATCCAATGGTTTCATAACTTGGGATACAACCTATTAAGAATGTAGCACCACCCATTAAAAGCAAAGTAACCATGAAGGTGTATTTTCTTCCAATTAAATCTCCTAATCTTCCAAAGAAAAGGGCTCCAAACGGTCTAACTACGAACCCTGCTGCAAATGTTGCCAAAGTTGATAAGAAAGCAGCTGTTGGATTATCCGAAGGGAAAAACTTAGTTGAAATTACAACTGCTAAGCTTCCAAAGATGTAAAAGTCATACCATTCGATCATGGTTCCCATTGAGGACGCGGAAATAACTTTCCAAATTCCTTTTGTTGATTTTTCTTTCATGTATTGTTATTTTTAAAATTGATTATAGATAGATTTGAAGTTGTACTATGAAGTCTCCTAATGATCCTGAACGATTTGTTAGAGAGGTGTATACGGGTCTAGTTGAATATTGCGCCGTTATTTTGGCATGGTGTCCATCTAAGAAAAAGTTAGATCCTACATCAAACTGTGTGCTTGACTGTTCCAAAGCATCAAAGTTTTTATAGGTAACAGCACCAAAAGGCTGGATGCGAATTTTAGGTTTCGCTTCTTTATTTGGTAATAAAACACCTGCTTGCGTATACCATATGTTTCCAGATCCAATAGTAGGTTGTGCATTACCAGCTCCTGCAATTGCTCTATTTCCTGTAAAATTAGGATCTACTGAGCCAATATTCATAATCCCAACATTACGCAAATAATTAGGACCAAAATCATAATCATATAGCACACTGTAACCTGTTATGGCCATTTTGTTTTCTTTTTTTCCAATAGGCATATCAAGAAAAACATCGGCAGAGAAAAGTTTGATGTCATGTTTGTTGATAGTACTGTTTACAGAAGTTTTTGTAGCATCAGGGGCCGTGTAAAAACCAGCACCAATGTTGAATACTTTTTTAGTTCCTAAATAGCTACCTACTTTAAAAGGCAATACATTGGCTTCTTGATCTAAAAACTGGTATTCAAAATATCCGGCTTTAGACCATTTCGTCATACCACTGTTATCTACAGCTACGGCATTCGATGCAATCGTTGTGTTTGCAGGAGTTAAGTTGGTAGCATAAGGTTTGTTGTAACTCATGCGATATTCAAGTTTTCCATATTTTCCCTTTGCAAATAGACCTACCTGTCTGGCAAATTGATCTGAATTTTCAATTAATGGCCAGTTAAAAATAGGAGCATCAATAGTTAGGAAATTTAAAGTAGAAGCCATTGTTAATCTAGATAATCCCATGTAATAATGCAATCCAGCACCGAGAGTGAAACTAAATTTTTTGTCTTTTTCTGGCAATACAACTGCATACTCATTCCATGCGTCATGAAAGAATAAACCTGGTTTTTTCCCGGCACCGTAGCCACCAGTACCTGAGGTTCCTGCTGCGCCACCGTTAATGAAAGTTTGGTTGTTAATACCAAAATGAGTCAAGATCATGTATCTTTTGGATATTTGTGCATAGGCTAGAAAACGCAAGCGCCTGTTGCCTATATCGGTCGCAGTGGATGTTGCTTCTCCACCAATCATTGTTCCAGGATTCATCTGAGCGGAACGCATCCAGATTTGGTTCCAAGCAATTACGCGCATGAATTTGGAACCGTCTTCGTTCAGATTAAATTTCAGTCCGGCACCATAGTCGGTGGAGCCTTGTGAAAATCCTTCAAGAGACAATAGTAGTATTGCCGCTGTAAAAAATATTTTTTTCATAAATAGAAATTGGTTATTAAATGGTTGGTTAATAAAGTGCCAAATTCAGTTATTTTATTCTAGAAAAAAATTTCAATATATTTTTGTGTAAAGTACTATAGTTAATCTTTAAATCGCTCCCATTTAATGAGCATAAACTTATCGCCAAGTTCGGTAATAATCATCCCTGCGCCAGAGAGTAATTCCTTGTTTTTTAAAAATTCTACTAGTTCTAAGTGGCTAAAAATCTTGTAAGTGGGATGGTAGTTGGCGTGAGAGGGCTTTTTGATATTGTAAGACTTTACCCAATTGCTCACCGTTACATGTGAAACCCCTATTATTCGCTCTATTTCCCGAAAACTTAGACCTTCTAAGTAGAGCTGCAATGCTTTAGTTACGTAGTAATCATCTATCTTTTTTCCAATTTTATTAACCGTAAAAAAATAATTGCATTTTTTACATAAGTACCTTTGTTTGCTGTTAATTACACCACTTTTTATGATGTGGTTGCTTTGGCATTTTGGACAGCTTAAAATCTCCATATATATAAATTTTGCATAAATATAGTAATCTTGCAACAATATAAAAGAGAATTATATAATTATATCGTTTTATATTTACGAAAGGCGCATTTTTATTGAAAAAATGATGTGGTTTTGATAATAGTGTAGCCTGTTTTAAAATATCTCTTGAATAACTTTTACGTTGTGTAGTTTTTATTTTAATCAAGGTCCTGCGAAAGAAAAATTTGGTAGTTTTTGGCTGTTTTTAAAAGAATTGGTGGAGTTTACAATAAGGAGTCGGTTTTTCTTAACCTAATTGTAAAGGAAAGCGATGATGGTGATTAGTAAAGAATCATTAGTTTATTTTATTGAAAGCAAAAACGAAGTGTTTCAATCGTTCTGGTGCGATACCATTTTTTTAAAGGCAATACCACTTATTTAAATGTTTCCTGATTAAATCGAGTCGGAGGAATGTCTTTTATTTTTTCTACCTATGTTATTGATAATCAATATATTTAGTATTTATTTTAAAAAAATATGGTATATTTGAATAGCCATATTTTGCTTCTTGTTTAGCAAAAGTAAGGTAGAATGGTTCAATTTTTTAATAACATTTAAATCTAGAGAGATGAAAAAATCAAATAGTATTTGGGTAGTAATGATGGTTTGTATGCTGTGTACAGCATCCGTTTTTGGGCAATCTAAAGCAAAGAAAAATAAAATCATCGCCGATAGTAAGATGGCAAAGGTTGAGTTTGTTAAAGCAGATGCGTTAATGAAGGGTCTGTTTGAAGATGCATACGGTTATGTAATTTTTCCCAATGTGGGTAAAGCCGGATTTGGTATTGGTGGTGCAGCGGGCAACGGAGTGGTTTATGAGCGAGGAAAAATAGTAGGTATGGCTAAACTCGCGCAAGTAAGCATTGGATTTCAGGCCGGGGGACAAGCCTATCGAGAGGTGATATTTTTTGAAGGGCAAAATGATTTGGAGCGATTTAAAGGTAGCCAATTCGAGTTTTCTGCCCAAGCTTCGGCGGTTGCTGTAACGGCCGGTGCTTCAACTAATGTAAAGTATGCTGATGGTGTGATGGTTTTTACCATGCAAAAAGGAGGGCTCATGTATGAAGCATCAGTTGGAGGGCAAAAGTTTCAATTTAATAAATTGTAAGGTATTTTATCAAGAGATAAAAAAGAAAATGCAGCGTTCATAAGGTATATTACAATCCAAAGGTGGTTGTCTGCTTATAATACTAGACCACTAACGGTTCTGTAAAAACGGCTGAATTTTGTCCACTATATCAGGTGTAATTAATGATTACAGTAGATTTTTAAAACAAAAAACCCGAATATTGCTATTCGGGTTTTGTGGTACCTCCAGGGATCGAACCAGGGACACATGGATTTTCAGTCCATTGCTCTACCATCTGAGCTAAGGTACCTTATTTTTGCTTTTCGAAAGCTGTAATGCTTGCTCATTGCGGGTGCAAATATAGAATGATTTTTAGTTTATCCAAAACATTTTTTAAAAAAAATCAATTCGTACCTTCGCAGCACCAAAAACCAAATTATGATTTTAGTTGTCGATGTGGGAAATACCAGAATTAAAGCAGCTGTCTTTGAGGGTGCTATCCTTTTAGAGATTTTTGTTTTTACCAAAATAGAGCTTGAGAAAAACATTGAAAATATTTTAAATAAATTTCAAAAAGTAGCTCATTTGGTTGTTTCTTCCGTAGGAGATGTCGAAAAGCAGTCGTTTTTAGCATTTGATTCGGTTCTAAATATTTGTTTTGTTTCCAATGAAGATCCTTTTCCTTTCCAAAATAAATATACTACTCCCAAAACTTTAGGAATAGACCGAATGGTTCTCGCAGCTGGAGCAGTCTTTCAATTCCCCAATCAAAACCGACTAGTTATTGATGCAGGAACTTGCATCACTTATGATTTTATTGATCACCAAAATAACTATTTGGGCGGAGCTATCACGCCAGGACTGCGATTGCGGTATGAGTCATTACACAATTACACTGCGAAATTACCTTTACTGGCATTAGAAAGTCCTAAAGAACTAATAGGGAACTCGACTCCAAATTCTATTCATTCTGGTGTGGTCAATGGATTAGTATATGAGATTGACGGTTTCATAACAGAATATAGTACACGGTATTCAAATTTTATAATAATTTTAACGGGTGGGGACACAGATTTTTTGGCTAAACGATTAAAAAATACCATATTTGCCAATTCAAATTTTCTGCTGGAAAGTTTGAACCAAACATTTCAATATAAAATCAAAAATGATTAAAAAAATTATAGTAAGCGCTTGTTTGCTTTTATCATTAGTATCTTTTGCTCAAGAGGGGACATCATCCCCATACTCTTTTTACGGAATAGGTGATGTGCGATTCAAAGGAACCTTAGAAAATCGATCTATGGGTGGGATTGCTATTGAGCAGGATAGTATTCACATGAACTTACAAAATCCAGCTAGTTTCGCAAGTTTGAAACTGACCACATTTTCTTTAGGCGGGACTCAGGCTATTACAAAATTAAAAACCGACACGGAGTCGTCAAATGCGCGTAGAACCACTTTAGACTATTTGGCCGTAGGTTTACCACTAGGTAAATTTGGTTTAGGTTTTGGACTGATACCCTATTCTTCCGTTGGTTATAAAATTAGAACAGCAGGATCGCTTACTGAAAACAATCAAAGTTTTAATGGAAAAGGAGGCTTGAACAAAGCATTCCTTGGTTTAGGATATAAAATAATGAAGGGTTTAAGTATAGGCGCTGATGTGAATTATAATTTCGGAAAAATTGAAACTAATAATTTTGAATATATTACCGATATTGCAATAGGTACTCGAGAATTAAATACAGTAGATTTATCTGGGGTTAATTTCAATGCTGGAGTAATGTTTCAAACCAAATTTTATAAAAAAATATCTTTTTTCAGTAGTTTTAATTACTCTTTAGAAAGTACTTTAAAGGCTAAAAACACTAGAAATATTGCTACAGCATTGTACAATTTAAATTTTGATTTGTCAATTGTAGATGTTTTGGAAGATGTGAAAACAGAGAGAAATTTAAAAATGCCAAGTAAATATGCTGCCGCAGCAGGTTTTGGGGAAGCTAGAAAATGGTTGATTGGAGTTGGTTATACTTTTCAGGAACCGAGTTCTATAAGTAATAATTATAATTCACCTGACAATGTGACCTACGAGAAGCATTCCAAATATAGTATTGGAGGCTATTATATGCCTAATTACAACTCCTTTACAAGCTATGCCAAAAGGATTACTTATAGAGGTGGTTTTAGATTTGAGAATACAGGTTTGGTCATTAACACAGAACCGATCCAAGATATGGCAGTAACATTTGGAGTAGGGTTGCCGTTGACGGGAACATTCTCCAATGTAAATATTGGTCTTGAATTGGGAAAAAGAGGAACTACTGCTGCCAACTTAGTAGAAGAGAACTATGCGAACGTAAGTGTTGGTTTTTCACTTAACGAACAATGGTTTGTGAAAAGAAAATTCAACTAAAAGAGGAATTGCCACTACAACTTCTTCGTAAGTTAATCGTATGACTTTATTTATAAAATATACTATCAAATGGATTGTCACAGTTTTTGCTGTGACACTGTTTTTTGGGTGCGAAAGTAATTTTAAAGAGATACAAAAAATTAATTTTTCTGAATTTCTACCCAGCAGCGATGCGGATAAGGTCAATCTCAAGTATACGGATTCCGGTCGCATTACCGCAGTTCTTGTAAGCTCTAAAATGCTTGATTACGCAAGTGTTGATTTTCCTTTTACTGAATTTCCTAAAGGGATTGATGTGACACTGTACGATAAAAAAGAAAAGAAAACCTTTATAAGATCAAATTATGCGATCTCTTTCAAAGGGACTAACATAATTGATTTACAAGGAAAGGTGAAAATTTTTACAGAACAAGGTCAAATGCTGGAAACAGAGCAGTTGTATTTTGATCAAAAAAACGAGTGGTTTTTTACCGAAAGAAAATTTAAATTTACCGATCCAAAAGGGGTTTCAAACGGTCAAGGAATTGATTTCAGTAAAGATTTCAAGGTCATTAATTCTCAGAAAATAACAGGCGAAGTAGAAACAAACGAATAATTTTAACACTATGAATTACTTAAAATACACACAATACGTTTATCTTGTTTTTGGAGCTTATTTCATTTACGATGGCTTTACCAAAGTAAACGATCCTGCATTGGGAAATCCGTGGTTGAGTTTTATGATCGCAGGATTAGCCGTCTTTATGTTTTTCTTTAGAAGAAAATTTGCCAAAAAATTTGAAGATAGAAACAAAAATTCCTAAGTGATGGAAGCTAGTATTATCATACTTTGTCTAATACTAAGTGCTTTTTTTTCAGGAATGGAGATAGCCTTTGTCTCTTCGAATAAAATATATCTTGAGATTGAAAAAAAGCAAGATAATTTTCTATCAAAAATATTGACCAAACTGACGGAGAAACCTACGAATTTTATTGTCTCCATGGGCATAGGCAATGTTCTCGCTTTGGTGGTTTATGGTTTTTTAATGGGAGATGTCTTGATGCGTTGGTTTTTGGCCTTAGGCTATCCCCTTTCCGAAGGATTTCTGCTGCTGCTGCAAGTGCTGGTTTCAACGATGCTTATTTTGATCACATCAGAATTTCTTCCTAAAGTTTTTTTTCAAATTTATGCCAACTCATTAATTAAATTCTTTGCAATTCCAGCTTATTTTTTTTACAAGATTTTTGGATATATTGCAGCTTTCTTTGTAGGAATTTCGGATTTCATACTAAAAAAATTCTTTAAAACACAAGGGGATAGTGTGTCCTTGTTTTTTAGTAAAATTGAACTAGGAAACTACATTACAGAACAAATGAGTACGGTTGAGGATAATGAAACGGTAGATTCAGAAATTCTCATGTTTCAAAATGCATTAGAGTTCTCCGGTGTTAAAGCCAGAGATGTAATGAGTCCTAGGACCAAAATTATAGCCATTGACTTATTTGATTCAATCGAAGAATTAAGGGCGTTATTTATTGAAACGGGCTATTCTAAAATTGTGGTTTATCAAAATTCTCTTGATGATATTATTGGTTATGTGCATTCCTTTGACTTGTTTAAAAAACCAAAGAGTATCAAAGAAATTGTGATTTTGGTACAGTTTGTTCCGGAGACAATTTTTATAAAGGATGCCATGAGTTTGCTAACTAAAAAGCGAAAAAGTGTTGCAGTTGTTTTGGACGAATATGGGGGAACATCAGGTATTATAACTATTGAAGATATTGTTGAAGAGCTTTTTGGCGAAATTGAAGACGAACATGACTCTGATGAAGAATTGGTAGAAAAAGAACTCGGAGAAGGTGTTTTTATATTTTCAGCTCGCTTAGATGTAGAATATTTGAATCAAACTTATAAATTACAAATTCCAGAAGGAGATTCCTACGGAACACTAGGCGGTTTTATTGTCGATTTTACAAAAGAAATTCCGCAAAAAGGGGACGTCATTCCAATAGGAATCTATCATTTTATAATAGAAGAAGCAACAAATAAGAAAATAGAATTAGTTAAAATGAGCGTTCAAGACTGATTTTTATTGTGAAAATAAAATTTCTTGCAAAATAAAACGCTACTAGTATAATTATTAATTAGATAATTGTATTTTCGCAAACTGAATATAAAAATTAACAACAATAAAATGGCAGTTTTACAAAAAATTAGACAACGTTCACTTCTTCTGATACTTGTTATCGGGTTTTGTTTATTAGCATTTATCATAGGTGATATATTCAACAGTGGTGGTTTCAACAGTACATCAAAAGATGTGGGAAGCATTGACGATAAAGATATTTCATTTGAAGACTTTAGAGTTAAAGTGAGCAATGTAGAGAAAAGTGGGCAAGGGATTACTTCAACAGAAGCGGCAAACAGAGTTTGGGACCAAGAAGTTTCTATTGCTTTGTTGACTTCTGAATTTGAAAAATTAGGACTTAGAGTAGGTGAAAAGCACTTATTAGAAGTTTTAAAAGCAGATCAAAATATTGGTGGAAATCCATTGTTTATGAATGCTGCTGGTGTATTTGATGTTGCTAAATTCAAAGAATACTTCAAGTCAAATCCTGAACAAGCTCAATTTTTAAAAGATAGAGAAAAAGACGCTGAACTAAACGCTAAATATCAAATGTACAACACAATGATCAAAGCGGCCGTTTTTACAACGGAAAGTGAAGGGAAAATGAAATACGAAATGGAAGCAAACAAAGTGAACTTTGCTTATGTTGCCGGTTTATATTCGACGATTAAAGATAGTGATGTAAAAATCACCGATGCAGAGATTGTTGACTACATGAAGAAAAATGAAAAAAAATTCAAAGCAGATGAATCTCGTGAAGTAGAATATGTTTTGATTGAAGACAAAGCTTCTACAGCAGATGAGGCTGAAGTAAAAACCAAAATAAATGCGTTGTTGACAGGAAGTGTGGTGTACAACCAAGCTACTGGAAAAAATGATACAGTAGCTGGATTTAGAACTACTAAAAATGCAATCGACTTTGTAAATTCAAATTCAGATGTTCCTTACGATTCAACTTATATCGCAAAGAAAGATTTACCAGCTGTAGATGCTGATAAATTGTTCAACTTGGCTCCAGGGGCAGTTTATGGTCCTTACATGTTTGGAAAATACTATTGTATTTCTAAATCTATGGGAATGAAATCTGGTGTAAATGCAAAAGCAAGTCATATTTTAATTGGTTACGAAGGAACTCAAGTTCCTAATCAAAAAGAAAAAAGAACGAAAGAACAAGCTAAAGCTAAAGCAGAAGATATTTTAGCGCAGGTTACAGCTAATCCAGATAGTTTCATGATGTTGGCTTTCACAGCTTCTGATGATTCATCTGCACAACAAGGTGGTGATTTAGGTTATTTTGGTCCAAACCAAATGGTGAAGCCGTTTAATGATTTTGTTTTCAGTAATGGAATTGGTAAAGTAGGTTTAGTAGAAACTGATTTTGGTTTTCATATTATTAAAGTAACAGACAAACAAGACGGAATTCGTTTGGCTACTGTAGCTCAAAAAATTGAAGCATCTGAAGCTACTTCTGATAAAATGTTTACGCAAGCAACTAAATTTGAAATGGATGCTGCAGATAAAGATTTCAACAAAGCAGCAAAAGAAATGGGTCTTAAAGTTACTCCAGCTGTCTCTGTAAAAGGGATGGATGAAAACTTTGGATCTTTAGGAAATCAAAGAACTATCGTGAGATGGGCATTCGAAGATGGTGTTAAAGAAGGTGCTGTAAAAAGATTTGAAGTGGCTAATATGGGTCATGTTATTGCAAAACTGAAAAGTATTGATAAATCTGGTTTAGTTGCTGTTTCTGTAGCGAGACCTTATGTAGAACAAATACTTAAAAACAAGAAAAAAGCAGAACTGATCAAAGCTAAAATGACTGGTACCTCACTTGAGTCTATTGCGAAAGCAGTAGGTGGAACGGTTCAACAAGCGGCTGATGTCACCATGGAAAACACCATGTTGCCAAATGTAGGTCCTGAACCAAAAGTAGTAGGAAATGCATTTGCTTTAGCTGCAAATAAAATGTCAGCTCCTATCGAAGGGAATACAGGTGTTTACGTAGTTAAAAACATAAGCACTGTAAAAGCTCCAGCAATGAAAAACCATGCTCCTTACGTTGCTAAATTGAAAGCGCAAAGTGCTTCAGAAGTAAATAGAGTAATTCCTGCATTGAAAGGAAATGCTAAAATTGAAGACAACAGACAAGATTTTAATTACTAGTTAAAAAGTAATTAATCAAAATAAAAAATCCCGATACATGCTGAATGTATCGGGATTTTTATTTTACAGATTGAGTTTGAAAAACGATCTTGAAATTTAGTGTCTAAGGAAAACGATCCAATTAGAATAAGATCATTTCATCATAACGAAGAATAGTTTCATATCCTTTTAATTTAAAATATGGTGTTGGGTTGTCCTCCGATATAACCATTACAAAATCGCCTCCCCAAGCTCCCAGACTTTTTATCGCACCATTAAAATCAGGAAACAAAGATTCTTTTATCGTTGGTGTTTCCAGAATGTTGCTCATTTGTGCTTCGTGTTTTTGCATTGCTGAAGCAAAAGATTGAATTGTTGCAGCATTCAAAACTTCAGAAGTTATCACGTCATTTATAGCGATGGTTCTCGGTAGATTATTCTTTTTATTCATATTGTAAGCAGCAATTGCAGTTTTACTGCTTTGCTTTTTATTCAGATATACAAAGTATAGGTTTTGTGTGAATTCTGGATTAAAAGTGGCTTTTTCAATAATAGGTATTCCGTTTTTTAGCTGATATACAATAGGAGTGTCGTTTTGCGCGCAGGCAATGTCGTACCCACTACCTCCAAAACTGTTTTTAAGTAATGTGAAAGCATCGATTTGCAACCATTGGGCAATGTTGTTTATCAAAGTCGATGACGTTCCCAAACCCCAGCTTTTCGGAAATCCAAGTTCAGTGGTGATAATGTAACCATCTGAATTTAAAATGAAATCCGGATTGAGTTTAAATGCTTCGTGTAAAATAGTAGTAAGTGTAGCTTTGACCGATTCATTTTCAGCAGCTATTCCTGTTACAATATCAGAAAATGAAAGCGTGTCTTCAAACCAAATACTTCCATCTGCATCGTAACTTTTCCAGATGATTTTTTTACGGCTTCCTTCTTCTATAATTAGATTTTGTCCCATTTTTGTGGGTAATGCAAAAGCTTTGGCGCCATCAAGAACCAGGTATTCTCCCGTGATTAAAAGTTTTCCGTTACTGTAGAATGTTTTTTTCATGTATGCTGAATTTATTTCAGTATCTTTTTTACTCCTTAAAGCCTAGGAACTCTGAGCTTATTCTAAAATTTATTTTCTTAAACCTTCAATAAAAGAGACCACAGCGCTATGTGAAACAGTATTCTTTTTGAAATGCTTCTGAATTAAAACGCGTTCTTCATCATTGGCTTCAAACTGGTTGATGATGTTATTCAAGTGCATTTTCATGTGTCCTTCCTGAATTCCAGTTGTAGTTAATGAACGTAAAGCGGCAAAATTTTGAGCCAAACCGGCTACGGCTACAAACTGCATTAATTCTTTGGCAGATGGTTTTTCCAGCATTTCCAATGATAATTTTACCAATGGATGCAGGGAAGTTAAACCACCAACAGTTCCTAATGCTAAAGGAATTTCCAGCCAAAAAGTAAAAACACCATTTTCTATTTTGGCGTGGGAAAGACTGGAATATTTTCCGTTTCGGGAAGCATAGGCGTGAATTCCTGCTTCGACAGCACGGAAATCATTTCCTGTTGCTAAAACTACTGCGTCTACCCCATTCATGATTCCTTTGTTGTGTGTTACGGCACGATACGGCTCGACTTCGGCGATTTGAACGGCTTGCACAAATTTCTCGGCAAATTCCAGAGGATTCGTAATGTGTTTCTCTTCTAAGTCTGCAATTGGACAAGAAACTTCAGCTCTTACGATACAATTTGGAACATAATTGGAAAGAATACTCATTACGACTTCAATGTCTTTCTCCGTTTCCGTGAACAAGTCATAATGATGTGCTTCTTCTTTTAATGTTTTGGAAAATTGTTCCAGACACGAATTGATGAAATTGGCTCCCATGCTGTCTTTGGTTTCAAAAGTGGCATGAAGTTGAAAATAATTGGGCAATAAATCAGTTTTGTCTTTTAGAATAATGTCTAAAATTCCACCACCGCGTTTTTGCATATTTGTGGTAATCGATTCGGTTTCTGAGAAAAATTTATTTTTGTTTTGCGCAAAAAACAAGTTCAGTTTAGAAACGTCACCTTTATAAATAAAATGAACCTGACCAATTTTTTCGGTGTTGAGTACCGTTGCTTTAAATCCGCCACGCGTGGACCAAAATTTAGCAGCTTTTGCGGCAGCAGCAACCACAGAACTTTCCTCAATAGCCATGGGAATGGTGCTGTATTTTCCATTAATCAGGAAATTAGGAGCAACTCCAAGTGGAATATAGAAATTGGTTATCGTGTTTTCTATGAATTCATCGTGTAATTTCTGTATTTTTTCATCAGTATTCCAATAGTTTTTCAGCAAGGCGATGGCTTCTGTGGGTGTTGAAAAATATTGATCGGCAATCCATTTAATTTTTTCTTCTTTGGATAATTTAGAAAATCCGCTAATAGCCTTGTTCATTCTCAATTGATTATGGTGTAATTAGTTGCAAAGATACGGTTTTAGCCGTTTTATTTACAATCAAATTATATTCAGCGAAAGGTTATTTTTTATAATACTTTTTACATTTAACATATAAAATGACCGATAATTGTAATTTTTTCACTAAAATTGACGGTTTTTATCTTTAAATAAATAGTATGTATTCGAAAAAAATTATAACATTATTTTTATTCTTGTGTTTTACCGTTGTTGGTCAACAAAAAATCACAATTGATGAACTTTATAACGGTACATTTCGAGCTCAGGGAATGGATGAATTACAATCGTTGAAAAATACAAATCAGTACACGGTTTTGAATGCGGACAGGCAGTCCAGAAGCATGCAGATTGATTTGTATGATTTTGCAACATTAAAAAAAGTGTCAACATTAATAGATACAAAATCGCACAGAGAATTGTCTGGCGGGATTGACAGTTACACGTTTGACGCTTCAGAGAAAATGATTTTATTGGCTTGCAATACCAATCAAATCTTCCGCCACTCGTTTACTGCGGACTATTATTTATATGACATCACCAATAAAAAATTAAGAAAATTATTCGATTTTCAGGTTCAGGAGCCTACTTTTTCACCTGATGGAAAAAAGATTGCTTACGCCAAAGAAAATAATCTGTATGTTTATGATTTAACTTCTGCCACATCAACTCCAATAACTAGAGATGGACAAAAAAACAGCATTATTAATGGTATTACGGATTGGGTTTACGAAGAAGAATTTGCTTTTGTAAAAGCTTTCGATTGGAGCGCTGACAGCAAAAAAGTAGCTTACATACGTTTTGACGAAAGTCAAGTTCCAGAATTTTCGATGTCCATGTTTGGAAAAGAGTTGTATCCAATGATGCAAACCTTCAAATATCCAAAAGCAGGGGAGAAGAACGCTGTAGTTTCGTTACACATATATGATGTGAATGCAAATGCGGTAAAAAATATAAATTTAGGGAAATACACTGATTTTTATATTGCCAGATTGAAATGGACTAACGAGGCAAATACATTGTCTGCACAGGTATTGAATCGCCATCAAAACAATTTAGATTTGTTATTTATCGATGGTAATTCAGGAGCTGCAAAAGTAGTTTTGAACGAAAAAGATAAAGCATATGTTGATGTAACGGATAATTTGACGTTCTTGAAAGACAACAGTTTTATTTGGACCTCTGAAAAAGACGGTTTCAATCATATCTATTTATATGATAAAACCGGAAAATTGAAAAACCAAATTACTAAAGGAAAATGGGAAGTAACTAATTATTATGGTTTAGACGAAAAGACAAATACGGTTTTCTATCAGTCTGTTGAAAATGGATCGATCAACAGAGATGTTTACAAAATAGGTCTAGACGGAAAAAACAAAGTGCGTTTATCACAATTTACAGGAACGAATGCGGCGACGTTCAGTCCGAATTTTCAATACTACATTAACACGTTTTCTAGCGCTGCTCAACCTACGACGTATACGTTGAACGATGCTAAATTTGGAAAACAAGTTCAAGTTATTGAGAACAATGAAACTTTGGCTGCAAAGCTAAAAAGCTATGATTTACCGGCAAAAGAGTTTTTTGTTTTGAAAACAGCAAAAGGAAATGAACTAAATGCTTGGATGATTAAACCGAAAAATTTTGATCCAGCAAAAAAATATCCGGTTTTTATGTACCAATATTCGGGTCCTGGTTCACAACAAGTAAATAACGAATGGAATAGTACTGATGATTACTGGTTTATGATGTTGTCACAACAAGGTTATATTGTAGCTTGTGTTGACGGACGCGGAACTGGTTTTAAAGGAGCTGATTTCAAAAAAGTGACGCAATTACAATTAGGAAAATACGAAGTGGAAGACCAAATTGACGCTGCCAAAGTATTAGGAAATTACACATTTGTGGATAAAGCTAGAATTGGTATATTTGGCTGGTCGTATGGTGGATTTATGGCATCTAATTGTATCATGAAAGGAAATGATGTTTTCAAAATGGCAATTGCTGTAGCTCCAGTGACGAACTGGCGTTTTTATGACAGTGTGTACACGGAACGTTACATGACAACACCACAAGAAAATGCGAGCGGTTACGATGATAACTCACCCATAAATCATGTGGATAAATTGAAAGGGAAATTCCTTTTGATTCACGGTTCAGGAGATGATAATGTGCATGTTCAAAACTCCATGCAAATGATGGAAGCTTTGATTCAGGCCTATAAACAATTTGATTCGCAAATTTATCCAGACAATAATCATGGGATTTATGGTGGGAAAACCAGAGTCCAATTGTACACGAAAATGACTAATTTCATTAAAGAAAATTTATAACAGCGCTATATGACAAACGACGCATTGAATCAGGAAGAATTTTTTGGACATCCAAAAGCGCTTTTTATATTGTTTTTTACAGAAATGTGGGAACGCTTCTCCTTTTACGGAATGAAAGCATTGTTGATTTTCTATCTGACACGATACCATCTTTTTTCAGATACTTCAGGAAATTTATTAATAGGTAGTTATGCCGCTTTAGTGTATGCCGTGCCAGTAATAGGTGGTTTTATTGCGGATCGGTATTTAGGTTTTAGAAAAGCGATTGTTTTTGGTGGGATTATGCTGGTTTTAGGTCATGTAGGAATGGCTTATGAAGGAAATGCTGCAACACAATCGATGACAGGTGAAATTACACGGGACGAAACCGCTTTGCAAATATTTTACTTTTCCTTATCCTTGATCATAGTAGGGGTTGGTTTTTTGAAAGCCAACATCTCTTCTTTAGTAGGAGCACTATATGAAACAGGTGATAAAAGAAGAGATTCCGGATTCACGTTGTTCTATATGGGAATCAATTTAGGGTCGTTCTTGGCTACCTTAATTTGCGTATGGCTTGGAGAAAAATACGGTTGGAGCTATGGTTTTGGTGCAGCTGGAGTGGGAATGTTTTTTGGACTGGTAACTTTTATTTCCGGAAGAAAATTATTGATGGGCAAAGGAGAGCCAAAAGTTCCAGAAACGTTAGAGAAAAAATCATTTGGCATCAAAAATGAATGGTTAATATACTTAGTAAGCGTTTCTTCTGCACTTGTTTTTTGGCAAATGGTGCAACGTCATGAAGTCGTTTCGTATTCCTTGATGGTTGCTGGTGCTGTTTCTTTTATTTATATCGTTTATTATGCAGTTACGCAACTGGACAAGAAAGCGAGAGAGCAACTAATCGCTTTGACAATTTTGATTGTTTTTACCATAATCTTCTGGGCATTATTCGAGCAAGCTTATACTTCTTTAAATTTATTTGCTGATCGTATTTTAGATAGAACAATTTTTGGATATACGATCTCAGCGGGGCAATTTCTAAGTTTCAACGCGTTGTTTATTATTTTATTAGCCCCAGTTTTTGCTTGGTTATGGGTAAAGTTAGGGAAATACAATCCTAATACAGCGGTAAAATTTTCTATGGCATTGTTGTTGGTAGGTTTGGGGTTTGGGTCTTTGGTTTTAGGGATTAGCCTCTCGGGTTTGGGGAAAGTGGCCATGATCTGGTTGATTCTTACCTACTTTTTACATACCTGCGGAGAATTGTGCCTATCACCAGTTGGACTGTCTGCTGTTACTAAATTATCGCCAGTAAAAATCGTAGGATTCATGATGGGGGTTTGGTTTTTGGCTACAGCCAGTTCTGAATTTATTGCATCCATTTTAGCTAACATCGCGTCAGTGGATACTTCAAATGGTACAGCGCCAGATTTAAACTTAGCAAAACAGAGTTACTTAGTCCTTTTTGAATACTTATTTTATACTGGACTTGGTTTTGGTGTGGTGCTCTTGGCACTTTCGCCAGTGATCAAAAAATTAATGCACGGAGTAGATAAAGAATTAAACAATTAATAATATGAGTGAAAATACTACAGATCAATTTTTTAAAAGTACCGTTCTAGGACATCCAGCGGGATTATTCGTTTTATTCTTCACAGAGATGTGGGAGCGTTTCTCATTCTACGGAATGCGTTCTTTATTGATTTTATTTTTAACAGCTTCCTTTACAGATGGTGGCTGGGAATGGACTCGTGAAAATGCGTCTGCATTATTTGGATCTTATGTAGGTTTGGTTTATTTATCTACCATGTTAGGGGGGTATTTTGCCGATAAAGTAATTGGTTTTAGATGGGCTGTTGTTGTTGGAGCTACTTTAATGACTTTAGGACACGCTTCAATGGCTGTCGAAACTGAATTTTCTATTTATTTGGGATTAGTATTGTTAGTTTTTGGAAATGGTTTCTTTAAACCAAACATGACATCAATCGTTTCTGAAATGTACAAAGACCGTCCAGAAAAGAAAGATGGTGCATATACTTTATTTTATATGGGTGTAAATGCCGGAGCGTTCTTCGGGATTTTACTTTGTGGTTATTTAGGTGAAAAAGTAGGTTGGACTTACGGATTTGGTTTAGCCGGAATCTTTATGTTCTTTGGAATGTTACAGTTTTGGTTGTCTCAAGATATCTTTGGTGACATTGGTTTGAAACCAAATAAAGAAAGCAAAGCAAAAGCGGAAGCATTGGATACAGATAAAAGAAATCCTTTTTCTCCAATACAATTAGCAGCAATAGCTTTCTCTTCTATTTTAGCTTTATTATGGCTTGTAAATGATCCCGCTTCAAAAATATCGGGAGGTAAAGTGAACATTTTTTCTTTCTTAGGTCCTAATGGAAACGCTATTGCTATTGTTTCTGCTTTAGTCGTATTTATTATATTGTTGATTTACAGATTTACTCAATATTCTAAAATCACCAAAGAAAAATTAATTGCGGTTACATTTTTCGCATTTCTGACAATTTTCTTTTGGGCAATTTTTGAACAATCACCAAACAGTTTAACCATTTTTGCCAGTGATTATACGGATCGTGTTTTAACAGGCAATTGGAGTGTGGTGTTTTTAGTGATGAATTCATTAATCACTATTTTGCCTTTGGTAATTATTACTTGGGTATTAATTTTATTATTCAAACAGACCTTTAAATTCTATGCCCTTGCAAATATTATTCTAAGTGTAAGTTTTATCATTATTTGGGCAATAGCAATCTGGATGTTGACAAAAGATTATTATACAGCAGGTTATTTATCATTATCAGATTCAACTTTGCAAGCATTGAAAATTGATAAAGTTACCACGGCCTTAACGGAAGTTCCAGCCACTTGGTTTTCTACCCTAAACTCTTTGTTTATTATTTCGTTAGCACCGTTATTCTCTAAATGGTGGGAAAGTAAATACAATCCTTCTGCGAATTTGAAATACGGAATCGGAATGGGATTATTAGCCCTTGGAATGGCTTGTGTAGCTTTTGGAGCAAGCGGAATCGAAGCAGGTGCAAAAACAGCTTCGGTAAGTATGATTTGGTTGATTCTGGTGTATCTTTTCCATACTATGGCTGAATTGTGTATTTCTCCGGTTGGATTGTCTTATGTGAGTAAGCTAGTTCCGGCTCGTATGATTGCATTTATGTTTGGTGTTTGGTATTTAGCGGTAGCAATCGGGATGAAAGGTGCCGGTATGTTTGGAGAAAATATTGATAAAATTGCCAATGAACACGGATTGAGTTACTTCTTTTGGATGTTGACTATCATCTCTATTGTAGTTGCTTTATTCTCTGTAGCGATGACTCCAGTTATTAAAAAACTGATGCACGGTGTTCGTTAAATTAGGCATCATTTTTGAATTCGAATGATTAAAGTTATAAATATGAAGAAAATTATAGTTGCTTTGTTATTGTTTGCAGGCTCATTTGCCGCTGAAGCACAAGAATTAGTTTGGGAAACCAATGTCACCAAGGCAATGGCAATTTCTACTGAAACCAAGAAACCACTACTGCTATTTTTTACGGGAAGTGATTGGTGCGGCTGGTGTATTCGTTTGCAAAAAGAGGTTTTGAAAACTCCTGAATTTGCGGCTTGGGCCAAGGAAAATGTGGTTTTAGTCGAACTGGATTATCCAAGGAAAGTGCCACAGACAGAAGATATTAAAAAACAGAATACTGAGTTGCAAATGGCTTTTGGAATTCAAGGATTTCCGACCATTATATTGGCAAATGCTACCACAAAAGAGGGTAAAGTCAATTTTGAAGGCATTGGAAGTACAGGCTATGTTGCCGGTGGACCTACAGCTTGGTTGGCTGTAGCAAATGGTTTTCTGAAGAAATAAAATTCTTAATTCAATTTATAAAATCCCTTTTCGCCAGTTGCGTGAAAAGGGATTTTCTGTTTTTCACAACTGGCTTTCCATAGTTTTTGTATGTTTTTAAAGTTGGATGCATCAGCTATAACTAATTTGGGTTTCATTTCGTGGAACAAACGGTCTGCGTTTATTTTTACGGATTGTGTCAATACGATAATATCGGGCTTGATGTTTTTGGGATAAATTCCGGAGCTATCTAACACAAAAATCTTTTTTCCATTAAAGAAAATGAAATTTTGAAGTCGTTTTTTCTGTTTCAAAGTGCTAAAGTTTCCAATCCGATAGGATTTTAAAAGACTGTTTTTTTGTGCAGTTTTCAAAATGCTGTCGTTGGCATAAACCAAAATGTTTTCGCCTTTTCTTTCTGTAATTAAGGTGCTTTTTTTGCTGTTGAAAACCACTAATTCTTGTTCTGTTTGAATTTTCCACTGTATTTTAAAATAGGAAAATTGTAAAATGAGAATGGAAATCAAAACCAAAGCCAGTTTATTAAAACTCGGTTTTTTGAACCAAAGGATTACCGTAAACAATAATAAATAACCACTGAGCAACAGATAAAAATGAAGTGGAATATCCTGAATAATGAACTGTTCCAAAGAAGCAATTGCATTGATGATTTTGTTTAAATAATAAATACACCATTCCAACAGTTGGGACAAGAATACGGGAATCATGTTGAACGCCGCCAAAAGCATCACCAAAACGCCTAAAATCATAATGATACTCAGTAGCGGAATAATGATTAGATTGGTAATAAAAAACAAACCGGGAAACTGATGGAAATAATAAATGCTGAGTGGTAAAGTACCAATTTGGGCGGCAAAGGATACTGTGAGAATATCCCAAATATATTTTGAAACCTTATATTTTGGTTTCCAAATGGAGGATAAAAGCGGTTGCAGCCAAATGATGAAAAACAATGCGATGTAGCTTAATTGAAAACCAACATCAAATAAGAACGAAGGTTCGACTAGTAGAATTAGCAATACAGAAACTAGTAAGGTGTGGTAGATATTGACTTTTCTGCGAAGATGATTTCCTATGGCGACAAAGGAAAACATCGTTACAGAGCGCACTACCGAAGGGGCTAATCCGGCAATTATCCCGAACATCGATAACGATAGGAGAATAATGATTAACTTAATAAATGAACCCCGCTTGCTATTGGGAATTGGTTTTAGAATGAAGGTTACAAAAAGCAATATAAAGCCAATGTGTAATCCGGAAACGGATAAAATATGAACCGCTCCTGCAAATTGATAATCCCGAATAATGTCTAGTGAAATATCTTGTTGTTGTCCCATTATTAAGGCAATGGCAACGTTTAGTTCTGTTTTGTTGAAGTTGTTTTTTTTTAAATTTCGAATAATCCGTGTTCTTAATTTAGAGGAATAATACCAGATATTTTTCTCTACTTCTGTTCCAATTTTTATTTCGTCAACATCAGCATATAGTTGCGCATAGATTTGTTTGATTTCAAGGTATTTGCTGTAGTCAAATTGGTTCGGATTATTGGGAGGTTTGTTTTTTGTTAAGGTCCCTTTGATCAACAAAGAATTCCCAACTTCAAGAACGTGATGCAAACTGTCGTTTTGGATGTTCAATATGATTCTGCCGGTTTGTTCTTTCTGACCAATATGATTGATAATAGCAAGGTAGCGATCGCTAAAAGTAGAACTTTTCATTTTTTCTCGAATCGTTAAAGAAATGAATTGCGGTTGTTCAAAAACTGCCGTGTTGTGAATATAATTGCTTCTTTGGAAATAATCAGTATGTGCTATTTGGGTTGAAATTCCGATGATAAAAGACAAAAAATAAGTCCCAATTCCAAAATAGAGCGTTAACTTTTTTCTGTTTTTTGACAAAAAATAAAGCACACCAAAAATACTGGACGATGTGACAAGCGCAATAAAAACTGCCGATGTGGAAGGTTGCAGGTAAAAAGCAAAAAGTAAACCTAATATAAACCCGATCGTAATTCTTGCCAGTGGGAATTGTAGTACCTTCATAACTCTAAAGTACACATTTTTAGTAAGAAACGGATTTATTTGTTTTTAGATTTTTATAATTCCAAAAGCTAAATTTTCCCCAAAAAGAGTACTAGTTAAAGTATTCTGTTAATCTGAACAAAGGTTTTTTGGTAATACGGTTCTTTGGTCGAGGAAATAATTACTCCTTTTGAGGTCGAGGAATGAATGAATTTTATTTCTTCATCGGTGGCTTCAATCACAATTCCAACGTGATTTATTGCTTTGTTTTTATTGGTTTTAAAGAATATCAAATCGCCTTTTTGAGCTTGATCTTTTTTAGAGTTTAAAACAACACCTATTTTCGATTGTTGAAACGAGTTGCGCGGCAGACTAATATTTTCTGAATTAAAGACGGTATAAACTAATCCGGAACAGTCATAACCCGCTTTAGTTGTTCCTGCATATTTATATTTCACACCCAAGTTATCGGCAGCTGTGTCAATTAATTGTTCTGCTAATTGGTTTGTTTTTCTCTTTTCAGATCGAGATAATTTCTCTATTGGCTCTCCTTTTTTCGAAGTTACTATTGGAGATGTCGATTTACAAGAAGTAAAAAAAATGATAATGAAGAGTAGGAATACAATATGTTTCAAAAGAGTTTTTTTAAGTTGATATTAAGATCAGAAATTAAATTGGAGCTTAATTTAAATCATTTACAATCAATGCAGCTGTTTTTTCACTGGCTCCAATTCCGCCTAATTGCTCTTCTAATAACGCATATTTTTCTAAAAGCGTATTGCGATGGTCCGTTTTTAATATTTTTTCGAGTTCTTCCCGAATGCGTTTTGTAGTGCATTCGTCTTGAATTAACTCAGTTACCACTTCTTCATCCATGATCAAATTCACTAATGAGATGTATTTCAACGTGATGATTCGTTTCGCGATTTGGTAGGAAGTCCAACTGCCTTTATAACAAACAACTTCAGGAACTTTGAATAATGCCGTTTCCAGTGTTGCGGTGCCGGATGTTACTAATGCCGCAGTTGCATTTCGCAATAAATCATAGGTTTTGTTTGAGATGAATTTTATGTTTTCTTGCGTGATAAACTCTTTATAAAAAGAAAATTCCTGACTTGGCGCACCCGCAATTACAAATTGATATTCGGGAAAATCTTTTACAACGCTTAGCATTACACTTAGCATTTTAGTAATTTCTTGCTTTCGGCTGCCGGGTAAAATAGCAATAATTGGTTTATCGTTTAATTGGTTTTCTTTTCTGAAAAGAACGGAATCAACTGCTGGTTGGTTGTGAATAGCATCAATCAGTGGATGACCAACAAATTCCACTGGGAAATGATGTTTGTCTTCGTAAAACTTTTTTTCGAAAGGCAAAATCACACACATTTTATCAATATCGCGCTTAATATCTGTAATTCTACTTTCTTTCCAAGCCCAAATTTGGGGAGAAATATAGTAATGAGTTTTCATTCCCAATGCTTTCGCCCATTTGGCAATTCGCAAATTAAAACCAGGATAATCAATGAATATAAGAACGTCAGGCTGAAATTCAAGAATGTCTTTTTTACAGATTTTAATGTTGTTCAGAATCGTTTTTAAATTAAAAATCACTTCAATAAATCCCATGAATGCTAATTCACGATAGTGTTTCACTAAAGTTCCGCCAACATTTTTCATTAAATCACCGCCCCAAAACCGAATGTCAGCAGTTGGATCTTTTTTGTACAGCTCTTTCATCAAATTTGAACCGTGCAAATCACCTGAAGCTTCTCCCGCAATTATATAATATTTCATGTTTTTTGATTTGGAATTTTTAAAATCAAACGGATAAAATCATTTTTGTTGGAATCATTTTATACAGTTGCAAAGATAAACTTAAATAAATAAAGTGAGTATAGCCAAGGCAATGACTGCCAAAACTACCCCGCGAGCCATTATTTCTTTATTTATTTTGAGTAAAATTCCAAATGCTACAAGCGTCAAGATCGATCCCAATGTGATTAGCTTCCCTAAATTACCTTGAGATTTCATGATTTGAATTCCAGCGATAAATGTGAACTCCGTAAAAAAGGTTATAAAGAGATACGAGCCAAGTAGTGTTGTTGCAATCCCGATTAAAAATCCGAGCAATACGTCTTTTTTATTCATTCCATTTCCAGGTGTTAAGTTGCTGAATAGCGTGATGCGCAGTCAAGTCAAATTGCACTGGAACTACAGATACAAAGCCATTTTCTAAAGCCCATTCATCTGTATCTTCTCCTTTGTCTTGGTTTACAAATTCGCCTGCAAGCCAGTAATAGTCTCTTCCTTGCGGTGTTTTTCTTTTGTCAAATTTCTCTACCCAGATTGCTTTCGCTTGACGACAAATCCGAATCCCTTTGATGTCTTCTTCTTTTAATTTTGGAAAATTTACATTCAAAACTACGCCTTCTGGAAGTCCGTTGTCAAGAACTTCTACTGATATTTTACGTATAAAAGATTTTATGGTGTCGAAATCCGCATTCCAATCGTAATCCAATAACGAGAACCCAATAGCTGGAATTCCTTCTATTCCTGCTTCAACGGCGGCACTCATTGTTCCGGAATAAATCACGTTTATGGAAGAATTTGAACCATGATTCACACCCGAAACACATAAATCGGGTTTTCGTTTTAAAATTTCGTTAACAGCCAGTTTTACACAATCTACAGGGGTTCCGGAACAACTATATTCTAAGAAAGGATCGTTGTCTTTAGATAATTCATTCAAATATAATGTGCTGTTGATGGTAATGGCGTGACCCATGGCGCTTTGTGGTGTGTCTGGCGCAACCACAACGATTTCTCCTAATTCAGCCATAATCGATATTAAAGCTCTAAGTCCTGGCGCAGATACACCATCGTCATTCGTTATTAAAATTAAAGGTCTAGATTTTTTCATTAGTATTTTGGCAAAAAAAGATTGATTTTTATGATATTGATGGCAAATGTAATGACACAGAATGGGATTAAGTAAACAAAAGATAAAAATTTGTTATCTTGAATCATTTAGCTTAATAAAAAAAAACTATTTTATATCTTTAACAAAATATTAGGGGAGCTCTGCTACTGTTGGCATAGTTTTTACCTTATATTAGAATAAAAATTCATGAATACCATTCTTAACTTTATGAAAAGAAATTATAAAATTATTCTCGTTGTCGTATTTATTTCGGTGACTTTGTTTGCTTTTAAAATGAATGCGCCAAAAGCAAATGATCCAGAAAAAGATAAACTCCTTTTGGAATTATTAACTTTTGTTATTGAAAAAGGACATTATAGCCCAGCAACGATTGATGATACTTTTTCGAAAGGCATTTACAAGGATTATATCGAAGCTTTGGATCCTTCCAAAAGATTTTTTCTGCAAGCTGATATTGATGAATTTTCTAAATTCGAGTTGCAGCTGGACGATCAGTTATTGAACAAAGATTTGAGTTTCTTCAATCTTACCTATGATCGTTTAATGAAAAGAATGAAGGAAAGTACGACGATTTATAAAGACGTTTTAAGTAAACCTTTTGACTACAGTATTGATGAAAGTTTCAATATTGATTATGAGAAAGCGCCTTATCCTAAAAACAATACAGAACTCAATGATAAATGGAGAAAGCAAATCAAATTGTCTACACTTTCCTCTCTTATTGATAAACAAAAATTAGAGGAAGACAAGAAGAAAAACGACTCAAAATACAGTGTAAAATCCTTTGATGTTTTAGAGAAAGAAACCAGAGAAAGTTCAGCTAAATCGCTTGATGAGTATTTTGGTTTTATAAAAGATTTGGATAGAAATGATTGGTTTTCAGTTTATATTAATTCAATTACAGCACGTTTTGACCCGCATACTAACTACTTTGCGGCAGAGGAGAAAGAGCGTTTTGATGTAAGTATAAGCGGAAAATTAGAAGGAATAGGGGCTCGTCTTCAAAAGAAAAATGATTTGACTGAGATTTCAGAGCTAATCTCTGGCGGTCCAGCTTGGAGAGGAAAGCAATTGGAAGCGGGTGATTTAATCATGAAAGTGGCCCAAGGAAATGGCGAAGCTGTAGATGTTGTTGGGATGCGTCTAGATGATGTGGTGAAGAAAATTAAAGGACCAAAAGGTTCAGAAGTGCGTCTTACTGTTAAAAAAGTAGATGGAACCATCAAAATTATTTCAATAGTCAGAGACATTGTAGAGATCGAAGAAACGTATGCAAAGTCAAGTATTGTAAATAAAAACGGATTGAAATATGGTGTAATCTATTTACCTAAATTTTACATTGATTTTGAAAACACAGATGGAAGAGATGCCGGAAAGGATATCGCCATTGAAGTCGATCGATTAAAAAAAGCAGGTGTAAATGGAATCGTATTGGATGTACGTGATGATGGTGGTGGATCTTTGTCCACTGTTGTTGATATTGCAGGATTGTTTATTGAGCAAGGACCAATTGTTCAGATCAAATCTGCTGGTCGAAAAAAAGAGGTTTTGTACGATAGAGACAAAAAAATAGAATGGGACGGCCCATTAGTGATCATGGTAAATAGTTTTTCTGCTTCTGCTTCTGAGATTTTGGCAGCAGCCATCCAAGATTATAAAAGAGGAATTATTATTGGAAGCAAACAAACCTACGGAAAAGGGACGGTTCAAAATGTGATTGATCTAAACCAATTTGTTCGTAGTAGTTCTGTTGGAGATTTAGGTGCTATCAAAACGACCACTCAAAAATTCTATAGAATAAACGGTGGTTCAACTCAATTAGAAGGTGTACGCAGTGATGTTGTTATGCCGGATCGATACGCTTATCTAAAGATGGGTGAACGTGATGTCGACAATGCAATGCCTTGGGATAAAATTGATCAAGCAGAATATTCTGTTTGGGATAAAAATGCAAACTTTAATAAGGCGATTGCGAATAGTAAAAGTAGAATTAGTGCCAATTCACAATTTCAATTGATTGAGGAAAATGCGAAATGGATTGACAGTAGAAGCGAAGAGAATGTCTACAGTCTGAACATTGATAAGTTTAAAATTGCTCAATCTGAAATTGAAGAGAAAGCAAAAAAATACAAACCAATTGTAGATTATAAAAATGCGCTGACATTTACATCGCTACCATATGAAACGGATGCTATGAATAAAGATGTTACGTTAAAAGAGAAAAGAGAAAGATGGCATGAAGCCTTATCAAAAGATATTTATGTAGAAGAAGCGCTTAACGTTTTAGATGATTTGCAAACAAAATCAGTATCTAAAAACAGTTTACCTGTAAAATTAAAAAAAGATAAATTAGCAAAGTCGTAGTATTTCCCTTTTTTTAGTAACGATACAATTTGCAAATGCCCTAGAAATTCGATTGAATTTCTAGGGCATTTTTATTTTAGTAGTGTGGGGTTCGTGCTTTTTGGATGCTGATATTAGTTGAATAGTGTCTCTTTAAACCTGAATTTAAAGATTGTAATTATATTCAAATCGAGTTTTTTTAGAAATATAGCGGGCTCAATTTGATCTATATTAAGACAGTAACTTTTATTAACTTACTTTTGGAATTCAAGGATTGCTTATTAATAGTAGCAGTGATTTAGGGAGCATCAACTGGTTTTAATACGGTTTGTCTACGTCTAAATGGTGATGGTTTACGACTCCTGTTTTATGTGTTATATAATTAAAAGAGCAGGATTAGAAGTTATCAAGCTACCATTCGTTCACTTTATTCGCATCCATTTTTATGAATATAAATAGTAATATGGTAAACCCCCATAAACCGGAACCTCCGTATGAAAAGAAGGGCAGCGGAACTCCAATGGTTGGAAAAATGCCCACAACCATGGCAATATTTACAAAAAAGTGCATAAATAAAATCCCTGCAACACAATAACCATACACCCTACTGAATTTTGTTTTTTGCCTTTCAGCCAAATAGATTATTCTAAGTAGCAAACCAGCGAAAAGAGCTATAACAGCTAAAGAGCCAACAAATCCCCATTCTTCGCCTACTGTTGTAAAAATATAATCGGTATGCTGTTCTGGTACAAATCCTCCTTTAGTTTGCGTTCCTTCTAGGAATCCTTTTCCAAACCAACCGCCAGAGCCTATTGCAATTTCTGATTGATTAGTATTGTATCCAATACCTTTCATGTCCACAGTTTTGCCTAAAAGGATGTTGAATCGGTCCCTATGATGCTGTTTAAACACATTATCGAAGACATAGTCCACGGAGAAAACGAATCCTGAAATTAGCACGAAGAGAATACTGCTCAAAACGATATTTCTGTCTGCTAATCGAGATTTAAAGTGGACAATAATTATAACCGCTAATCCGATGAGAATGACATATTGAGGCTCTAAAACAAGCGTTAATACAAACAAAAAAATTGTTACAAAGCCAGTCCAAACATACCATGATGGAAGTCCTTCACGGTATAAAACAATGATAAATATACTATAGATTAATGCACTCCCTGGATCGGGTTGTGGTAAAATCAGCAAAACCGGTAATATTATGATGGCGAGAGCCTGCCATTGTCGAGCAACATCTTTTAGATTGATTTGGGTGTCGCTTAAATATTTTGCCAAAGCTAATGCTGTTGCTGCTTTTGCAAATTCAGAAGGCTGTATTGTGAAACTCCCTATGGCATACCAACAACGCTGTCCTGCGATAGTTTTACCAAATAAAAATAAGCCTGCTAATGTTAATAAAGAAATTCCGAAAATTATACTGGCGTATTTCTCATAGAATTTTCCGTCAACTGATAGTACAACAAAAATTAAAGGAATGGTTAGTACGATGAAAATCAATTGTTTTTCATAAGTATCTTCCATAGATGATAGGGAAGACGAATAGATGTTTAGCCAACCTAAAATAACCAATAGCGCATAAATGATTATGCTTATCCAGTCAATATTATTTGTTACACTTTGGTTTTTCATTCGGATTAAATAGCTTGTTTTTTCTCTTTTGTAGAATCTATTTTTACTTTAGCAGTTGGAATCATTGTTTTCTTTTTTAGAAGAGAATCACTAATTCTTAATTGTAATTTGACTGCTTCTGAAAGTCCACCTAATTTAGCATATTGACTTTGCAAACTAGTTGCAAGAATTCTTTTTTCTAAATCAAGTCTTGTAATTTTTTGACGTAAGTACTTTTCAATCATCAAGCTGGCGATTGGTCCAGCGATTGTAGATCCAAAGCCTCCATTTTCAACCATAATGGCAATCGCGATTTTTGGATTGTCCTTTGGTGCAAAAGCCACAAATATAGAATGATCCTTTAATTGAACTCTTTGACCTCCTATTTTTGCGAAGTTTTCAGCAGTTCCTGTTTTACCGCAAATGTCAATTCCCTCTACTTTAAGAGCGCTTGCGGTACCCATATTATAAACATCAAAAAGGCCACTTATGATTGGTTTGAAATATTTTTTGTCAATCGTGGTTACATGTTTTGTTGTAAATTTTTTATCAATTGTATGCCCTTCGATTCTTTTTATGATATGAGGAGTATAGTAATATCCTTGATTAGCTACTGTTGCCATCATATTAGCCAGTTGAATTGGCGTCATCACAACCTCTCCTTGACCTATTGAATTTGAAATAATTGTGGTACTTCTCCAACCACCATTAGGATAAATTCTTTTGTATGTTTTAGAATCTGGTATTTTACCTCTTTTACCTGTTGGCAAATCGTATCCCATAAATTGTCCAAGCCCAAAGCTTCGAATGTGATTGCTCCATACATCAACCGCTTGAGCCGGTTTAGCATATTTATTTATGGTTTTCATATAAGCCGTAGCAAAATAGGAATTGCAGGACTCATAAATACCTCGGTGTAATTGTAGGGCGCCACCTCTGCAATGACAGCGCATGAATCGACCTCTAGCATAACTAAAGCCATGATTACAACTGACAGTGGTGTTCTCGTCAATTACTCCTTCCTGAAGAGCTACGAGACCAGTCAAAATTTTGAAAGGTGAGCCAGGAGGGTATTCCGCCAACAATCCTCTGTCGTATAAAGGTTTTGCGATAGAATCGCGGTATAATTCAGTGTAGTTTTTAGATCGTTGTCGTCCTACTAATATTCCTGGGTCATAAGAAGGAGCGGTTACAAGTGCTAATATCTCTCCAGTACTTGGTTCAATGGCAACAATTCCACCTCTTTTATTTATCATTAATTCTTCCCCATATTTTTGTAGTTCCGCATCTATCGTAAGATTAATGTCTTCACCTTGCACAGCAATAGTATCGTACTTCCCGTTCTTGTAGGAGCCGATTTCACGGTTGTATTTATCTTTTTGGATGTATTTCACTCCTTTTATGCCTCGCAAGAGATCTTCATAACTCTCCTCAACACCCTGCCTTCCTATCAAATCACCACTGTTGTAATAAGGGTTTTTATCTACTAATTTTTCATTCACCTGAGTGATAAATCCAAAAACATTAGCTCCAAAAGCCACTTCGTAATCCCTAAGAGAACGCTTTTGAACATAAAATCCTTCGTATTTTCGTATTTTTTCTTGAAATGCAGCAAATTCACTTTTGTTTAACTGAGATAAAAAAACGGACGGAAGACGCGGACTATATATTGTTGCCTTTTTTATGTTTTTTATAAAAGCTTCTTTGGTGATGTTTAATAATTGGCAAAATTCTAAAGTATCTATTTTTTTTACTTCTCGAGGGATTACCATGATGTCATAAGATGCCTGATTGGCTACTAATAACTTTCCTTTTCTGTCGTAGATGTAACCTCGTTCAGGGTACTCGTATTTTTTTTTAATAGCATTATTTTCCGACTTTAACTTTAAGGTATCGTCAACCACCTGCAAATAAAAAATTCGCATCACAAGTAGAGAAGTAGCAAGAATAATTAAAGAAGGCAATAAGACTTTTCTCATCTTTTATTTGGCTTAATAAGGTATATGATGATAATACATATAATAATGGTGAATACAGTGCTTAATAATGTGGTTATTAAGGTGTCTAGGATATACGACAATTGAAATGCTTCTAGTAAAAACAAGGTAAAGTGATGAATAACTACGGACAATAATATAAAAGAGAATCGTTGTGGTGTTAAAACATCATTCAATTTTATAGTTTGGTATTCGTAACTCAATCCGAAGGCAAACTTAAAAATTGAGGGTCTGAAATAGGCTAAAACTAAACACGCCGTTGCATGTGTTCCACCTGAATTACTAAAAAGATCCATAATGATTCCAAGTAAAAAACTGGCCGCCACTAAACCAGATTTATTGCCATTTACAGGGTACAATATGATGAATAAAATATAAGGAAATGGACTGATATAGCCCAAAAAATTCATGTTGTTAAATATGATAATCTGAATGGCTAATAACAGTATAAATCGGAAAATGTTGACTAACAAGGTGCTATTCATCTTTTTCTCTTTTTTCTAAATTAGTAATTTCGTCGCGATCTTTACTTTTTATTATATAAACATGGCCCAGATTGGTCATATCATTAAAAAGTTTAACATCCAAGGTGTAAAAGTTAGTTTGAGTATCTCTATATATCTTCGCTATTGTTCCAATGTTAATGTTTTCAGGAAAAATAACCGACTGCCCTCCAGTAACAATAGTGTCTCCAATCTTTATCAATGCCAATCTTGGAAGATCAGTCAACTGAACAAAACCCGTACTTTTTCCATTCCAGTTCAATGAACCAAAATGATTGGATTTTTTAATTTTGGCATTGATCTGAGTTCGTTTGTTCAAAATGCTGATCACAGTAGCGTATTTGGGAGAGGTGTTTTCTATAATACCTATAATCCCCAAGCTATTTACAACGCCCATGTCCGTTTTTACGCCTTGCAATTCGCCTGAATTTAACGTCAGGTAATTTTCATAAACATTATAAGAGTTGTGGATTACTTTAGAAACAATTATGTCTTCTAGCTTGACGCTTTTCAAACTGTCTAATTTTCGTACTGCAGTTGTATCTTCAGCATTAAAAAGGAGGCTTTTGAGTTTGGCATTTTCAAGTGCAAGTGCGTCATTTTGAGTTTTTAAATTTAAATACTCATTTAGATTATTTACTTTTTCATAGACACCGCCACTTAAAAAGTTTGCAGAACTTATAATTTTGCTTCTATGAAAGGAATGGGACTGAATCGTAAGAGATAACGATATCCCTAAAAGCAGCAAAAACAGTATTCTGTTACTGTTTTTAAAAATAAAATTAAATATTTGCTGCATTGTTTAAAATTAAATATTTTAAATAAATCAAAAGTTAAATTCTAAATCCCAGCAGTCCAATTTTCTGAACTATAGAGTGGAATTTAGAATTTAGTTTTTCTTATTTTATCAGGATACTTTTGAATTTCACGATGTTTTTAAGGGCCATACCAGTTCCTCTAACAACGGCTCTTAATGGATCTTCTGCTATGTAAACCGGTAAGTCTGTCTTTTGAGAAATTCTTTTGTCCAATCCTCTCAACATAGATCCTCCACCAGCAAGGTAAATACCTGTGTTGTAAATGTCTGCAGCTAATTCTGGAGGTGTTTGAGATAAGGTTTCCATTACGGCATCTTCAATACGTTGTATCGATTTGTCTAACGCTTTAGCAATTTCTCTATATGAAACTTCAACTTGTTTTGGTTTACCAGTAAGCAAATCTCTACCTTGAACCGACATGTCTTCAGGAGGAGTTTCTAAATCCTCTATTGCAGCACCAATTTGGATTTTTATTTTTTCGGCCGTAGTCTCTCCTACAAAAAGATTATGTTGGGTACGCATATAATATACAATGTCATTTGTAAAGACATCACCAGCGATTTTAACTGATTTATCGCAAACAATTCCACCTAAAGCGATTACGGCAATTTCAGTTGTTCCACCGCCAATATCAACAATCATATTTCCCTTTGGCTGCATAATATCAATCCCAATACCAATAGCAGCTGCCATAGGTTCGTGGATCAAATATACTTCTTTGCCATTAACTCTTTCGCAAGACTCTTTTACGGCTCTCATCTCTACTTCAGTAATACCAGAAGGAATACAAACAACCATTCGCAATGCGGGTGTAAACATTCTTTTCTTTAAAGCGGGTATGCTTTTTATAAACAAGCTTATCATTTTTTCAGAAGCATCAAAATCAGCAATTACACCATCTTTTAAGGGTCTAATCGTCTTAATATTTTCATGTGTTTTACCCTGCATCATACTTGCTTCTTTACCTACAGCAATGATTTTGCCAGATACTCTATCTCTAGCAACTATAGATGGGCTGTCAATTACAACTTTATCATTATGTATGATTAAAGTATTAGCGGTACCAAGGTCTATCGCAATATCCTCGGTCATGAAATCAAAAAATCCCATAAGTTTTTTAAGGGTTAAAAGTTATAAATTTGTGACGGACAAAGTTAAACAAATTAATGTTTAAAATGACGAGTTCCAGTAAATACCATTGCAACTTTATTTTCGTTGCAATAATTAATGCTGAATTCATCTTTTATCGAGCCTCCTGGCTGAATTACAGCAGTTATTCCAGCTTTATGCGCTATTTCCACACAGTCTGGAAAAGGGAAAAAGGCATCGCTGGCCATCGACGCTCCGTGCAAGTCAAATCCAAAACTTTTAGCTTTTTCAATAGCCTGGAGTAAGGCGTCAACTCTAGAGGTTTGTCCAGTGCCTGAAGCAATAAGTGTGCCGTCTTTTGCAAAAACAATCGTATTGGATTTTGTATTTTTACAAATTTTAGAAGCAAATATTAAATCTTGAATTTCTTGTTCAGTAGGCGCAGTTGTAGTAACGGTTTTTAGTGCTTCTTTATTGTCAGTAATGTTATTTCTTTCCTGAATTAAGATTCCGTTTAAGCACGTTCGTACTTGTTTTTTAGGCAATGCAACCTCATTTTGTACTAATATAATTCGGTTTTTCTTTTCTTGTAAAATTGCGCTAGCTTCAGCATCATATTCTGGAGCAATTACAACTTCACAAAACAGTTTGTTTATTTCAGTAGCAGTTGCTACATCAATTTTAGTATTGGAAATCAAAACACCTCCAAAAGCTGAAGTTGGATCACAAGCCAATGCGGCTAGATATGCTTCATTAATGGTAGTTCTTGACGCTAATCCACAAGCATTATTGTGTTTTAATATGGCAAAAGTAGGGCCGTCTTTTTTAAATTCATTGATCAAATTTACTGCAGCATCTACATCTAATAAATTGTTGTAAGACAGCTCTTTCCCGTGCAATTTCTTGAACATAGCTTCAAAATCACCAAAGAAAAATCCTTTTTGGTGGGGATTTTCTCCATATCTTAAAATTTGGCCATTTTCGATGCTTTCTTTATAAATGGTCTCGTCTGTGTTGAAGTAATTAAAAATAGCGGTATCATAATGAGAAGAAACATGAAATGCTTTTGTCGCCAATAGTTTTCTGTCTTCCAATGTCGTTGCGCCATTTTGCTCCGTAATCATATCTAGTAGTAAACTATATTGATTTACTGACGCTACGATGACAGTGTCTTTGAAATTTTTTGCAGCAGCACGAATTAACGAAATACCACCAATATCAATTTTTTCAATGATATCTGCTTCAGTTGCTCCTGAAGCAACCGTTTTTTCAAAAGGATATAAGTCAACGATAACCAAGTCAATTTGGGGAATGTTAAACTCTTGCATTTGCTGAACATCACTTTCATTATCTTGGCGATTTAATATTCCTCCAAAAACTTTCGGATGCAAGGTCTTGACTCTACCACCTAAAATCGAAGGGTAGGAGGTCACATCTTCTACTGGGATTACTGGAATCCCAAGGGTTTTTATAAAATCTTCTGTTCCACCGGTAGAATAAAGTGTAACATTTTGACTGTTTAGTTGTCTTACTATAGGTTCTAATCCCTCTTTTGAAAAAACAGAGATTAAGGCCGATTGAATTGTTTTAGTTGTGCTCATTATGTAGTTATAGTTATAAAATGCAAAAATAGTTTTTTAATGTCAAAATTAAGCCATTTGAAATTGAGATAATTATAATTTTTGTAGCTATTTCATTAGCGCGATTAAAATAACAGCGCAGCACGGTAAGGAAACGCTTTTTCATTAGGTTTTTGATTAATATTTATTGAATTTTACTTTAACACAAAACAGATTGTATGCTAGTTTACCTTCGATTATTAAAAGAGAGTTTTGGTTTTGCAATGAATGCATTGACAAATAACAAGTTAAGAACCTTGCTTTCTTTGTTAGGAGTTACAATAGGAATTTTTTCGATTATAGCAGTACTTGCTGCGGTAGATTCATTAGATAGAAAAATCTCCAAAGATTTGAGCGGTTTGGATAAAAACACCATTTATTTAATCAAGTTTTCTTTTGGTCCTTCTGAAATTCCACAATGGAAAAGAGAGCAATTTCCTAATGTTAAGTATGATGAATATACCTATATGAAAGGGAGTATGACTAATACAGACCAAATGGCCTATCAAATATTTACTAGGAGAGAGTCTATTAAATATGATTCAAAAACGGTAAGTGCGATTAATATTGTTCCGGTTTCTTATGAATTTATAGACATTCAGGGTCTTGAATTCGAAAAAGGGCGTTTTTACAATGAATCCGAAGCTAATTCGGGAGCTACTGTCATTGTTTTGGGGAATGAGATTGCAAAATCCTTGTTTGAAGATGCCGAGCCCATTGGGAAAAATGTACGTTTGTATGGAAAACGTTTCACGGTAATAGGGGTTCTCAAAAAAGAAGGCTCTGGTTTATTTGGAGATAGTAATGATACGTCCGCTTATATTCCGGTCAATTTTGTCCGACAATTGTACGGGGATAATAATACATCTTTAACCAATGTCATTATTTTCAAGCCAGAAAAAGGAGTTGATATGGAAGCTTATAAAGGGGAGATATCTCAAAAATTAAGAAGCTTTAGAGGTTTGAAAGCAGGGGAGATAGACAATTTTTTTATTAATGTGTTCTCCGGTTTTACCGATCTTATTGATGGTATTTTGGGGCAAATGAACCTTGTAGGATGGATTATTAGCGGTTTTTCATTACTTGTGGGTGGTTTTGGGATTGCTAATATTATGTTTGTTTCTGTAAAAGAACGAACCAATTTAATTGGGATCCAAAAATCATTAGGAGCTAAAAATCGATTTATTATGTTTCAATTTTTATTTGAAGCAGTAATCCTGTCCGTGATTGGGGGCGTAATTGGCCTTTTGTTGGTTTGGATTATCTCTGTTATTTTAACAAAAGTATTAGATTTCGAATTCGTTTTAGGGATGGGAAATATTATATTAGGAACTGGATTAGCCGCAATAATTGGATTGATCTCTGGAATTCTTCCTGCCATTGCAGCGTCTAAATTGGATCCTGTGGAAGCAATTAGAACTGGGATGTAAATTTAGAAATAGTACTTTCTAAAAGGCATATAAATACGGCTTTCAAATTTATTTGAAAGCCGTTTTAATTTATAGCCTATTTGTTTTAACCAAAAAATCCCGATTGCTCGGGATTTTCATTTATCGAATAACGTTGTTTTGAATCAAGTCGATGTATAAGTTAATCTTATCTTTCAATTCTTTTCTTGGTGTTATAAAGTCTAAGAAACCATGTTCAAGTAAGAACTCAGCAGTCTGAAAACCTTCTGGTAAATCCTTACCGGTGGTGTCTCGTACTACTCTTGGTCCTGCAAATCCTATTAATGCGCCTGGTTCAGAGATGTTAATGTCTCCTAACATTGCATAGGAAGCAGTAGTTCCTCCTGTGGTTGGGTCCGTACAAAGTGAAATATAAGGAAGTTTAGCTTCAGCAAGTTGAGCCAGTTTTACAGATGTTTTAGCTAATTGCATCAACGAGTATGCTGCTTCCATCATTCGAGCTCCTCCTGATTTAGAAATCATTATAAAGGGCAACTTATTTGTAATAGCATGATCAATTCCACGTGCAATTTTTTCTCCTACAACAGCACCCATAGATCCACCAATGAAGGCAAAATCCATGCAGCAAATCACTACTTCTTTTCCTTTTGATTTTCCAACTCCGGTACGCACGGCATCCTTCAGTTTGGTCTTCTCCATAACATCTTTTAGGCGATCTGCATATTTCTTGGTGTCGACAAAATGCAACGGATCTTTAGAAGTCATGTTTTTATCCAATTCAACAAATTCATTATTGTCAAATAAAATTTGGAAATATTCAGCACTTCCTATTCTAACGTGAAAACCATCTTCGGGACTTACAAATAAGTTACGCGCGAGTTCGTCGGCATCAATAATTTTTCCAGTAGGTGATTTGTACCAAAGTCCTTTTGGAATGTCCATTTTGTCTTCGGTAGCAGTGGTAATCCCTTTTTCTTTTCTTTTAAACCAAGCCATATTTTTGTAATTATAAGTTATAAGTTATGAGTTATGAGTTATAAGCTATAATCCATAACTCATAACTCAAAACTTATAACTTAAAGTGTATTCACGTTGTTCAAGTCAGCAAAAGCTTGCTCCAGTCTTGTATTGAAAGTGATTTCGCTTTCACGTAACCATTTTCTCGGATCGTAATGTTTTTTGTTTGGAGCATCAGCACCTTCTGGATTTCCAATTTGAGTCTTCAAATAATCAATATTTTTTACCATATAATCACGAATACCTTCCGTGAATGCAAATTGCAAATCAGTATCGATGTTCATTTTTATGACACCATAACTAATTCCTTCTCTAATTTCTTCTAAAGTAGAACCAGAACCACCATGGAAAACAAAATCTACTGGATTTGGTCCTGTATTGAATTTGTTTTGTACAAAATCTTGAGAATTCTTCAATATTTTTGGAGTCAATTTCACATTTCCAGGTTTGTAAACGCCGTGTACGTTTCCAAAAGCAGCAGCTATTGTAAATCGTGGGCTTATTTTAGAAAGTTCTTCGTAAGCATAAGCAACTTCTTCTGGTTGTGTGTATAATTTTGAACTGTCAACATCAGAATTGTCAACGCCATCTTCCTCACCACCAGTGATACCAAGTTCAATTTCCAATGTCATTCCCATCTTACTCATTCGAGCTAAATATCCTTTACAGATTTCGATGTTTTCTTCAATTGGCTCCTCAGATAAATCAATCATGTGAGAAGAATAAAGCGGCTTTCCAGTTTTAGCAAAATGTGCTTCTGATGCATCTAATAATCCGTCAATCCACGGTAATAATTTTTTTGCACAATGGTCAGTATGCAAGATTACGGTTGCTCCGTATGCTTCCGCCAAAGTATGAATGTGCAATGCTCCAGCAATTCCACCAGCGATTGCTGCTTTTTCACCAACATTCGAGAGTCCTTTTCCAGCGTTAAATTGTGCTCCTCCATTAGAAAATTGAATGATCACTGGCGCGTTTAATTTTGCTGCAGTTTCAAGAACTCCATTGATAGTATTTGATCCCGTAACGTTTACCGCCGGAAGTGCAAATCCTTTCTCTTTTGCATAATTGAAAATTTCCTGAACCTGATCTCCTGTAGCTACGCCTGGTTTTATGTTGTGTGCCATTGTACTTTTTTTAGTTATTTTTTTTAGTTTTTAGTTTTGCAAAAATAAGAATTAATTAGCATTAGAATGGATAATTTATTCCAAAATTTAAAACAGAGTTCGAAAAGTTGTATTCTCTAAACCATCTTTTGTTGGTTTCATTAGCTGGATTGTAGGTTTTAAATCCTAAATCAAAACGAATTACGAAAAAGCTCAAATCATACCTAATTCCAAATCCGGTTCCCAATGCCATATCTTTCAAGTCACTGAAGCTCGTAAATGTGGACTTTTCATCCACTACATTATCCAACACGTTCCAGATGTTTCCAGCATCAGCAAAAATAGCCCCTTTTAAATTTCCTAAAAGTTTAAAGCGGAATTCGCCACTAATTGCTATCTTCATGTTTGCTTCATTAAAATCATCCAAAGCACCACTGCTACCTGGACCTAAACCATAGGGTTGCCATGCCCGGTTGTCATTAGACCCCCCGGAGAAGTAACTTCTGGAGAACGGAATATAATTAGAATTTCCAAACGGAATAGCAATTCCAAAAAAGGATCTGAAGGCTAGAATTTTTTCTTTCGATAAATCCCAATGCTTAATGTAGTCAAATTCCGTTTTTACATATTCTGAATATTCTAAATTGAATATTTCATAATTGCCATTAACGTTTTTCTTTTGATTTGTGGTTTTTGCAAAAGCAGATAAAATGGTTCCTGCAGATTCTATTTTGGTTTTGAAAAGATAAAAAGTATTGTCTGTTAAATCTTTTTTGGTTGTTTTTGAAAAAGTAAAACTAGTAGCTAGAATGAAGTCATTTTCTGTAAGTCGCAGTCTTCGTTCTTCAATACTTTTTACGGACTCGACATCAGCAGCTTCTAATGGTTTTAGAAAAGTTGCATTACCTGAAAGAACATCATTTGTAAAACCGCGTGTACCTTGCTCAATTAGTAAATCTTTATCAATGGCATTGTTGTAATAAGCAGTATTTGTATTGTATGCTTTGCTTATTTCATTCAAAGCATTATATGAAGAGCCGTAAACATTAAAATAATTTGTCGGATTTAAATTTCGTACAAACTGAGTATTAAAAAGATCAAATCGTGCTGTATGATTTATTTTTGGAGTCCAATTATAGGAAAGTGCTCCTGTAAAATTCTCTTTGTCTAATCCTATATTTCTTTGTTTTGCAAAACCAACGGTTATCAAAGTCGAGGGAATCATACTCTTAGCAATGATTTTATCGGTATTAAACGGCATAAAAATTCTTGGAATATTTAGTTTTAAATCCAAACCATATTCTGAAACATTGAAGAAGTTATTTTTTGGATTTGCCAAATCTTTCGAAGCACCAATGTTACCACGCGCTGCAATTTCTAAAGTTTCAGCGCCATTAAATACATTGCGGATCGTCTCCGATACACTTAGTCCAACACCAAAATCCTGAATGTTAGAATGTGTTACGTCCAGCGTAGTTCCAAAACTGTATTTTTTTCTTGGAGTCAAATATACTTTGGCAATTAATGACTGCGCGGTGGTGTCTCTTTTGTCAACTTCGTATTGTATCGACGGATAATTGAAAATTTTAAGATTATTCAAATAGCGCGTTGTTAAAACGGTTTTATTGTCTGCGTACAATCCACCCTTGGTGATAAAAATAGCATTAGTAATAGCTTTTGGTTTGTATTTTAACTTTTCCTGACTGTACAAATTAAAGTTTTTATAAGTGGTGCTATCTTTAATATTCAAGGTGTTTAAGCTTGGAGAATAATCAGTGTATATATTTACATCGCTTATTTTGTATATTTTAAAAGGAGCTGTTTTAGTAGAATCACCGTCTTGATAAGAGTAATTAGCGATCATCAAAGTGATATTTGCCTGATTCACTTTTTTTATAGTATCAATATCAAAAGTTACATAATTTGGCTGAAAGTTGTAAACGCCATTATTTCTGAAATTTGTGGTGATGCGATTTTTTTCGTTGTCAAAATCTTCTGTTTTATATTGTTTGCCTGATTTTACAAAGGTGTTAAATTTATTTATTTGATACAAAGAATCTAAAACCGGGGTTGCAATAGTGGCTCTTAAGGAATCTATAAAAAAAGCATTTCCGGACGTTATGGCATATTTGATCTTCGCCTTTTTAAGCTTCAAAGTATCTATTGCGTATGCAGCTTGTACATTAAAAAAACCATTGTTGAAATAGTAGTATTTCAAACGGAGTACTGATTTGTCTGCTCTTTCCTTGTCTATAATAATTGGGGGTTCGCCAGTTCTTCTCAAAAAATCGTGAATTCCGTGGTACCAGAATGATTTGCCTAAGCGGTTGACCTGCTTCTCTGACAACCATTTTGATTTCCTTTTATATTTTTCAGGATTATTTGTAAACTTAGCTTGATAGGTTGAATCAGGATTCAGGTTGGCAAGATTATAAAGATTTAAACGCAAGCGATATCCCAGTAAAGTGCTATTAGGTTTCTGGTACAGTTGATTAAAAACATTTTCATCTTTAATTACTTTGCCATTTACTGTAATTTCGTTTTTTGTAAGCAGTAGTTTTCCTTCCGGAACTCTTTTTACAGCGTTACATGCACAAATAAGTATTGCAATTACGATAAATGCAGTTATTTTTGTATAAATTTTTTTCAAGTGTTCTAAAATATTTAATTCAAAAGTACATTATTTTATGGTTAGTAAAAACCAAATAAAGCTTATAACGAGTTTGCAGCAAAAAAAATATAGAATTGCCAATAAATTGTTTTTTTTTGAAGGTGTAAAAGGAATTCAGGAGCTTTTGGATTCTAATTTTGAGTTGGAACATTTGTATACTACACAAAATGATTTTGACCAAGTATTCAACGAAAAAAAAACGATTATTACTGAAAATGATTTGAGAAAAATAAGTGCGTTGGCAACACCTAATTCGTGTTTGGCTCTTTTTAAAATACCTTTGGAAAAACCAATAGTGCAAACTGGTTTAATCGTAGCGCTTGACTCGATTAGGGATCCTGGAAATTTAGGAACCATATTACGCTTGTGTGACTGGTTTGGTATTCAGCAGGTTTTATGTTCAAACGAAACAGTAGACTTATTTAATCCAAAAGTGGTTCAGGCCACTATGGGCTCTATCGCTAGAGTCAATGTGAATTATATTAATTTGGATGTTTTTTTGACGCAGACAACAATGCCAATTTTTGGAACTTTTATGGATGGAACCAATATTTATCAGTCGGTCTTGCCAGAGCAAGGAATCATAATTATGGGTAATGAAGCCAATGGAATTTCTGCTTCACTTGAAAAATTGGTTCAAAATCGTCTTACCATACCTCGTTTTGGGGATCTTCAAAAAACAGAAAGTTTGAATGTAGCAACCGCAACGGCCATTGTCCTAAGTGAATTTCGTCGCGCTTAGTTGATTTCGTTGAAACGAATGCTTTGCTAATCTACTAGAATTGACTTTCTAGTGGAAAGAAAAGTTGATAAATACTGCTCTAGTTTTTAGTGACTCGATGTTTCCTGTCCATGGGCTGTTAGGGTCGTTGTCGCGAATTAATTCATCACTGATACCAAAAACACCTCTTATTGAAGGTGAAAATATAAAGTACTCTGAGAAAAGATCAATTCCAAAACCCAACTCGTAGTTAGTTGTCCATGATTTTACACGAAAACGTTGCTGCAAATTATCATCCATTATTTTTGCATTGCTGGATAAATTTAAAGTAGCAGACAATCCTCCCAATGCGTAAGGACGGATATTTCCAGTTCTAAGCGAGGAGAGTTTCAGTAATAATGGAAAATGGATGTACGTGCTATTTATTTCTCTTAACGCATCTCCACTGTTGGAAAAATTCGGATAATTTAAATCTCTTTTGGTGTAATACAGTCCAGGTTCAAATCGCAAGTTAATGTATTCCTGTAATTTTAAATCACCTATAATTCCTACATTGAAACCGGTTGTTTTTGTGACCAAAATATCAGGCGATTCTGTTTTATAATCAATCTTAAAATCATAAGAATTGAATCCCAAGTAAAAACCATAATACACTCTTTTTTTTTGAAAATTCTCCAAATTAATAATTGGATATCTACTAAAGATGTTTTTAGACCTTTGAGCATATCCATTTAGAATACAGGCAAAAAAGAGTAAGGCAAATATTTTTCTCATGTTTATGCTAAAATCTTCAGTATTATTTTTTTGTAGCGGAATAAATAGTAGCTACGCCAAAAGTTTGAGGTAACGCCACAACATCTATAAACCCAATTTTTCTTAAAATATTGTTTAAAGCCTCGCCATAAGGAAAAGCCGCCGCAGATTCTGATAAATATCCGTAAGCAACGTCATCCTTAGAAAATAATTTTCCAATTATAGGTAAAATGTTTTTGCTATAAAATTTGTAGCCCTGTTTGTAAGGAGTTTTATCGGGTACTGAAGTTTCTAGAATCACAAAAACACCATTTGGTTTTAACACCCTTAAGATCTCGGCTAATCCTTTCTCTAATGTCTCAAAATTACGAACACCAAAAGCAACTGTGATGGCATCAAAGTAGTTGTCTTCAAAAGACATGTTTTCGGAGTCGCCAAGAACCATTTCAATAGTAGACGATAGCTTTTTTTGATCAATTTTTTTCCTGCCTACGTCCAGCATTCCAGCAGAAATATCTAAACCAATTATTCTTTCGGCTTTAGTTTGCGCCATTAAAATGGCTAAATCTCCCGTTCCGGTTGCAATATCCAAAATTATTTTTGGATTGGATTTAGAGACCATTTGCAATACTTTTTTTCTCCATTTTAGGTCTATTCCAAAAGAGATGACACGATTTAAATTGTCATAATTTCCAGAAATAGTGTCAAACATTTGAGCAACTTGTTCTTTTTTGCCTAAGGCAGAATCTTTATAGGGAGTTATCTTTTCGGACATCTTTTTTAGTTTGTACAAATATAGGATAAACTTGATGAACTTAAAATGAGTTTCAAAAATTAGAATCAAGTTTTTTTTTACTCTTTTTTCAGGTTTTATGGAGCTTTAGTTGGCAAATTAAAAAAAATGGTTTTTATCGAAATATCACTAAAAGTGGGTATTGTAACTCTAGTTTTTATTAATCAATTTTGGTGTTTAAGAAAGTAACCATATTATATGATTAAAAAAGAGTCGATGAGCCAAATCAAATGGATATTTTTAGCGCTACTTATCTCATTTGTTCTTGTAAGCTGTTTTGAAAGTACTGTTTTACAAAGCAGTATTGTATTTAAAGCGCAACATACGTTCTTAGGATTAAATTTGTTTTTGGAAATTTTAATTTTTTTCGTCTTTAGTACCTTCGTGGTATTTGGTATTAAAGGCTTTTTTGAGATGTATTCTCAAAAAACATCAAATATTATAATCTCCATCTCTGGAGCATTATTAGTGTTTGTAATTTTTATTTTATGTTATCAAATACTCTTCCAAGACTAGGTCATTTCTTTAAATCAATGGTTAAAAAAAAACATCCCGTAAAAAGGATGTTTTTTTATTTTATTTTCTAATGAAAGTGAGGTAGGTATATTCATACTTATGCTTTTCGTCTTTTTTATTAAACTCGGAGGCTTCAAGTTTCCATTCTGCATCAATAATTTCAGGAAAAAAAGCATCAGCTTCAAAACTTGCATGGACTCTTGTAAGTTCTATTTTATCAGCATAAGGAAGTCCTATCGTGTAAATTTCGCCACCTCCTATAATAAATGAATCTTGGTCTTGAGGGCAGGCGCTCAGTGCTTTTTCAATACTATCAACAACTATGCAGCCTGGGGCTTGATAGTCTTTTTGCCTTGTGATAATAATATGCGTTCGGTCTGGTAATGGTTTTTGGAGGCTTTCAAACGTCCTGCGTCCCATTATGATATAATGGCCGGATGTGAGTTGTCTAAATCTTTTATAATCGTTTGGCAGGTGCCAGACTATTTTATTATCTTTTCCTAATGCGTTATTCTCGGCAGCTGCCGCAATCATTATAATCATAGTTTTGTACTATTATTAGGTTCGTCGTTTTCGATCTGAATCTGTAATTGTTCTACTTTCTTTTTCTGTAAAGCGACAAGGCGATCTATTTGTTCTCTTTCCCAGTCTTTATTCATAAATCGATCGGTGATGAAAATTTTGATGAAATGCAGTATAAACAAGAACAACCAGAATGTAATTATCCAAAGATACCAATCAGAAACTACGGTGCTGTTCAGAAAGTTGTGTCCAAGAAATAGCAATAAACTTCCTAAAACGAAAACGACAAAATGAAAATACAGTCGTTTTTTTTGTTTTATTCTTCTCCTAGCATATTCATATTGTTCGTGTACTTCTTTTTCCATCGATCTTATTTTAGTTTATAAAGATAAAATTTATTTTGGAAAGTCGCTATTTTGGCTCTGTATTATTTTGTGAGAAAACGTTTTCTGATTTTTGAATTGTAATTTAAATCCCTTTAAATTCTCAAATTATTTATAAATTAACATAGTTTAAGGTATTCCATTAAATCTTCTTGAAGGCTATTGTAACTTCAATATGTTTCATTTACTTTGTTTCAGAAACCTATAAATGAAACAGTTATGTCGATTAAAAAACAATTTGTAAAAACAAAGCCCGTTTGTAAAGTTACTTTTTCAGTAAAAGCAGCAGGGGCAAATCAAGCTTCCGTTATTGGCGATTTCAACAATTGGAATGAATCTGAAGGTGTCCTTAGTAAATTAAAAAACGGAACCTTTAAAGGTGTTTTTGATTTAGATAAAGATGCTGCTTACGAATTTAAATACCTGATTGATGGTGCCTTTGTTAATGAGCCTGAAGCCGATTCTTTTAAATGGAATGCGTTTGCAGGAAATGAAAACGGTGTTTTAGTAGTTTAACTAAAACACCGTTTTATTTGTTATATTATACTGCAACACTGCCTTTTATTGGAGGATGTGGGTCATAACCTTCTAGTGTGAAGTCTTCATAATCAAAGGCGAAGATGTCTTTTATATTGGGATTCAAAATCATTTTTGGCAACGGTTTTGGTTCACGGGACAATTGCAATTCAAGTTGTTCAAAATGATTGTTGTAAATGTGTGCGTCACCAAAAGTGTGAATGAATTCGCCGGGCTGTAAGTCACAAACCTGTGCAATCATCATCGTGAGTAATGCGTATGAAGCAATATTAAAAGGAACGCCTAAGAAAATATCAGCACTTCTCTGGTACAATTGACAGGATAATTTACCGTCCGACACATAAAACTGAAAGAAGGCGTGACAAGGAGGCAAAGCGGCTTTATTGTTAGCTACATTCTCATTAAATGATTTTGTAGTGTCCGGAAGAACCGAAGGATTCCATGCCGAAACCAACATTCTGCGACTGTTAGGGTTGGTTTTTAGTTCATTAATTAAATCCGTGATTTGGTCAATTTCTTCACTATTCCAGTTGCGCCATTGGTGACCATAAACAGGTCCTAAATCGCCATTGGCATCAGCCCAAGCATCCCAAATTTTAACGCTGTTTTCTTGAAGGTATTTAATATTGGTATCGCCTTTTAAAAACCAAAGCAATTCATAAATAATAGATTTTAAGTGCAATTTTTTTGTGGTAACCATTGGAAAACCTTCGTTCAAATCAAAACGCATTTGGTATCCAAAGACACTTTTTGTTCCCGTTCCGGTACGATCTCCTTTTTGGCAACCGTTTTCCATAACGTGTTGCACTAAATCTAAATATTGCTTCATTTTTGGTGGATTCGGTGATTTTTTAATTATTTACAATTAAATTGACTAATAACCGTAGTAACGATTTACGATTCTCTCTTCGAAATTTCATCTCTAATCTTAGCGGCTTTCTCATAATCTTCATGGGAAACGGCCTGATCCAGTAATTCATTCAATTCCTGTAAACTGTGTTTCGAATAGGTTTCTCCAGACTGATTGCTTTCTTCTTCTCGTCCAAAAGTGTCCGGATTAGAAAGTACATCGTCAATTTCTTGCGAGTCTTTATTAGGGTCTAAAGGATTTGCTTTTAAATAAATCCCGGCTTTGTCCAAGATGTTTTTGTACGTAAAAATGGGAGCATTGAAGCGCAACGCGAGCGCAATAGCATCGGAAGTTCTAGCATCAATAATCTCTTCAATTTTATCTCTTTCGCAAATGATACTGGAATAGAAAACACCGTCTACTAATTTATGAATAATGACTTGTTTGACTATGATATCAAAACGTTCTGCGAAGTTTTTGAACAAATCATGAGTCAAAGGACGTGGTGGTTTTATTTCTTTTTCCAAGGCAATGGCGATGGATTGAGCTTCAAAAGCACCAATGACAATGGGTAATTTTCTTTCACCATCAACCTCATTCAAAATCAAAGCGTAGGCTCCGTTTTGAGTTTGACTGTATGAAATTCCTTTTATAGATAATTTGACTAAGCTCATAATTGTTTTGATGGAAAAGTACAACGTACTTTTTTTTAATAAAAAGTAAGTGGCATTTTGAGTAAAAAAAATGCTACTTAAAAGCAAAGATACAAATATCTTGATTTAAGTAGCATTTTAAATAATGTAATGATTTATTTTCCTTATTAATTCTGAGCTTTGAAAGCTTTGAATTTTTCAATTAATTGTGGAACAATTTCAAACGCATCTCCTACAATTCCGTAGTCAGCCACTTTGAAAAATGGTGCTTCTGGATCGCTGTTGATAACCACTTTTACTTTAGAGGAGTTGATTCCTGCAATGTGTTGTATTGCTCCAGAAATTCCAATTGCAATATAAAGGTTTGTCGCTACCGGTTTTCCAGTTTGTCCTACGTGTTCTCCGTGAGGTCTCCATCCTAAATCAGAAACTGGTTTTGAACAAGCCGTTGCAGCTCCAAGAACTGTAGCTAATTCCTCTACCATTCCCCAATTTTCTGGACCTTTTAATCCACGACCAGCCGAAACTACAATATCAGCATCAGCTATGGAAACTTTTCCTGAAACTTTTTCAACCGATTCTACTTTTACACCAAAATCATTATCTCCAATGGTTGGGTTAAAATCCTCCTCCGTTAATGTTGAAGGTGTTTCAAAAATTCCATAAGAGTTTTTAGCAAGTCCAAGTACTTTTACTTCTGTTGCGATTTCAGTAATATTGAATGCTTTGTTGGAGAACGCCGTTCTTTTTACCTGAAAAGGAGCAGTTGAAAGTGGTAATCCAACCACATTTGATGCATATCCAGCTTCTAAAGCTACTGAAACAAGTGACGAAAGGTAAATACTATCCGTTGTAGATGAAAGCAAAACTAATTTTACGTTTTCTTTTTCTGCGGCTTGTTTGATGACATCAGCGTAAGCTTTTGCTGTAAATCCTGATAATTTATCGTTGTTTACTTTTAAAACTTTGTCTACTCCATATTTTGATAATTCCGAAACATCTCCTGCATTTACCGTTACAGCAGTAACCGTTGTTCCTAACGTTTCAGCTACTTTTTTCGCATAAGAAGCTAGTTCGAATGCTACTTTCTTGAATTTTCCTTCTGCGTATTCCGCGTATATTAATATTGACATAATGATTTTAGATTTAAAGATTAAATAATTGAAAAAATTTAAAGATTTCAAAAATTCGTAATTCGTAATTTTTAATTCCTAATTATATTACTTTCGCTTCGTTGTGTAATAAATTGATTAATTCATCTAAATTGTCAGCAGCAATTAATGTCACCGCTGATTTAGGAGCTGGTTTTTCAAACTTTACTGCTTTTGTATTTACAGTAGCGTCAACTGGTTCCAGAATTGTCAATGCTTTTGTTCTTGCAGTCATAATTCCTCTCATATTTGGAATACGCAAGTCTTTTTCTTCTACTAATCCTTTTTGACCACCAATAATTAAGGGCAAAGAAGTAGCTACAGTTTCTTTTCCACCATCGATCTCGCGAACTGCTTTTACACTTGTTCCATCTACAGTAAGACTTGTACAAGAGTTTAGGAAATTGTATCCAAGAATTCCAGCGATCATTCCAGGAACCATTCCGCCATTATAATCTAAAGATTCTTTTCCGGCGATAATTACATCGTACCCTCCGTTTTTGATTACTTCGGCAAGTTGTTTGGCAACGAAAAATCCGTCAGTCGGAGTAGCGTTCACACGAATGGCTTCGTTAGCGCCTATTGCTAATGCTTTTCTTAAAGTTGGTTCTGTTTCTGGTCCTCCAACATTGACAACAGTAACCGTTGCGCCTTGTTGTTCTTGAAACCAAATTGCACGTGTTAAACCAAATTCGTCATTTGGATTAATCACATATTGAACGCCGTTTGTGTCAAATTCAGAATCGCCGTTGACAAAGTTAATTTTTGAAGTAGTATCAGGAACGTGACTGATGCAAACTAATATTTTCATACTTATATATTTAATTATTCGTAATTTCTTTTACAAATTTAAAATATTAATTTGAATAATATACTATGCATGCATAATATTTTTTGGTAACTACTACGTTTTCGTAGCATTACAGTTTAAATTTGATATTTAGAAGATAGTAACCGGTTAACGATTGAGAAATTCTTTCTTCTGTAAAATTGTCGAATCGCGTAAGTGTGATTTGTTCGTAATTATTTATGTTTAAAATATCATGTGCTATTAAACTAATTTCGAACTTAGACTTAGGAAAATTTAAACGTAGTCTGGGACTAAGCATATAAATTTCATTATAGGAAGTAGATGCAGTTATATTTTTATAAGAGAATTTATTGATAAACGATAAGTTGGTGGCAATTTTATAACTAGTTTCGATAAACGGGTTTACTATTAAAATAGAATTACTAAAAAAATTATCTTGATAATTATCTCTTGATACTGCTACTCCAGTTTCAAATTGCAGACTTGTTTTTTTTAGCCGGGACACAAAGGAGAGGTATGCAGACGTTGATTCCGTTTTAAAAGTCTGACTAAGGCTGTCGTAAAATAAAATTTTACTACTCGATGAGTAGGAAACGCTTGCTCTAAGAGAAAAAGGTAAGAAAGAAAATGTTTTCTCTGAATAAAGCATAGATTGAAAACGGTTTTCAAAGGGAGCAACAGCATATTGAATCAAATTTACCGTTGCATCTGCACTGGAGTTATTGGATATGATATTGGTTGCTTTATAATAGGAAAGATTAGAAATAATGGATAACTTTCTTTTGTTGTTGAAATAAAAATAATCTGCAGCTAATTGATTGTTTGGTGTAATCGTATTTAGTCTTAAATTCTCATTTGAAAAAATAGTTCTGTAGTCGCTGATAACATTGTTGGGGACTAAATTTTCAGCTTGTGTGAGGTTATTGTTTTGTGAAAATGATAATTTGATATAATGATTAGAATTAAAATCTGTCTTTAAACTTAATGTGGGCATAAATAACCACTCTGCTTTGTTTAAGTTGTCCATTTTAAATTGAAGCCTAGAATAAGAAAAAGCAGATGAGAATGTTGTCTTTTCAAACAATTTAAATTTAGTTTGTAATCCAATAGTTTGAACTTTGTTTTCAATGTTTACATTGTTTTCAAATTGAGTAAACTGTTCTTCTGTAGTTTTATAGTCGTCCTGTCGTATTGAGGACTCCATAAAGATGGCATTAGTTGTTTTTTTTATGCTAAAGGTATAGTTAGTATTCAAATCAATATTGTTTTTATTTAGTTGACTATTTTGAAGAATTTTATAGGTAGAATTATTGAAGTTTAAATTTAAAAAAGGAGCATCGGATTCGATGTTTAACCTATTGGATTTCTTAATAATTTGCTGTTTTACAGAAATATTCAATCCAGTATTATTTTTATAAAGTGTTGTATAGTTTAATTGATGATTGATTGTATAATCCGTAAGTTTGTTAGCGTTGTTTAATTGGTTTGTATTGTTGGCAATTTCGACAGTGTTTATTTTATTAACACCTGAAAAGTATCCTTTATAACTAATTAGCGATTTTTCATTGGGTTTGTAAGCTACATCCAAAGCGGAATTAGTAAACACTGTCTCTTCATTGATGAATCGACTGTCTTTGTTTGAAAAAACACCTGAGTTCGAAGCGTAGAATTGCGTATTAGATTGTTGTTCCACTTGATCTACACTGTTGAAAATGGAATAAAAATTTACCTGCGTTTTCTTAGTAGGAGAATATTTTAAATTTAAACCCGTAAAGTATGAGGATCGTTCTTTTACATTGTTTCCAATGGTTAAAAATCTCGGTAAATCATCATTTTTTGAAAAAGTAGTTTCACCAATCGTCCTTGCCTCGTTTTGATTGGTAAATTTGGTGTACTCTTCAATATTCATAGACAGCTCGCCGGTATTATTAGAATCGCTAATTAAGCTGAATAACGTTTTCTTGCTAAAATTAAATAGTGTTGCGTGTAATTTGTATCTATTGTCACCAGCAGCTGCGGAAACGTTTCCTGTCAATTTGTTTTTAAATTGTTCTTTGATGTTGACGTTTAATGCAGTTATCCCTGATTTATCATTTTTTTTAATATTCTTAAATTCAGTATAGTTTTTTATTAACTCAATATTTTTTATCATTTCAGCAGTGATATTTTCAGTGGCAATTTTTTGTTGATTTATAAAAAACTCTTCTCCGTTAATTAAAAGTTTATCTACTTCTTTTCCATTTGCTTTTATCTTTCCTTGAGCGTCAATGTCTAAGCCGGGTAATTTTTTGATTACATCTTTTAGCGTTTCTTCGGTTCCATTTAGAAATTTTTCGATGCGGTATCTTAAAGTATCCCCAATTTCAGTCATTCCGGCAGCTTCGTTTTTAATGATCACATTTTCCAGATCAATTTTGTTTTCTTCGAGTATAATTTTACCTACGTCTAACAAATTATTTGTTATTTCAATCTCCTTTGTGAACGACTTTAAACCCAGATAACTTATTTTTAGGATATACAAACCTTTCTTGTCTAACTCCAAGCGGAAATTTCCTGAAGTGTCAGAAAAGGAAAAAGCAATTATTTTATCATTTTTAGAATCTTTTATTTGTACGTTGACTTGGCTTATTGGTGTATTGGACCTGTCCAGGACTGAACCGGTCACGCTGTTTTGAGAAAATATAGGTACAGCAAACAATAAAAAAAAGCAGAGAAACTGCTTTTTAAGTGTAGAAATATCTTGATAAAAATGAGTCATTATTTAGTGCCTTGTTTCAAATAGTCACTGAAACTTAATTCAGGCGCACTGTTGTTAGGTTCTTCAATTGCTGTGTTTTCTTTGTTGAAAACCAATTTGTCAAAAGTCAGAATCGAATTATCATCAATCTCAATTTGAATAATGAATCCGGGTAATCCGTTATAATGCATTGGTCCGTCGTTTATAGGAATTTGATCAGTATACCAGGCAACAATGGATTGATTGGAGTTGAATGCTGTATTTGTAGTTGTAGCTTTTTTACAAGTATATCCGTTAATAGTTTTGCTTTCATCGATTAATTTCCAGTTGAATGAAGGTAATGTTTCTTTCACGTTGGTGTCTTTGTCATTTCGAGTAAACAGAACCTTATATTTTTGTAAATCAAAATTTTTATAATATGTTATTGAGGAAGACTTATTTACAGTAGATGTTGTTTCGTATTTATTTCCATATTTTTCAATATAGGTTGTATCTATGGAGGATTTTTCGATAGATATTAAGTTTTGAATTGATTTGTTTGCTGAATACACATAAGAAAATGTCATTGGTTTTGCTGCTTTTTTGGACAATTCAGTTTCGTCTCCAATCCCTTTTAATGGTGTTTGAGTTAGAATACCTTTCAAAGTTTGGCTGTAGGATTGGTTGATTGAGGCGAGCATTAATAAAAATAAAAAACATTTGATCTTCATAACTGCTGTTGATTTTAAAAATTTGACAGGGATTTTTACCTGTCAAATGTAATTAGGTTATCTAAACTTTTGTCGTTGCTACTTAGAAATCATACCATTTATAATCATTAGTAGTTGTAAAAGCAGTCTCATCACTAAAAGAATACTAAGTTGTTGTTTTGCTTGCTTTGTGGCAAAACCAAGCATCTTCTTCCTGATCAGTCGTCTAAACTACTTTTTTAAGTGAAGAGATATCTTGATAAAAACTAACCATTATTTAGCACTTTGTTTCGAATAGTCACTGAAACTTAATTCAGGAGCACTGTTGTTAGGCTCTTCGATAGGTGTGTTTTCTTTACTGAAAATCAATTTGTCAAAAGTCGAAATCGAATTATTATCAATCTCAATTTGAATTATGAATCCCGGTAAGCCCTGGTAATGGTTTGGCCCATCATTTACTGGTATCGAATCTGTGTACCAAGCAACTATGGATTGATTGGAGTTGAATGCTGTATTTGTAGTGATAGCTTTCTTGCAAGCATATCCGTTAATGGTTTTGCTTTCATCGATTAATTTCCAGTTTAATGAAGGCAATGTTTCTTTGAGATTGAAATCTTGGTCGTTTTGAGTAGCAACAACCTTATATTTTTTTCTTTCTAAATTTTTATAGTAGGCTAAAGAAGTTGGTCTGCTAACGGATGACGTAGTTTCATATTTTTCCCCATATTTTTCGATATAGGTCGTATCTATGGAGGATTTTTCTATAGATATTAAGTTTTGAATTGATTTGTTTGCTGAATACACATAAGAAAATGTCATTGGTTTTGCTGCTTTTTTGGACAGCACCGTTTCATCTCCAATCCCTTTTAATGGTGTTTCAGTAATAATACCTCTCAAAGTTTGGCTATACGTTTGATTTATCAGCATTGATAAAAAAAGGAAAGTTAAAATTTTCAATGTCATAATAGGTGGTTTATTAAAATTTGACTTTTCTTTAAGTTTTAGTCGTAGCTTTTTTGATTGCGATGTCATCAAAAAGCGCAGTGTAAATTAAAAATAAAAATATATATTTTGAAAGAATTTTTTGAATAATTTATGATTTAAATATTCTAAATTAACTTTTAAAATCATAATTGTTGTTCAAAGTGTTTTTTTCAAATCTAAATCTATGTTACTACTACGTTTTCGTAGCCCGGATAGCAGCGGCATCCTTCCTGTGGCTCCTTTAGCCAAAGGAAGATACAGCGCAGAGCCGGAAATAGCTCCTGAGAATTAGCACGATACATCCTGAATTAATTTAGGAAAATTTATGCTTTAAAGTGATTTAAAATATTTATTTTTGCTTTTCGAAAATTATCCTTCGACTGCGCTCAGGAGGACAAAATATAAAAAAATATGAGAACGATACAATTTAGAGAGGCCATTTGTGAAGCGATGAGTGAAGAAATGCGTCACGATGAGTCCATATACTTAATGGGTGAAGAAGTTGCGGAATATAATGGTGCCTACAAAGCATCTAAAGGAATGCTTGCAGAATTTGGTGAGAAAAGAGTAATTGATACGCCTATTGCTGAGCTTGGTTTTACTGGTATTGCAGTAGGATCAGCCATGAACGGATGCAGACCAATTGTGGAATACATGACGTTCAATTTTTGTTTAGTGGGAATTGACCAAATTATAAACAATGCTGCCAAAATGCGTCAGATGACCGGTGGACAATTTAATGTGCCTATCGTTTTTCGTGGTCCAACCGCTTCTGCAGGACAATTAGGAGCAACACACTCACAAGCTTTGGAAAATTGGTTTGCCAATACTCCGGGTCTTAAAGTGGTAGTTCCCTCTACGGTTTACGATGCAAAAGGATTGTTGAAAGCGGCGATACGTGACAATGACCCTGTGATTTTCATGGAGTCAGAGCAAATGTATGGTGATAAAGGAGAAGTTCCAGATGGTGAATATGTAATTCCGCTAGGGGTTGCTGACATCAAAAGAGAAGGTACAGATGTAACCATTGTCTCTTTTGGAAAAATCATCAAGGAAGCACATATTGCTGCTGATGAATTAGCAAAAGAAGGAATTTCTTGTGAAATTATCGATTTGAGAACCGTGCGTCCTATGGATTATGAAACAATCTTAACATCTGTTAAAAAAACAAATAGATTAGTGGTTCTTGAAGAGGCTTGGCCCTTTGCAAGTGTAGCATCGGAGATTACGTATATTGTTCAAGAGCGTGCTTTTGATTTTCTAGATGCACCTATACAACGAATTACAACAGCGGATACACCGGCTCCGTATTCCCCAGTTTTATTGAAAGAATGGTTGCCAAATGCTGGCGACGTTGTAAAAGCGGTTAAAAAAGTGATGTATAAAAAATAACCGTTTTTGATACATTCGGTTTTAGATAAAATTTAACAATTGGAATGCTAAACCACGAATAATCAAATACTGTAATTAACTATATTTGAAACTTCATCAATTATCTTTGATGAAGTTTTTTTTTGAATGACTATGAAAAAGAATGTCTTGTTTCTCTTGGTTTTTTTGTTTGTTTCTGCAAGTGCTGTATTTGCACAAACAAAAGTTAGCGGTGTTGTGGTTGATAAGCAAAATCAGCCGATTCCTTTTGCTAATGTGGTTTTCAAAGGTTCCAGCGAAGGAATTGTGACTAATGAGGATGGTAGGTTCTATCTTGAATCCCAAAAATCGTATAGCACTTTGATAATTTCGTCGGTAGGATTTTCTGAAAAAGAAATAGCGTTAGACAAGGCAGTAAATTATAATTTTAAAATTCAATTAAGTGAAGCCGAAAGCTTAAACGAAGTTGTAGTTTTTGCGGGGAAAACGTCTAAAAAAGATAATCCAGCGCTAGACATTCTGAGAAAAATTTGGGAAAGAAAACGTAAAAATGGACTTTATTTGTACGATCAATACCAGATGGAAAAGTATGAAAAAATAGAATTTGATATGAATTCTATTGATAGCGCTTTTATGAAGAGCACTCTTTTTAAGGGGATGGAATTTATTTTCAATCAAATGGATACTTCAAGAATTACGGGTAAGACGTACCTGCCCATTTTTGTCAACGAATCCTTGAATGATGTTTTTGGAGATAACAAACTCAAGAAACTGAAAGAGAAAATAAAAGCCAGTAAAACATCTGGTTTTAATGGAAACCAGCAAATTCTTACCTTTGTAAAGGACTTGTATTCCAATTATGATATTTATAATAATTACTTGACTTTTTTTGATAAAAGTTTTACTAGTCCACTTTCTAAAACCGGTATTGATGTTTATAATTACGTGCTGAAAGACAGCGCCTATATTGATAAAAAGTGGTGTTATAATATCGTGTTCTATCCAAGACGCAAGAACGAATTGACTTTCAAAGGTGATTTTTGGGTTAACGATTCCACATTTGCCATCAAGAAAATTAATATGGCCGTTACTAAAAGTGCCAATATTAACTGGGTGAAAGACATATATCTAGAACAGGAATTTGAAGTGGTTAGCGATTCCGTATTTTTACTAACAAAGGATTATTTAATGTCTGATTTTGCTTTAAATAAAAAAGAAAAATCAAAAGGGGTTTACGGTAAACGAACTAGTTACTATAGAAATCATCAATTTAACATAGAAAAACCAGTTGCTTTTTATAAAGATGAGGTGAATTATATGGATGCGGATGTCTACAATAAATCAGCGGAGTACTGGGAGGAAAATCGTTTTGAAAATTTAACTAAAGACGAATTGGGCGTGTATAAAATGCTCGACACCCTGCAAACGGTCAAAAAATTTAAGCAGATATACAGCACAGTACAAGTGTTGGCTAGTGGGTTTTTGCCGTTTGGAAATTTTGATTATGGACCTATTTTTTCCACATTTGGTTATAACGAAGTGGAAGGGGTTCGATTGCGAGCGGGAGGAAGGACCTATTTTGGAACCAATGATACTTGGCGTTTGCAAGGCTACACGGCGTATGGGTTTAAGGATGAAAAATTCAAATATGGATTTTCTGGGAAATGGATGGTCGATAAGAAAAAAAGAATCATTTTGTCCGGAGGCAATAGGCGTGATATCGAGCAAATTGGTGCGAGTTTGACGACTACCTATGATATTTTGGGACGAAGCTTTGCCTCTTCTTCTGTATTTTCATCAGGAAATAACGGAAAATTGACAAACATAAATCTAAGCAATATTGCAGTTGAAATAGAGCCAGTTAAAAATTTGATTTTTCAAACAGGAATTTCATTTCGCACTCTAGAGTCTGCTTCTCCCACTTTTAGTTTAGATTATTACACCGATATTGCAAATGCTGTAACAAAAAGCGATGTCAAACAATCAGAAGTGAACTTTCAAGTGGAATACACTCCTAAAAGAAAAACCATTGGATTTGCGGTAGAACGTGAGAATGTCGATAGTCCGTACAGTCGCTTTTTTGTCAATTATAGTCATGGTTTTAAAGGGTTATTGGATAGTGATTTCAAATATGATAAATTGCAGCTGTATTACAAGCAACCGATCATCATTGGTCCACTAGGTCGCACGAACATTATCATGGAAGTGGGAAAAACATTTGGGACTGTTCCCTTGGGATTAATGAGTGTGATTCCAGGAAATCAAACTTTTTTTACGCTGGAAAACACGTTCAGTAATCTTAATTTTTATGAATTCTTAGCGGATCAATATGCCACTTTGCAGTGGAATCATAACTTTAATGGTCGTCTTTTTTCCAGAATTCCATTTATGCGCAAACTCAATTGGAGGGAAATTGTATCGGTAAAAGGGGTTTATGGCACTATTTCAGATGAAAATAGAGCGATTAATGCTTCTGGTTTAGCTTATAACGCGCCGGAAAAAGTCTATTGGGAATACAGCGCCGGGATTGGGAATATTTTTAAGGTAATCCGTATCGATTTTGCGTGGCGAGGCAATTATCTCAACACGCCGGATACGAATCGTTTTACGGTAAAAGGATCGTTTGGGTTTAATTTCTAGAAGCTATTCCTCCCGAAGCTTCGGGATATACTATATTTTTTTATAAAGCGAAAAAAAATCGCTTTATAAAATGATGCCGTTTCCATCCGGGCTAAAAAACATGAAATTATGCAAGAAGCCATCAATTATCTTACAGGTAAAGACTCTATTTTCAAATCTATTATCGACCACTATGGAATGCCAATTATCCCGAGAAGACCGCAAGGTTTTGAAACTTTAGTCTTATTGATTTTGGAACAGCAAGTGTCCATTGATTCCGCTAAGGCTACCTTTTTAAAAATAAAAGCCAGTCTAAAAGTAATAGAGCCAGAGATTTTGCTTCCTGTTTCGGAGGAAGAATATAGAAATCTTGGCGTAAGCCGTCAAAAAACGTCTTACATCAAAGCGTTGGCGACAGCCCTATTAAATAAAGAACTTGATTTAGAAAGTCTACCCAATAAAACGGCCCAACACGTGCGGGAAGAACTCATCAAAATCAAGGGAATAGGAAACTGGACGATTGATATTTACCTAATGTTTTGTCTGGAAGCCCCAGATTTATTGCCATTGGGAGATGTTGCGGTCATAAATACCATAAAGGAATTGCTGGATATTCATGATAAAGGGGCAATGGAAATTCATACTTTAAAATGGAGTCCGCATCGTTCCGTGGCTACCTATATTTTATGGCATCATTATTTGAATAAAAGAAATAGAACGGTGGTGTACTAAAGTACTCATTGTTAAAATTTAATGCAGAGATAACAGCAATTTTTTATTGTAAAAAGAGATAGTTTCCTTACTTTTGCACCCATAAATATAGAAAAGAAAAAACTAAAATGACTGCAGACAAATTAACAACTTTCGATGTCTTAATCGAAATACCAAGAGGAAGTAGAAATAAATACGAATATGATTTCGAAATAAAAAGAATGCGTTTTGACAGAATGTTATTTTCGTCAATGATGTATCCTGCTGATTACGGATTTATTCCGGAAACATTAGCCTTAGACGGAGATCCATTAGATGTATTGGTTTTAGTTAACGAACCAACTTTTCCTGGATGTGTAATGGAAGTAAAACCTATCGGTGTTTTCCACATGGCAGATGATAAAGGTCCGGATGAAAAAGTAATCTGTGTGCCGGTTTCAGATCCAATTTGGAACTCATTAAATGATTTGTCAGACATGAATCCCCATTTATTAAAAGAAATTGAGCACTTTTTCCAAGTGTACAAAGACCTTGAAAACAAAAAAGTTGATGTAGGTGGTTGGGGAGATGTAAACGAGGCCTATGCTATCATTAAGGAGTGTACGGAGCGTTTTAATCAAATTGAGAACAAACCAGAAGGATTATTTAGTATAAGATAAATAATTTTCATGATTTTTATAAATAAAGCAATATTCCGTTAGGAGTATTGCTTTTTTGTTTAAATTCGTTTGGTTACACTATAATTATTAACTAAAAACCAAACCAAAATTATGAATACAATTATGATTTATTTGCCAATCGCCATGGCATTCATTGGACTGGCATTTATGTTTACAAAACGAGCATGGGTTTTAAAACAAGATCCAGGCGACGGTAAAATGAAGGAGATCTCAGATTACATTTACGAAGGAGCCTTGGCTTTCTTGAAAGCAGAATATAGATTATTAACTTTCTTTGTAATTGGTGCTAGTGCCGTACTAGCTGCAATTTCGTTTATTGTTCCTACGACACATATATTAATAGTTGTTGCTTTTGTTTTTGGCGCTTTTTTCTCGGCTTTGGCTGGAAACATGGGAATGAAAATTGCTACCAAAACTAACGTCAGGACTACTCAAGCCGCTCGCACTAGTCTACCGCAAGCTTTAAAGGTTTCTTTTGGCGGTGGAACCGTAATGGGATTAGGTGTTGCAGGATTAGCTGTTTTAGGATTAACTACTTTCTTTATATTTTTCTTTCACTTTTTTATGAACGGTGTTTGGACTTCAACAGAAGACATGACTATTGTTCTTGAAACATTAGCCGGATTTTCTCTTGGTGCGGAATCGATCGCTTTGTTTGCTCGTGTTGGTGGTGGAATTTACACTAAAGCTGCCGATGTAGGTGCTGATTTAGTTGGAAAAATAGAAGCTGGAATTCCTGAAGATGATCCTCGTAATCCCGCTACAATTGCAGATAACGTAGGAGATAATGTAGGTGACGTTGCAGGAATGGGAGCCGATTTATTTGGTTCTTATGTGGCCACTGTTTTAGCGGCGATGGTTCTTGGGAATTATGTGATTAAAGATATGGGTGGAAATATTCAAGATGCTTTTGGCGGAATAGGACCTATTTTATTACCAATGGCAATCGCCGGTTTTGGAATATTATTTTCTATTATTGGAACGATGTTGGTAAAAATATCAGATGATAATGCTAAAGAAGCACAAGTTCAAAAAGCGTTAAATATAGGAAACTGGGTTTCGATTCTATTGACCGCTATCTCTTGTTTCTTCCTAGTACAATATATGTTGCCAGAAACTATGAAAATGGATTTCTTCGGAGAAGGCACTAAAGAAATTTCGTCAATGCGTGTTTTCTATGCTACAATCGTTGGATTAGTAGTAGGTGCTGTTATTTCATCAGTAACCGAATATTATACTGGATTGGGAACAAAACCTGTTATGGCAATTGTACAAAAATCAAGTACAGGAGCAGGAACAAACGTAATTGCAGGTTTAGCAACTGGAATGATTTCCACGTTTCCAACGGTCTTATTATTTGCAGCTGCGATTTGGACATCGTACGCTTTTGCAGGATTTTATGGTGTGGCTTTGGCGGCTTCAGCGATGATGGCAACAACAGCGATGCAATTGGCAATTGATGCTTTTGGACCTATATCAGATAATGCGGGAGGAATTGCTGAGATGAGTGAATTACCAAAAGAAGTACGTACCAGAACCGATATTTTAGATTCTGTAGGGAACACAACGGCAGCGACAGGAAAAGGATTTGCAATTGCTTCGGCAGCTTTGACTTCCTTAGCTTTATTTGCGGCGTATGTTACGTTTACAGGAATTGACGGGATCAATATTTTTAAAGCGCCCGTTTTAGCAATGTTATTTGTGGGTGGAATGATTCCTGTAGTTTTCTCGGCTCTAGCGATGAACTCTGTTGGTAAAGCAGCCATGGATATGGTGTATGAAGTACGCCGCCAGTTCAGAGAAATTCCTGGAATTATGGAAGGAACCGCGAAACCGGAATATGCTAAATGTGTCGATATTTCTACCAAAGCCGCGTTGCGCGAAATGATGTTGCCGGGAATAATGACTATTGGTTTTCCAATTGCAGTTGTGCTGCTTGGGAAACTAGTGTACGCGGATAATAACCAATTGATTGCTGAAATGCTGGGAGGCTACATGGCGGGAGTGACTGTTTCTGGGGTACTTTGGGCAGTTTTTCAAAACAATGCCGGTGGTGCTTGGGACAATGCAAAAAAATCTTTTGAAGCTGGAGTTATGATCAATGGTGAAATGACATACAAAGGTTCTGATGCGCACAAAGCAGCGGTAACTGGTGATACCGTTGGTGATCCATTTAAAGATACTTCTGGACCATCAATGAATATTTTGATCAAATTAACTTGTTTGATTGGTCTGGTAATTGCGCCTATTTTAGGTGAAGGAAGTCAGACCATTACTGAAAAAGAAGTAGCAACAGAAATAATTTCTAAAGAAGTTGCTATCGAAAAATCAAACATCGATGGAAAAGTAACTGCAACGGTTAAAACAACCATCAACGGGAAAGAAGAAGTCGAAAACTTTGAAGGAACAGATGCCGAAGTTCAAGCCAAAATTGATGCTTTGAAATAAAAGTTTTGTATTTAGAATACTAAAAATGCCTCATGAAAGTGAGGCATTTTTTTTGAAACGATTAAAATTAGTGTTTCAATGCATATTCTTTTATTAAAGTTGAAGCTGGAATATGAAGTGTTTCTGTTAAAACTCTAATTTGTTTAATAGTTAAAGCTCTTTTGCGTTTAAAAATTTCAGTGACTCTAGAACGACTATTTAAAATAACTCCTAAATCAGCATCTGTAAGTCCGTTTTGTTCCATCATGAACTTAATGGCTTCAATTGGATCTGGCTCAGGAATAGGATAATGTATTTGTTCATACTTTTCTACCAGGGTGACTAGGATATCTAATTCATCACCTTCCTTCGTGTTGGATTTAGCATCAAAAAGCATGTTTATTCTTTCTAAAGCTAAATCATAATCTTTTTCTGTTTTTATAGGATTTATTTCCATTTTTTATAAGTTTTTAATGTCTTTCAAATTATCGTATTCAGGGTGAGTACCAATAAATAAAATATAGACAATTTGTGTTAAATAATTAATTTTCACGATTAATCGATAATGGTTCCCACAAATATTAAACACGACTTTATTATTTCCAATAAAATCAGCTGAACCAAAAATAGATTTTATAGCATTTGAATTCTCAAATTCTTTTTTGTCAAATACCTGATACCATGACAATAATTGCTGCTTTGAGTTTGGATATTGCTCCCAAAAATGCTGCAAGGTTCTTTTAGCAATTATTCTCATAAATTATTCTCAATAAACAAAGATAGTTAAAATTTCCCTATTTGGGAAAAATGAAAAGAACATAGATTATTTATTTTCAAAAAAATAAATTTTATATCTTTGATAAGTTCATCGGAGGTAAAACAAAGAGCAGTAGCTATTATTACAAATCTTACAGCTTGCATAAATAATTTACTCCCATTGTTTGGCTGGAAGCATGTCTTTGTAATTGAGCAACATAACTGAAACGCTTGCAGCGTGACAAATAATAAGAGAGAAGACATACGAATGAAGGTGCTTTTAATTTATAAAATAATTTCTTTGATAAAGCAAATGTCGATTTTTACATTTTCGTAATCATCTGCCCATACTCTTTTGAGCTTGCAGGTTTAATTCTAATTAATTGAATACCTACAATTTTTGAAAACTGCACAGGATAATTAAAAGTTTAATTAAAAAATGCCTCACTCTCTAAAATTAAGAGTGAGGCATTTTTTATATTCAGTTCTTTCTCCCTCTCCTTTGGAGAAGGACGGGGAAAGGATTAAAACAATGCGTTTAATTCCGCGTCAATTCGATTATAGATATTTCCTAAATCTGCCGAATTATTAATAAAATTATCATTTTTTTAGTTGGACTTTTAGGGATATAATCTCTTCTTTCAAATTATTTATAATCTCTTCTTTCAAATTATTTATAATCTCTTTATTTATCTGATTGTGTTCTTTTAGTAAGTCGATTTGTTCTTTGAGAGAAACGATTAATTCTTCGGAATGATTATTATTCACAACAATGCCTGAACCGCTTTGCGAATTATCGTTATTGGTATGGTTGATTTCGATTTTATCTTCCCCTATTAATTTAGCTATATCTACTTGTAGTGCGTTGGCTATTTTTTTAAGCGTTTCAACATACATTTTGTGCTTATTGTTTTCTATTTTAGAATACGAGGATTGATTAACACCTATAGCTTCATAAATTTCCTGTTGCTTTTTGTCTTTTTCAAGACGATATTTTCTAATGTTTTCTCCTATATTCATGATTATTATGTTTAATATCGTAAATATAAAATAAAATTCCTATAAATAATTTTATATTTGAATAGTGAATTTTTTATTCTTTTTAAGACTAGCTTATTCCTATTATAATGTCTTTTTTTGTATTTACTAATAACATTCTTACATTTGTTTTAAGTCAACCAAAGCGCACGTTGTTTGTAATTTTCACTAATGTAGGTAGTCTTAGATTCTATATTTTATTAATCAAAAATTTTAGAAATTATGAAAAAATTAATGTTTAATTTTAAGGCCATTGTTGGTTTTTCTTTTACTTCATCAGCACAATGTGGAGAACAAGCTACTCAAGTATGTGGAGAGTGCTATAGTATACAAATTCCATTACCTGGGTATTTATTGGTTGATTCTGCTAATTATACTGCAACAAGTGGCACTATGCTTAGAAAGCCTTCTATTAGAGAGCTTATGTTTATAATGGAAGCAGTTTGTTAATAATTTATGAAAAAAATAATCATATTATTAGTTTTTACCATTAGTTACTGTGGTTTTTCGCAGAAAAAGTCAACTAAAAATTCAGATCTTTGGGTGTCATATAACATGGTTTATAAAAAATATTTAACATCAGAGTCCACCCAAAACGTAAATACTATATTGATTGTTACGTATCCACCCGAGCAACTACATATTGTTTAGTTCAATAAGATTAATGATAGGAGCGTAATTTTACAATGGTTTAGATTCCGCTAGCTGCTTGTAATTGTGGGGATACAGGTCTTTAATATTCTTGTGGTTTATAGATTGGATATTCTCAAGGGTATATTTTAGCCACTCAAAAGGATTTACGTTATGCTTTTTGCAGTTAGAAAAAAAGGTATAGGCCATAGCCGCTCTTTGAGCAGCATCGTGCGATCCGGCAAAAAGATAATTCTTTCTACCCAGGGCCACTGGTCTGATTGCATTTTCCACCAGATTATTATCTATTTGCAAGTTACCATCTAATAGGTATGCCGATAAATTATCCCATCTTGTTTGAG
>NZ_FRBU01000019.1 GCF_900142695.1 Flavobacterium xanthum | reverse complement strand
TCTGTGAATCTGTGGCTAATTTTTACACCAAGACTACACCAAGTACTCAAATAAAAAATTTGCGAATTTGCGGCGTTCACTTTTACGCCACTAATACACCAATTATTGAATCAAATAAAAAATCTGTGAATCTGTGGCTAATTTTTACACCAAGACTACACCAAGTACTCAAATAAAAAATTTGCGAATTTGCGGTGTTCACTTTTACGCCACTAATACACCAATTATTGAATCAAATAAGAAATCTGTGAATCTGTGGCTAATTTTTACACCAAGACTACACCAAGTACTCAAATAAAAAATTTGCGAATTTGCGGTGTTCACTTTTACGCCAATAATGCACCAATTATTGAATCAAATAAAAAATCTGTGAATCTGTGGCTAATTTTTACACCAAGACTACACCAAGTACTCAAATAAAAAATTTGCGAATTTGCGGTGTTCACTTTTACGCCACTAATACACCAATTATTGAATCAAATGAGAAATCTGTGAATCTGTGGCTAACCTGCCACCACCAAAAAAACCAAGCAATTAGCAGTTATTTAACTGACCAACAACTATTTTTTACCGAAAAACTTGTTTATTTCGTTTTTTATTCTACATTTGTAGAGCAATGTTTTAATCTGTAGAGACAAACCACTTTATGCGCTATTCATTTATCATACTAGTTTTGACCCTTTCTTTATTTGGTTGTAAAACCAATCAAATGAAAAATAAATTTCGAACCGGTCGTTGGGTGGAGCAATACGCACAAGATAGCGCAAACTACAAATCCATTGGAACCTATAAAAAAGGAGATCCTGTAAAAAAATGGCGGTATTATTTGAATGGTAAAATCATTAAAAGGGAAAAATACAACCGTAGCATTTGCAAAACAATATTTTATCATGAAAATGGAAAAATACAATCTAGAGGAATGTCTAAATTAGATACAACTGATAAATATGCACACTGGTTTTATTTTGGCGATTGGAATTACTATAATGACGATGGAAAACTAACAACAATTAGAAAATACAATAACGGAGAATTACTTTCCGAAATAAAAATAAAATAAAAATGCAACAACTTACAAATTCAGAAGAACAACTCATGGAACACCTTTGGCAACTTGAAAAAGCCTTTATGAAAGATTTATTGGAAGCGTACCCAGAGCCAAAACCGGCTACCACAACGGTAGCCACTTTACTGAAACGAATGATCGACAAACAATTTGTTGCTTACACCGAATTTGGAAACTCCCGTGAATATTATCCGTTGGTCAAAAAAACCGATTATTTCTCAAAACACGTCAACGGATTGATTAGTAATTTTTTCAACAATTCGGCATCACAATTTGCTTCTTTCTTTACCAAAGAAACCAATTTATCTCAAACCGAACTGGAAGAACTCAAGAAAATAATAGACAGTGAAATTCTAAAAAAGAAAAAATGACCGACTTTCTAATTAAATCATCCATCAGCTTAATAGCTTTGCTAGCAGTGTATTATTTGTTTCTTGAAAAAGAAAAAATGCACCGTTTCAATCGGTTTTACTTGTTGTTTAGCCTTATTTTTTCGCTGACACTTCCCTTTATAACCATTGAAGTAATTCAGGAAATAACCTCACGTCCAGTCAATCTAGGAAATATACAAATAATGCAAGGAGGTGCTGAAGCAATAGAAGAAACAAACTATACAGTTATAGGACTGTGGAGTATATATGCCTTGATCACGCTAATTCTTACCATCCGTTTCGCCTACAACATCATCAAGATTTCTGGCAAAATGAAGTCAAATTCTCGAATTCCTTTTAAGAATGCTAAATTAATTCTAGTCCCTGAAAAAACGTTACCACATACGTTCCTAAATACGATTTTCATCAACGAAACGGAATACAAGAACCGTCAAATTGAAGCCGAATTGTACACGCACGAACTCACGCATGTCACCCAAAAACACACCTTAGACATTCTATTTATCGAAATCTTAAAGACTGTATTTTGGTTCAACCCCATTTTTATTTTTTATAAAAAAGCGATACAACTCAATCACGAATTTCTTGCTGACGAGAAAGTCGTGACCTCCTATAACAATGTTCCGTTCTACCAATCTTTATTACTATCGAAAGCAAACGAGAACCAAACTTTTTACTTGGCCAGTAATTTGAATTATTTAATAACTAAAAAACGATTACTCATGATGACAAAAACCACATCAAAAAAGCTTTCACTTGTCAAGAAAATGACAATTATTCCTGTACTATCTATGCTTTTAATGGCCTTTTGCATTAAAACAGTTGCAAGAGAAAAGAACGATCCTATCCTTGTTCAGCAACCAATTTTAAATGAGAAAATTGCCACTGCCAAAAGTGCATTGCAACAAATTGAAAAATCAGAAAAACAAAGCGACACCATAAAAAGAAAAAAACTGGAGGTTGTGAAAATTAAGAATGAAGAGTATACCAAAATTGGTAGTCTTTATTTTAATGATAAAGGATCTGTAGATAGTAAAGGCAATCCTGTAAATGACGGTTATATTTTTATCAACAATGAGGTCCATTTTTATGTGACAAAAGGTAAAGAAAGAGAATACTACAACAGGTTAGGATCCAGAGTAAACAGCCAAGGAGTAAAAATAAATAATGAAACAATTACTGTTTTAGAAAAAGACTATCGGGCAGAAGCTTCAAAATTGATCGCCAGCGATGAATTAGGGGATATTTACAATACAGCTGGAGTAACAGAAAAACCAGATTTTCCGGGAGGAATGATGGATTTTTACAAATTTGTCGGCAATAATTTTAAAACTCCAGAACAACCTAATTTAAAAGGGAAGGTTTACATCACTTTTATAGTTGAAAAAGACGGCAGTATTAGCAACGTAAAAAACATTCGCGATATTGGCTATGGAACTGGTGATGAAGCCGTACGTGTTTTAAACTTATGTCCAAAATGGATACCCGGTAAAATGGACGGTGTCCCTGTGAGAGTGTTATACAGTTTACCAATAACGATACAATCTGGCAAATCTTAATAAAAACAAATCCGCTTCTTAGTGTAAAGGAGCGGATTTGTTAATTTAAAGTTTCGCAGCTACCCTAGCAAGGATTCGGGTTTATAATTTGTAGACATTTGCTGTACTATTTGTATTGTTTGCTCAATGTTATGGGCACAGTTTACAAAACTACGCTAACGATTGTGATATATCGGTGCGATCGGGCATTCTTAGCACGTTCGGTATTATCTTCCGAATATTTTTGATAATATTCCTTTCTTAATTGGTTTTTCAATTCCCCAAATTAATTCTGTTTCGTGTCGTTTTGCTTTGTCAATCTTCGGTCCAAATTTACCCCAAGCAAAACCGCTTCGATTTTGTTTCTTTCGTAAATCAGCAACAACACAATTGTCAGGAAGCAATAAAGCAAACTCTTTTAAGATTATATCGTTTGATTGTCTTGCGTTTTCAACTTCGATAAATCCGATATTTTGATTCCAAATATCCTTCACACTTTTTTCGTGTATTATGTCAAGATTTGATTTATTTCCGTTTTTGCCAAAGTCATTTACGTGTTCGATAAATTGAGTTAGATTGTCTGAATGTTTTATAATAACTGCTGGGTCGTGGCAAACATAAAATACGTTTCCCCAATTACCATTTTTGTCAATATCTAAAATCCAAAAATTACCAAATCCATCTCCTGCAAGTTGAACAGAGTTTGGGAAAAACTCTTCAAATCCAAATTGTTCAAAACCGTCAAATGTTATTTCTTCAAGTCCATAAAATTCAAAACCACTTGCGAAATTTAAGAGCTCTCTAATTTCAGTTGGAATTTGTCCTTTTGGAACTCGTTTCGCTAATTCATCAATTTCTAATTCTGTTAAGCCTGATTTAAGTTGAACTTTGTATTCGTCTCCATCTTCGGATATATATTTCTCTGTTAAAATGGATTTTAGCTGTTCAGTTGGTGTCATATTTTAAGTTTCTTTTTTCGGTAAGTTCGGTTTATGTTTGCAGGTAACATTTTGCGGCTTTGAGATGGTGGGGAATACGTAACCTTGCAACTTTCTGCTTTGCAGAAAAGTTGAAGCTAAACGGTAATTCCACTAAAACCCCACTATATCAAAACCGCTGTTGGCAGATAGTGGCTTTATTTACTTTTCAGTTAGCATTAAATTTTCTTCAATATATTTTTCTATTGATTTCGGTAAAGGTTGAAAATACTGATTATCGACTTTCTCCCAATATCTTTCATTGAATTTATTTGGTCTTTTGAAAGAGTAAAAGTTATCAAATTGTTTTGTTCCTAATTCATTTACATATTCTTTTTCCAGTAAATAAAATTCGTGTGTCGCTTCTACTTTTTGAAATTTATCTTTTTGTTTTCTTTTAATATCATAACTTCTAATTTCTTTATAGTATATAATGTTTTCTGAATTTATTTTTTGGATTTCATTGTTTTCATAAATCGAATTTATGGTGTAATTATTATAATCCGTTTCCATTCCTAAAGCTTTCATTATTTTAGGTTTTGATTGCGAAATGATTTCTAATTGTAAGTTAGATTTATTATTTACTGTTGCAATTGTTCCTTTTTCAAGACTTGTTTCTTGGTCTAAAATATTTGTTTGTGAATTGTTTACTGTTTTTAAATTATATTCAGCGTTTAGACTTTCAAAATTTGAAAATTCATTAAATGTTGGAACACCTGCAACCATAAAAAAGAAAGTCTTGCTTAATTGCTTTACTGACTTGTTCTCAAATGAACGATTAGAAATAATTTTCAATTTTGTTTTTCCTGACTTCAATGAAATGTATATTTCAGCAATTCCATCAATAAAATAATGTGGTTTATCTTCATTAATTTGAAGACTTCTAAAATATCCTTTTAATTTCAAATATTTATAGGTTTTAGGTTTAGTTATTACAACTTCACTTAATTCTATGGAAACTTTGTTCAAAGATATAATTTGTGTGTTATTATATTCTTCAATACTTAACGCAGTTGTTATGTACAAACTATTTACAAAAGTCAGATTAGTTGTTTTGGAAGTTCGAATTTTATCTTCTAAGTCCGAAGAAATTGCACCTTTTATATCAGTGATACCTATTAAATCTCCTTTTTCCGAATAAATTTCAACAAATGGGACAAACTTTTCTGAAAACGTTTCTCTTATTTTATGTTGTGAATATATTGATGAAAGTGAAATTAAAATTAATAGTATTGAAAATTTAATTTTTGTCATTTAATGTATTTATTATTTGGATTCTTCTCGTTTTTTTTGCCATTTCTGCCAACATTAATATACGCGCTACGCCGTAGCGTATATACACCCAAAATTAGGTAGATAGGCGCTACTGCATGCCTCTTTTTATATTTCCAAATATATTGATTTTTTCGTACAAATTTTCTTAAAAAAAAATGAACGTCTTAATTATTGCGGCTCGCGTGAGGGATAGCAGCGGAAATCCTTTGTGTTTTTTCTTTAAAAACACAAAGATTGTAGCGTAGAGCCCGACCCAAAGTGGCCAGGAGGAACGACGAAGCAACTTTGGGTCACGCCCAAAAAATACACAATCAAAAGATGAAGTGTATAAAAAAATCCGCAACTCTAGACTTTTGTCACAAGAAGCGGATTGATCAAACTAAAAATCTAAAAAAACTAATAACTAAACTCTTTATCCGGATTGTATCCTAAATACGGCATGGCGATTTCCTTGAAAACTACGCCGTAGTCTTCTAACTCTTTTAAAATAGGTTCGTATACTTCTTTACGAATGGGCAGTTGCACTCCCGGAGTCGTGATTTTACCATTTAGGATTAACAAAGTCGCCATGGCAACGGGTAAACCTACTGTTTTGGCCATCGCGGTATAGGTTTGATCGTCGCCAATGCACACCATTTTGGAATCTATTTGTTCTTTTTTGCCCTGTATTTCGTAACCAAATTTGTGGTACATGACAATCATATCTTTATCATCTTGTTGAAGCGTCCAACTATCAGTCAATATTTTCTCTAGAATTTGAGCGGGTGTAGCATTTTTTAAACCTACAATTTTATCGCGGTTGAACAAATCGAGTTCTAATAATTTGTCCCACATAATGTCATCTTGGTCGATCTTGAGAATCAAACGCGTCTTGATTTCTACTGAATCTGTGGGGTGATACGGCAAAAACGAATTCACAAACTCCCTGTAGCTCATATTCTCCGAATTTTCCATGATGTAACTGTCATCCGTCATTCCTAATTGAACAAACATAGTCCACGCTTTAGAGAAACCTACTCTTCGGATCGTTCCTCTATATAAAGTAAGCACATTATCTAAACCATACACACTGCGGTACTTCAAGGAATCTCGATTCGAATACGCTTCAAAACGACCATATCCTTCCACTTGTAAAAACTCGGTTCTGCGAAACAAATTACAATACGGAATGTACTTATAAGTTCCTTCTTGAATAAACTTAGCAGCTCCTCCTTGACCAGCGAGCACAACATTGCGCGGCGCCCAAGTAAATTTATAATTCCAAAGATTCGTATCGGATTCTGGAGCCACCAATCCGCCACAAAAAGATTCAAAAAGAAGCATTTTACCGCCTTTATCTTTTATGGCATCAATCACTTTCATCGCACTCATGTGATCAATTCCTGGATCCAGTCCAATTTCGTTCATGAAAATCAGATTGTTTTCCTTTGCGGCAGCGTCTAATACTTGCATCGCATCACTGACGTAAGAGGCGGTAACTAAATGTTTTTTATAAATAATACAATCTTTGGCCACCTGAATATGCAAATAAGCTGGTAACATTGAGATCACAATATTGGCATTCTCAATCGCAGCTTTTCTTTGATTTTCATCAAAAATATCCAAAGCAATTGCCGTAGCATTCGTATGATTATTTGTCTTTTTTTGGGCCAATGCCAAGGACAAATCACCAATAACAAGATGTAAGCTCTCTTTCTCAGATTTACTTAAAAGATACTGAATTAAAGAGGATGCGGATCTTCCTGCCCCAATGATTAAAATTGTTCTCATTTTTATACATTTATAACACAAACATACAAAAATGTTGTATTTATAACAAAATAACAATAGATAATTTAGAAAATTAAAAAATCGAAAAGGGAAACTTCCGCGATTCTACCTTTCAAATCGAAAGTATCGGTCCAAATACTTTTAAATTGAGGTGGTATGAAATACTTTTGCAATAAAATCACTAATCTCATGGACAAAAAGATACTTTCAACAGGAGCAATTTTAGGAATGATTGCTATAATTCTGGGTGCTTTTGGCGCGCATGCCCTAAAAAAAGTACTGACTATTGATCAATTAGCCACTTTTGAAACTGGTGTACGCTACCAAATGTACCATGCCATTTTTTTATTATTTATTGGTCTAACGCAAGACCTCTCCTTAAAAACTAAAAAAACAATCTACTTATTGGTCGTATTTGGTGTTCTATTATTCTCCGGTTCTATTTATTTATTAGCCACAAATGACCTTACTGCTTTTGATTTTAAAATTATTGGATTCGTAACTCCCATTGGTGGACTCTTGCTAATTGTGGCTTGGAGCATTTTATTACTGCGCGTATTAAATAAAAAATCACAAAACTAGCAGAATCAAACGCTAACTGAAAATTAATTTCTACTTTTGCAGTCTATAAAAAGAAACCACACAACAATAGATTTATGGACAATAACACACTTTTCACGCAATCGATTTCGTTAAAAGAATTAGGAATTGAAAATGCAAAAATTCATTACCAGTTATCCCCTGAAGAATTACACGACATTACAATACAATCAGGTCAAGGAATAGAGGTTTCATCAGAATCATTAGCGGTAAACACAGGGGAATACACGGGACGCTCTCCAAAGGATCGTTTCATTGTAAAAGACAGCATTACCGAAGACAAAGTTTGGTGGGGAAATGTCAACATTCCTTTTGCTCCAGAGGCCTTTGATGCCTTGTATAACAAAGTGACTGCTTATTTATCAAACAAAGAAGTTTTCGTTAGAGATGCTTATGCATGTGCAGATCCCAATTACAGATTAAATATTAGAGCGGTTACAGAAAACGCATGGTCTAATTTATTTTGTTACAACATGTTTTTAAGACCTGAAGTACAAGAATTAGCCAATTTTACGCCAGAATGGACTTTAATATCTGCACCAGGTTTCTTCGCAGACCCTGAATTAGACGGAACGCGTCAAAGCAACTTTGCGATTTTAAATTTTACTAGAAAAATAGTCCTTATTGGTGGCACTGGATACACTGGAGAAATAAAAAAAGGAATTTTCTCTGCTTTGAACTTTATAATGCCCGTTTTTAGAAATACAATGCCAATGCATTGCAGCGCAAACGTAGGGCAAAATGAAGATACTGCAATTTTCTTTGGATTATCAGGAACTGGAAAAACTACCTTATCTGCAGATCCTAATCGTAAACTAATAGGAGATGATGAACATGGATGGACGAATGAAAATACTATCTTTAATTTTGAGGGAGGATGTTATGCAAAAGTAATCAATCTTTCAGAAGAAAATGAACCAGATATTTTCAGAGCAATAAAAAAAGGATCGCTTTTAGAAAATGTAATTGTCAATTCAGACACCAAAGAAGTTGATTTTGAAGATGTTTCGATAACAGAAAACACTAGGGTAAGTTATCCAATATTCCACATAGACAACATCCAGCCAGGCTCTATTGGAAAAAATCCAAAAAATATCTTTTTCCTAACAGCCGATTCTTTTGGTATTTTACCTCCAATTTCTAAACTAACTCCTGGACAGGCTGCTTATCACTTTATTTCTGGTTATACAGCTAAAGTAGCGGGAACCGAAGCTGGAATTACAGAGCCTCAACCTAACTTTTCTGCTTGTTTTGGTGCTCCTTTTATGCCTTTGCATCCCACTAAATATGCTGAGATGTTAAGTAAAAAAATCAAAGATGCTAACGTAAAAGTTTGGCTAATCAATACTGGATGGACTGGAGGTCCTTACGGAATAGGGAGTAGAATGAAATTAAAGTACACGCGTGCTATGATTACAGCCGCTCTCAATGGAGAATTAGACGAAGTGGGGTATGAGAATCATGAAGTTTTTGGAATAGCCAAACCACAAACCTGTCCCAATGTACCTAGTGAAATATTAAATCCTAGAAATACTTGGGAAGATCCTGAGTTATACGACAAAAAAGCCATTGAATTAGCTCAAAAATTTAAAGCTAACTTCGCCAAATTTGAAGAATTTGCAAATGACGAAATTATGGCGGGAGCTCCAAAAGCGTAAGCCACTACTAATCAATAAACTATAGAGCCGTTCGTAAAGAGCGGCTCTTTTTTTTGTCTATACAAAACAGTAATTAAAAACAAATCAACTATTTATACCAAGATTCATTTTTTGGCGTTAAATTTGAATCAATCACCCGAGTCAGAATAGCGAACTGGCGAAGCAATCAAAAAATCAATCATGTTAAAACAATTTTTTATCCTTTGTTCCGGAGCTGACAAAGACTTACTTGAAGGCTGTTCTGAAGGCGAACAAACCAAATATGTAGGTATTGGCGCCACTGTTTTCTTCACCGCCGTAATGGCTTTTATTGCCAGTTCTTATGCGCTGTTCACTGTGTTTGATAATGTGTTTCCCGCATTACTCTTTGGACTAGTCTGGAGTTTACTTATTTTTAATTTAGATCGTTTTATTGTATCTACCATTCGAAAAAGAGATCGCTTTGGAAGTGAATTTCTACAGGCAACTCCTCGAATTATTTTGGCGGTAATTATCGCTATTGTAATTTCGAAACCATTAGAAATTAAAATCTTCGAGAAAGAAATTAATACCGTTTTATTGAAAGAGAAAAATGCGATGGCTTTGAATAACAAAAAAGAAGTGGCGAATTATTTCAAATCGGATTTGGATAAAAACAAAGTGGAAATCGATAAATTAAAATCAGAAATCACAAGCAAAGAGAAAGAAGTAAATACGCTTTATGAAACTTACATCACCGAAGCCGAAGGAACCGCAGGAACCAAAAAATTAGGTAAAGGTCCTGTTTTTAAAGAAAAAATTGCCAAACATGATTTGGCCAAAAAAGAACTGGACACCTTACAAAAAACCAACTTGGCTAAAATTGCTGAAATGGAAAAAAACACCAAAACGCTGCAAACCGATTTAGACAAGAAAGTTAACGAAACCCAACCTATTATTGATGGATTTGATGGTTTAATGGCACGAATCAACGCCTTGGATAAATTACCTTGGCTGCCTTCTTTTTTTATCATGCTCTTGTTTCTAGCCATTGAAACGTCTCCTATTATTGCTAAATTGCTATCTCCAAAAGGCGAATACGATTATAAATTAGAAGATCTGGAAACAGCATTAAAAGCAACAATTGAACAAGACAAATACCAACGTACTTTGTTGGTTAAAACTAGTGCAACCATGCACGATAAAATCTACGGAGACATAGTAGACGACAAAAATTTGTATGATTTACAACGCAAAAACGCTTCTGATTTATTAAAATTACAATCTAATAATTTTGTAGAAAAACAGAAAAGAACACTTTAATCTGATATTTTTAAAGTCAAAAGTCTTAAAAATCAGCACAAGACTTGCTTTCCTATGACTTTTGACTCTAACACTTTAAAATAACTTACATATAGCTCAAAATTTCTTTTTTGAAAGCATCGTATTCTCCTTGCAAAATCAAACCGTTATCTAGTAATTTTTTATAATTCTGTAGTTTTTCAAAAAGTGCATCCTGCGACAAGTTGTGCAAACCATTTTCTTTTTGAAAATCAGCAGGTGCATTGAGCTCCTCGGATTTCAAATTAAAAGGTGGAGGTGTAATGGTCATTATTTCAGCAAAACTAGTCACTTCCTCCGTCTCCATTTCTTCAATAATCTCCTCTTCTTCTATCGAAATCACAGGAACTTCATCAATAATTGTCGCATTTAATACGGAACCACTTTTCAATATATCCAATTGTTCTTTAGCATACGTAAAAATCTTTCTCGCTTGAATTTTTGGAATATAATCAATCGAAACCTCCATATTAGTTCGAGTTGTAAATGAAAACTCGGAACCCAAAATATTTTCTTTTACAAAAGTTCCTTCTATCTCATCCCAAGTGTAATCAATAAAATTCATGGAAAGTCCCAGATTTTTGGGCTGACAAATGATAATTCTTTTATTCGTCATCACAATACTATCCGGCAAAACAGTAATCGCTGGTTTTTTTTGAACCGCGATATATCCTATCTCCTCATTCTTCATCAATAAATCACTCAATTTTGAAGCTATTTTTTCAATGGCTTTTGGATCTTGTTCTTCGTTTAAAAACTTCTTAAATTGTTCTTTCATTTTTATGCTGAATTTATTTCAGTACCTGTTTATTATTTATATCTAAATTCCATCGCAAAAGTAATACCTAATTTTCTGATTCTAGAATTTCGTTTTGCAATTTCTTTGTTAAACTTTTGAAAACCAAATCATAGGAATGGTTGATCAACTCTTTGACCAAGGCATCCGAAACTGACTCATTTATAGCTATTGTGTTCCAATGGGTTTTACTCATGTGAAAGCCCGGCTGAATGTCATCATATTCAGCACGCAATTCCTCAGCACGCTCTGGATCACATTTTAAATTAACCGAGGGGTTTCCTTTTTCCCATTGACTTAAAGACGACAAGGCAAACATCTTGCCGCCCACTTTAAAAACTAAAGTATCTTCATCAAAAGGGAAATGTTCTGTCACTCCTTTTTTAGACAAACAATATTCGTAATAGCTTTCTAAATTCATACGATTCAAATTAGATATTTCGCATGGAGTACAAAACGGGTTTGCTCGGACTTGCATCATTTTCGAAAGAAGCAATTTGCAGGTTCAGCAAATAACTCCCGTCTGGAATAGCATCTGGCACGTATATCATTTCGGTAATCGTCGCCTCTACTCGGGCATCCGAATTTAAAGTATTTACGTCAGTCACATTCCAAAAAGCTTTGTGTGCCAAAAGTTTTCCTTCGTCCTTTTCTTTATCTACGCTTGGAAGATCAATTAGCAAGTGTTGGATCCCGCTTTCGCGTAAATACAACGCTGCATCTTCAGTCATAAAAGGAGGATCTGTATGAGAGTATTTTCTAGACAATTTAGTCGTGTCGTTTGGCAACGTCCTAATAACAATTGCTTCCGGTGATTTTCCATCTAAAGCATTAAAAAGTGCTTCTTTAGTAACAATAAAATCTCCTTTCTGGTCCTCCAATTCTATCGAAACCAGTTCAGCAGTAAAAAAAAATTGTTTCAAAGATTGATTGATACTGTAAAAATTTCGGGTGATATGACCCAAGCATTCCGTATGAGTTCCATGTCCGTGGGGATTGAAAGTAATGTTGTTAAAATTTGTCGAAGACATCCCTGAGGATACTTTTCCGATCCATTCTCCAAACTGAACCGGTTCAATTACTGGTTTTTCAATATACCAGGCAATTGGGTTAGCATCTGTATTAGATAACGGAATCGAAATATCAATGGGTTTTGATAAGTCTACTTGAAAATTATTTATTGTTGCTATCATTTATGCTGAATTTATTTCAGTATCTCATCTTGAGCTACTTTTATAAACTCAAATATAAATCTTTTAATTCGGGATTGCTTAGTTTTATTAACTTCAATTTCCAGTCTTTATGCCAATTCTTTAATTGTTTTTCTCTTTTAAAAGCATCTGAATACTGATCAAACTCCTCATAATAAAGTAATATCGTTGCATTATATTTTTTTGTAAAAACTGCTCCAGCTCCACTAATATGAGTGTCAATTCTCTTTTTTAAATTTTTCGTTGCCCCAACATATAATACGGTCTGGTTTTTATTTGTCAAAATATATGTAAATCCTTTTTCCATACAAAACCATTTTAAATACATTGCGATCCTAAAACTAGTTCCAGCTATTCTGAGACAACTTCGCGAGATCCTGAAACTAGTTCAGGATAAACAAATCACTTGCAATTCCATCCGTCAAAAACTTTCCTTTTTTAGTGGGTTTTAAAATATCATTTTCAATAAAAAGTAACTTATCATCTATAAATTTTTGAGCTTGTTTTTGAAGATAATCCAAATACGTCTGCCCAAATTCAGTTTTGATTCTATCCAAAGAAACGCCCCAAATCGTTCGTAAACCGGTCATAATATATTCGTTATAACGGTCAGCTTCTGATAGCGTTTCCATTTCGTTTGGTAATTTATTCTCTTGAATGGATTTTAAATAAAGGGAATTATTCGCAATATTCCAGCTTCTAGAAACACCGTCATAACTGTGCGCCGAAGGGCCAATGCCCATGTATTTTTTTCCCAACCAATACGCCGAATTATTTTTTGAAAAATAATTCTCTTTTCCAAAATTTGACAACTCATAGTGAATAAACCCTTTCGATTCAAGCATCTCAACCAATATCATAAAATGTTCCTGAGCCACTTCGTCTTTGGGCGCTTCCATTTTTCCGGTTTGAATCATTTTATTCATTACTGTTTTGGGTTCGACCGTTAAAGCATAACTCGAAATGTGTGGCACCCCAAACGAAAGGGCCTTTTCGATATTCTGCTTCCATTTTTCATTACTCATCCCCGGAACGCCATAGATCAAATCAAGTGAAATATTATCAAAATATTTGGTGGCTTCTTCTAAACATTTTTGGGCTTCCTCTGAATTATGCGCGCGATTCATCAACTTCAAATCATCTTCAAAAAACGATTGAATCCCGATGGAAAGTCGATTGATTCCGATAGAACGATACTCTTCAAAAATTGTTCTCGACTGCGCTCGAACTGACAAAGTAGTCAAATCATCAGGATTGGCTTCAAGTGTGATTTCGGGATTTGGAGCAACAGTGTAATTTTCATAAATCGTATCAATCAGAAATTTCAAATCAGAAATCTGCAAAACAGAGGGCGTTCCTCCGCCAAAATAAATAGTTTCAATTTGGGTGTCACTTCGAGCGCCGTCGAGAAGCTCAAATTCGCTTTTGCGCATTTGGATTTCTTTGGCAATAGCCAAAACCATCTCTTCTTTCTTCTTCATGGAAGTCGAAAAATGGAAATCGCAGTAGTGACACGCTTGCTTGCAAAATGGGATATGAATGTAGATTCCGCTCATAATTAGTATTCAGTGGTCAGTTTATTAGTGTTCAGTTATTTAGAAGTGTTCAGAGAGCAGAATTTAAGTATTCAGCTGCATCTACTAACTACTCTTTTTTTACTCCAAACTTCTCAGGATTTAAAATCATATAATTAACTAGTTTTCCAACCTCAATGCTTTCAGAAATAAGTTCCTTATAAATATCTTCTGAAATATATTTACAAGACAAAGCAAATTCTAACCAAACTTGTGTTTCTGAGTTTTCTCCGTCAGAATCAGTTAATTTACTATAGAAATGTTTTGGGTAAATTCTTTTTCTATATGCTTCAGCCATTGTAACAGGAACACTTCTAGATGATCGCCGAATTTGATCTGTTAATGAATAGGTTTCTTCTTTTGGAAATGATTTTGTAATTTCAAAAACCTTCATTGCTAATGCAAATGATTTTTTATAAGCTAATAAATCTTGAAATCTCATCTTTACATTTTATAAACTGAATACTATTTTTTAATTACTTCGGCTGACTACTAAACAACTGATCACTGATCATTGTTCTTTTACAGTCCTTACTAACCACTAAAAATCTGCATACTGATCACTTCTTCACTCTCTCTTCATTTTGTTTAACAAAAGCATCCCAACCAGTATAGCTTTTCGTTCCAACGACCTTTCCAGAATTAAAAAAGTGACAAACAGCAGCTGCCAAACCATCCGTACTATCAAGGTTTTTAGGTAATTCCTTCAACCCTAAAAGTTGTTGTAGCATCTTAGCGACTTGTTCCTTACTGGCGTTTCCGTTTCCGGTAATAGCCATTTTTATTTTCTTCGGTTCGTACTCGGTAATGGGAATATCTCTCGAAAGACCTGCTGCCATTGCTACACCTTGTGCGCGTCCCAACTTCAACATCGATTGTACATTTTTACCAAAAAAAGGCGCTTCAATAGCAATCTCATCTGGATGATGCGTATCAATTAGTTCAATAGTGCGTTCAAAAATACGTTTCAATTTCATATAGTGGTCATCCATTTTATTCAATTGCAATTCGTTCAATTGAATAAATTCCATTTTTTTATTGACCACTCGTATCAAACCAAAACCCATTATCGTTGTTCCTGGATCAATTCCTAAAATAATGCGTTCGTTTGCCATTTTTATTTTTATGCATTTTTTTATTATTACACAGAGCCTCGCAAAGAAGGCTCAGAGATTCGCAAAATTACTTTAAAATCTTAGTCCAGCTTTGCTTTCACTTTGTGAATCTTTACGGAAACCTACCATCTACTACAAAGCGATGGCGAATCTTTGCGAAATAGCATTATTACAATAGTTTTCTTTTCTTTGTAATAATGATTTCGATTCCTCACAAAACTAAGCAATTCCTCGTACTTCTAATCAAACTTCTGATTGTAGGCGGCGCCTTTTATTTTATTTACAACCAGCTGATGCATAATGACAAGCTCGATTGGGCCCAGTTTCTAGCACTATTCAATAAAAATCAGTCGGTAATTGGAATTAGTTTCATTCTAGTATTAAGTGTACTCAATAGGTATTTTGAAATTTTAAAATGGCAAAACTTGGCTTCTGTTCTCAAACCTATTTCTGCAGGTGAAGCTACAAAACAAGTTCTTGCAGCGCAAACAGCAGGGATTTTTACTCCAAATGGTATAGGCGAATATGCCGGAAAAGCACTGTTTTTTGATAAATCAAAAACTAAAAAAGTAATTTTCCTAAACTTAATTTGCAACGAAATCCAAATGATTGTAACCGTTGTCATTGGGATCGTTGGTTTGTTGTATTTTAACACGCAATTCCATGTAATTACGACGAGAACAGTTATAATCCTCTTTGCAATTCTGACGCTTGTTTTTATTGTTTTATTTTCGATTAAAAAAATAAAAATCAAAGGCTATTCTATTGAAAAACTGATTCATAAAATAAATGAAATTCCAAAACAAATCCACAAAAAAAACATTTATTTAAGTATTTGTCGCTATTTGGTTTTTTCCCATCAATACTATTTTTTGTTCCTCGTTTTTGATGTTGATTTACCCTATCTAATAGTAATGTCGGCAATAACTAGCGTTTATTTTATTGCATCCTCCATACCTACTTTTCAATTTTTAGACTTTGCCGTAAAAGGAAGTGTTGCTGTTTATTTCTTTGGAATCCTTGGAGTAAATGAATGGATTGTAATTTTTATTTCTACGTTGATGTGGTTTTTAAATGTAGTTTTACCTGCTATAATTGGTAGCTACTATGTCCTAAATTTTAAAATTCTCATCCCATCCGTCTTCGATGGAAAGAGAGAAGCCTCTTTATAAAGTAATTATGATTACAGTTATTTTATTTATGATTCTTGCTATTTATTCCACTTCAATTGGACTGTTAATTTATGGATTTACCAAAGTAAATACAATTAATTATACTGGCTTAAAGCCAAAAACAAAATTCTCGATTATTGTTCCTTTTCGGAATGAAGCCGAAAATTTACCTATTTTATTGAAAAGTATATCCCAATTAGATTATCCAAAAGAATTGTTTAAAGTGATTTTAGTCGATGATGAATCCGATGAAAGATATGAAGTTCCCGATACGAAATACGAAGTTTGTATTGTAAAAAACACTCGGGTTTCAAAATCGCCCAAGAAAGATGCAATAGTAACCGCAATGCAAATCGTTAATACTCCCTGGATTGTCACCACTGATGCAGATTGTAGGGTGACTAAAAATTGGCTGTTGACCTTGGACAATTACATTCAGCTTCATGACACAAGCATGATTGCTGGAGCCGTTACCTGTGATTGTGCTCCTTCGCTCTTACATCATTTTCAGCAATTGGATTTAGCGAGTTTACAGGGTGCGACCATCGGTAGTTTTGGTATTAAGAAAGGTTTTATGTGCAATGGCGCTAATTTTGCTTATACCAAATCTTTTTTTCAAAAACTAAATGGCTTTCAAGGAAATGATTCAATCGCTAGTGGAGATGATGTTTTCCTGTTGCAAAAAGCGATAGCACAATTTCCTGAAAAAGTGCATTATTTGAAGTCGGAAAACACCATTGTTCATACAAAACCGCTGGATAATTGGAACTCTTTATTTCAGCAAAGAGTACGTTGGGCTTCAAAAACAAGTTCGTATCAAAGTAGTTTTGGGAAGGCTTTGGGATTAATTGTTTTTGGGGGTAATTTAGCTATCGTTGTAAGTTTTGGTCTCTGGACGGTGGGCTTTGTTGCGCTAAAAAACGTGCTTTTTATTTTAATTGTTAAGTTTTTTATTGACTTCTTTTTACTTTACAAATCGAATCAATTTCTAACAAATAACAAAATGCATTACGTAGTACTTAGCAGTTTAATTTATCCTTTTTTTAGTACTGCTGTAGGTTTATATTCGTTATTTGGAAGTTATGAATGGAAAGGAAGAAAATTTTAGACATCAGATTTTTAAGGTGTTAACGAGTTAAAAAAACCACAATCACTCATTTCCAGCACATCATTATTCAAAATCCCTATAGGGTTACAGAAATCACAATTTTTAACGGGATCTAAAAGTGTATGGATAACGTAATTTAAAAATAAAAATAGTTAATCTGAAATCAAAACTATTCTACTTTAAGAATTACAGGAAGAATAAATTGCGTTTTTACGGGAATTCCGCGTTTTAAAGCGGGATTAATTTTAGGAAAATCAATCAAACGTGCCTTCAAGATACTATCAATTTTTATCGTGTCATAAGCCACCGAATCTTTGGGGAATTGTGGTTCAAATTGCATGGTAGCGTTAGGGAAAATTGTGACCTTCACCTCAATGGTATCTAATTCCGGATAAAGAACTGAAAGGGTGTCAACGCTTAGTTTTTCTTGAATTAGTTGCGTTAAAACTTCAAAAAAGCATTGCTGACGTTGCGCTTTATTGTCTATTTTTTCACAATCTACAACGGATGGGTATTCATCAACTTCTTTCCAGTTGATTGATTTCAGTTCCTTTTGCAGCAATTCCTTTTCTGAAGGCACTTGCTTTTCGAAATAGTGGCAGGAATTAAAAAGTATAATTACTAAAAAAAGGTAATAGTGCTTCAAGGTTTTATTTTTCAATGGAACTAATATTTTATAAAAATACAATTATTTTTTTTGAGATGCTTTGTAAATTAAATAATCTTCGTAGGATTCAGCGAACCATTTCTTTTTATTTTTATAAGCGATTTCCTTTTGATCTGGGTACAAAGCCGCAAGTCGGTCTGAAAAAATCGCAATTTGAATGGTATAATTATAGTACTCCTGCTTTGTCAAAACTACATCAGTACTGGCTTTTTTGTCAAAAAATTCAAAAAAAAGTGCATCAAACTCTTTCAGTGAAAAATTTAATACTTTTACCCTATTTTCATTGTAAATGGTCTCTTTCAAGAGCATGTCGGCATCGGCTTCCTTTTTTTCCTGAGCCTTTAGTGAAGAAATAGAAAAGAAAAGCGTTAATGTCAATAATTGTATTAATTTAATTCCATTTATTTGATACATACGTGTTGCTTTGATGTTGTCAAAATTACTAAAAATAAATTTATGGATATCTTACTTTTAATTCTTGGTTTCGTGTGCATTATGGTAGGCTTACTAGGGAGTTTTTTACCAGTTTTGCCAGGGCCAAGTATGAGCTGGATTGGTTTAGCACTACTCTATTTTACAAATGCTGTTCCTGCTAATTATTGGATTCTTGGGATTACTTTGGTTATTACTGTAATTGTATCCGTTTTGGATTACGTGATTCCAGCTAAAGGCACTAAAAAATTTGGAGGCAGTTCTTACGGTATTTGGGGGACAAACATTGGCTTAGTTGTTGGGATTATTGCTCCCGTTCCTTTTGGCTTCCTTATAGGTCCGTTTGTGGGTGCTTTGATAGGAGAACTTATTTTTGATTACAAAGACCACAACAGAGCGTTGAAAGCCGCTACAGGTTCCTTTGTTGGGTTTCTAGCGTCTACTTTTATGAAGTTTTTGATTTGTGTACTTTTTCTGGGACTATACGGCTCGATTGTTTGGCATTATAAATCTGAACTATTTTAACAGCTTATAAAAAGGGAGGTGTCACTATTTATAAGGCGACAAAAGTTTCCTTACCTACTTTATTTTTAGTCCACTTGTGATAAAAAAAATTGAAGATTACTATTTTTCATGCTAAATATTATTCTATCAGAAAAATAGCTGTCGAAATCACCAACTACGATAGAATGCTTTCCTTTTTAGTAATCAAGATAAAATTTATTGCTAATTTAGATGAATATTAAATTGTCTTTAATAACTAAAATAACGAAGTTTAAGTTTGAACTTTGACCAATGTAACGTGCTATACTAGCTTTTTTAAATTTCAACATTAAAAAAAAAGAAACATTAATTTATCTGCAAAATGATACTTTTAGCAAACTAAGATAAAAATTTTTTATCCTAAAAGTTCAAATTATCGTGCGATACAATTTTTAATTTTCAAAAATATCAATTAAATCTATAAAAAATTACGGACTATATCATGCACCAACTTCACAATTGCCCCATTTGCAACTCGCAGACTATTAATCCTTTTATTCAAACGACAGCTCAAATGCATTCAAGCAAAGAGTTATTTAATTTTGATCAGTGTGCCGAATGTCAACTGGTTTTTTTGAACCCAAGAGTAGAATTAGACGTATTAAAAAACTATTACACTTCTCATTACCTACCTTACAGGGGTTCTGAAGCGTGGGGGAAATTTGAAAAATTAGTTGAAGGAAGCCAGCAAAAGTTAGATTTAAAACGAGTGCAGCGGGTAAAAGATGCTCATTTCATTTCATCAGAGTCGTTAATTTTGGATGTTGGTTGTGGTAAACCATCTTTTTTGAAAGCGTGTCAGCAAAAGTTACATTGCCAAACAATGGGGATTGACTTTAGCGACGAAGGTTGGAAAGAGCAAGAGGCCAGTTTTGAAGGATTAGATTTGCGAGTAGCAGAAATTAAAGAGTTATCAAGTAATTTGCAACCCGATGTTATCACGATGTGGCATTATCTGGAGCACGACTACACTCCATTAGAAAATCTTACCTATTTAAAATCTATTGCGAAACCATCAACAACACTTGTTATTGAAGTTCCCAATTTCGATTCTGCCAGTCGAAAAAAATACAACGAAAATTGGGCTGGTTGGCACACACCGCGTCATATTTCATTATTTTCTCCGAACAACATAGAATTGTTACTTAATAAAAGCGGATGGAAAGTCACCAAACTATTAACTCATGGGACCATGGATCCTTACCTGCTTTATTGGATGAGTGAAATGGAAAAAAAGGGAATACAGTGGGATAAAAATATGGAAGACGAATTTTGGAATTTTATGGTTGGAATGGTACAATTCATGCCCAAAAAATGGATGGAAAAGAAATCATCTCTCGGCATTATGACCGTAATTGCAACACCAAATTAACGAATTTTATAAACTTAAAAGATCTTTACCCTCCCAAGTTCCGGATGATTTATAGGGTTGAAACCTAGAAAAAAGTTCTTCTGAATACCATTCATATTGGCGTGTTTTCTTAATGGCTTCTTGATGTTGCTTGCTTTTATAGGCAAATTGTTTTACCGAGTCAAAATCCTTCCACAAACTGAAAGTCGCCATTTGAATAATGGGAACCTCGCCAACACCTTTAGTGTAGATCAAGCCTTCATTTCCGTTTAAACCCTCTTCAGAAGTGGGAACGTATTTCCAAAACTTTATAAGCCAGTTCCATTTTATGGTTGCTCGAGTAATAATTGCAATCGGTGAATTTTGTTCTAGTTCCGCACCTTTTTCAAAAGGATTTTTGCCAACCCAAGTCCCAACTGCTGAAATATTTTTCATGTAAAGTGTATATATTTCCGCTGTATGTTTCTCATACTGTTTCATCAAATCAGAAGATGAAAAAAAGGTTTGGGCTGCTTCTTCTGATTCCCAAACTTGTAGTAAACAATATACAGACCAATCAGGCAAAGGATTGAAACCTCTTCCTTTTCCACTGCCCATCAATCTGTAAAAAGTCAAACCGTTTACTTTTTTTAAATCTTTATTAGCGAATTGCATCATCCCAAAGCCCCAAGCTTTATCGCTAAACGAAGCATATCTAAAAAAGGTAATTGTACTAATTTGTTTGCTCATGATCAAATAATTTCTAATTAATTATAGTTGGAAGTTAGGAATATAGGTTGCAAATGCTTTTTTATTCGACACTTAGATTCAAGTGATTAAAAAATACAATGCAACAAAAAAGACAAATTGTGCAAGTAGAATAACCACGCTAATTTTAGGATTTATTTTAGGACGAAAAAAGTAAATCAACCCATGAATAAAACTACTGGTAGCAAACCACATCACGTAGTTTTGAAATGGAACTACACTATTTTCCCAACCCCAAAAACCCAATTTCATAGCAACAGGTTCAATGAAAAAGTCCAAGGCAGTCATTATCATAGAAGGGAAAATGACTAATAAAAATGGCTTTTTAGTAAAATATTGAACGACACCATAAGAACTTAATGACAAAAATAACCAATTGACACCAATGACTAGCGGTGTTTCAAAAACTTTAAATCCAAACAAATCACCATACGAATAGCTCCCAAATAACACGCCTGTCGCTACTCCAACTGCCTCAACTGTAAATCCTATCAAAAAAATTAGTACCGATAGGATTAAAAACTTTTTACTAAAATCATTATTAACTTTGTAAAAAACAAATAGCGTTAGTAGTAAGTTAAGAGGTGTGAGCGGCAAAAAGAAATTTTTATATTCTTGCAGCGCTATTCCGAGTGTTCCAAAAAAATAGAACAAGAGCAAAATTCCAATCCAACGATTTTCTATTGATATGGTTTTTATCATTTTACGAGTTTATCAATAATTTTTGCGGACAATAAGGCCAAAGGAATTCCACCACCTGGATGTACACTACCACCACAAAAAAACAGATTCTTGTACTGCGAAGAAAAATTCTTGTGGCGAAAGAAAGCGGCAAACCTATTGTTGCTTGATGTCCCGTATAGCGATCCTTTATACGAATATGTTTTATCTTGTATGAGTTGTGGAGTTAATTGTTGCTCAAATTGAATCAGATCCTCTATACTTTCACCTAAATTTCTTGAAATTTTGCTTAAAATATTTTTTCTAGCCTCGGCAATTAAACTATCCCAATCTTGACCGTAAACGGACGGGACATTAATCATTACAAACCAGTTTTCTTTTCCTTTGGGAGCGTCTCCTTCATTTTTTTTACTGGTAATATTGATATAAATAGTGGGATCTTCGTAGATTGTTTTGGTTTCAAAAATATGATCAAATTCGGCTTTATAATCCTCTGTAAACATAATGTTATGCACATCCAATTGCGGAAATTCTTTATTAACTCCCCAATAAAAAATAAGTGCAGAACTCGATCGTTCTTGTTTATCTACCTCTTTTAATTTTTTTGCAGAAGGAATTAATTTTTCATAAACAGTATGAATATCAGCATTACATACAACAAGATCAGCAGCGTAAATACAAGAGGCTGTAGTAACGCTTTTTGCCACATTATTTTCAGTTCCAATCGCAATAACTTCTTGATTAAAATGAAATTCAACACCAATTTCTTTAGCTAGTTTTACTAAACTATTAGTAATCTCGTGCATTCCGCCTCGAGGTAAGTAAGCACCAAGACCAAACTCCAGATGCGGAATTATATTCAATATTCCTGGCGCTTTATATGGATTTGATCCATTATAGGTGGCATATCTGTTAAACAACCGAATCGTTTTCGAATCGGTAAAGGTATTTTCATTGACCTGATTCATTGTATTAAAAATATTCAAAAACGGCATTTTGAATATAGCCACTAAAGTCGAAAAAGAAAGAAATGAATTTATTTTATGAAGTGATTTGTTAAGGAATTGATCTTTAGTAGCACCATAAATAAAGGCACTTTTATTTAGATGCTTCTTCACCTTTTCGGCAGAATCAGTTGTTTTTCGTTCCATTTCTGCTGCAAAAGCATCGATATCTGAACTTGCTACTATCTGTGTTCCATCCTCATAAAAATAATTACATAAAACATCAAGTTGATCAAAATTGAAATAATCAGTCGATTTTTTTCCAGAGAGATCAAAAAGTTCGGTAACTAAATTAGGCATTGTAAAAAGCGAAGGTCCAGCATCAAACCTAAAACCATTCCCACTAATTTGGGTTAGTTTTCCACCAGGATAAGAGTTTTTTTCAAGAACTTGAACAGCGTAACCCTTGTTTTGTAACCGAATTGCCGCGGCTAGTCCCGAAATTCCAGAACCAACAATGATTGCCTGCTTCATAAAGGTTTTACTATTAAAAAAATGTCGATAAAAAAGATAGTTTTGACGATTAGTTTTCCAGACTAGAAACCGCGGTTCTGTTGAAAATATTTATGATTTAAAAGATAAGCTAAGAAAAAATTGTTGAGTACTATTTTATAAACTTCCCATTTTAAACATTTACTTTTTTAAGCTCTTGTTTTAAAAACTTCCAGGGAACAATCAACATTCCAAAACACTCGCCTTCCTCTTTCCCTCTATGTTTATGATGCACTTTGTGTGCTCTACGGATCGCTTTTAAATAAACATTTTCAGTATTTCTAAACCATTTAAATCTTTGATGAATAAAAACTTCGTGAACTAAAAAATAAGCTAGTCCATACGCTAATATACCAAAACCGACATACATCACTGTCCAGTACCCGTACATTGAACCTAACATAATGCAAAGCCAAGATGGTATCGCATAAATTAGGAAAAAAGCATCATTTTTTTCAAAAAAGACTTCCTTATTGGGGGTATGATGATCAAAATGTAAATTCCATAAAAAACCGTGCATTACATATTTATGTGTAAGCCAAGCCATAAATTCCATTCCCCAAAAAGTTAAAAAAATAATTATAAAACCCATACCTATTAATTTTAAAATCAAACAAAGATTAAATGTATTATTTACATTGAACAATCAACAAAACAGGAACTATTGTAATGATTGTCCTTTTTTTTATGATGAACCTGCAAGTGTAAAAATGGTTTATAAAGGTACGAATTTAAAAAGATAATTTTTACCTATTTAATCTAGTAAATTTGGATCAATTTTAAAAATTTTCGAGAAATATTAAAACATTGATTTTTGCATTTTAGATTGATATCCAAATCCGAAAGTTTTGTACTTCATCCGTATTCGTTACCATTCCTGTTTACTAAAGTTATCAAAAACAAAAAAGCCTTTCGGTTACGAAAGACTTTTTTCTTACTAGCGGTCTGGACGGGACTCGAACCCGCGACCCCATGCGTGACAGGCATGTATTCTAACCAACTGAACTACCAAACCAGTATTTTTTTTAAACTGCAACGCTTTAATGCTCTTTTCCAAGAATTCTTCGGAAACTGCCTCCTCCCTAACATCGAGATGACTGACATGTTTACTAACCAACATCCTTTATTTTAAATCAAAAAAGCTATTCGCCGAGGCGAAAAGCTTTTCATTGGTCTAACTACTAAACCCGCTACGAGTTACAAATTCGTAGCAAACAACACAACTAACGTTAAAAACCTTATGGGGCAAAAAAGCCTTTCTGTTACGAAAGGCTTTCCCCAATATTGCGGTCTGGACGGGACTCGAACCCGCGACCCCATGCGTGACAGGCATGTATTCTAACCAACTGAACTACCAAACCTCTGCGTTATTGCGGTGGCAAAGATACAATAGATTTCCGTTTGCACAAGCGTTTTTTGAAAAAATATTTGATAAATATTCCCCGTTTTATCCAAAGTTTTGTTTTTCAACCAAGTATGTCATTAATATTTTTTCAAAACTTTCATCCACACTCACCGGAATGTACTTTATTCTGTTCTGAGAACAAGTCAGGGCCAACTTTTTAAAGTAACTTTCTATCTGTTTTTCATATTCTTCTTTTATAGTATCGGCAAAAACAGCTACTACCTCGCCTGTTTCAACATCAACAAACTTCCTTGGAGCGTTATCAAAATCAAAATTTAACTCTGTTTTATTATCTACGACGTGAAATAAGACTACTTTGTGTTTATTGTGTTTCAAATGTTGCAATGCATTAAACAGTGCTTCTTCATTTCCAGATTGAAACATATCCGTAAATAAGATAATCATAGAGCGTCGATGAATCTTTTCCGCTATTTGATGTAAAAATGTAATCGTATCGGTACTTTTTTGGACCACAGGTTTTATTAGCAGTCCTTCAAGAGCATTTAAAATCATTCGATGATGGCGATCACTGCCTTTTTCAGGCGCGTAGTACTCGTAAGTATCCGAAAACACACTCATGCCTACAGCGTCACGTTGTTTCTTCAGCAAGTTCATTAAAACCGCCGAAGCCAAGACCGAAAACCCTATCTTATTTTCAAAAAACGGCTGGCTTTTCGTTAATACTGGATAGTGCATCGATGACGAATTATCGATAATAATATGACAACGCAAATTTGTCTCTTCCTCAAACCGTTTCGTATACAAACGATCCGTTTTGGCAAACAACTTCCAATCAATGTGCTTGGTGCTTTCGCCAACATTGTACACTTTATGTTCAGCAAATTCTGCTGAAAACCCATGAAAAGGACTTTTGTGCATTCCTGAAATAAAACCTTCCACAACCTGATTGGCCAATAACTCCAGATGCTGGAAACTAGAAATTTTCTCTATTTGCGATTCGATCTTCATCTACCAAATATATTAAAAGATTAAATGATTTAAAAAATTACCTAAACAAAACTTAATCAAGAAGCTTAAATCAATTCCGCTTAAACAAAAAAAAGGTTTGACTTTCGCCAAACCTTCTCTCTGAACCCAAAAGGATTCTATATAAATCATAATCTACCGATTACAACAACGCGTCTAAACTATCTGCATACGTTTGCTTTGGAGCTACTCCTACTTGTTTACCTACAACTTCTCCATTATGAAAAACCAATACAGTCGGGATGTTTCTCACTCCATATTTAGCTGCAAATTCTTGATTTGCATCAACATCTACTTTTCCTATAACAACTTTTCCTTCGTACTCATTGCTTAATTCATCTATGATTGGACCTACCATTCTACATGGTCCACACCAAGCTGCCCAAAAATCTACCATTACCGGTTTGTCTGATTTCAAAACTACTTCTTCAAAAGTAGCATCTGTTATTGCTAATGCCATAATATTTAATTTAAAGTTTATCGTTTGATTATTTTACTGTTTCAAACTAGAATACAAATTTAGAAATTAAAAACAAATCAAACACTATTCACAAATTAGTTTTGACTATTAATCTATTGCCAATTTCTATCTATAGTATTGGACAAATTATACCTTTTTTTTTCTAAAGCGATCTAGCCTGCCGATCAATGGGTTTCTTCTCCCTAAAAATTCAACACGTGCTATTCGCGCTAAAAAGTGGAAAAATTTCCATTTTAGTAGGCAAAGTCCATTTTGCACTACAAGAAACTCAACTCAAAAAGCAAAGTGTTTTTTTTCAAAATGAAAAAAACTGCCTCTAAAGGCAGCTTTTCAATCTATACTTCAAAACTATTTTATTATAAGCTGTATTTCATTCCAAGTGTTAATCCCAATCCACTAATTCCAACGTAAGAACTCAACTCATCTGTTGGCCTAGTACTATCAATCGTATTAAACTGTGAATTATTCGAATTACTATCCAAACGATCAGAATAATTAGAATGAATCTGTGCCGTGGTACGCGTATTTAATCGATCTGTTCCATTAACAGTAAACTCAGTAGTTTCTTTATCTTTTCCATGAACGGTAAAGTTACGGTATTCTAATTCTGCAAAAGCAGAAAGGTTTTTAGCCAGTTTATAAGAAGTCCCCAATGCGGCTTGAAAACCTAAAGTAGGATTTGGTTTGATAACATCTTTGCTAAACACATTTACACCGGGTGCAGCAACTGCATTTGTTTTAATGGTCAAATCACCATGCACAGGAACAATCACCCCAACTTTTGAGTAAGTCTCAAATCCTTTCACTTCACCTAAAAATAACACAATAGCTGGAGCTAAATCAAAAGCTCTAATCTGACCCACAGATCTCAAGGTTACTGCCCCGTCATCTACTCTTTTCACCATGGTCTTGTCATTACTATTGTAATAATTAATCCCCATTTCTACACCCAAACGATCTGTAAAACGATAACCCACTCCAGCTCCAGTTCTAAAACCTTCCCCAAAAGAACCTGTAATACTTTCTTCTGAAATTAAATTTCCACCCACAAAAACCTTGCTTAATGCTGCTTGTCCGCCTACAGTAGGAAATTCAGTTGCAGCAGTCTGCATAAAATAAGATCCGCCCAATTTAAAATACCAACTTTCCTTTTTTTCGGTTTGCCCTATCATCGTCATGGAACAAATCATAAATCCTAGTAAAAATAACTGCTTTTTCATAATTTCGTTTATTATCATTTATACAAAAATAACTCATTTTTACTTAAAATTTAATAACAAACACAGTCAATTATATGTTAAAAATGATTAAAGTTTAATAGTCAAGCTATTGCAAACGTTTAGGTATAAAAATAAAACTACACACCTGAAGCATAAATTGTGATGGAATTGCTAGAACAAACGCCTTACAAATAATTTTCAAAATCATCCATTTTTACGCTCTCAAATTTTTCATCTTATTAAAAATTATGATTTTAATTTAATTTAAAGTTAATCTGCATTTTCTCTAACTCAACTAATAATTCATTTGAGATTTTAATTTTCAATTTCCTACTCGGCATCGTCAATTTAGTGACCACCTTTATCTCTTCAACTTCTTCCACTTTTGCTACAGCACTAGTACTATCGGGAATTTCCAGAACTTCCATTTCAGGATCATCCTCACTAACATCAACAAAACCAACCTCATCATTTTCCACTTCAATGGGAGCAACAGTAACGAGTCTCTTTATTTTTTCCAATTCCATGATTTCAAAAGACACCGTATTATCTCCCTTATTCTCCTGAAAAAGACGACTTAGTCTATGAATAAAATCGGTTTCTAAATCCGATATATTAAGTAGCAAAATTAATTTCTTGGCAAAAGTTTCCAAAACATCTTGCAACTGCTTTACTTCTACAAATTGCAGTCTCGGCTCTCCTTTTTTTCCTGTATCTCGATCTGTCCAACCTTCTTTCACTAATACTTTCATGAATGTGAAATTATTTTGAATAAAAAAGTGACGAAACTTTAAATACTCCTCACCAAAAATCCGGAATTCATAACTCTCATCGTACCCTTCTAAAGTAAACATCCCCCAACCCTTTCCGTTCTTGGCCACACGATGTTGAACATTATTGATAATTCCCCCAAAAGTTAAATTTTTACTCAGATGTAATTCCATATTTCTCAATGCATCTAATCTGGCATTACAAAAATATTTCATTTCAAATTTATAGTCATCCAACGGATGTCCCGAAATATAAATACCAACCACCTCTTTCTCTTTGGCAAGCTTTTCCATTGTACTCCAATCTTCACAAGGTGGTACAATAGGCTCTGCAATTTGTACTTCGCTCGCATCCCCAAATAGGCTTACTTGCGATGAATTCTCGTTTTCCTGATACTTTGATCCATACCGAATCGCTTTTTCATAAAACGTAATTCCGTCCCCATCATCATGAAAATATTGCGCTCTCGTAGTTCCTAAAAACGAATCAAAACCTCCTGCTAAAGCTAAATTTTCAATCGCTTTCTTATTGGCCGCACGCAAATCAATTCGTTTGGCCAAATCAAAAATCGATTTATATTTTCCATCTTTTCTATTCTCTACAATCGTCGCCACGGCTCCGGAACCAACTCCTTTAATAGCTCCCATACCAAAACGAACGGCATAATCATCATTTACGGTAAACTTGTAAAAGGACTCATTAACATCTGGACCTAAAACTTGCAGCCCCATCCGTTTACATTCCTCCATAAAGAAAGAAACTTGTTTAATGTCACTCATATTATTAGACAAAACCGCTGCCATGTATTCTGCTGGATAATTGGCTTTCAAAAAAGCGGTTTGGTAGGCAATCCAAGCATAACAGGTAGAGTGTGACTTATTAAAAGCATATTCTGCAAAGGCCTCCCAGTCTTTCCAAATTTTTTCCAGTTTATCTTCGGCATGCCCTTTGGCGGCAGCCTGACTGATAAATTTAGGTTTCATTTTGTCCAAAACATCTTTCTGCTTTTTCCCCATCGCTTTACGCAAAACGTCGGCATCCCCTTTGGAGAAGTCTGCTAGTTTCTGGGACAAAAGCATAACTTGTTCTTGGTAAACAGTTATTCCGTAGGTGTCTTTCAGTAATTCTTCACAAGCATCTAAGTCATAAATAATCTCCTCTTCCCCATTTTTTCGCTTGACGAAACTAGGAATATAAGCAATTGGACCAGGGCGATACAGTGCATTCATGGCAATCAAATCAGGGAAAACTGTCGGCTTCAATTCCTTCATATATTTCTGCATTCCAGCAGATTCATATTGAAAAATACCTACTGTTTCTCCACGCTGAAACAGCTCGTATGTCTTCAAGTCATCAATAGGAAAGGTATCTGGATCCAGATCAATACCCGTTCTGTATTTTACTAATTTAACCGTATCCTTGATTAAAGTAAGGGTTTTCAAACCCAAGAAGTCCATCTTTAACAATCCGGCACTTTCTACTACCGAGTTGTCAAATTGAGTCACATATAAATCGGAATCTTTGGCAGTTGCCACAGGTACAAAATCAGTAATATCACTTGGCGTAATAATCACTCCACAAGCGTGAATCCCTGTGTTTCTTAGGTTTCCTTCTAAAACTTTAGCTTGCTGAATGGTTTCTCCACCCAAATCATCTTCATTAGCAAGACCTATTAATTCTTTAATTTTATCGTATTCTTCGGGACGAACTGCTTTCTTAATTACATCCTCTTTTTCATTTAAAAAACGAGCCAAATTCCACTTAGAAGGCATCATCCCCGGAATTAATTTCGCAATTTTATCGGCTTCAAATAGCGGCAAATCCAGTACACGAGCCGTATCTCGAATCGCTGATTTTGTTGCCATTTTCCCATACGTGATAATCTGCGCCACTTGTTTAGACCCGTATTTCCTGATCACATAATCCATAACACTGCTACGTCCTTCATCATCAAAATCAATATCAATATCGGGTAATGACACCCGATCCGGATTTAAGAAACGTTCAAAAAGCAGGTTGTACATCAACGGGTCGATATTGGTAATTTTCAAACAATAAGCCACCACAGAGCCCGCTGCCGAACCCCTTCCTGGTCCTACCGACACGCCCATGCTTCTTGCTTCTGCAATAAGATCTTGTACAATTAGGAAATACCCAGGATAACCCGAATTAGAAATAGTCAGTAATTCAAAATCCAGCCGTTCTTGTATTTCTTCCGTAATTTCAGCATATCGCCTTCTAGCTCCTTCAAAAGTAAGATGCCTTAAATAGGCATTTTCGCCCCGTACTCCACCATCAACTCCATCTTCGGGATTATTAAACTCCACCGGAATTTCAAATTTTGGAAGTAAAACTTCACGTGCCAAATCGAAAATTTCAATTTTATCCACAATCTCAGAGATATTCGAAATCGCTTCTGGTAAATTGTTGAAGAGTTGCTTCATTTCGTCTCCTGACTTGAAATAATACTCCTGGTTGGGTAATCCGTATCGATAGCCTCGGCCGCGACCAATTGGCGTAGTTTGCTTTTCACCATCACGCACACAAAGTAAAATATCGTGTGCATTCGAGTTTTCTTTGTCTATATAAAAAGTATTATTAGTTGCTATTATCTTGACAGCATGTTTTCTTGCCAATGAAATTAAAGAAGCGTTTACGCGATTTTCATCTTCTTGATTGTGACGCATCACCTCAATATAAAAATCTTCTTTGAACTCGTTTTTCCACCAAATTAGTGCTTCCTCAGCTTGATTTTCACCTATGTTGAGGATCTTATTTGGAATTTCACCATACAAGTTTCCCGACAAAACAATAATATCTTCTTTGTATTGCTGAATAACTTTCCTATCGATTCTGGGTACATAATAAAACCCTTCTGTGTAAGCAATCGAAGACATTTTAGCCAAATTATGATAGCCTTTTTTGGTCTTCGCCAAAAGCACGATTTGGTAACCATTATCCTTAACCGACTTATTTTTATGATCTTCGCAAACAAAAAATTCGCAACCCACAATAGGTTTCATCGGAACTTCGGTAGGTTCTTCGCCGTTTTCAATTGCCGCTTTATTTTTGGCTTCAGCCGCTTTATTATGGTATAAAATATCCCGAACAAAATGGAAAGCTCCCATTAAATTGGCATGATCCGTCATGGCTACCGCAGGCATTTTTTGTTGCGCTGCTGCTTTTACCAATGCCGCAATACTAATAGTAGATTGCAAAACTGAAAACTGCGTATGGTTGTGTAAATGAACAAAAGGCGTGTCCACCAGTACTTTTTTATTCTCAGAAAGTGCTGCCTTTGAAACCGCTGGATCTTGCTTCTCTCCAAATTGCTGACGAATTTTATCGGAAGCTTCCTTGAGATTGATATGTTTTAACCCTATGAGTTTTATCTCAGTTGGATTCTTACTTTTAAAATCTTGAAAATAGCTAGCAGGTACATCCAGCTCTTCTTTGGTAAAAACATCACGTCGAATTAACTCTAGAAAACAACGTGTAGTCGCCTCGACATCGGCGGTTGCATTATGGGCTTCACCAAAAGGTTTGTTGAAAAGATAAGAATGCAATTCTGTTAACGTGGGCAATTTGAATTTCCCTCCACGACCACCTGGCAATTTTAACAATGATGCAGTAACTTCAGTACATGTATCCAAAATAGGCATAGAACTCATTTGGCTTTCAACACCCATTCTATAAAACTCACAGCCCATAATATTGATATCAAAACCTAGATTCTGACCCACAATAAATTTGGCTTTGCCTAAAGCAATATTGAATTTTTCTAAAACTTCACTCAAAGAAATTCCATCGGCTTCCGCCAATTCTGTCGAAATTCCGTGAATTCGTTCCGCATCATACGGAATATTGAACCCCTCAGGCTTGACCAAATAATCTTGATGCTCGACGAGTTTCCCCATGTCATCGTGCAACTGCCAAGCGATTTGAATACAACGTGGCCAGTTGTCTGTATCAGAAATGGGAGCGCCCCAACGTTTTGGTAATCCTGTAGTTTCAGTATCGAATATTAAGTACATAATCCACTCCCCAGCCCTCTCCGAAGGAGAGGGAGCTAAAATCAAATGATTCCAACTGCGTATTTAACTGGATTTAAACACTTTAAAATTAGTAAAAGTCACAAAAATAGAAGTTCAAATTTAGTTTTTTTTGAGGTACATATTGAGGTAAGTTATCAACAACCAAAAGAATTTTAAATCCTATTATTAGGATTGACGAACCACCAATTAAAAGTATAAAAGTACTTACGGCTCGAAACCGATCTGTACTTTTATTGCGAAAGGGAATCGTTGAAAACAAAGAAAGCTGCTTCAAATTATGAAATAGCTTTCTCTATGTGATAGCGTAGTATCTAAACAGTCATCATCTCCACCTCTTTTTTAGTGGCACTTTCTTGATTAGCAACAACCCAATTGAACTTGTGTTGATAATGAATTATTTTATTGGCTTGTAATGGATCCATAACCATTAAATAAATCCATTTATTATCTAGAAGATTTTTAAGATGTTCATTTCTTGCAAGAATAGTGCTTACCCTTGATAGTGGCGCTTGTATTAGTACTGACAATCGTAAAGGCTGGTGATACATTTCTAGGTCAGACTCCATTACCGATTGCAGCGGAAGTCCCATTTTTAAATCTCCTCCATTGCCTTGCACCACGCCAAATTTACCAGTAATATTATGGGTGATTTTTGAACCTCCTCCAAAAACCTCATTATCCACCGTTGAAAAATAGTAGTGGTTGTTTATCCATTGCGTCACTACCATAGGACCTTGCATAATGGCTTCTAACGCTTTCCCACTTTCATCGGTTTCCCAGTCATAGGAATGTAGAAAGCATCGTCCATCCAGATCCTTATTTTTTGTTAATTCTCGCGGGCCAACAATAAATCCTGCATTTTTAGCTAAGCCCCATTCTGGTCTCGTTTCTCCCCAGTTATTCGCTTTTTTATGTGCAAAAGCTACACTGTTATTAGCGATATACAGTCTTTCTTGAGTGGCCGTTTGTTGCGTCTTCAGTAAATTCAATTTCAACTTTTGCAATTGCTCGCTATGAGAATCGGGAACTTCTGAATCAAACAGTAAAATTTCATCCGTAGTCGTATTATGTTCCCCTCCAATAAAAACAGTGTTTTCAGGAATAGCAATAGAATGATTCTCTCTCAAGAACTTTTGGACTTCTGGAATATTTGCTATTTTAGCAAGCATTCTTGCATTATGTCTGCCGGGACTTGCTGCACAAGCACCACAATCTAAACTAGAGCCAAAGGGATTGTTCGCAGAATGGCTTCCATGACCTATAAAAAGAACCAATGGAGCAAAACTTTTCCATCCCATTAAATCAAAAGCCCCTTTTACAATCGCTGCCTTTTCTGCTAGTGTAATTTCAAAGTGTGTGTGCTCAGGAGCACCAATATTACTAATCTGCGGTTCACAAATAGATTCATAATTCGTGATGCTTTTTTTGTTCAACTTATATAAAAACGCAGGCATAAGTGTTCTTGCTAATAATGACAGGCCGTAAAAAAACCCCGAACCTTCTACATATCCAAAAGCAGAAGGAAGCATATTTTTCATTCTTTTTAGAAAATATTCCGTAAAGTTTGAAATCTCCTTTTTTCGCCGGTAAACTTGTACTTTTTCAGTATTATTCCGTTGCGGAGATTCGGAAACTTGGTAGGCAGAGTTTAAAATTGGGGGACACGATTTACGTATTAAACCATCATTTAAACTTTCATAATCCATAGCAATCCCAAAAAAACCTGCGTACCCAAAAGTCTCATAAAGTCCTTTATTTTCAACATGTCTTCGTATTAACTCTGATCGAGTATCAATACAAAACACCATTTGAGCCTCTGGAACTTGTTTTTCTTGAACCGATTTTTGACTAACTAACTGTTGGTCTGCTACTACTTGTAAAAGTTGGTTTTGCCAGCTTTTTTCCCATGCTTGTAACCAAATGTACTGCAACTTTGATAGCGATGATGTTCCTGACCTTGCCATATATTCAGGAAAGATCTCCGCATCTATTTTTTTGGCCACCCAAAGTCTAACCGCTAGATAATCCTGTAATGTTATGGGATATTCTTGTTGCCAAAGCGAATGATAGCTATTTCTATGATTTATATACCCTGTCCAGCCTGGTAATGCGGCCAAATGAAAAGTAAATATTTTAGTAAAATCGGCTGCTGCATAACCATCAAGAAGAACTGTTAGTGCTGCAGCGCTTGTTTTTGGTATCTCGTCAGCGGTTGTTTTTGGCATCTCAGTATCATACACCGCCAATTTACGCCATGCGTTATAAAACCCTTCGCTTTTATTTGGCATTTCCCATTCAGCCAAACCTTCATCCATAAATGCAGCAAGCCATTTAGCCATGATTCTATCTAAATCATGATGACCATTTTTTGCAGTTGTTTTTTTATGAGATGCCATTTCTTGCAAATAAAACTCGGGAGATTCTGAAAGTTTGTTCTCTTTAAGCAATTCTACAAGAACGTTCTTATCAATTTCGCCCTTTTTCCATGCTTGTCTAAATAAAGTAGTTTCTGGAAATACAGTCGCATTTAGAAATTCTCGTGCCTGATTTGCCGCTTCTTCAAAAGGGACGCTCTCATAACCTGATAACGGATTTGAAGTTACAAATGAATACAAAGGCCATGTTTTTCCTATAACTAAGGCAGCTTCATCTATACTTTTTTGAATGATTGGATCGATCATAATGATTTTGTTTTATACATTAAAACAGTTTTTTTATAGGGTTGAGATAGGTTCAGCAATTTCATATAGAGCCAAGGATAGTTGCGATAGATACCCAACTTCATTATAAAAAATCCAGCTAAAAAAAGGATACCAAACGCTATTTCAATTGCAGATAGTGCTATTGGCTCATCCACCATCGGCATGTCACTCATTAACATTGTTACACCCTTATACATTAAGGCGTAAGTCACGATACCACAAAGAAATAAAAATGGAGGTAAAATTAATTTTTGGAAAAAGCCAAGACACTGCTCTTTTACAATATTGTAAGTAGCCTGACCAATAGTAATGGCAACAGTAAGTGTTAGAAAAATACCACTGTTTAATTCTGTTCCTTTCCCCGTTAAATATGAAAACAAAACAGCTCCCAGAATTCCAAAGAAAAGTACAATTACAGCTTGAGATGGTTTGATTTTAATTGGTGTTGGTTTTTGCGGTTTCGAAAGTCCTATTTCCTCCCCTGCAGATAAAAATAAATATGCTTTATAAAACCCATGAAGTATTAAATGAACCACAGCTGCATTAAAAAATCCCAACCCGCATTGCATAATCATAAAACCCATTTGGGCAATAGTTGAACAGGCTAATTTTTGCTTCACATTTACCTGAAGAAGCTTAGCGAATTGCGCTATAACAGCCGTTAAACCTCCTATGATAAAAAGAATAATCAAAGTATTTGAGGCAAATAAAACCGTAGAAAACAAAGCTAATAAAATTCCTGAACCATTTACAAATCCAGCATGCATTAAAGCCGATGCTGGTGTTGGCGCCGTCATAGCGGAAAGCAACCAACGATGGAAGGGATAAATTGCGGATTGAATAATCGCGGCCGTGATGATACATAAACCCGCGACAAGGGTAATACCCCGAGGCACAGCACTTAAATTCGAAATAATACCACTTAAAGTGAAAGCTTCCGTTTGAAAAGCCAACAATAGTACTCCTACAGTTAAGAAAAAACTCCCTCCTACGAAAAACTTTAGGGCAAATTTAGAGGCTTCTTTTGCTTCACCCCATTTCGTATCTACACCTATTAATCGAGACATAAAAACACCCATTGATAGCCACATCAATAGTAAAAGCGATACGTGATTAGACATTACAAAAACCATAATAGAGAACGTGAACCCTAAACACAACAAGGAAAATTTGGCATGATACTTAAACCCCCGCAAATAATTTATTCCGAAACTGCTTATGAGTGCACTAAAAAATGTTACTAGCGTCCAAATAAGAACCGTGAAACCATTAATTTTTAAAATATTCTTATAATGCCATTCGGGAATGTTTGCGAAGTTATATACTAAATAAGTCAAATTAATTATAAACAGCAACCATAATGCGTAATGAATAAGCTGAGGAATAGCTTGGAATTGATCCTTTTTAAATGTCATTTTTTAAGATTTTAATTTTGATTGTCTACAATTTTTGATTTGAGGATTTTCATTTACACTTAATTTGTTTTTTCGCCTGTTTGCACTCAAAATAAATTCTTGCTCAACTGCATTTCTTTGTTAATGTAGATTTGGTCCACAACTGATTCAACTGAGTCTCATTAGAAGTTTTGGTGTCTCAACATACTTGAATTCTTCACCGTTGAAGAGGCAATTTTATTAAAGATTCAAATGGACTAAAAGTTCGTTCTATCAATTGAATTTTTTGGTTTATTTCTGTTCGATGATTTTAATCCGTTTGTACACATGCATGGTTTGCTAGTGTCTAGGCATTTAATTCGGGTACAAAGATTACACATTAAACTCATAAATTTTTATTTATATTTATTATTCAAAACATAAATAATTTTTATACGTTTTATCATTGTCTCCTTTCACCATTATTAAAATCCAGAAATACAGCGAATTAAAAAAGTTTTGAAAGACCTTTAGATGGGATAACCAAAGCTATCAAAAGAACTAAATAACATATAGAATCAATTCCTACTCCCGCTTGTCAAAGTCATTGCACGAAGTAAAATAGCAAAAATAAGCGGTACGTTCTGAATCAGGATGTTTTGTTTTGCCTTCATTTGGAGAAAAAAGGAGCGCTTTCATACCGTCTTATTAAATCCAAATAATAAGCAACAAACTACCATAAATAGAATATATAATCAAACCGACTGTCTCTATTTAAAGCTAATGAAACAAATAATTCAAGTAGCTTCGAAAGCCTCTCGCTAAGCGAATTACATAGTGCCTTAATTCTAATATGTGAGTAAATAAAAAGTACGCTCGAAAAGATTGTTCAAATTTATAAAGACGCTGAGAAAGGGAACAATACTACTTTACAAATTTTCATTTCAAGCAAAAGGTGGTAGTAATAATAAAACGGAAGTTGCTGCTACAAAAAAGTCAAAACTTCAGAAATCTTTGATAGGGAGCATTCCAACATGTCTTTAACAGCACAAAAAACAACGGCATCGGAATTACATTATTACAAGTGCTTCTACTGTTAAAATCTAAAAAATAATTGGCTGTTACATTTGTTTACAAAGGATTTACAAACGCTTAAAGGAAAAATTATTAATTAAAAAACCTCTTGTATTGATGATTATAAAAATCTATAAACACCACATGAACAAAATGAAATGGCTTAATTTCATTACTTTTCCAAAAAAGTTCCCGAATGATTCTTCTAACAGTATCTGATAACCAGTTCTAATTTAGAACTTAGCATAAAATCAAAAGAAAATGCTTTTATGTTGAAAAAAAAATAGTAGTGGAAGCACTAGCGTTTTATAAAATCAACATTTAGTACAGACTTCATTAAAAAGTACTGCTGTAAAATTTTTAAACCAGATTTAGTAAAAATTCTATCATATCCAGAATTCGCTTCTAATTTATTTAATTAGTAGTATAATCTTATTTTTAATGGATATTTATAGGAATGAAATCCAATGATCATCAGTTAAAGATGTTACTCTAATAATCAGATAATTATCATAAATCTATTGCTAACACTGAACGAAGACAATAAAAAAAGGCCTAAATTCTAGGCCCTATATTACTTACTAATCAATCCCTAATCACAAGGAATAGTGAAACTATCAAAACTGTCTACTTACCAAATGGTAATGATAAATTTCATTCCTTAATACTGGCTTTTTTTTCCTTTTCTTTTATCGCCTCTTCTCTAAAATAAGCAATATAAGAAACAATTTCTTTGGTTCGTCTTAAATACTCCTCAAAAATATCAGGACGATAAACCTTCGGTTTTCCATTTTCAATAGAGGTGATTTTAGGATCAAAAAAAGCATAAGTATAAAAGGCACTTACTACCATTTTATCCGCTGGTAATGCCTTATCAAAAGCATAAATATATTTCATGGCAGATATTTTGTCCTTCGGATAAATTGATATCAATTGCCAAAAGGCCTTTAAATATTCCGCGTTCATAAGAGTTTCCTTTATATCATTAAAGTCATACACTTCTTTATATACTCCTATTCGATATTCGGGATCATTAATAAGTCTTAAAGCTTCTTTGCTAAATTTCATCTGATTGCCGTCAACTATAACACCAGGCGTTTGAAGTTCATCTATCCATTTTTTAGTCTCTTTTTCATTATTACTAAGGATTTCTGCCTGTTCTGCTGTAATAATAATCTCTTTAGTGTTCCCTACCTTATCAAAATCCTGAGCTGATGCGGTTAGCGATATTCCTAAACTACCAACAGTAATTAACATTAACTTTCTAATTTCTACTAGCATATTTGGTTTTATTAGTTTTTTCATTATTTATTTTTATAGCAATGCGATTCAGTTTTGTATTTAAATTTTCGATTCTAGCATCCAATTGTTCTTGTTGTTGCTGAATTTTACTTACTTGCAAATTCCAATCTCCATTTTGAACACCAACAACAATATTTACCATTTTTGGTCCAGCATTTAATTGATTTTCCCAAGAACGCCCCACTACTAAAGAAAAATGTATAGAAGTCATCTCCTTCGGATGGATTGCAATTCCATACCCTTTGATTGCTGAACTTGCTATAATATAATCTCCAGATTGTACTGGCCCTGTTACCTTTACTGGAACCTGCCCCGTAAAAGCTACATTATTGCCCATCTCTAATTTATGCTCGTCAGGAACATTTCCGGTGATAATTGGCTTATGAGAAACAACCATTATTTGTTCAGCATTAGTCAAATTTTTTGTGATTTTACCGCCTTTCACAGCAATGACATCCCCTGCCGATAAGTATTCGTTTTGATCAATGCGCTCCAACCACTCCGCATAATCACCGTGTCCTGAAGAATATTCAACGCCTATTTTGTTGAAACTATTGACTAGATTTGAGATTTGTGCAACACCAGATGCAACGCCTCCCGCTAAATCAAGTCCAACAAAGCTACTCAATGTATTTAGGACATACACATTATCTAATACCGTGTTATCTCTGAAATCTTTGGTAGACTGAGCTCTAATCGTTCCCACTGCCCTCCCATCTTTATCTTGAAATGTAATATATTGATTTTCAACAGTTAATGAATTAGTAACCGTTGAAAATGTGAAATTTGGTATTGACAAACTTGGTAATCCCGCAGTTGGAATTTCTGGAATCGTTGGAAATAGCTCTGGAATCGCTGGAATAAGTGTAATTCTTGGAAAAACTATCTCCGGAGTAACAATACTTGGAATCTCTGGTGTGCATATTGTAATACAAAATTCTGGAGTACAAACTGGACATATCCCTATTTCCGGAAAACAAACCTCAGGTAAACACCCTCTTCCTCCTGCGAAGAAAGTTATTTTATTTACTAATTTTGTTTTTGGAATAAAGATTTCAGGAGTACCAATTGGCAATTGCAAACCGCTATTTATGACTTTGATTAAGGCGTTTCCTATTTGAGCCATGACTCCCTTTTGAATACTTGCAGGCATTAATTTGAAAAGCTGTTCAGGTGAAAATGAACCTCCATCAAGCCACCCTTTGACCGTATTTATAGGAGTGTCGTAGGCCTGTGCAAAAGTATTTTGAATATTAAGATAACCACTTCCATTCCAAGCTCCGTGGGTCCGTCCTAATTTTATCAGCAAACCATCTCCATTTGCTTCATTTTGGTTTTCATAGGTGGCTACAAAATCTGGATTGTCACTTTTTATATTTATTGTTCTAATCGCAAGATCATTCAAGGTGCCAGAACCTGTTACAGTAACTGAATTATTGATTTGAGTAGCTCCATCAACTGCTACTGTATTTCTAAATACCGTTGCACTTGCCACTATTAACGTATTATTTATCGAAGCTGTTCCATCAACACCCAGCGATCCTGTAAGTTGAGTTGCTGAGCCATTATTAACAGTCAATGATTTATTTAAAACAGCCGTTCCGTCGACAATGAAATCTCCAGAAAACCCTACTTTCCCTGCCACTGTTAAATTTCCACTCGCTAAAACATCTCTATGATAAGCATAAGGAACGAATAATAGAGATTGATTACTGAAATTTGTATACTCTCCATCTATGTTAATCTCTACTTTTAAATCTATTAGACTACCGTCCCAAACAATATTTGTGTAAATACCTGAAAACGCTAATCCTTGGCCTATGACCACGTTAATCATCCCATAGGCATCAGTAGATGTACTATGAACCTCTTGGTATAAAACTTCTCCTGCGGACTTCAAAATAGTAAAACGCAGCTTTATCGTCTTGTTAGGTAAAATATTTCCACCAGGATCAGCTCCGGGTATTTCTTGTGTTTTTGGATTTAATAGTATGGCCTGATAACTCATTCCATCTGTTTGTGCCATAAGTGTGCTACTAGCAAACAAGAACAACATAAATAATAGTAATTTTTTCATACCGATCACATTAATTATTTTGGTCTATTAATAATAAGTTATCTGCTTTTTTATCCAGAATTTTCATAGTAGCTTCTATCTTGTCGAATTTATCTTCATATAATTTTTGTTTCTCTTCAATTTTCGTGATAATTTTAGCCCAGTCTCCGTTGTGAACGCCTACAACCGTATTCACCATTTTAGGTCCTTCGTTAGGCATGTTATCCCAAGCACGTCCTACAGCTAGTACATGATCTTCTGCCTTCATTTTATCTGGATGAATAGCAATTCCATATCCTTTTATTTTAGAATTTGCTACAATATAATCACCAGATTGTACGGACCCCATTACTTTTACGGGCACCTGACCCATAAAAGCAATATCATTACCCATAAATGATTTTCCCTTTTCGGGAGTATTTCCTAATATAATAGGATGATGAGATACTGCCATTATTTGTTCGGCATTGCTTAAATCCCTTGTAATCTTTCCTCCTTTTACAGCAACAATATCACCTGCTGATAAGTATTCATTTTGATCTATACGCTCTAACCACTCTGCATAATCTCCGTTACCTGAAGAATATTCTACTCCTAACTTATTGAATCTATCCGTCAAATTTGAGATTTGCGCAGAACCTGATGCAATACCACCTAACAAATCAATTCCAGTAAAGCTGGCAACGACATTTAACACATAAACATTATCTAATATAGTGTTGTCTCTGAAATCTTTTGTAGACTGTGCTCTGATGGTCCCTGTTGTCCTTCCCTCTTTATCTTGAAAGGTAACATATTGATTTTCTTTAGTTAATGAGTTAGTTACTACCTGTGACGGTATTTCTGGGATTGACAAATTGGGTAATCCATCAGTTGGAATATTCGGGATTCTTGGAATTAGATTAGGAATCGCAGGAAGTATCTCAAACGAGGGAAGTTCCACTTTTGGAGTCCTAACTTTCGGAATGTCTGGAATACCAGGAGGCATAGTTATTCCTGGAAAAATTTCTACTTCCGGAAGAATTAGTGTTTTAGGGACTACAACAGCATCAAAACCAATAGGTAAATTTAATCCATCATTTATTGAACTTGTAATGCTATTTGTTATTTGTGCCATGGCTCCTGCTATAAATGTTGCGGGCATTAAATTAAGAAGTTGGATAGGTGAAAATGACCCCCCATTCAACCAGCCTTTAACTGTGTTTATTTGGCCATCAAAAGCGTTAACTAAAGGGTTCTCAATATTCAAATAACTGCTGCCATTCCAAGCCCCATGAGTTCTTCCTAGTTTTATTAACAAACCATCTCCGTTCCCTCCATTTTGGTTTTCGAAGGTGGCGACAAAAGCGGAATTATCACTTTTTACATTCAAAGTTCTAACGCCAAGGTCATTAAATACCGCGGGACCCGTTACAGTAAATGAATTATTGACTTGCATAGCACCGTCAACTGTCAATGTACTTTTTAAGGAAGTTGCACCTCCTACTGTTACCGCATTATTCATAGCAACTGCTCCATCAACATCCAAGGATCCTGTAAGTTGAGTTGCTGAACCGTTTTTCACGGTTAAGGATTTATTTAAATCAGTAGTTCCCTCGACAATCAAATCTCCAGAAAACCCTACTTTTCCTGCCACTAATAAATCACCCGTCGCCATAATATCCCTATGATAAGCGTATGGAGTAAACAAAAGCGCTTGATTGCTCAAATCTGTGTAGCTGCCATTCAAATTGATCTCTACTTTTAAATCCTTCTTGGTTCCGTCCCACATAATCTTTGTGAAAACGCCATAGGAAGGAGCACCTTGTCCAATCACGAGGTTAATCATACCATAAGAATCAGTCATTGTGGATTGCACTTCCGTATATTCAACTACGCCTGCTGCATTGATGATTGTAAACCGAATTTCCAGTTTTTTATTTGGAAAGATATTCCCACTAACATCTTGTCCTGGAATTTCTTGATTTTTAGGGTTTAATATTAGGGCTTGATAGCTAATTCCATCTGTTTGAGCTGTAAGTTTGATGCTTGCAAACAAGATGAAAGCAAATACGAATAATTTTTTCATAATATTATTATCTTGTTTTATTAGATAGGTTAACCAATAACCCAAAACTTACATTGTTACTTCCTATTCTCAATTTCTCTGGTTTTGCAACCCAAACCACGCTTTTCCCATACATATATTGAACATAAAAGGATAGATTTTCTGAAATAGGATGTGAGAAACCTGTTCCTACTCTAAAATTTAATATGGGTTTATCAAATTCCTCAATCTTTTTCAAATTAATAACCCTATTATTGATCGTCTGGGTTCCCTGAACTAAAAAACCATACGAAGCTGATCCCTTCAAGTAAACTGAAGCTTTCTTAATTTTAAAAAGTTGTTGATCAAGCCCAACACTAAGCTCTAAATAGTTAACATTCCATTCCATAAAATTACCGACTTCATTATCACTACCAATAGCGCCGTATCCGGCATATCGTATTCCTAAAGAACCCTTTAACTGCTGCTGATTAGATATCACTCTATCTCGGTATCCAATTTCCATAAAAGTATGAGCTGTTTGCTGAAGATTACCCAGTTTCTCATTTTGAGAATTAGTGTAATCAAAAGACGACATCGTTTTCCCTGTTTCAAGGTAAAGTTGTTGTGCTGTTGCAAACGTACTTGCAATCATTAACAGGAATAATAAAGTATTTTTTTTCATTTTTTTGATTTAGTATTAGCTTGTCTGCGAGTTTCGTGCTTCATTTTTTATTTAATTTTTAAGTATTTTTTTTACTAATTGTTTTTTGTTCGCAATCACCTTTAGTATATAATTAGCGACTGGAGAACTTCCTAACATCACGTAAACATTTTGACTTGGCGAATATATCTTGGCGAAAACTAACCTTCCAAGCATATCATAAATTTCGACTGAAATTTTATCTGTAATTTCCTCGCTAAATACTATGTTGATGCTTTCCATAAAAGGGTTCGGGTAAACAATGGCTTCAAGACTTAAAAGTGTTTTCTTATCCACTATCTTTGTAAGAACATTAGGTTGTATAAAACCTTGGCGAAATATCAAACTTCCATTGGCGAACGTACCTATAACGCTTGCTTGTCCAACACTTTGCTGAATAACGTAATTTTGATTGCCTAGACTTACTTGGTTAGAAGAACCCGAAACTCCAGTAGTAGATCTAAGCAACAGCTTATTTGATGCACTTTGAGCATGCATTTGGACTAAAAAAAAGCACAATAAAATTGTTAAAATTTCTCTCATTTTTATGTTTTTAATTATTTAATTCTGTTCATTTTTTTTAACAAAGCTTGTGAGTTAACAGATGTATGGCACAATAGAGTTACCCATTTTACCGCCGCATATTTTATAAACAAGCTGCTTGAAATGCTGTTCCTAAATGTTAATTATTTAAATAGTAAAACGCTTATTAAAAACAGGACATTAACAACAATTGAATATAATAGGTATTACTAACTTACTCCTAATATGATCATTGCGAAGTTAATACTTCACTCACATTTAAAACCACGTAGAATTACGTGGTTTTAAATGTGAGTGATTAAAATGCTATTTAAATTCATATAGAGATCACCATTTAGATTTAAACTTAAAAACATACTGGTAATTTCAATATATTCTTGTGCATTCACAATCTCTATGTGACTCTTGAAAAGTTCTGAAAGCGAGAGAAAATAGTTTATTGGATGTCGTAGTATTTCATTAAAAAAAAACTGTTTTTTTAATGAAAAAAATTGTTTTTTTTTAATGAAATATAATTGACGGCATTCCTTAAAAAAAACTAATTATAAACAATCACTAAATAATAATCATTTAAATCCTCTTTTAGTGTAACATCATCAATAATAACGAATAAAAAAGGCCAAAATAAGACAGATCAATAATTTGTTAAAACAATAGCAAAAAACAATTTAAGCCCATTTACCATGGAACAAAATAAAAACACAAAAGGAACACAAAAAGATAATTATTGAAACGCAACTATAGCACGCAATAAAAACAGTTTGGGCATCGTATATAATGAGTAATCCAAATTGACGCCTTTATTACTTTTATTAAATTTGCTTTGACCGTTACAACTACTACAGTTATATGAGTTGTAAAAGAAGAAATACACTTAAAAAAATATTACAATGAGTACTACATTATTTGACAAAGTATGGGATTCGCACGTGGTGCGTAAAATTGAAGATGGACCAGATGTGTTCTTTATTGACCGTCATTTTATTCATGAAGTTACAAGCCCTGTTGCTTTTTTAGGTTTAAAAGAAAGAGGAATCTCGGTTTTATATCCAGAGCGTACTTTTGCCACTGCCGATCATAATACCCCAACCATAAACCAACATTTACCCGTTGAAGACCCATTATCTGCTAACCAACTAAAAGCTTTAGAAGAAAACTCCAAAGAATACGGGATTAGCCACTGGGGATTAGGAAACTCAAAAAATGGAATCGTTCACGTCGTGGGCCCTGAAAACGGAATTACATTACCAGGCGCAACCATCGTTTGTGGCGATTCACATACCTCGACTCACGGTGCCTTTGGCGCTATTGCTTTCGGAATCGGTACTTCTGAGGTAGAAATGGTACTTTCTACCCAATGCATCATGCAACCCAAGCCTAAAAAAATGCGCGTTAATGTCGCTGGTGATCTTCAGTTAGGAGTTACGCCAAAAGATGTTGCGCTTTATATCATCTCAAAACTATCCACTTCAGGTGCTACTGGTTATTTTGTAGAATACGCAGGAAAAGTTTTTGAAGACATGACCATGGAAGGCCGTATGACCGTTTGTAATTTAAGCATCGAAATGGGAGCTCGTGGAGGAATGATTGCTCCAGATCAAACAACTTTTGACTACTTAGAAGGACGTTTATATGCTCCAAAAGGTGATGCTTGGGATAGCGCAGTAGCCTATTGGAAAACCTTAAAAACAGATGTGGATGCTAAATTTGATGAAGAAATCAACTTTGAAGCTTCAGATATTGAACCAATGATTACGTACGGAACTAATCCAGGAATGGGCTTGGGAATTTCTAAAAGTATTCCAAATGCTAAAGATGTTGTTGAAGGAGCAGAAACCTATGCCAAATCTTTAGGGTACATGGGATTCCAACAAGGAGAAGCCATGATAGGCAAACAAATTGATTACGTCTTTTTAGGGAGTTGTACTAACGGTCGTATTGAAGACTTTAGAGCTTTTGCTTCGATTGTAAAAGGCCGCCAAAAAGCCGCTAATGTTACAGCGTGGCTCGTTCCAGGATCACATGTAGTCGAAGCACAAATAAAAGAAGAAGGAATTCTTGATATATTGACTGAGTCAGGTTTTGTATTGCGTCAACCAGGTTGCTCTGCCTGTCTAGCGATGAACGACGATAAAGTGCCAGCTGGAAAATACGCAGTTAGTACTTCCAACAGGAATTTTGAAGGACGTCAAGGACCTGGTTCCAGAACGTTATTAGCTAGTCCATTTATGGCAGCGGCAGCGGCAGTGACGGGAATATTGACGGATCCACGAGAGTTGTTGTAAAAGATTGTTGCATGTAGATTAACGATTTTTGATTTCAAATATCGAAAATCTACTCCACTTTCAACCTCGCTTTTTAATAGATATATAAAAATAGTGGCGACCAAGATTTATTTTTTCAATGAAAATCAAAAATCGTTAATCAAAAATCAAAAATCAAAAATTACAATGGCTTACGATAAATTTACGACTCTTACCAGCACAGCAGTACCGCTTTCTATAGAAAATGTAGATACCGATCAAATTATTCCCGCACGTTTTCTAAAAGCAACAGAACGCGTTGGTTTTGGTGACAACCTTTTCCGCGATTGGAGATATAATAATGATGATTCACCAAAATTAGATTTTGTTTTAAACGATTCTACTTATAGCGGACAAATACTTGTGGGCGGAAGAAACTTTGGATCTGGATCTTCCAGAGAACATGCTGCTTGGGCAGTTTACGACTATGGCTTCCGTTGTGTAGTTTCTAGTTTTTTTGCTGACATTTTTAGAAATAATTGCTTAAATGTGGGCGTACTTCCAGTTCAAGTAAGCGCTGCATTTGCCGATAAAATTTTCAAAGCGATAGCAGCAGATCCAAAAACGGAAATAGAAGTCAACCTTCCCGAGCAAACAATCACACTTAAAGCAACTGGAGAAAAAGAATCTTTTGACATTTCAGGATACAAAAAAGATAATATGATCAATGGATTTGATGATATTGACTATTTACAAAACATAAAAGAGGAAGTGATCACATTTGCAAATGAACTTCCGTACTAAAAAAACTAAAAAGGGAGTTGCTATCGTTTGAAAATAGTGCTGGCTGCGGCAACTCCTTTAATTGTTTTATAAAATATAATTGTACGGTTTAAAATCGACAGAAAAAAGATTGTAATAGCCTCAAAATTAGAAATGGAAAAAAGAAAGATTGAAATAATGGATACGACACTCCGTGACGGGGAACAAACCTCTGGAGTATCTTTTTCTGCTGCCGAAAAGCTAACCATTGCACAATTGTTGCTGGAAGAATTAAATGTTGATCGAATCGAAATCGCTTCTGCACGAGTTAGCGAAGGCGAATTTCAAGGAGTCAAAGGGATTATGGCATGGGCTTCTGCCAAAGGATACAACGACCGAATCGAGGTTTTGACCTTTGTAGACGGCGGGCTTTCTATCGAATGGATGAAAAAAACAGGTGCTAAAGTTCAAAACTTATTGACTAAAGGCTCCCTAAATCACCTAACACATCAATTAAAAAAGACACCAGAACAACATTTTTCTGAAATCGCCCAAACGATAGCTTTGGCCGCAGCTCACCATATTGAAACTAATGTGTATCTCGAAGATTGGAGCAATGGCATGCGAGATTCACCCGAATATGTCTTTCAATATCTAGATTTTTTAACAAAACAACCCGTTAAAAGAATCTTATTACCTGATACATTAGGCGTTTTAATTCCATCTGAAACGTTTGCGTTTATTTCGAAAATTATAAAGAGATACCCAAATACCCATTTTGATTTTCACGCACACAACGACTATGATTTGAGTATTGCTAACGTGATGGAAGCAGTAAAAGCAGGGATTCAGGGGCTTCATGTCACTGTAAATGGAATGGGAGAACGTGCTGGAAACGCCCCTCTAGAAAGCACAGTTGCTGTCATCAATGACTTTTTACCAGAAATAGAAATCAGCGTAAAAGAATCTTCCTTATACTCTGTCAGTAAGTTGGTTGAAACTTTTACAGGCTACAGAATTCCTGCTAACAAACCTATAGTTGGCGATAATGTCTTTACACAAACAGCTGGAATTCATGCTGATGGTGACAATAAAAACAACTTATATTTTAATGATTTACTGCCAGAGCGCTTTGGGAGAAAACGAAAATACGCACTTGGAAAAACATCGGGAAAAGCTAATATTGAGAAAAATCTGCAAGAATTGGGATTACAATTGAATCAAGAAGACCTAAAATTAGTTACCCAAAGAATTATCGAATTAGGCGACAAAAAAGAAACGGTCACAAAGGAAGATTTACCCTATATCATATCAGATGTTTTAGACAGCCAGACCTATGAAGAGAAAATAGTAGTGGAATCGTATATTTTATCCCATGCTAAAGGAATGCGCCCATCCACCACGCTTTCTTTAAAAATAGACGGAGAAGTTATTGAAGAGCATGCACAAGGGGACGGACAATTTGACGCTTTTATGAATGCATTAGCAAAAATTTACAAAAGCAAAAATTTAGAACTACCTAAATTGATTGATTATGCAGTACGAATCCCACCGGGAAGTAGTTCAGATGCATTATGTGAAACCATAATTACCTGGATCAACAACGGAAAAGAATTTAAAACAAGAGGATTAGATTCAGATCAAACGGTGGCAGCAATTATAGCTACGCAAAAAATGTTGAATGTCATCCCCTCCCCAACCGTACTCGAAGGACAGAGAGACGAACCTGAAAAAGAACTGAAACACTAAAAAAAACATTTCTACTAGATCTCAGCTTTCTTTCCTTCGAAAGTGGCTGAGAACAGAAATATCAAACTTTAAGACATGAAATATACAATCGCACTTTTAGCTGGGGACGGAATTGGACCCGAAGTAATCAATGAGGCCGTAAAAGTTTCCGATGCTATTGCAAAAAAATTCAATCACGAAATTATTTGGACACCAGCACTTACAGGTGCTTGTGCCATTGATGCCGTTGGAGTTCCTTACCCAGACGAAACGCATGAAATTTGTATGAAAGCAGATGCGGTTTTGTTCGGAGCTGTTGGACATCCAAAATTCGATAATGACCCAAGTGCTCCTGTTCGTCCCGAACAAGGACTGTTATTAATGAGAAAAAAATTGGGCTTATTTGCTAATGTACGTCCTACTTTTACATTTCCTTCGCTAATTGACAATTCCCCTCTAAAAAGAGAACGCATCGAAGGAACGGACTTGGTTTTCCTAAGAGAATTAACTGGTGGGATTTATTTTGGAGAAAAAGGAAGACTAGATGGAGGCGAAACCGCATACGACACGTGTACTTATACAAGAGTTGAGGTACAACGCTTAGCCAAAAAAGGTTTTGAATTAGCTATGACCCGAACTAAAAAACTCTGCTGTGTTGACAAAGCAAATGTTTTAGAAACATCCCGTTTATGGAGAGAAACAGTGCAAGCAATGGAAAAAGACTATCCAGAAGTAACTGTGAGCTATGAATTTGTAGATGCAGTCGCCATGCGATTAGTGCAATGGCCTAATTCCTATGATGTATTGATTACTGAAAACCTTTTTGGAGATATTTTAACGGATGAAGCATCCGTAATTTCAGGATCGATGGGACTGATGCCATCCGCATCTGTGGGAGAACATACTTCATTATACGAACCCATTCACGGCTCCTATCCGCAAGCAACTGGATTGAATATTGCGAATCCGTTAGCGACTGTTTTATCTGCAGCGATGATGTTTGAAGATGCATTTGGTTTAAAAGAAGAAGCAGAAGCTATTAGAGCAGTGGTGAATAAATCCTTAGAACAAGGAATTGTAACCGAGGATTTGGCCACCAAAGATGCTAAAACCTATAAAACTAGCGAAGTTGGTGACTGGTTAGTTGCGAATTTGTAAATTATAAAAAATTATATTGTTTAAAAATTGAGTAATAGCTAAATATTACAACCTGAAGAACAACACACTTTTTAGCTTTTACTCAACTTTAAGAAAAATAATAAATAACAAAAAAGGTGTCAATTTTCATTGACACCTTTTTTTATAGCTAGAAAAAAATATTAATATCCTCCTCTGTTTCCACCACCACGGTTTTCTCCACCACGGCTGTTTCCACCACCATAACCACCGCGAGAATCTCCACCACGACTGTTATTGTTAAAACTTCTTCTTTCGCCTTCTGGTTTAGGCTCAGATTTGTTAACTACAATTGCACGTCCTTGAACAGTTGCACCGTTCAATTCGTCAATAGCTTTTTGAGCTTCGTCATCATTTGGCATCTCAACAAAACCAAATCCTTTACTTCTTCCAGTAAATTTATCAGTAATAATTTTAACTGAATCAACTGCTCCGTAAGCCTCGAAAGACTCTCTTAAATCTGCTTCCTCAATACTGAATGGAAGGCTTCCAACAAAAATATTCATATGTCCTTATTTAAATAATACAACAAATGTAGTGCATTTTTTTTCTAATCTACTATATATTAGCTTATTTATGATTTTATTTTGAATTTAATATGAAAGTAGTGTGGATAAAACAGCAAGCGCATGTGATTAGTAAACCTTAAAGCCTATATTTTAAGGAACAAGAACACTTACCGGAACTTTATAAAAAACGCCTTGCTGAAAATTCAAAACGGGATCAGCTGAGGAGCTGTCATCAACATTTTTAGCATTAAATTTAAAAGTTCCTGATATTGTACTATTTTCAGCATCATAATCGGTTATTATTATTTCACCATTCCCAATATCAATGCCGGTTGTATATTTAATTTCGTTATTTCCTTGATTTATCACATAAACAGCCGTTTTTGAATTACTTGTGCCCAAAGGATATTTCTGCACTGTGCTAGAAGTCATTTTCAAGGACATTACTTCGGATCCAGTGTAGGCTTCGATTAATAAAGATCCATCGGACGCTAAGGTCGCTTTAGCCTGAACGGCTCTCCAAAACACATTGTTTTTCATACCTTGAAAAGAAGGATTATTAAACCTAACGTCTTCCTCACACGAAACTACTACAAAAAGCACCACAAGAAACAAGATATATTTTTTCATAAAACCTATTTTGAAGTAACAAAAATAAGATATTAAAGTTTAAAAAATTAAACTACGCAGAAAAAAATAGCCGTCAAATCATACGCAACACCATACCATCGATTAAAACACGACTTGGATTAGCGATTATCAATAAAAAATGTATCTTTGCACCCTTAATTAATCGAGGTCGAGTACCTTGAAATTTAATCACAAGATTATGTCAGTAAAAATTAGATTACAAAGACACGGTAAAAAAGGAAAACCTTTTTACTGGGTTGTAGCAGCAGATGCACGCTCAAAAAGAGATGGTAAATACTTAGAGAAAATAGGTACTTACAATCCAAACACAAACCCAGCAACTATCGACTTAAACCTTGATAGCGCAGTAAAATGGTTGCACAATGGTGCTCAACCAACTGATACTGCAAAAGCAATTCTTTCTTACAAAGGAGCTTTATTGAAACATCACCTTGATGGTGGTATCCGTAAAGGAGCTTTAACTCAAGAACAAGCTGACGCAAAATTAGCGACTTGGTTAGAAGCAAAAACAGGAACAGTTGATGCTAAAAAAGATGGTTTAACTAAGGCGCAAGCTGATGTTAAAGCTAAAGCTTTCAAAGCAGAACAAGATGTAAATGCAAAACGTTTAGCTGCAGCTGCACAAGCTGAAGCAGATGCTATTGCCGCTGCAAATCCAGCTGTAGAGGAAGAAGTTGAAGCTTCGGCTGAAGAGACTCCTGCTGCAGAAGAAAATAACGAAACTACTGAAGCATAATTTTAAAAGCGAAGATGCGTAAAGAAGATTGTTTCTACTTAGGTAAGATCGCTAAAAAATTTAGTTTCAAAGGGGAAGTTCTTGCCTATTTAGACACGGATGAACCAGAGTTATACGAAAACTTGGAATCAGTGTTTGTTGAATGCAACAAACACTTGGTTCCATTTTTTATTGAAAGCAGTTCCCTGCACAAAAACGATTTCCTCCGAATTCGTTTTGAAGACATGAATACTGAAGAAGATGCAGATGCTATACTAGGGAACGCAATCTACCTTCCTTTAAAAATGTTACCAAAACTTACTGGTAACAAATTCTATTTCCACGAGGTAATAGGATTTGAAGTTGAAGACACACGCTTAGGAGTTGTTGGAAAAATTCAATCCATAAACGACACTACTGCCCAACCTCTTTTTGAAGTACTTAATGGCGAAGTAGAAATCCTCATTCCTATGATTGACCATTTTCTTGTGAAAATTGACAGAGAAAATAAGAAAGTCATCATGGATTTACCAGAAGGATTGATTGAGATGTACTTATAAAAAAAGTGCTCAGTCTAACAAATACGCAATCACCAATCGCTAATCATCTAGAAAAGTGATCCGTATTCAGTTTTTAGTATTCTATTAAAAAAAATCTGCAATCTGCAATCGTTAATCCTCAATCTAAAATCATTTTGTTCCAATTCAAACAATTTACTATCGAACAGGATCGTTGTGCCATGAAAGTTGGTACTGATGGTGTATTGCTAGGTGCTTGGACGCCAATAACGAACAATCCTTTCGGCATATTAGATATTGGTACAGGAACAGGTATCATAGCCTTAATGTTGGCACAAAGAACCAATGCGGAGCAAATTGACGCGCTAGAAATTGACGGAGAAGCTTATGAACAATCCGTAGATAATTTTGAAAACTCCCCTTGGAGTGACCGCTTATTTTGTTTCCATGCCGGTTTAGATGAGTTTGTAGAAGAACCAGAAGATGAGTATGATTTAATTATTTCTAATCCCCCTTTTTACAGCGAAGATTACAAAACAGAAAACGAACAACGCGATTTAGCCCGTTTTCAAGATGCGATGCCTTTTGAGGATTTAATTGAAGCTGCTGATTTATTATTGTCTGAAAATGGTATTTTTTCAGTAATCATTCCGTTCAAAGAGGAAGATCGATTTTTGGCTATAGCCAAAGAATATGAACTTTATCCAATGAAAATTACACGAGTAAAAGGAACTCCAACTACCGAAATAAAGAGAAGTTTATTGGCCTTTAGCCGAAAAAAAGAAGTTGATTTCTCTGTTGATGAACTCGTTATTGAAACCGCTAGACATATCTATACTCCAGAATACATTGGCTTGACTAAGGATTTTTATTTGAAGATGTAATTGTCAGCAAACTCAAAAATCAAATTTATTAAAATGAATATGATGCAAAACCAAAAACTATTTGGCTATGATTTTACCAATCAATCCTAAAGACAAAGAGTCTCCTGCACCAACAAAAGTAATTTGACCTTTTTTATCTATCAAAACGATTGTTGGATATGCTTGTATATTAAGCTGTTTTATAAATGTATTACTATCATTTAATTTCATAAACACTTGTTGCCATTTTACATTATTTTTCTTTACATATTCTAATACTTCTTCATTCGAATTATCAACAGCGACACCAAGAATATTTATTTTTTTTTCGTTTGTATCATAAAATTCTCTGATATGTGGATAAAATTTAACACAAGGACCACACCAAGTGCCCCAAAATTCCAAAAGCAAAAAATCCTTATCTTTTAACGCATCTTTAAGAACAAAATTATTATTGTACAAATCTCTAAAAGTATAATTTAAAGGTATCATATTCCCAATTGTAAATCGTTCGACATACCCTTTTTTGACCGGATTTAGAAACAATGAATCCATTTTCAATTGTCTTTTAATTGTGTAATTTGAATTATTTATAGCAATTGTATCATTGAAAGAATACTTAAACTGCTTATTAAAAACAAAATCTTTCGAAAAATTAGTGTTTTTATCTTTAACATAGAATTTACTTTTAGCATAGAAATCAGAAAAATAAAACTCATAACCAGCCGCTTTCCCTACCCAAGCATCTACAAATTTAAGAAAGGATAAGTAGGGAATATCTTTTTTATCGATCTTTTGGGATACTTCATTCTCCTTATCAGGAATTAAAACAAACTTTCGTTCAAATTTTATAATTTTTTTATTTTCAAAATATTCGAATTTATAAATTGAAGGCAAATAATTTTTAATCAAAGCCTCGTCAGCATTTGGTAATATGTTGTATTCATATTTAATTTCGTCACTAAAATCCTTATTCTTGTTGGTATCAGCAATTAGTACTTGCTTATTTTTCTTAAAACCAATAAGCACGATTAGCTCTTGATTAATTTTCTTATGCGATAGTGCAAGTGTGTCTATTTTTAATCTTTTGAAGTAGGCAAGTGCTTTAGTCTTCTCCAGTTTATTATCTTTATACATGTCATACGCATATTGCACATAATCCATTGCTACGAAATGAAATTTTAAGGAATCAAGTTCAGGAATCCCTATAAAATTATCAGTATAGGACAACGGTCTTAAATCCGACTGATATTCGTTTAAATTAAAAGTATCTGGATTACTCGTTAACTTTAATTTTATTTGCTTTGTTTGACTTGCAGCAAGATTTAAGAAAAAACAAAATAACACTAGGGCAATTCTCTGAAGGCTTGTCGTCATGGTTAAAAAGCAACTTTTTAGTTAACAAAATTTTAATTTTAAATCCCCACAAGGTAGAGATAAATAGCAAAATTTGCACTACTCAATTACTCGAAAAATCTATATCTGAATAACATTAAGCTGAAAAACCTCAAGGTCGAACGAATCGTTGAAAAACTGTGATTACAGAAAGTACAGATTTTTTAACTGACGAATTAATCATCGAAACTTCAAGACATATTTACACTCCAGAATATGTAGAAGTGACTCAGGAGTTTTATTTGAATATGTAAAAAAAATCTTTTAAACAAAACCTAAATTCCCTCAGTTTCCAATTTAATTTAAACTTTTGTTGTACTTTAGAACTAAATTGCATGAGTAAGCAAATCAAATATAGAAAAATATAACAATTGTTAATGCTTTTGTTATATTTCTTTATGTAAATTTGTGCTCTATAAAATTCATAAAACCATGAAACCAGACTTATTTCAATCTCCAGATTACTATAACCTAGACGATTTACTAACAGAAGAACACAAATTAGTTCGTGATTCTGCCCGAGCATGGGTAAAACGTGAAGTGTCCCCAATTATAGAAGAATATGCTCAAAAAGCAGAATTCCCAAAACAAATTATTAAAGGGTTAGGTGAAATAGGTGGCTTTGGCCCATATATTCCTCAGGAATATGGCGGAGCTGGTTTAGACCAAATTTCCTACGGGCTGATCATGCAAGAAATTGAACGTGGCGATTCTGGTGTTCGCTCCACTTCATCTGTGCAGTCTTCTCTCGTGATGTATCCTATTTGGAAATACGGAAACGAGGAACAACGTGTTAAATACCTACCTAAGTTAGCTACCGGTGAATTTATGGGTTGCTTTGGATTAACTGAACCCAATTACGGTTCAGATCCAGGAAGCATGATCACCAACTTTAAAGATATGGGTGACCATTATTTATTGAATGGTGCCAAAATGTGGATTTCAAATGCTCCCTTTGCTGATATTGCTATAGTTTGGGCAAAAAATGAAGAAGGAAGAATTCACGGTTTAATTGTAGAACGTGGCATGGAAGGTTTTTCTACTCCTGAGACACATAACAAATGGTCGCTTCGAGCCTCTTCAACAGGGGAATTAATTTTTGATAATGTCAAAGTACCAAAAGAAAATTTATTGCCTAATAAATCAGGATTAGGAGCGCCACTTGGTTGTCTTGATTCAGCGCGATACGGAATTGCATGGGGTGCTATAGGTGCCGCGATGGATTGTTACGATACCGCTTTACGCTACGCAAAGGAGAGAATACAGTTTGACAAACCCATTGCAGGAACGCAATTGCAACAAAAGAAATTGGCCGAAATGATTACTGAAATCACAAAAGCACAATTATTAACATGGAGATTGGGTGTTTTAAGAAATGAAGGACGTGCAACAACCGCTCAAATTTCGATGGCAAAAAGAAATAACGTAGACATGGCAATTAACATTGCTCGAGAAGCCAGACAGATATTAGGAGGAATGGGAATAACTGGAGAATATTCTATTATGCGACACATGATGAATCTAGAATCGGTAATCACCTATGAAGGAACACATGACATACACCTACTAATTACTGGTATGGATATCACAGGAATTCCAGCTTTTAAATAGTAGTAAACGACTATTAAAGTATTTATAAAATTGATAGTAAAAGCTTCTTGGAAACAAGAAGCTTTTTTATATTTACATAAAAAATACCACCTATGAATATTGCAACAATCAACAATAGTATTCAGTCCCAAAAAGAACTATTGTTACAACATACTTTATACAAAAAAGTAAAAACCGTTGAGGATTTACAGTGTTTTTTAGAAAATCATGTTTATGCGGTTTGGGACTTTATGTCTTTGTTAAAAGCTTTACAGTCTAAATTAACGTGTACAACAACTCCGTGGTTCGCAACAGAAAACCCACAAACTAGGTATTTAATTAACGAAATTGTGGTTGCGGAGGAATCTGATTTAACATTAGACGGAAAGCGCTCCAGTCATTATGAGATGTATATTGAAGCGATGAAAGCCTGTGATGCGAACACCAGTGGAATCGAACATTTTTTAACTGAGGTAGATTCGCTTAAAAACATATTTGTTGCAATCAAAAAAAGCAATTTGCATCCTAATATCAAAGCTTTTTTAGATTTTACATTCCGAGTTATAGAAGAAGGAAAATCACATGAAATTGCTGCTGCATTCACTTTTGGTCGCGAGGATTTAATTCCGAGTATGTTTACCGAAATCCTAAGAAATTTTCAAGCCAATTTTCCCGAGACGGATTTAACTAAACTTATTTATTATTTCGAAAGACATATTGAATTAGACGCTGATGAACATGGTCCTATGGCCATGAAAATGATCACGGAATTATGCGGAACAGATGCACAAAAATGGTCCGATGTAGAGGAAGTTTCCAAGCTAGCTTTAGAAAAACGAATTGGCCTTTGGGATGCTATCGAAGAGACCATTATGATGAATGTTGAATTGGCTTAATATTAATTTACTAAAAAACCCAACTCTTTTTTTTTACAAATTACAACGCCTGCAGCAGTACAACTTTCAAAACTGGTTCTCAAACAACTATTCAAAGGCTTGTCGCTAGAAGTTTCTGAACTTACTATTGGGTACAATTGGGAATATACAAATTCATAAAGGCGAGAATTTTATCTCGCCTTTTTTTAATTCTCTGGAGCCAATTCTAATTCTAATCCTTCAAGGCTTTCCGTTATTGGAATTTGGCAGCCTAAGCGGCTATTTGGCTTGACATAAAACGCCTCTGACAACATGGCTTCCTCATCATCACCCATTTCTGGCAAGACCACATCGTTTAAAACATAACATTGACAAGAAGCACACATGGCCATTCCGCCACAAGTACCTTCTACAGGAAGTTCATAAGCTTTGCATAATTCCATGATATTCATCGCCATATCTGTAGGAGCTTGCAATTCATGTACTATTCCTTCTCTGTCTTTAATTTTTATTAATACATCCATTTTTTTAAATTTGGAATTGTTTAGTTATCAATTTATAGCGTACTGGAAGTCGTGGAAGATTTGAGCGCCTTAATTAGAAATTAGCGATTTTAACAGTACAAAAAAACCACAAATAAATCATCAAAAGAATACCCCTTTTAAAAAAATCTAATACCTATTAAAAAGGGCATTTTCTTTTAAAGGGAAAATTTTAACGTATTTACATGATATTTACAACAGTTTCAATTTGGGGAGCAAACTTTTTGATGGTCGTTTCCACACCGGCTCTCAGTGTCATTTGGTTAACACTGCAACTAGTACAGGCTCCTTCAAGGCGAACTTTTACGTGTTTACCATCCTCGATAGAAATCAGTGTTATGTCCCCACCATCTGAATTTAAAAAGGGTCTAATTTCTTCTAGTGCCTTTTGAACTTCTATTGTTAATTCTTCTGTTGTCATTTTGTTTGTTTATAGATTTAAAGAGTAGAAAATGTAAAGAGTAGAAATCATGTAAAAGATCCTAATTTCTACTTTTTCTAATTCTCTAATTGTCAATTTTCTAATTTTTTTTCACTGCTGAACAACCCGCCATCGTTGTAATCTTAACCGCTTCTGTGGCTGGTAAACTTTCATTTCTGTTGATAACTTCGCGTACTACATTTCTCGTAATTTCTTCAAAAACAGTTTCAATTATTGAACCCGCTTGCATTGCTGCAGGTCGGCCGTAATCTCCTGCTTCTCGAATGGATTGTACTATGGGCACTTCACCTAAAAACGGTACTTCTAAATCATCTGCTAGATTTCTAGCTCCTTCTTTTCCAAAAATGTAGTATTTATTTTCAGGTAGTTCTTCTGGTGTGAAATAGGCCATGTTCTCTATAATTCCTAAAACTGGAACATTTATCGCTTCAGACATAAACATGGAAACTCCTTTTTTGGCATCAGCCAAAGCAACCGCTTGCGGCGTACTTACGATTACAACACCCGTGATAGGCAATGATTGTACAATCGAAAGATGAATATCTCCAGTACCCGGTGGCAAATCGACTAACATAAAGTCTAATTCTCCCCAATCAGCATCAAATATCATTTGGTTCAACGCTTTTGAAGCCATAGGTCCCCTCCAGATTACTGCTTGACTTGGCGCTGTAAAAAACCCAATAGAAAGAATTTTAACTTCGTAACTTTCAACAGGTTTCATTTTTGATTTCCCATCAACGGTTACAGAAATTGGCTTCTCGCTTTCAACATCAAACATAATAGGCATCGACGGCCCGTAAATATCAGCATCAAGGATCCCAACTGAGAATCCCATTTTTGCTAAAGACACCGCTAGATTAGCAGTAACAGTAGATTTCCCTACTCCTCCTTTACCAGAAGCTACTCCTATGATATTTTTTATTCCAGGGATTTGTTTCCCTTTAATTTCTGGTTTGTCCGGAACCTCTACTTTACTATTGATTTTTATTTTTGCAGCAGCAGATACTAATTCAAGAATTGCTTTTTTAATGTCCTCTTCTGCCCGTTTTTTAATATGCATGGCTGGTGTATGCAAAACTAAATCAACTACAACCTCATCGCCAAAAGTAATTACATTTGCAATTGCTCCACTCTCCACCATGTTTTTTCCTTCTCCAGCTATAGTAATCGTTTCTAAAGCTTTAAGAATATCTTTTCTATCTAATTTCATTTTTAGTTAATTGTTTTCTATTGGCAATGTAACGCCAGAATATTATCTTTATTTAAACTGATTTCAGATTACAAAGATAGCGGATTAAGTTCTTTAAATAAAGGAATTGGATTGGATTTATTGATAGGGCGATAAGTCCTAATTTGACAAGACACAAACCCGACTAGCAATGAATTGCTGACGGGTCTAATTAGTACTTTTCTTAAAACATTATTCGTATTTTAAATATTTTAGAACATCAACTTTTGTTGCTTGATAGGCTTTAGACAAAATAACTATTAAAGTGAGTAACATTAAAGCCAGAAATCCAATTATAAAGGGATAAATAGAAATATCTATTCGATAAGCAAAATTCTCAAGCCATTTATTTAGCAAATAATAAACAGGAAACAACGCTATCAAAAACCCGATAATGCAATACAAAATGTATTGCGCAGACAGCTCTCTGAGTAACATATTCGTATCTGCGCCTAATGCTTTCCTAATCGCAATTTCTTTCATACGCCTTTGTATGGAGTAAGAAGCCAAAGCAAACAAGCCAAAAAGAGCAATACCAATGACAACTACATTTAGCAATGAAAAGATGTTTTTTTGTTTAACATAACCTTCATACGTTCTGGCATATTCTTTATCTACAAAATCGTATTTAAACGGGTATTCTTTATCAACTGTTCTCCAAAATTTCTCGATATTCACAATAGTATTTTCCATATTATCAGAATCCAGTTTTATGAAAACTTTGTCTATATTTCTAGCTATATCTACCGTTTTTAAATGATAAAAAACAATTGGCGGTACTTTTTCTTCAGGACTTAACAGATTAAAATCTTTAATAATACCAATAATTTTCAAATTTTTATTTCTTACTATAATTTCTTTAGCAATTGGATTTTTAATGTTCATTAATTTTAGAGCAGTTTCGTTTATCATCACTGAATTAATCGTATCCGAAGCTAGTTTTCTGTCAAAATTTCTACCTTTTGCTATTTTTATATTTAACATCTCAAACAGCCCAAAGTCTAAAGCTATGCTCTTCACTTTAAAGAGTTCGTCGTTATATAAAACAGGTGTTATTGAATTGTCTGAACCATCAAACGACATAAGACCAGTTGAAGCTTGTCTAACTCCTTTAATTTTGCTTAATTCTTGTTTTATAATGGTGTATTTATTGTAAATATGTTGTCCAACATTTTCTACTTCATAATCTGACGATGGAAAATGTAATGGTACAGAAATCACTTGGTCTCCTTTAAAACCAAGATCTTTATTGCTTAAGTATTGAACTTGTTGATATACAATGTAAGAACCAATAATAAAAAAAGTAGCAACTGCAAATTGAAAAATAAGCATTCCATTACGCAATCCTATACCGTTTTTGCTTCTTCCAAAATTTCCTTTTAATACTTTTAAAGTTTCAAAATTGGATACATAAATCGCTGGAAATATTCCTGCAACCAAAACTGTAATTATAAAAATCAGAATTAATTGCAGGTAAAATTGATTTCCTAGAAGTACAAGATTTTTGTCTAAAAAGTTGTTATAATGAGGCATAGTTAGTTCTACAATTACTAATGCTAGTAAAACCGAAAACAAGCTTATTAAAATAGTTTCAAAAATAAATTGCCTTATAATGTTGCCTTTAGAAGCACCTACAATTTTACGGACTCCAACTTCTTTCGCTCGATTTATTGCATTGGCTGTTGCCAAATTGATATAATTAACAATGGATAAAATGAGAATCAAAATGGATAAACTCATCATGATTAACAAAAATTGATAATTACCTCTACCTTCAGGATAGCTATCCGCTACACAATGCAATCTTGCTTTTGAAAGAGGTTCCATAAAAACTGTAAAATGACCGATTTTCTTAGCCATTTCCTCAGGAGTAAAGCCCGCCTCCTTTGCAACTCTTATTATAAAATCATAATTATATAGCCTTTCTAGGCTCTTTCTTGTATTCTCAATTTTTAATGGATCCTTGACTTTTATTAATAATTTAAAAGCAAAAGGAGCTGTCATATATGTCGCCGTCAATTCCTTCATTCTATTGACTACGGCATTTGGTGCTATTGATGAATTCCCAGGAATTTGATAAACGGCTCGCACAACAAACCTGTGGTCTAAGCATTTTACTTGTTTCCCGATTGGATTTTCATCTCCAAAAACTCTTTTGGCTATATCATCAGAAATAGCAATACTGGAATCATCTTTTAAAGCTGAAACAGCATCTCCCTTGATAATTTTGAAAGGGAAAAAAGAAAAGAAATTATGCTCTACATTGATGATTTTATCTATAAACTCTTTCTTTCCATTATAAATAATTTTATCCTTTTGATACCAACTGTCAGCATACATAATGCTTTCTACATTAGTGTCTTTATCTAAAACAGGTTTTAGAAATAAAGAACAATCTGACGAAGCAGGCGAATCACTTAATTTAACCAAAACCTGAAAAACAGTGTCTTTTTCAGGATTCCATTCATTGTAACTATGCTCGTCATTCCAATATAATAATGCAAAAATTAACCCCGCAATCCCAATACTCAGCCCCAAAACATTGAGAAACGAAAACAGTTTATTTTGCTTGAGGTGGTATATAAATATTTTTATCCAGTTGTGTGCCATAATTTTTAATTCGTTGATTTTGATTGCTTCGCCAGTTCGCCACTTTGGCTCGTGTGATGATTGAAATCGTAGCTTATTGAAAGAGTGTGTTGCAAAGCAATTCAAAAATGAATTCGACGATTAATAGTATCATAATTATTATATTTTAAAAACATCTACATTTCTTTGATTCATTTTTTCAGAGAAAACAACGCCATCCTTCATAAGAATGGTTCTTTGAGAAAATGACGCATCATAATCAGAATGGGTAACCATCAATATAGTTGCACCTTTGGCATGTAAGTCAGTTAGTAATTCCATAACTTCATTTCCGTTTTTACTGTCTAAATTTCCTGTAGGCTCATCAGCCAAAATAATTTTAGGATCGTTTATCAAAGCTCTCGCTACAGCCACACGTTGTTGTTGCCCACCAGAAAGTTGTTGGGGATAATGCTTCAATCGATGCGTAATGTTTAATTTTTCGGCAATTGCTTCTACTCTTAATCTTCTTTCCGAAGCCTTTACGTTATTGTAGATTAACGGTAATTCGATATTATCATAAACCGAAAGCTCGTCTATAAGGTTAAAATTCTGAAAAATAAATCCGATATTTTCCTTACGAACACTAGAACGTCCTTTTTCTTTTAGTCCAATCATTTCTTGGTTAGACAAGGTATAACTCCCGTCTGAAGCACTATCCAATAATCCGATGATATTAAGTAATGTCGATTTTCCGCAACCCGACGGGCCCATAATCGAAAGAAAATCTCCCTCATTGATTTGCAAATTTATCCCGCTTAAAGCCGAAGTTTCTAACTCTTCTGTTCTGAAGATCTTGGTTAGGTTTTGAATTGTTATCATCCTTTTATAGTTTTTTATGTTTTTGATTAAAGAACGCAGTACAGCTGCATTCCGTTTTTACTGTATATTCAGTTCTTCGACTTCTTTATAGTCGGCATAAGACGACGTTATTACTTTTTCTCCTTGTTTTAATCCTTCTAACACTTCATAATAAGAAGGATTTTCTCTACCTAATTTTATATTTCTTCTTACTCCTTTGCTTCCGTTGACAACAAATAGCCACTTTCCAGCGGTTTCCTGATTGAAACTTCCTTTTGGAATGACCAAAATTTTATTCTTTTCAGATAAAATAAGCTTCACGCCAAAACTTAATCCGTCTTGCAGTGCTAAATCTTCTTTGGAATCAAAAAGCAATTCCACCTGAAAACGACCGTTTTTAACCTCTGGAATCACTTTTACCACAGACACGACTACTGTTTTCCCCTTATATTCAATTTGGCCTTTCAACCCCACACGAATTTTTTCCAAGTAAAATTCATCTACTTGCGCGCTCAACTTGTAGCCTTCGCGAGAATCAATTCTACCAATACTTTCTCCAGCTTGAAATGTTTTTCCTAAAATAGGTTCAAATGAAGTTAATCTTCCTGAAACTGGTGCCGCAATCAAGAAGTTTTTTTTATTACTCCTTAGAATATCCAAGCTCATTTCCATCGTTTGTATCGAGCGATTAATTTGCGAAATCTGTATTTGATTAGTTTGTTTCTCCTTTTGAATACTCGTACGAATATTACTTTTACGTTCTTCTTGAAAACGCAGACTTTCCTTTATCAAATTCCAATCATTTCTTGCTATTATATCTTTCTCAAATAATTTAGCATTCATATCATACACCCTCTTAGCATCGTTATAATCATGTTCAATTATAGCCAAATCTTTAGTCAAACTCAGTTCTTGATTTCTAATATTAAGTTTACCGGTATTCAAATTATTAATTTGCTCAATGATTGCTGTTTCCTGCGTCAAGTAATGCAATTCTGTATTCGGATTGTAAATGCGTGCTAGCGGTTGTCCTTGCTTCACCATTACTCCGTTTTCAACAAAAATTTCTTTGACTGAACCACCTTCGATAATATTGACCAACACCAAATTCAATGGTTCCACTTTGGCCTGAAAAATAATAAAATCTTCAAAAAACTCTTGGCTAACTTCTTTTACCAATAGTTCATCCGCTTTTACATTTAAACTTCGCTTTTTAGATACCGAAGCATAAACAACTGCTCCAACAACTAAAAAACTCACAAATCCTATTGTTAAGTACCTAAATTTTCTATTTTTACGGGGAATAACCTTGTCCATTTTTTTTAATAATTTACTGATTATCAACACACAAAAGCATGCCAAAGGATTTATAATTCCTAAAACAATGGTTATCAACACGGTTACAAAAAATCTAAAAAATAAAATGTTCAAAAACGGACAGTCCTCCGTTCAAAAGTGAACAAAAACATATAATGATGCGAAAAAAACAAGCCAAAATACTTATTGTTGACGATCAAGAAGAAATTCTTTTTTCGGCAAAAATGATCTTGAAGAAGCATTTTGAAGAAATTTTTACAACAAATGATCCAAAAAAAATAATTACAATCCTTGGTGAAAACCAAATCGATGTTGTTCTCTTGGATATGAACTACCGCATTGGTTTTGAAGATGGACGGGAAGGCATTCACTTGCTGAAAGAAATAAAAACACTGTCGCCAAAAACAGTTGTGCTATTGATGACCGCTTTTGGCAAAATAGAAACCGCAGTAGAAGGCATGAAAATAGGTGCTTTTGATTATATTTTAAAACCTTGGGATAACGAAAAATTACTCTCCATTATAGATAAAGCCATTGTTGAAAGTCGAAAACTCAATCGAACATTAAACTCAGAACCCGCTCCTAAAAAACATTTTATTGGAAGTTCCTACAAAATAAAACAAGCGTATTCCATTGCTGAAAAAGTAGCAAAAACAGATGCTAATGTCCTTATTTTAGGAGAAAACGGAACAGGTAAATTTGTATTTGCTGAACATATACATCAGCATTCAGACCGAAAAGACAAACCATTCATTCACATTGATTTGGGTTCGTTAAGCGAAAACTTATTTGAAAGTGAACTTTTTGGCTATGCCAAAGGTGCTTTTACCGATGCTAAAACCGATACTCCGGGACGATTTGAAATAGCCGATAATGGAACTATTTTTCTAGACGAAATAGGTAACATCCCTTTGCATTTGCAATCAAAACTATTGCATGTTTTACAAACAAAGAAAGTCACCCGACTAGGCGAAAGCAAACCGCGACCATTAAATGTAAGAATCATAGCAGCAACTAACAGCGATATCAAAGCAGAAGTTGCAAACAAAACATTTCGAGAAGACTTGTTGTATCGTATTAATACCATGGAAATAAACCTGCCGCCTTTGCGAGAGCGAAAAGACGATATTACACCACTGGCGCACTTCCTTCTAAAACAATTAGGCGAAAAATACAACCAAAACGATGTCTGTTTTGACTCCAATGTCGCAGAATATATGGAACGCTATCCTTGGAAAGGAAACATTAGAGAATTAGAAAATAAGATTGAAAGAGCTTTGATTATGTCAGATCACAATACGATTTCGGTAACTGATTTAGACTTACTCAACTTTGAATACAAACTAACAACGGAGGAACATCCCTTATCTGAAATAGAAAAAAATGCTATCGAAAGATCTCTTTTTAAAAATAACGGAAACATCAGCAAAACCGCCGAAGAATTGGGTTTATCGAGAGCTTCGTTGTACCGTAGACTTGAAAAATACGATATTAAAAACAATGACTAATGAATAGCTGGAAATTTTACAATATGCTTTTTGCAAGAGTTATTATTGTCATTGTAACACTTGCTTTTTCACTTCTATTATTTGGAAACAGCTATTTGTATAGTGGCGTTCTTATTTTAGTTTTTGCTCTTTTAATCGGTGGCGAAATGTATTCGTTTATAAAAAAGAAATATAATTTTTATGACAAAACCATAATTTCGATACTTAACAACGACTTTTCTGCTAGTTTCCCTGCTGCATGCAAAGAAGGAGATTATAAAAATTTATGTCTGTTGTATGATATTCTGAAAGAGAAGCAACACGACCTAAGTTCAAAAGAATTAATATATCGCTCGATTATAAACAATATCGACACCGCTGTTATAATTTTAGAAAAAGAGCATGACAACTGGAATATTTTCCTGATGAACGATTGCTTTTCGACGCTTTTCAGTGTCCCGAAAGTGACAAATTGGATTTATCTAAAAAATTATCTGCCGTCGCTTTGCCAAGAAATTGAAAATACCGGCTTCAACGAATTAAAAATGTCCATAAACATTAAAATCGAACAGCAAGACACACAAACGTTTCTGTTGCAGACTTCGTTAACAAAATCGTTTAATAAAGACTACTTTATTATTCTGCTTGACAGCATCCAGCGCGTTATTGAGAAAAAAGAAAAAGAAGCTTGGATTAATTTGATGAAAATCATCTCTCACGAATTAATGAATTCCCTGACGCCCATTCGATCGCTTTCGCAAAATTTACTACAAATCGTAGACCAAGACCATTTAGAAACCGAAGATTTTGAAGACATCAAAAGCAGCATTTCGACCATTATCAACAGAAGTGATCATTTGCAGTTTTTTGTAGAGAACTATCGGAAGCTCGCTGCGCTTCCTACGCCAAACAAAAAACCAACTCCAATTCATTTATTGTTTGAAGATTGTCTTAAAATGATGTCTCCTATTTTCGAATCGGAAAATATAAAAATCAGCAACGAAATCGAAAAAAATAAGATAATTGACCTTGATAAAAACCAAATAGAACAAGTAATTATCAATTTGATTACCAACAGTGTTTTTGCATTAAAAGAAAAAGAGGAAAAGAGTATACACTTGACTACGGCAACACAAAATAATCGTTTTTACATCATCATATCTGATAATGGAGGAGGAATTGAAAGCGAAATTACAGACAAAATATTCCTCCCTTTTTTCACTACTAGAAAAAATGGCGCTGGTATTGGACTTACGCTTTCGAAAAATATCATAGAAGCCCACGGCGGTTATTTGAGTCATAAAACTGATTCTGACCTATCAGGAGGTAAAACGCATTTCACCATCTGTTTTATTCAAGGAAACAGTTAAAACGGGAGGGTGTTGATGCGGGAATTTAAAGGAATTACGCTTAAGATTTCAGTACAGAACAGCCGTTTTTTACTTACTAATGAATGAATGTCTCTGTTATATAAACTAGTTAATCAATTGAATTCAGATTCCTATTCAGTCATTGGCGGCTGCCAAAAATGCTTTTCGAAATCTACAATCTGGTTATCAACCACAACTATCCCTTCATTTTCTAATAATTGCTGCATGAGATTCGTTCCGTCAAAATGCAATTTCCCTGTCAGTAATCCCTTTCTGTTAACTACCCGATGTGCAGGTACATCGTCCAGATTATGCGAAGCATTCATCGCCCAACCCACCATTCTAGCTGAACGAGCAGTTCCTAAAGATTTAGCAATTGCTCCGTACGAAGTGACTTTCCCAAATGGAATTTGCCTCGCAATTGCATATACTCTTTCGAAAAAATTATCGTTTGCCATGCTTCCAAAAGGATAATAAGGGTATCTATTTTTAAGTTTTAATTTACGGAAATTACTTTAGATAATACCGTATGATATTGATCAAGGTAACTAATGATATAAATCCTGTGATGCTTCCAATAATAGTATTCATATTACGCATCAAATAATCTGTTTTATCTTGTATTTTTTGGAAAAAGGTAATATAGAAATAGAATACCAAAAAAGAACCTAATACCACTCCTGAAACAAAAATAAAAACGTGTGCAGTATCAAAGTAAAAGAGATTGTACGACGCTAAAGTTACACTTACAAAGACGTAATAAGGAATAGGAAAAAAATTCAGTGCTGAGAGCAGCATTCCGAGAAAAAAACGGGTGGAGGTACTCTTTTTTTTAATTTTACCTTTTTTCTTTTTTGGCTTTTTAGCGATCAACAAAAAATAGATTGTTAATGCTGAAAAAATCCCAAAACCTACTTCCCGCAATAAAACAATTACATCTGGTCGTTCCTTAATAAACTGGGCAAAAAATATGGCTAGTGCAGCTTGAAAGAAAATTACAATTACGGCTCCTAAGACAAACCAAAAAGCACTTCTTTTTCCTTCTTTAAGATTCACTTTGGCAGCTGTCATATTAATCAATCCCGGAGGTGTAATCCCTACGAAGGCAGTAACGAAACCCAAAAACAAGGAAGTAATTAAATTCATAGGCCAAGTGCAAAATCAAAAAAATCTATTTCAAATATAAAACTATTGTTTAATTTTGAATCGAATATACGTAATTGCTTTGTTAACTTGCAAATATTGTTTCTCATAAAAAGTTTGAAAAGCAGTCACTTCCTCTGGACTTCCTTCATTTACATATACATTATGATTGGCATACAAAACCTCGTGTCCTTCCCCATGCAACAATCCTAAAGTATAACCATGCATAAATTCACTGTCGGTTTTTAAGTTTACAACACCGTCTTTTTTAAGTACTTTTTTATACAATTGCAAAAACTCTGAATTTGTCATTCTGTGTTTTGTCCTTTTGTATTTTATTTGTGGATCTGGAAAAGTAATCCAAATTTCGTCTACTTCATTTTCAGCAAAAATATGATTGATTAATTCAATTTGAGTTCGGATAAACGCCACATTATGAAGGCCGGTTTCAACTGCAGTTTTGGCACCGCGCCAAAAACGGGCTCCCTTAATATCTATTCCAACAAAGTTTTTATTGGGATATCTTTCGGCAAGACCTACCGCATACTCTCCTTTTCCGCAACCTAATTCTAGCACTAGGGGATTATCATTTCTGAAAAATTCAGAATTCCATTTTCCTCTAAGGGGAAATAAATCTCCTACTACTTCCTCTCTAGTTGGTTGAAAAACATTTGTGAATGTTTCGTTTTCCTTGAATCTTTTTAATTTATTTTTGCTTCCCACTTTTTTACAATATTTCGGCAAAATTAAGGAATTATATAAGACCGAATGCCATCGCGGTAAAAAAATGAAAAAACGTTTTTCACCAGCATCCTATTTTCATCCTTTCAACCTATGCCCTAGTTGTTAATTCGCTTTCTATCAAGGAAATTTTTGTTTACCTTTAGATAAATAATCAGGCCATGAAAAACCTTATTTTATTTATTATACTACTGTTGTTCAGCTTTTTAAATTCTAGCGCTTTCGGTCTAAGAAACACAACAAGTAACAAACCTTCTTTGAACCTACCGCTCCCTAAAAAGAAAAACACCATCTCATATATCAAAGTGGACAGCTTAGTCATTACTAGATTTTTTAAAGTATATCCTAATTTAAAAAAACACAAATTGGATGTATTGGCTTTATACAAAAAACGAAACTACCATTCCGTGTGGTTTGACAAGGAAGGAATTATAGAGTTTGCCCATTTACTCCAAGCCAAAGTAGATCAACTCGAGCAGGAAGGCTTAAAGTCAAGCTTTGCCTACAAAGATAAAGTTGCTCTCATTTTTAATAAACAAGTAACGCCAACTCTCACTCCTACTGAAACTGAATTACTGCTATCCACAATGTTTATTTTTTATGCCAAAAAAGTTTACAAGGGCATTGATCCTGAAAAAATAAGGGAAATTGGCTGGTTTATACCCCCAAAAAACCTTTCTTACGCCACTCTACTGCAGTCTTTATTAACTGATCCACAATCATTAGAAAAAGATGATAATTTGCTATTTGGACAGTATTACAAACTCCGCGATGTGTTAAAAAAATACCAACAAATGGAACAAAATGGGGACTGGAACGTAATTGTTAAAGACTCCTCAATACGGGAATACAAACTAGGTGACACTTCCAAAACCATTGCTCAAATCAGGCAACGACTTGCTATCACTGGTGATTTAAAACAAGACTCTAAAAGCAATCGCTACGATGAAGAGCTGCTGGCTGGTATTCTAAATTTCAAAAAAAGAAATGGCTATAAATCAGATCCAATCATTACCTCAAGCCACATTCAAAGGCTAAACATTCCTATTGAAAATTATATCAAAACAATTATGGTAAATATGGAACGTTGCCGTTGGATTGCGCCAGAACTTAACAAAGCACCGGAATACATCATTGTGAACATCCCTTCTTTTAAACTATTTTTTAAAAGAGACGGCAAAACCGAATTAGAATCAAATGTTTTTGTTGGTAGTACCATGAATGAAACCGTTATTTTTAGCAGTATGATTAGTCATCTAGTATTTAGTCCCTACTGGAATATCCCAACAAGTATTGTTCAAAGCGAAATAAAAACAGCGATGGATGGAGATAAAAACTACTTAATTGATAATGACATGGAGTGGAATAAGGGTCGAGTGAGACAAAAACCAGGTCCAAAAAATCCTTTAGGAAAAGTAAAATTTATCTTTCCCAGTTCTAATGACATATACTTACACGACTCACCATCCACAACTTTATTTGAGTCGGAGTACCGCGCCTATAGTCATGGATGTATCAACATAAATAAGGCACAAGAATTGGCTTATTTAATTTTAAACAGCAATCCTGATTGGCCCGTGGAACGCATAAAGAAAGCGATGGATGGCGATAAGGAAACTACCTGCTATCTAAAAAATAAAATTCCAGTTCACTTGGGTTATTTCACTACTTGGGTCAATGATTCTGGCGAAATTAATTTTTTTAATGATATCTATTTAAGGGATGATCGTTTAGCAGAACTCCTTTTTGACAATGACTCCAAATAATACTACTGTTTCGATTTTAATGTTTTGATCATCATGTCTTCCAGTGAAGCTTTTACCTTAATCACTTCATTCGAATTTTCATTAGGTACTGTCATTGATAACACATACTGCTGTATTTTCCACTCTTTATCTATTTTTACCAAAACACCTGAACCCCGGCAAATCTTCATTTGGGTATTCAACAATTCATCGAACCAAGCTATTTTACCCGTTGCATCAGAATAAATATGCCGTTCCAAAGTAGTAAAACTCCACGCTTTACCTTTATCGAAATGTGGTTTCGCGTATGCTTGAAATGCGGTCTTATTCCAATTCTCTGTCGCATCGGTACCTATGAAAACAGCATCATCAGTCATTAAATTAAAATAGGCATTGTAATCCGCATCTGCTGCGGCTTTGTGCCATGCATCAAGCGTAGCATTGCTGTTTGCTTTTAAGCTTGCTTGATTCACCATCGTACTTTTGCAACCTGACAAAGTCATAATAATCAGTAAAATCACTATTTGTTTCATACCTTTTTGCTATTTATTCATGGTTTTTATCCCATCGGATTTTTATTTTTCCCTCTTCATCAACTGCTAGTAAATGCAATACAATTCCCTTATTTCGCTTTTCAGCTCTTTCAACTTTATCGGTGATCAACTCATCCTTTTTAGGATTTCTAAGCGGTGTCGTCAAAGCCAAATTTGTCCCTCTCCCAAAGGAATAAACACCATTCACATCCAAATTCAAAACGTTAGAGCTTACTTTCAAATCTTTTACCCCAACTAAAGCACCATTTATGTCAAAATTACCAGATAGGTTTCTAAACACAATATTATTGACGTCTCTAAACGGAAAAGCATATTTACCTATCGCAGTGATGGGTTCAAAATCAATCAATGCTCCTTGGTCTATTTTAAATTTAGCACTGCCTGCCAATGAATTTGTTTTCAATTGTCCACCAGAGAGAAGCGTTCCTTGCACCGAGGTGGAAGCGGAGAGAAACCCTTTAATGTTTTTAGGTTGAAAAGATTGAATTCCAAAATTATTCAACGAAGTCAGGAATCGGGCAATATCGACACGATTAATTTTTGTGTTTGACTGTAAAAAGAAAAGGTCATCTTTTGGGACCAATTTTCCGTCAAAGGAGATTGTACCGCCAGAACTTTGCACCCAGCCATTCTTCACGATTAACTGATTATTTACCAATAGGATGGTAGCTTTAGCATTAGTCGCCTCCAGTTTACTGTACACCATCTGATCTGCTTTCAAATTCAGCACCACTTGGCATTTATCAATTACAGCATACAATTCAGATGAAAAATCATCTTTTGTATTTTTCTTTTTAGATGCTTTTTGACCTGAATTAGTGATAATACCTACAAATTGTTTTATATCCAGAAAAGGAGCATAAATATCCCAATTGACATTCATTTTTTCAGGATTTTCATAATACAACGTCAGAAAATTATCAATTTTCCCCTCCATAAAAACCTTATTCTTACGGTCTTTGAAATTAATTTTTTTTATCAAAAGTGCTTCTTCAGTAAAATCAAGCTCAATATCTGTTTTTACGAAAGTCAAATTTCTTGGTCCATAATTTACGGTTGCATTTTTAACGTCTACATTTCCAGTAAACAATGGTTGTTGTATTTTTAAATCCAAGATATCAAATTTAAATTCCAGATTCACTTTGGCTTGACCATCAGAAAAATGGATAAAATCTTTAGTCACAATCTCATTCAATCGAGATACATTAAAATCTGATTTAAAACTTCCTGCCGCAGTTGTTTTTTCAAAATTAGAAATAATTCCGATGGGAATTTTAAAAGGAATCGTTTTGTATTTCCCTGAAAAATCGGTCAGGGTAATCGTAGAATTAACATCATTACAACCCGCTCCTTTTTTATATTGGTTGGTGAACGTTGCGTCAAAAGTACAGTCGGTAATAATCCCGTCCGGTATTTTGAGTTCATTATCCCTAATGTTTGTCTTTACAATAATTTCTGGATCTCCTTTAGCATTCATGTCCCCAATAATGGAGCAACTCACATTTATAGGGTTTTTTAAGTCAAATTGGTTAATTTTAGCACTAATATTAGCACTCAATAAAGCAGAAGCTTCGCGCCACAATATGGAGGTTTTAATGGCCATATCAAAAGGAGATTTGTTTGCATCCAAACTAAAATGAGCCTTGATATCAAAAAACTCAGGGCCAATTCCAAAATTAGTGGTGGCAATACTAATCTGGTTTTTAGAGTTGGAATAAACAACTGTCAAAACTCCTTCCACCAAACTATTCTTAATAAAACTCCCTCTTTTAGTATTGAAAGCCATGCTTTTAGCTACTGTTTTCAGATACAGGTTCGTATGCCAATTTCCGTCACTAAATGCAATTTTACTTCGTAAAGCAAGAATGTCGAAATCAAACAACTTGTTTCCCAATTGATTTTCAGAAATGAAATGAACTTGATCCATTATGATCTCATCAAAGGCTGACGTTGTAGCGCTTTTTGATTTTTTGCCTTTTGGCTTAGCCTTAAATATATGCGTGTTTACAATTCCATTTCTTCCTTTAAACAAATGCAAAGTTGCTTGCTGAATTTCGATTTTGTTGATGTTAATCTCATTTGAAAGCAAGTCCCAAAGATCAATTCTAATCTCAATTTGTTGTGCCTTGAGTAGTGTACGTTTATGAAAGACCCACAAACTATCCTTCAATTCAACTTGGCTCAACGCCAAAGTCATGTTGGGAAACCCCTTTAAGAATTTATATTTAATAGCTCCAATGTGGATTGTGCCGGTAATATTTTCGTTGATCTTAGCATTGATTTGGGTTACAATTTCTGCTTTATTAGTATTAAAATAAAGTGCCACAACCGCTGAAGATATAAAAATAAGCACAACTAATCCCGCAAAGAAATAACCAATTCTTTTGCTTACTTTCCTGAAACTTGCCGTTTTAAAATAAGTTCTTGCGCCCTGCCAAAATTGATTCATGCGTACTCCTTTACTGTTTAAAATACAAGATACTATAAAAACTGATGCTCTTATTGATTTCAAACTACAAATTACAATTCAAATTTTTACGCCACAGTTCGAGCGCAGTACTATTAATGATAAAGAACTTGGAAAAGCCCCTTATTTATTAGCGAATAACAGCTGCTTTAAAAAAGGTAGTACACTCTGAAATAAGGCTTTACCCTACAGCTATAAAAGATAAAAACAGCCAAAAATTTACAAAAACGAATACTATTTATTTCATAATTTTTGGATTAATAAAAAAATATTTGATGAAAATAATCTGCTAAACAACAATCTTTAAATCTCAAATATTTTATTATTAGATATTTATACGTTATTTTCTATTATTTACACCTCTACATAATAAGTACGTGTTCCATGTTCAATGATACAGCTCCTTTGCAACCGATACTACCGTACTTGATTTGATGTATTTTTGTACTGCCAACCATCCATTCTTCACGAATTAAAATTGAATCATGAAAAAATTATTTCCCCTATTATTCGTTGTTGTTTTTACACTACTGTTTACTGTTGTTTCTTGCAAAAAGAAAAATAAAGAGGTTGCGATGGCACCAGCGCGTTTAAACGAAATTGAAAAACCTTTTGACAGTACTCAAATTGGGACCTTCTTTGGTAAATATCCAAAGCTAAAAAACTATCGAGGCGATGTTGAGCAATTGTACCGCAAACATGAATTTCATTATATCTGGTTTGATAAGGACGGCTTAAATGAATTTGCCGGTTTGCTTTACAGCAAAGTGAATAGCATGAATCTGGAAGGAATTGAAACTGCCATTCCGTATAAAGAAAAATTAGACGACATCTACGATAATCCGGATGACAATCAAAAGGCTAGTATTGAAACGGAGTTGCTGAGTTCTGCCTTGTACTTTTTTTATGCTGATAAAGTATATGACGGAATCGACATTCAGAAAACAAAAGATTTAGGATGGTTTTTACCTCGAAAAAGACAATCTTATGTGAGTTACTTAGATTCATTGTTAATCAATCCTGCATTAATTAACAAAGAAGAAAAAGGTGTTTTGAAGCAATATTTCCTTTTAAAAGATGTTTTACAGGAATACCGCAAAATAGAAAAAAAAGGCGGATGGAAAGCAATTGCTCTTGATCCAAATGTTAAATCCTATAAACCTGGAGACAGCGCTGCTGCTGTTGCACAAATCAGAACACGTTTGTTTATCACCGATGATATGTCTAGTGATTCCAAAAGTGCCGTGTATGATTCCGAATTAGCTACTGGAATTTTGAAATTTAAAAAGAGAAGTGGCAATACCCTCAACAAAACGATTTTGCCGGAACATATTAAATATATGAACGTGCCTGTTGCGGAACGCATCAAAACCATCATGGTTAATATGGAACGTTGTCGATGGATATCCAATGATATTACTAAATCTAAAGAATTGATTGTGGTCAACATTCCTGCCTATGAACTGACTTTTTTTAGAGATGGCGAACCAGAGTTGCGTTCTAAGGTTGTAGTAGGAAAAGCAATGCACAAAACCGTAATTTTTAGTGCACCAATGAAATACATCGTGTTCCGACCTTATTGGAATGTACCAACAAGCATTCTCAAAAAAGAAATCCTTCCTGCCATTGAGAAAAATCCAAATTATTTAGAAGAACATGACATGGAATGGAAAGATAGTTATGTTAGACAGCGACCTGGACCCGAAAACTCATTGGGATTAGTAAAATTTTTATTTCCCAATTCGAATGCAATTTATTTGCACGACACCCCATCCAAAAGTTTATTTGGAAAAGAAGACCGTGCTTTCAGCCACGGATGTATTCGTGTAGCCAAGCCAAAAGAACTTGCAGCCATAATTATGAAAAATGATCCAAAATGGAATCCAGAGAAGATAGAGACCGCGATGCATGATGGAGAGGAATATTGGTACACGCTTAAAAACAAAATCCCAGTCTATATTGGTTATTTTACCGCTTGGGTAGATACGGAAGGCGTCATTCATTTTTATGAGGATGTCTATAAAAGGGATGAAACGTTAGCAACATTATTGTTTGACAAATAAGTGTTTGATTTGCTCACAAATGATAACCAAAAAAAATGACACTGCCTTATTTAAAAGTCAGTGTCATTTCTTTTTATTTACCTAAAGGTACTTGTTTAATATGTTTTCTTTTTTTCGAAAGTCGTTTCCAACACTTTTTTAATTTTGTCCAAGGCTCCGTGAAATGCTTTCTCGGTAGTATCGGCGTAATTTGTAACGGCTAAGGGCTGCATATTAATTGGTCTGGCTTCGATAAGACATCGTTTGTCATCGAGTCCAGACTTGGCACTATTTTCGTCTCCAAGATGCACTTCTAAACGGGTAATTTTATCTTCAAAACGTGCTAAAGCGGTTCCTAATTCATCTGAAATATACGCTTTCAATCGTGCGTTCCCTTCTACGTTATTGTCTGTGTTGATTTGTACTGTCATGTTTTTATTTATTTAATGATTGTCTTTCAAATTTAACGAACGAAGTTTCAAAAAACGACTGCATTAGTAAAACATTGTGAAAATTAAGGACAAAAGAAATGGATTCAAGGTAGGTTTAGAATTAAGGGATTTGCTTTATTCTCTTTTTCAAACAATTAATTATGATCGAGGAAAATAGGCCAAGTGGAACAAGATCTTCTCTTCTGCTTGCAACTTATCTACTCGATTTTTTTAGAAATAGCGCATAAAAAAACACCAATCTTTCGGAGGGCACTGAAAAACATCGTCTGTTTTGATTTGTGTCATTTTTATAGACCAAAAAAAACGCTTATAATCGAATTTTTAAGATTCGTTATAAGC